>NZ_AP028136.1:0-626869 GCF_030297555.1 Polynucleobacter sp. HIN5 | reverse complement strand
TATCTCACGCTGAAGAATTAGCAAAACAGAATCCCAAATTACGACTGGGATTTGCGATGACCCTCTTAGATCGCGTGGTCGGCCTCATGGGCAATAACATTTTGGGTGGGATTGGTTTGGTATTGGGTGGGGCTACCCTGGCCTCCTGGGGAACTGAATTAGGCTATTGGGTCTTGGCACTGATGCTGGGGGGCGGCGTTGTATTAGCCTTTGCGCTGACCTATCAACCATTAATGACCATGATTCGTTCGCTCTTAGCACGCTTTTCTTTGGATCATGCCTTATCTGGAATTCGGTTTGCCTTTGCGTGGCCAACGAATATTGGGCAGGCTATTTTTGCTGTCGGTATTCATTGTTTTAATATTCTGGCGCTTGGCTTTTGCTTAAAAGCCTATGGAGCGGATGTTCCCACCGAAGCTCTTATGATCGGTTTACCAGCCTTGAGTTTGCTATTAATGCTGCCCATTAGTATTTCTGGTTGGGGTCTGCGTGAGGCCACCTTGGCATCAGTGTTGGCCCTCTGGGGCGTGAGCCCATCATTGACTGTTTTAGGGTCAATTAGTTATGGGGCCATTACCCTGTTATGTGTTCTTCCAGGCGCCTATCAACTACTTAAACGGAAGTAGGCCCCGCTCAGCATAAAATACAGTCTTCGACTGTTAGGAAAATAGAATGGCAATCAGCGTTAACGCAATGCGAACCATTGATCACTGGGTGGGTGTCCCGCTTTGCGCTCTTGCCAGTCCAATTGTGGCTTTATTCGATTTGATTGCAAAACCATTCAGAAAATCAGGCCCGCCCAAGCGACTCCTATTTATTGAACTCTCTGAGATGGGTAGTGCAATTTTGGTGGACCCTGCCATGCGTAAAGCACAAGCAAATGGTGCAGAGATTTACTTCTTAATCTTCAAGAGCAATGCAGCAAGCTTGAGTTTGCTCAATACTGTAAATCCCAAGCATATTTTTACGATTGATTCATCGAGTCTTTGGAAATTAGCACTTGATACTCTGGGATTTTTAATCAAAGCCCGCGTTCATCGCATTGACACCGTGATTGATCTCGAGCTTTTCTCACGCTTTACTGCCCTATTGACTGGTTTATGCGGTGCAAGACGGCGGGTGGGGTACGATATTTTTCATGGTGAAGGTTTATGGCGTGGCACCATGCTGACACGCAAAGTGCACTACAACCCCCATATCCATATTGCCAAGAATTTTATTTCCTTGGTATACGCTGCCTTTGCTGAGCAGGAGGAGTTGCCATTTAGCAAAATTGCGATTACCGATGATGAAATTCGTCTCGCTAAGGCGGTCATCGATCCTAGTGTCAAACAAAACTTACAGATCCGGATTGAGAATTTAGCTCAGCAAGCCCTCATTCCATTCAAAGTGGGCCAGCAGCGCATCATTTTGATTAATCCAAATGCGAGTGATTTATTACCTCAACGGCGTTGGGCTCCTGAACGCTTCTCCGAACTCATTATGGCAGTTCATCAGCGCTATCCCGAAGACTTAATCCTAATTACCGGATCACCTGCAGAGCATACCTATGTTGAGGGTGTACGCTTGGCAGCCAACGTCAAGCGCGCTCTGAATTTTGCTGGCCATGTTCGTTTCTCTGAACTCCCTGCCCTCTATACGCTTGCGCATGCGATGGTGACCAATGATTCGGGTCCTGGGCATTTCTCATCCGTTACTGCGTTACATACGGTGGTGTTATTTGGACCAGAGACTCCGGCTCTATATGGCTCACTTGGTAAATCAATTCCGATTACCGCTAATCTCGCCTGCTCACCGTGCGTCAGTGCTGCTAACCATCGCAAGACACCCTGTCAGGATAATGTTTGCATGAAATCCATTTCGGTGTCCCAGGTGATGGAGCAGTTGGCCGTGCAAATTACTGCGGCTGATCGCGCCCACGCGTCATAAGGATGCCCATGTCGCTGGGTCGTGCTTGGGCGGTTCCACTTCTGCCACTCATCCTCTGGCTCGCCTTAGTATTAAGTGGGCGCGAAGTTGAACTCTTTTTGTGGATGAATCAAGCTGCTCAAGTTCTACCAAACTGGGTGTGGGCATGGTTTACATTCTTAGGCAATGGTTGGGGAGTATTTGCCTTGTGCTTTCCCCTGCTCATCATTGCTCCTCGGCAGCTCTGTGCCGCTCTACTCGCAGGCGGCTTTGCCGCCGTCATTAGCCTCATCTTAAAACCCTTGATTAATTTACCCAGGCCCGCTGGTGTGCTAGCCGAGAATAGTTTTACGATTTTGGGCAACCCTCTGCTTCAACATGCTCTACCCTCCGGTCATACCCTCACGGTGTTCTCGGTAGCGAGTGCTCTATTTTTTGTCACCAATCCAACGCGTCGTAATTTATTGCTGGTGTTATTTGTGATTGCCACTCTCACCGGTATCTCACGCAGTGCCGTTGGTGCCCACTGGCCGGGGGATATTTTGGTGGGATCCGCACTCGGTATCTGGTGTGGGCTGATTGCTAGTCGCCTCATGAATCATGTGAAGTATCAATACCTTACCCCAACTAGCCTCATTCCTCGGATCATTGCAGTAGCGGGGATCTTGGAGCTCTATATTTTGCAAACTACGGTTTTGGATTTTCCGCACAACCAACTTTTACAACACCTCGGTAGCGCGCTTGTCCTCATCACACTGCTGGTGTTTGTAATGCGCCAGAATAAACCGCAATCCAATGTTTAGTTACCGCCACGCATTTCATGCGGGTAATCATGCCGATGTTTTAAAACACGTGGTACTGATTCATAGCATGCAATATCTGCAAGAAAAAGATGCGGCAGTGATGTTTGTTGATACCCATGCTGGTGCTGGTATCTACTCATTACGCGATGGTTATGCGGCAATTAGCCAAGAATGCCAAGGCGGAATTGATCGTCTATGGGCAAGCCCTGAGTTTGATGAACCCGACTTTAAGTCGTATCGAGAGGCGATTAGCCATTTCAATCCCAAGGGGGCGCTGGATGCATATCCCGGCTCTCCATTTATCATGTCGCATCTCCTGCGCCCTCAAGATCGTCTCAGACTGTTTGAGCTGCACCCAAGTGATACTGGTATTTTGGAAACCAATATTGCAAGCTTAGGCAAGCGCTCCCAGATTGATATACGTCAACAGGATGGCTTTGTATTCTTAAAGTCCCTGTTACCACCACCAAGCCGGCGGGGCTTGATCCTAATGGATCCATCGTATGAGCTCAAGTCGGATTACCGAGCGGTTGAAGCGAGTGTGCGTGAGGCCTTAGACCGATTTGCAACTGGTACGTATCTCATTTGGTATCCCGTCTTACAACGCTCCGAATCCAACCAACTCGTCAAACGCTTACGCGCTTTATCTAAGGAGTTCGAACGTCCATGGTTAAGAGCCGAGCTGCGTATCGCTCATTTGGTTGGCGAGAGACGACTCCAAGCGAGCGGGGTATGGGTGATTAATCCAGTTTGGACCTTGGCGCCCTTTCTAGAAAGAACCTTACCGATCTTACAAAGGGTTTTGGGTGAAGATGCGGGTGCGACTTTTGACTTAGAAACTAGTAGTCCAGCATAACTTCATTGCGTCGCAGAAAGGGAATGCTCCAAGGCGGGTTGTAACGCGCCAATTGTGGCTCACCTAATGGGGTTAGATTCTTCGATTTCATCCAAGCCCTGAGTTCCTCAGTTTTCTCTTGTGTCTTTTCTTCTGAGTTAAACCCAGTAAAACTAATAACTGCCTTCCGCTGCGCCGGAATCTCCTTGAGCTTAACCTCAGGGCTTAGTGGTGTTGGTAGGGTGGCTAAGGTGTACTGACTAGGCATGACAAAGAACATACGCCATTGATTAGGGCCCGCTTGGTTTTCCATGGTGACTGGTGCGGTCATGGCAATCTTCTCACTGGCCGGCTCCATCGTGACTGGAACAGTCATTGCAATCTTTTCATTTGATTTGGCGTCGTCCAATCGATTGGCCTTGGTTTGATTTTTACCAAAAATATATCCAGCGATTAAGCGAAACCCCTTGCTTCCCGCATCACTCATATCCCCATCCACAGTGACCTCAGCGATGATCATGGGCGCATATTGGCGTAACTCAAATGGAGCAGCGCTTTCAATCACAGTGTATTTCGGTTCTTCGAGTGCCATGAGTGGTGTGGATACCAAAAAAATCAGGCTGGAGATAATTGCTTGTAATACACGTTTTACCATTTTCCTTCCAATACAAATCCTTTTAAACTCGCTTGTAGACTCACTTGAGCGCCAACGGGTAGCGTTAATTTATCGGTCACATGACCAAATGGCAGGCCTGTAAGAATCGGGATCTTCTTGGTCAAACGCTCCCGAATGTATCGAATCGCACTATCCAATTGATAACCACGATCGACTTCGTATAAACGGTATTGATTAAAGTGTCCCAAAATAATGGCTTGTTGACTAGCAAGTACACCAGCCTCATGCAGTTGCAAGAGCATTCGTTCAATGCGATAGGGATGTTCATTCACGTCTTCAAGGAATAGGATGCCACCCTGAATCTGCTTCGCATTCGGAAAATAGGCGGTTCCTAACAGAGTAGTGAGAATACTAAGATTACCGCCCCACAACATCCCCTGAATATTTTGGGAGAGATCGACTTCGCCAGCAAAGTGCTGAAGATCGGGTACCGCAACACTCATGCGGCGCGACTGAATCGCTGTTTGAAAGTGACGCCAGGTGAAAGCGCTTGGGGTCTGAGGCTCACCATACTCGTTCAGTGGTCCAAAATCATAATTCAGCATCGGCCCAGCCAAACTCATCGCGCCAGTTTTAGCAAGCAGTCCCATATGAAATCCCGTGAAATCACTATGCCCACAAATTTGCAAACCCTGTTTTACTGAAATTGCTATCTCTTTCCAGGCAATTGCATCAAGCAAGCGATGAAGTCCATAACCACCCCGAACCGCCATGACGACCTCGTTGGGATCAATTGTAGGAATCGCATTCATCTCCGCTAAACGCTCTTGGTCCGTCCCCGCAAAACGCTCAAATACTCGCTCAGTGCAGGCTGCGTTATGCACCATAACACCCTGCTCTTTAAGCCAGCGCAAGCCAGCTTCTGGACTACGCATATCAGGACTTGCGCCAGATGGAGCAATTAAATGAATCTTCATGAACGTCGTTGTTTAAAAAACTCTCTCAATAGGTTGCCACACTCATCCGCCAGAACACCGCCCTCAATGTTTGTTTGATGATTAATCGCTTTCAGGTCAAAGAGGTTGGCGACGCTACCGGCCATTCCTGTTTTGGGATCGGCCGCACCAAACACCACACGTTTGACTCTAGCATGAAGAATGGCTCCACAGCACATCGCGCAGGGTTCCAATGTTACATAAAGGGTTGATTGCGGAATACGGTAGTTCTCAAGCGATTTAGTTGCCTCCCGAATTGCCATCATCTCAGCATGAGCGCTGGGATCGTGCAAACTAATTGGCTGGTTGTAGCCTTGACCGATCACCTGATCGTCAAATACGAGGACCGCACCCACCGGAACCTCGTTACATGCTGCCGCCTTTTGAGCCTGCAAAATGGCAAGACGCATAAACGATTCGTCTTGTGGCGCTACCATTCGTCCTTAAGCCACTCGAACAGGATAATCAGCCCAGCAATTGGGGGTCTCGTAGAGCCGCACACTAAAGAGCGAAAGTTTTCCTTGGGTCTCGGCTGCAAAAATTGGTGCTAAACGATCAAAAGCAAACTTGACTAAGTTCTCAACGGTTGGCACATCATCCAATACGACGGTTTTATGGTTGGGCAGGCTTTTGAGGAAGTTCAGTAGTAAGGTGTCCTGCTTGGCAACCAAAAATGCATGATCCCAAGGCTCCACCAAATGGGTCAATGCAATTCGTTTGATATCACCAAAGTCAATCACCATGCCGTCATCTGCCTGGCCGCGACTTTCATGGACAGGGCCTTGAACGGTTAACTCAATTGCATAGCGATGGCCGTGCAAATGGCGGCATTGCCCACCATGATTGGGAATGCGATGACCCGCATCAAATTCAAGACGGCGTGTAATCGTGAGTTGCTGCATTACCGAATTCCAATCATTTTGTGGGTTTGCACACTTAAGCGCCATAGTGGGTGCTTTTGGCACAGTTGAACCGCAAAGGCTATATTGTCGCTTAGATTGGGGCCATCCATCGCTTGGATGTAACGGTGACGAAAGTCCATTGCTTCAAAGCGTTGCAAAACCGATTCAATCGGCTGGTGCCCTACTTGCGGAACGACTAACTTAATTTCATGAGCCTGCTTCACAATCAATTCAGCCCCCGCCTTAGGGCTTAAGCAAACCCAGTCAATCCCCTTGGGAACAGTAATCGTACCATTCGTTTCAATCGCAATTTCAAATTGCTTGGCATGCAAGGCGTTGATTAAGGGTTCATCGAGCTGCAATAACGGCTCTCCGCCGGTCATGACCACATAGCGATAACGATGGGTTCGCATCGAATCAATCCAGGCGTTTTCAATGGCCTGCGCAAGCTCTTCGGGGCTTGCGAACTTACCACCCCCAATGCCATCGGTTCCAACGAAGTCCGTGTCACAAAACTGGCAAATAGCGGATGATCGATCTTCCTCGCGCCCAGACCACAGATTACAACCTGCAAATCGGCAAAATACAGCGGCACGCCCGGCCTGGGCACCCTCACCTTGCAAAGTTGCAAAAATTTCTTTAACGGAGTACATAGGCGGCGCTTACTTCCACGCAATCAGTTCCCAGCGCAGATAGTCTTCTTTGATGGATTGCGACCAGCCAGTCATACCCAACCAGAGGTACTCACCAAAACTCTCACGTACCACCCAGCGCCCAATTTGTGGGACAAACCAAACTTGATCCCGGCGATTATTGACGTAGCGCATGAAGTCGTCGCTCTCAAAATAATCTGCGGTGTTCACATAATAGAGAGCATCAAACTCACCGGCCTGCGTTTTAATCCGATTCCAGGCATTTGCTTGAATGGTTAAGCCCCAATAAAAATCATTATCTGGGAATCCAACCACCTGATAGCGGGTCCGGTAAAAACCAGACCAGCCAGGCTTCATTTCTTGTGGCCAGAGTGGCACAACCTTAGTAAATCGTTGCGGTGGGGTCCAGTGGGGATCTTGCAAATTCATTCCCCAGGGCTCCTGAATCTCATCAGGTAACTTCCCTAGTTTTTTACCCTCTCTAGCAATTTGTACTTTGGGGCCCACTGACACCACGGTCTCGGTCAGAATATCAACCAACTCGCCATTAAAAACATTACGAACTTCATAGACCCACTGCTGCCCCACTGCAGGGGCTCGAACGACTGGGGTACGTTGAGGGGGCGCAATCTCGGTCTTTGGAATATGCGACACGGAACCCAAGCATGCGGTCAATAACAAACTAGCCGTAACCGTGACTGCGCTTCGCCACGAAAGGTATTTAAGTAACATCTGGACTACTTCCAGGAGCGCAGTTGCCAAGCTGTGCTGTTCTCAAGTAACACCGCACCAATTTGGCCCTGGATCTGATAGGAGCCAGAGGATTCACGTGCGACCCAACGACCAATTTCTGGAGCGAACCAAATAATCTCATGACGAATGCAATCTACCTTATTAGCATCATCACTCTGAAAATTAATCAGGTTCTGATAGCGCAAACAGGTGAACTCGCCCGCTGGAACCCTAAGCTTTTCCCAACCCGCGCAATACATATACTGCTGCCAACCAAAGGAGTTATCGGAATATCCCGCAATCGAATAGCGCGTTGTAAATTGTTTACTCCAATTGGCCTGCATTTGTTCAGGCCAAAGAGGAATCGCAGGACCATAATTCAGAATGCGACCCCAATGCGGATCGGTTGCAATTATCCCCCACGACGATTGAATCTCACTTGGAAGAGTTGCGCCATCTTGGTTGCTGCGAGAGATCGTGGCTCCTGGCCCGACAATCTCAACACGCTCGGTCACCACATCGAGCAACTTGCTGGAGAATGTATCAAACTTCAGATAGGTCCATTCCTGACCTATTTGGGGTGAACGCACACTGGGGATTTTTTTGGGAGCGGCGACTGGGATGCCGCGATCAAAGGTGGCGGTAGCGCAACCCAAAGGGGCTAAAGCAGCTGAACCAATGACCAGGCGACGTAGGGGGTTCATAGAAACTCCTTAAGACAAATAGCTATTCCCACTCGATTGTGGAGGGTGGTTTACCACTGATGTCAAAGACCACACGATTAATACCGCGCACCTCATTAATGATGCGATTCGATACCTTGCCAAGCAGTTCGTGTGGTAGATGCGCCCAATGCGCAGTCATAAAGTCTTGGGTTTGTACAGCACGAAGTGCGACGACGTATTCATAGGTGCGCCCATCCCCCATCACCCCAACCGATTTCACGGGCAGAAACACCGCAAATGCCTGACTCGTCAAAGCGTACCAGGATTGCTTAGTGCTTGGATCAATCGTATGACGAAGCTCTTCGATGAATATAGCGTCCGCTCTACGCAAAAGATCCGCAAACTCAGGTTTGACCTCTCCTAAAATTCGGACGCCCAGTCCCGGACCTGGGAAAGGATGGCGATCGACCATCTCTTTTGGCAAACCTAGTTCTTCACCCAAGGCTCGCACTTCATCTTTGAATAACTCCCGCAATGGCTCTAGAAGTTTAAGGTGCATATCTTCAGGCAGGCCGCCAACGTTGTGGTGACTCTTAATGGTATGGGCACTATTTTTACCCTGACCTGCCGACTCAATCACATCCGGATAAATCGTACCTTGGGCAAGCCACTTCGCATTTTTGATCTTGCCGGACTCGCGCTGAAATACCTCAACAAATTCTTTACCGATGATTTTGCGCTTTTGCTCCGGGTCGGTCACACCTTTTAACTGGGACAGGAACTCATGCGAGGCGTCCACATGAATCACTTTGACTCCCAAGTTTCGGGCGAACATATCCATCACCATCTTACCTTCGTGAAGGCGCAATAAGCCATGATCAACAAATACACACGTTAGCTGAGGGCCAATGGCCCGATGAATCAGGGCTGCAGCCACGCTGGAGTCCACACCACCCGACAGACCCAAAATAACTTCGTCGCTACCGACCTGCTCCTTGATCTTCGCTACTGCTTCAGCAATGTAATCACCCATCACCCAATCAGCTTGGCATTGGCAAATTCCATGCACAAAACGATTTAAGATCTCTTTGCCCTTAAGGGTGTGGGTTACCTCGGGATGAAATTGCAAACCATAAAAATGCTTCTCTTCGTTGGCCATCCCCGCAATTGGGCATGACGGCGTTGAGGCCATTAATTTAAAACCGGGTGGCAACTCGGTCACCGAGTCGCCATGACTCATCCACACTTTGAGAATTCCATGTCCCTCGTCTGTACGATGGTCTTCAATATCATTTAGCAAATCGGTGTGGCCACGGGCGCGTACCTCGGCATACCCAAACTCACGTGCTTTACCCAATGACTCTGCCGAGGCAACCTGACCACCCAGTTGGGCCGCCATCGTTTGCATACCGTAACAAATACCTAGAACCGGAACATTGAGTTGGAAAACAATTTCAGGGGCCCTGGGGCTATTGGGCTCTGTAACCGAACTTGGTCCACCTGAAAGAATGATTCCTTTACAGCGACCCTCTTGAACAAATGTTTTGATTCGTTCGGGATCCGAGTCATAAGGCCAGATCTCAGAATAGACTTTTGACTCCCGCACACGGCGGGCAATCAATTGAGTAACTTGTGAACCAAAATCAAGAATCAGAATCGTATCGTGCACAGTTTTGCCTAAGCGACTCTTAATCAACGTGGTAGTTAGGGGCTTCCTTCGTGATCTTCACATCATGGACATGCGACTCTCGCACACCTGCAGAAGTAATCTCCACAAAACCGGCCTTCTCATGTAATTCCGCAATGGTTTTGCAACCACAATAGCCCATCGACGAACGAATACCGCCACTCAGTTGATGCAAGATACTGAGGACGCTTCCTTTGTAAGGCACCTGCCCCTCAATCCCCTCGGGGACCAATTTCTCGGCATTGGCAGCACTAATGTCCTCTTGGAAGTAACGATCGGCTGCACCATCGGCCATGGCGCCTAAGGAACCCATGCCACGATAACTCTTATAGGATCGCCCTTGATATAAAAAGACTTCGCCAGGCGCCTCTTCTGTCCCAGCAAACATACCACCCATCATCACGCTATTAGCACCAGCTGCAAGGGCTTTTGCAACATCTCCAGAATAGCGCACACCACCATCCGCAATCAATGGAATACCGCTTCCCTTGAGCGCATTGGCAACATTCACCACGGCCGTAATTTGTGGAACTCCGACACCCGCCACGATGCGGGTGGTACAAATCGAACCTGGACCAATGCCGACTTTTACACCATCAGCGCCATGGTCCGCGAGCGCTTTTGCAGCGTCGCCAGTCGCAATATTGCCACCAATCACTTGCACCTGAGGGTAGTTTTTCTTGACCCACTTCACGCGATCGAGAACACCTTGACTATGGCCATGCGCGGTGTCGACCACAATGACATCAACGCCTGCCTTAACCAGCAGATCAACGCGTTCATCATTATCCGGGCCCACACCAACGGCAGCGCCAACGCGCAACTTTCCTTCGCCGTCTTTGGCAGCATTGGGATGCTCGGTGGCCTTCAAAATATCCTTAACAGTAACCAAGCCGCGTAACTCGAAGGCGTCGTTGACTACTAGTACGCGCTCTAAGCGATGCTTACTCATCAAGCGCTTAGCCTCTTCAAGACTTGCGCCCTCCTTCACGGTGATGAGGCGCTCACGCGGGGTCATCTTAGCTTTTACGCTCGCATCTAAGTCCTCTTCGAAACGAAGATCGCGATTGGTGATGATGCCAACCACTGTTTTTCCTTGAAGCACCGGGAACCCAGAAAAGCCATGCTCCCTCGATAAAGCAATGACCTGACGCACGGTCATTTCTGGAGGAATGGTAATGGGATCGCGCAGAACCCCTGACTCAAAGCGTTTTACCTTAGCTACCTCTTTAGCTTGCTCAGCAGGCTTTAGATTTTTGTGGATGATTCCGATACCACCTTCACTAGCCATGGCAATCGCGAGCCTTCCCTCAGTGACCGTATCCATCGCAGCTGATACCAAAGGAATATTGATCGTAATATCGCGAGTTAATTGGGTGACCAAACTGGTGTCACGAGGAAGGACGGCCGAATAGGCCGGCACAAGGAGCACGTCATCAAAGGTCAGTGCTTTTTGTATGAGTCGCATGCAAAACCCCTAGTCGCAAAATCCGATTATAAAGGTTCTGGGTCGAGGACTCCTTTACGGTCTGGGTTTTGCAGCTTGGCGGCGCAGGGCCTTAGCTTTTAGAAGGCTATCTTTATCCCGATTGGCCTTCTTTCGCCTGGCTAATTTAGGGTCAATGCGTAATGGTGCATAAAGCTCCAAACGGTCTCCGGCATAGAGCGGGCTATTCCAATCCTTGCGCTTACCAAATACACCATAACAGCCCTTACGACTAATTGCTGGATCATCTTGACCTGTAGCGATACCCAAGATTTGAAGCGCCCAACCCACCGTCGGCTTTGAGACATCCTTTAACGGAAGATAATGAATCTCTAGCGCTGGGGGATCCTGGCGTGCATCGCATACGAGTATTTCAATGGACTGGGCTTTAGTGGCCATACAGTTGCTCCGCACGTTTTACAAAGCAATCGACAAAGGTGCTGGCGATATAAGAGAACACCGGACCAATGATCTTATCCAAGATGGCACTTTTGAACTCCCAGTGCAAATTGAACTCAATCTTGCATGCATCATCACGCAAGGGAATGAAACGCCACTGGCCAGTGAACTTTTTAAACGGGCCGTCAACAAATTGCATATCAATTGAATCAGGGCGATGATTGGTATTCCGTGTGTGGAAGAATTGTTCAATCCCTTTAAAGTGGATCTTGATTTTGGCATCGAGCACCGTCTCGGTTTGCTCATAAATATCCACACCGCCGCACCAGGGTAAAAACTCTGGATAGCGCGCAACATCCGTTACTAGGCTGTACATGCGGTCAGAGGATTGACCAATCAAAACCGTCTTATTGACGTCTGCCATAATGAAACCGTGGAACCTATAAAAACTCTAAACCATGAGTATCGTTGATAACAAAAAAGCGTTCTTTGATTATTTTATTGAAGAACGCTATGAAGCGGGCCTTGTCCTCGAAGGGTGGGAGGTTAAGGCAATTCGTGCTGGGCGTGCGCAAATTAAAGAAGCGTATGTCGTGGTGCGCAATGCTGAAATTTATTTGATTGGTTCTCACATCAGCCCACTCTCCTCGACATCGACTCATATTCATGCTGACCCCACCCGAACCCGCAAGCTCCTCTTAAATGAGAGCGAGATTCGGAAATTGATCGGCAAGGTTGAGCAGCGAGGCTATACCTTGGTCCCCCTCAATTTGCACTTCTCAAAAGGCCGAGTCAAATGTGAAATTGGGCTTGCCCGCGGTAAGAAACAACACGACAAGCGCGAGGCCAGTAAAGAGCGAGACTGGGAGCGAGAAAAGGCTAGAATCGTTCGCGGTCAACTCTCCTGAATCTTTATTTGCACCATTTAGGTGCATATTTCCATCAAAAAAGGTGTGATGAAAGTACTACCATTTATCGTCCTCAAAACGGCTTGGCACCCTACCTATCCACAAATCGAATTGCATAGCTTACGGCCAAGTAAAACGACCAAGAAGTAAATAAATAAGGCGGGTCTTGCCCGCCCCTTATTGGTCTTGTTGGATACGAAGCTACGTTCCGTTCTTGGCCAAAAACTCCCAGGTTTGTACGACACTATCTGGGTTGAGTGAGATTGAGGTAATTCCTTTTTTGACTAGCCACTTGGCAAAGTCTGGGTGGTCCGATGGGCCCTGTCCACAAATGCCAACATACTTTCCTTGTTTGACGCAGGCATCAATCGAGCGCTCAATCATGAACTCCACAGCAGGATCGCGCTCATCGAAATCAATTGCTAAGAGCTCCATGCCAGAGTCGCGATCAAGCCCCAAAGTTAATTGGGTCATGTCGTTTGAACCGATTGAGAAACCATCAAAGAACTCCAGGAATTGATCGGCCAGAATGGCATTCGATGGAATCTCGCACATCATGATCAATTTCAGGCCATTCACTCCACGTTGCAAACCAAACTTGGCCATCATGTCAATCACACGCTTTGCCTGAGCAATGGTTCGCACAAACGGAACCATGATCTCCACATTATCCAAGCCCATTTCCTCGCGTACCCGCTTCATCGCGGCGCATTCGAGGGCAAAGGCTTCCCCAAAATCCTCCGACACATACCGCGATGCTCCCCGAAAACCGAGCATGGGGTTTTCTTCATCTGGCTCGTAGCGCGATCCACCAATCAACTTCTTATACTCATTGGACTTAAAGTCCGACAAGCGCACAATCACTGGCTTGGGATAAAAAGCCGCTGCAATCGTTGCGACCCCTTCGACCAATTTATCCTCATAGAACGCTCGAGGACTTGAATAGCCGCGCGCCACACTCTCCACTGCCCGCTTTAGATCAGCATCAATATTGGGATACTCCAACACAGCGCGTGGATGCACGCCAATGTAGTTATTGATAATGAATTCCAAGCGAGCTAAGCCAACACCTGCATTCGGCAGTTGGCAGAAATCAAACGCCAACTGAGGGTTACCGATGTTCATGGTGATCTTGACTGGTATCTCTGGCAGAACACCGCGCTTCACCTCAGTAACCTCGGTTTCAATCAGGCCATCATAAATACGTCCTTCATCACCCTCAGCGCATGAAACGGTAACTACCGCACCATCTTGTAAGACATCGGTTGCATTACTGCAACCAACAACCGCAGGAACACCAAGTTCACGCGCAATGATGGCCGCATGGCAGGTTCTTCCACCTCGATTAGTAACAATCGCCGAGGCACGCTTCATCACGGGCTCCCAATTTGGATCGGTCATATCGGCTACTAACACATCGCCAGGCTGAACCCGATCCATTTCGCTCGCATCTCGAATCACGCGCACTGGGCCACCGCCAATTTTTTGACCAATGGCTCGGCCAGTAGTGATGACTTTTGAATTTCCCTTTAAGCGATAACGCAGCTCCACTTGATCGGCCGCTTGGCTCTTTACGGTCTCTGGACGCGCTTGAAGGATGTAGATCTTGCCATCCACACCGTCTTTGCCCCATTCAATATCCATGGGTCGACCATAGTGCTTCTCAATAATGACCGCATACTTCGCAAGTTCTGTGACATCTTCATCGCTAATTGAGAAACGATTGCGCTCTTCGGGGGCTATCTCAACGGTTTGCACTCGCTCTGAAGAACCTTGAGGAGCAAATTGCATCTGAATTAATTTCGATCCCAATGACTTTCGAATGATGGCTTTTTTACCTTTGGCTAGGGTTTCTTTAAAGACATAAAACTCATCGGGGTTGACTGCGCCCTGCACCACGGTCTCGCCCAAACCATAGCTTGAGGTAATAAAGACCACCCCAGGAAAACCAGACTCGGTATCGAGCGTGAACATCACGCCTGCTGCTCCAAGGTCTGAGCGCACCATGCGTTGCACACCCGCAGAAAGCGCCACATCGGCATGGGCAAATCCTTTGTGGACGCGATAGGAAATCGCTCGATCGTTATACAGGGATGCAAACACTTCACGAATCTTTTTTAATACATCATCAATGCCCGATACGTTCAAAAAGGTTTCTTGCTGACCTGCAAATGAAGCGTCAGGTAGGTCCTCAGCCGTTGCCGAAGAGCGGACCGCAAACGATCCTTTGCCGGATGCATCGAGTTTTTGAAAAGCTGCCCGTATATCGGCTTCTAACTGAGGTTGAAAAGCGGCTCCTTCGATCCACGCACGAATCTGCGCACCCGCTTCTGCCAAAGCGCGAACATCATCCACATTGAGCTTAGCAAGCCGTTCTGAAATCTTTTGATCCAGTTGATTATGTTTTAAGAAATCCCGAAATGCGATCGATGTGGTGGCAAAACCGGTTGGAACACGCACCCCTGCAGATGCCAATTGTGAAATCATTTCACCCAGTGAGGAATTTTTACCACCTACCGATTCAACATCGCCAACACGCAGCTCCTCAAAAGGCAAAACATAGGCGTTTTGCTTATTTTGCATAGACATAAAGACTCTCGTAAAGTTAAAAAACTGGCTAAAGCGTTGCTCCTAAAATCGGGCATACTTGAATGAGCATTATTGTATTACCGGACCTTAATTTGCCTATTTTTTAATCAATCTTTGTCTCGCTAAACACCATGACTCTTCCGGCCAATACCCCACCTCGCATTGTTTACATCGTCTCGGATGGAACAGGTATTACCGCTGAAAACTTTAGTCAATCGATCCTGGCTCAGTTTGAGGCTAGCTTTCGACAGGTTCGTATTCCATTTGTGGACACGGTGGATAAAGCCCATGATGCGGTATCTCAAATCAATGGTACTGATCCCAAGTATGGCCAAGCAATTGTCTTTACCACTCTGGTTAATCCAGAGGTGAATCAGATTGTTGGGCAAGCTAAAGCCCTAGTACTTGATATGTTCCAAACCTTTGTGGCCCCTCTTGAGCAAACTCTAGGAATGCGCTCAACTCATGCGATCAATCGCCTGCATCACAATGCCGATACCGATGCCTATAAAAATCGGATTGAAGCAATTAACTACTCCTTAGCCCATGATGATGGCCAGTCCAATCAAAATCTGATCGATGCGAATGTGATTCTGGTGGGCGTGTCTCGGGTTGGCAAAACACCAACCAGCCTTTACCTAGCGATGCAATATGGCTTAAAAGCAGCCAATTACCCCTTAATCCCTGAAGATTTTGAGCGCGGCCAGTTGCCCAAGGATCTTATGTCTCATAAACAAAAGATTTTTGGTTTAACGATCGACCCCGAGCGTCTCTCAGAGATTCGAAACGAACGCCGCCCAGGAAGTAACTATGCCAAATTAGAAAACTGTCGATATGAGATTAATGAAGCCACTGCCATGATGCGACGCGAGTCCATTCCATGGGTCTCCACCACTAGCAAATCGATTGAAGAGATTGCAACTACCATTCTTCAAGCTATTCGTTCCGACAAAACGATACTGGGCTAAGGATACTTAGGAATTAAATTGCCCTCGCGCACGTAAGGTCTCGTACAAACAAACCGCGGCGGTGCTCGCCACATTTAAAGACTCCAGCTTCGGATTTTGGGGAACCCGAATTAGAGTAGCTTGTCCTAAAAGCCCTGGGGAGACTCCTTGCCCCTCATTACCAAATACCCAAGCAACCGACTTTTGTAGACGCGCTTCGATTGAATACAGTGAGTGCTCAGCGGTCATGGTGGTTGCTAACAAGGGCGCCTCAATATTACTGGTTACATCATCGATGCTTTGCCCTTCATAAAAGGTCAGGTAGCGATGCGCCCCCATGGCCGCACGAAGCACCTTGGGCGACCAAATATGGGCGGTTCCTGCCGTACACACAATTTGATTGAAATGACAGGCTAGGGCGGTACGCAAAATCGTTCCGACATTGCCAGCATCCTGAATGGCATCCAGAATAATGGTGTCCCCCCGCAGATTCTTCGAGGTATTTTTTGGGAACTCTAGGCGAACTAAGCCCATGATTTGCGGAGCCCGCTCAAGCTCGCTGATAGAGGGCCATAAAGCCTCTTCAACCAACTGGATCTCAACTTCTGGGCATTGTTCACAATGGCTATCAATAATCGCTGCAATCTCCGCATTCGTAAGCGCGGCTGGAGTAATCAAGATACTTTGTAAACGCGGGTCGCCTTGCCAGACTTGCAATAAATGAATGCCATCCATAACCGCAAGCTGAGACTCCTGGCGAGCCTTCTGCCCTTTGCTGCCCGCTTGCTGAAGCTGACGAATGCGCTTGAGCAAATTATTTTCTTTCGATGAAATAACACTCTTAGAGTTATGCATTGATGAGCTCCCGAACCGGCGCAAATGAGCGCCGATGCTCTAAGCATGGGCCGTAGTGCTTCAGAGCTGCAATATGGGCCTCAGTTGGATAACCCATATGCTGATTAAAGCCATATTGAGGAAATTGTTCATGCAGGATTTGCATTTGTCGATCGCGATACACCTTCGCCAAGATCGATGCAGCTGAGATGGCTGGCTCTTTTGCATCCCCTTGAATAATTGCGCGCGCCGGGATGGGCAGGGATGGGCAACGATTGCCATCGATCAGGGCTTCACCTGGCCACTCACCCATCTGATCAACCAGGGACTGGATCGCACGTTGCATCGCCAACATGGTCGCTTGCAAGATATTGAGCGCATCGATCTCTTGAGGGGATGCCTCACCAATACCCCAAGCCTTCGCTTTTGAGGTAATTTCAGCATAAAGCACTTCGCGCTTGGCAGGGCTTAACTTTTTTGAGTCTTTTAGCCCAATAATGGGTTGCCCGGGATCCAGAACGACTGCTCCAGCGACGACTGCACCAACCAATGGACCGCGCCCCACTTCATCAACCCCGCAAATCCAAATACTCATGGTGAACTAGACTCTCTCACGCAAGGTTTGTTCAATCGCTTGGGCTACTAAAAGCCCGGTTGGCCTTTTCAGTATGCGATGCAGCTCTTCAAACCGCTTTTGGAGTTTTTGAACGGCTGCGGGGTGACTCAGCCAATGCATCACTTCGCGAGCCAAGGCCTCGGGCTTGGCTGCATCTTGTAAAAGCTCGGGCACCACAAACTCGCCACACAGAATATTAGGTAAACCCACGTATGGCAAATACCCTTGTCGCTTCATAATCTGGGCCGTTAGCCAAGGCACCTTATATGAAATCACCATGGGTTTTTTCCAAAGAGCTGCCTGCAAGGTTGCAGTCCCGCTGGCGATCAAGACCACATCAGCAGCGGCTAACGCTCGGTTGGCATCTCCGTCTAATAGGATCAATTGGACCTCGGGATGACTCATTAGGAATTGTTGCTGTAAACGCTCAATGGCAGGTCGTAAATGAGGTGCGGCAATAGGAAGAACAAAATGAAACTTTTGCCCCTTCAATTGGTTTGCCAGAATAGCGATGGTCTCAAAAAATAGTGGGCCGATTAGTTCAATCTCCGACTGACGACTGCCGGGTAACACCGCAATCGCGATGCCATCAATTCCCAAACTGTTCTTCGCTGCAGTCTGATCCACGATTTCTGGGATCTCACTTGCTAAGGGGTGGCCAACATAACTTGCAGCAATCCCAGCCTTCTCATAAATCTCCGGTTCAAATGGAAACAGGCACAGAACCCGATCGACCGCACGAGCAATTTTGTGAATCCGGCCACCTCGCCAAGCCCAAATGGATGGGGAGACCAAATGGAGCGTTGGGATTCCATGCTGCTTTAGGCGGGTCTCGACCCCCAAATTAAAGTCAGGCGCATCAATACCTAGAAAGACATCGGGCCTCTCGACCTTTAAAAGATAGTGCAATAACTCAGAACGTAATCGCAAAATGGCAGGTAGTTGCGCAAGTGCTTCGACGTATCCCCTCACACTCAAGGTCTCCATCGGCCAACGGGAGATAAAACCTTCTGCTTGCATGGCTGGCCCGCCAATCCCAAACATCCTGAGATCACGGGTAGACGGTATTTGCTTTAGGGCTGAAAGCGCAGGGGCTGCGATTAAATCCCCAGAGGGCTCTCCTGCAACACAAGCCAGGCTCGGCAAAATCAGTTACCGGATAATGCCGCGACTGGAGGCGGCTAAGAATTGATGAAACTGAAGCAAGGCTTCTTGAGTCTTGGTATCTGCTTGTTGCTTTGCCATGGCGTCAATAGCGACTTTTGCCTCTTCAAAACTTAACCCATCTTTATATAAAACCTTGTAGGCATTACGCAGTTCCATAATTGCCTCAGGCAAATAACCACGTCGCTTTAAGCCCTCGACATTGATTCCATGCGGTCCAGCTTTATCACCAGCTGCCATCACAAAAGGGGGGATATCTTGCACGAGCGCCGAAGCCCCGCCCAACATGGCATGCGCACCAATGCGCACAAACTGATGAACGCCGGACATTCCACCAAGAATCGCCCAATCCCCTACTTCGACATGCCCTGCAATTTGGGCATTACTTGAAAAGATGGTGTGATTACCAATTTGGCAATCATGCGCAATATGCACATAAGCCATAATCCAATTGTCATTCCCGATCCGAGTGATGCCCTGATCTTGCGCAGTGCCTGTATGAATAGTCGTGAACTCCCGAATCGTATTTCGATCACCAATCATCAATTGGGTAGGCTCACCACGGTATTTCATATCCTGCGGTTCGCCACCGATGGCCGCAAAGTGACCGATCCGATTATCTTGTCCGAGTGTTGTGTGCCCTTCAATCACGCTGTGTGAACCAACTGTGCAACCTGAACCCATGGTGACATGAGGCCCAATCACCGCATAGGGACCAATAACGACGTTATCAGCTAATTGCGCCTTGGAATCAACGATGGCACTTGCATGGATTGTGGCCATTACGCACTCTTCTTTCGAACCGCACAGGTAATCGATGCTTCAGCTGCTAATTCATCTTGGACGGTCGCCTTGACCTGAAACTTATAAATTCCAGCCTTACCGCGCTCAAATGTTGCGTGCATGATGAGCTGATCACCGGGCAATACGATCCGTTTAAAACGTGCGCCATCAATTCCTGCAAAGTAATACACATCTTCGGGGTCATGCTCTTCAGAAAATGTTAAGAGTGCTGCAGTTTGAGCGAGGGCTTCAATAATGAGAACACCGGGCATCACCGGAAAGTCAGGGAAGTGACCTTGAAAGAATGGCTCATTCATCGTGACATTTTTCAATGCTTTGATGGTTTTTCCAGGATCTAACTCAATGACCCGATCGACCAACAAAAATGGATATCGATGGGGTAGTAGTTTCAGAATCTTGTGAATATCAATCACTGCTTGACTCATAGCGTATCCATAAAATAGTTACTGATCGGGTTTACTAACCGAATCGGATGGTTTGCTCTCAAGGCTCCGAATCCGCTCCCGTATTTTATCCAGTCCGCGCAAAATCGCAGCATTTCGCTCCCAGGCGGAATGGGGCATCGATGGGAATACACCGGTAATGTGGGTACCAGGCTCGGTTATAGAACGAATTACAGGGGTGCCACCCGATACGGTGGTTCGGTCTGCAATCTGAAGATGGCCTGCAAAATTGGCATTGCCGCCAATCACGCAGTAATTACCAATGGTCGTACTACCGGCGATGGCGGCGCATCCAGCGATCACGGTATGAACACCAATTTCCACGTTGTGGGCAATTTGTACTTGGTTGTCAATCTTGCAACCATCGCCAATCGTGGTGTTCGCCATCGCACCCCGATCAATCGTCGTACAAGCACCCACTTCAACATCCTGACCAATCCTCACCCCACCCGTTTGTGGGATTTTGAGCCATTGACCACCTTGCGATGAAAAGTCAGGGGCAAAGCCAAAACCGTCGGCACCAATCACGGCACCGCTATGAACAATGCAACGATCACCCACTGCACAATTGTGATAAATCGTCACGTTGGGGTAAATGAGGCAATCATCCCCTAAGCTAGCGCCCTCACCAATGCTGATTTGACCTAAAAGAACCGTGCGCTCTCCCAAACGAACTCCAGGGCCAATCTGGACAAAGGGTCCAATATGACATGAGGCGGGGATCACGGCAGTTTTATCGACGACTGCCATGGGACTAATTCCTGGATGGTAGATTGGAGCACTTTGCTTTGCAAACCACTGCGCTATTTTGGCGAAGCTGGCATAGGGATTTTTTGAAACAAGGTAGGCCGTCCCAGCAGACCGAGAATGGTCTTGCAAGAACTGCAAGTCTGCTTCACTGAGAATTAATGCACCCGCACCACTTTCAAGCGCCTGTTGGCGATAGAGGGGATTCGATAAAAAGGAGATCTCGTCAGATTGGGCTCGCTCAAGCGGAGCAAGCCCTCGCAATAATCGGGAACCATCCCCCACCAAGCTAACTTGAAATTGTTCGGCTAGCTCGAGGGCGGTTGGCATCTGAATTACTTGAGATTATTTAAGACCTTTATAACCTCATCGGTCACATCAAGTCTCGGATTGAGGTAGGCTGGGGGTTCTTGAAAAATCACGTCGATCTTACGCTGTTCAGCCACCTGCCGAATGGCAAGATTAGCCTTTTCAGCAATTTTTGCTCGCTCTTCCGCATTACGTTGATTGGCATCATCGTTTAACTCGCGATTCTTGCGTTGCAACTCACGGTCAAAGTCGGCCAACTCCCTCTGCTTGCGAATTCTCTCAGCCTCAGGCATCACGGCAGCGTCTTTATCCAATTTCTCTGCAGCGGCCTTAATTTTCTGAGCGCCATCCCGAATTTCATTTTGACGTTTTGCAAACTCATTTTGCAAACGCGATTGAGCTGCTTTTGCCATATTGGACTCAACAAAAATCTTCTCGGCATTCACAAACGCAATACGAGGTGCAGCTTCTTGAGCAAAAGCGACAGAACAAATACCCGTCAAGAATGCGGTTATAACTAATTTAGACCCTTTGGTCATTAATCCCTGAATCATCATCATTTTCCTTACGATTAAAACGCTGTACCCACCTGAAACTGCAGTCTTTGGATATTATCCGTTGGCTGTGCATTGATTGGAATACCGTAGCTAAATTTTAACGGACCCAATGGAGATATCCATGATAAACCGACCCCGTAGGAGTACCTTAGAACTAAGTTGATGTCCTGGAAAGCATTACCGCCGTCAGCAAAGGTAAAGAGACGCAAGGTTTTATCTGCCCCCGAGCCAGGAACTGGGAAGGTGTACTCAATATTAGTGACAATCTTGGACTGACCGCCAGTGGGTAAGAAAGTGCCCGTGGTGGTGTTGAAATACTTCGGCCCAAGCGATCCAGGGGCGTACCCCCTGACAGAGCCAATACCACCTACGAAGTAGTTCTTGGTAATGGGGTATGGCTTGTTACCATAGCCCTCACCGTAGCCGATTTCACCATTGAAAGACAAGATATTGCCCTTGGAGAATGAGTGGTATTGCTGATACTGAGCGTTTAATTGGTAGAACAGCAAATTACCCAAAGGCGTTCCAACCTCTCCTGATAAACGCTGTAAAGATCCTTTGGATGGAATCAGAGCACTGTCGCGACCATCGCGTGCCCAGCCAACCGTAATTGGAATGTTATAAGTTTGTAGTCGACTTGGTATGGTCTGACCCCAATCCTGCACATAGGTCTGATAGGGTTGCGGAGTATTTTGAGTCACGTAGATATCAAAAAACTCGAGGCCAGTTCCAAAAAATACCCGATCAACCTCAGTGTAAGGCACCCCAAACTTTAAGTTCGTACCAAAAGATTTAATCTGATAGTCAGGATCACCCACGTAATACAGAGGCTTATTGGAACGATAGAAAAGGTCAGTGTAGCGACTAATACCGTCTTCCGTAAAGTAAGGGTCATACTGCGAAAGTGCTAAGGATTGATTAATCTTACCGAGCGAGAAATTAAGACCAATACTGGTTCCAGTTCCAAACGCATTCTCTTGGTTAATACCGGCAGTCAAGATCAATTTTTCAGTAGAAGAAAATCCAGCACCAATCGAGATCGCACCGGTTGGCTTTTCCTCAACCTTCACGTTCACATCGACTTGATCGGGCGAGCCAGGAACATCAGCGGTGGTGATTTCACTATCCTTCACATAGCCGGTTCGACCAATCCGCTCCTTAGAAATTCGGATCTTATCACTATCAAACCAGGCACTTTCAAACTGTCGCATTTCACGCCGAATTACCAAATCTCGGGTCTTTGAGTTGCCCGTAATTTCGACTTTGCGCACATACACTCGCCGCCCCGCATCAATCACCAGCGTGATATCGACCTCATTCAAATCGCGCCGGATGTCGGGTTGTGGATTAATTACCGCAAAGGCATAGCCATACGAACCTAACTTCTCAGCAATAGCCTTAGTACTTTCGGCTAACTTTGCCGATGAGAAAGTATCACCCGCTTTAATCGTCAAGAGGGACTGAAACTCTTTTTCCTTGCCCAACAATTCCCCGGCCAGACTAATGTTCTTGACGGTAAATTTATTTCCTTCACGAATGCTGATTGTCAAATAGATATCCCGTTTATCCGGGGTAATAGAAACCTGGGTCGATTCGATCACAAACTCGAGATAGCCCCGATTGAGATAATACGAACGAATGGTCTCGAGATCAGCGGTTAGCTTTTGCTTTGAGTACAAATTATCTTTGGAGTACCAGGACAGCCAACCACCGGTTTGCAACTGCATCTCACTGCGCAAAGTACTTTCACTAAATACTTTGTTGCCAATAAAGTTAATCTCTTTAATCTTGGCTACCGGCCCTTCATCAATATTAAAGAAGATCGCCACTTGGTTACGAGCTCCTGGGGTTACCGTTGTAACCACCTCAGCGGCAAACAATCCCTTACTCACATATTGACGCTTGAGCTCCTGCTCCGCTTTATCAATTAAGGCCTTGTCATAAAAACGTGCGTCTGCGACCCCGACGCTTCGCAATGATTTGCGAACCACTTCAGGGTCAAACTCCTTCATACCTGTGAACTCAATACGAGAAATTGTGGGACGCTCGTCCACAATCACAATTAAGACATCACCCTGCGCCTGAATCTGAACATCCCGAAAAAATCCAGTCGCATATAAGGCCTTAATCGAATCAGCCGCCTTTTCAGGAGTAAAACGCTCACCCACTTGAACGGGGAGATAGCTAAATACGGTGCCAGGCTCAACTCGCTGCAAACCTTCAATCCGAATGTCTTTGACAATAAATGAGTCCGCAGCAAGGGCTGGCTGATTAAATCCGGCAATGGCCAACAGAATGATGCAAAAGCATGAAGCTAAATATTGCATCAGACGATTGGGAATTGACGAAAAACGGATCATGAAGACAGAAATAAGCGTTGTAGATCGTTAAATACAGCAAATAGTGTGAGCACAATAATTAATATAAAGCCAAATCGCTGAAAAACTTCTTGCAACTGAGTGGATAGGCGCTTTCCAGAGACCAACTCCCATGCATCATACAGGAGCTGACCGCCATCTAACATGGGCAAAGGGATAAGGTTTAGTAATCCAATGCTGATGCTAAGAAGTGCCAAAAAAGAAACGAAGGATTGCCAGCCAAACTGGGCAGATTTACCCGCCATATCAGCAATGCTAATCGGGCCACTTAGCTGTTTTAAGGAGGTCTCCCCGGTAATTAAGCCAATCATCATCCGGGTCGAGACCTTGGTAATCAACCAAACCCGTTCGCTGGCATAAACCAGAGAGTCGATAGGGCCAAGCTGGAGCTCAAACCATGTAGACTTCCCCTCGGCATCTTTACCTGGAATGGGTAGGATGCCCAACCGGGCAAAGGGGTCCGTGCCCGGGGAGAGGCGGGGCAATGCATCTCCCTTAAATTCCACGATGTGGCGCTTACCAGACTCCGCCTCAAGCTCCAAGGAGAAGCCGCGCTCTGCGGTGATTGCATCTAATAAACGCCAGCGTAGATCATTCCAACTCACAATCGGTATAAATTGGTCTTCACCTGCAGTCTTCCAAGCCAAAATCTCATCACCCTTTTCCATATCCAACTGGGCTGCCAAGGTTTGTTCGGCCGGCGCTTGAATCTGAGCGGGAAGTTGCGGGACACCATTGATGTATATGAATGCCAACAAGATGACCGCTAATAAGAAGTTGGCAAGCGGGCCAGCGGCAACAATGAATGAGCGCTGCCACAGAGGTTGCGTATCAAAGGCAATCGCTTGCTCCTCGGGCGCTATCTGCTGCTCTGAATCACGTCCATCTAAAAGCTTTACATAACCACCCAAAGGAATCGCGGCAATGACCCATTCGGTTCCTGATTTTGATTTCAGGGTCAGGAGTGGTTTACCAAATCCAACTGCAAACCGTAATACCTTCACCCCGCACATCCGAGCGGCGCTGTAATGGCCGAATTCATGAAAACTCACCAAGATCCCAATGGTGATTAAGAAATAAAGAAGTGTTGAAATCGCTTCCATGGTTATTGGCGTGTAATCCAATCGCTGGTTTTGAGGCGAGCCTCTCGATCAACCGTTAAAACCTCATCCAAGGATCCCGCCTTTTGACTGGGAAGCTGATTGAGTGCGAACTCAACAGCCTGCGCTATTTTTAGGTATGGCAAACGGCCTTCTAAAAATGCGGCGACGGCAATCTCATTGGCAGCATTGAGAACCGTGGGGCTTGTTCCCCCTTGCCTTGCAGCGGTAAAGGCAAGACCTAAGCATGGAAAACGCAAAAGATCAGGCTCGGTAAAGTGCAAACCCGATAACTGGGTCAAATTGAGAGGCGCAACGCCAGCATCAATGCGATTGGGCCAAGCTAAGCCAAATGCGATGGGTGTGCGCATATCTGGCTGTCCGAGCTGAGCCATGACTGAGCCATCTCGATACCGCACCATGGAATGCACCACGCTCTCCGGATGAATCAGCACCTTAATTTGCTCGAGCGGCAAACCAAACAACCAATGCGCCTCAATCACTTCGAGGCCCTTGTTCATCATGGTTGCAGAATCAACTGAAATTTTGCGACCCATCACCCAATTTGGATGAGCACATGCCTGATCCGGTGTGATGTTCGCTAGTTGATCGATTGGGGTATTGCGGAAAGGGCCTCCGGAAGCCGTTAACCAAATTTCCTCAACCCCCAAATGCTCTTTCATCCGCGAGGTATTTTTGGGACTTGTGAAGTGCGGTGGCAAGCACTGAAAAATTGCGTTGTGTTCACTATCGATTGGCAAT
This sequence comes from Polynucleobacter sp. HIN5, assembly GCF_030297555.1. Lineage (NCBI taxonomy): Bacteria > Pseudomonadati > Pseudomonadota > Betaproteobacteria > Burkholderiales > Burkholderiaceae > Polynucleobacter > Polynucleobacter sp. HIN5. The sequence goes on along the minus strand of NZ_AP028136.1, from coordinate 601,030 downwards.
AACTCTGCGCCACCTCGGATTGCGGCATTCATAAAAATATCTCCGGACATCACTAGAGATTCTTTATTCGCAAGCAGTACCCGCTTACCAAGCTCAGCCGCGCGTAAGGTGGGCAAAAGACCCGCGGCACCAACAATGGCTGCCATCACGGTATCGCAGTCACTTTCTGAGACTGCGGTAATAAGACCTGCCTCGCCATGATGCACAGCAATCGACAGACCCTTGCCTTCTAGGAGTTCCTTTAGCGTTCTTGCGTCAGTCGCAGAGTGAACCGCTGCGATCTTGGGTCTGAACTCCAAACATTGCTCAGCCAAACGTTCGATTTGCCGACCAGCAGTGAGCGCACTTACCTTAAATTGATCTCGATGAGCGCGCACCACATCAAGCGTATTCATGCCGATTGATCCGGTGGATCCTAAGATACAGAGATTTCGGGTGATGAGATCGTGCATAAAGGGAGTCGTTTATTGGCTTCTCACCATTATCGAGAATAATGCAGCAATTGGCATGACCGGCAATAAAGCATCGACACGATCCAAAAAGCCTCCATGCCCGGGCAATAAATGGCTGCTGTCCTTCACTTTCGCGATCCGCTTGAGTTGCGACTCAAATAGATCTCCCATAATGCTGTAAGCCACCAAAACCGCCGTCATGAGAAGCATCCATCCCCAGCCCCATTTCGACTGAAACGATCCAAATAGGGTATCGCCCTCCGGTAAATAGTGTGCACAGCCGATGGCGTACACCAAACAGAGGGCTAAGCCACCGAGAGCCCCTTCCACAGACTTACCAGGACTAATTTGGCTCGCAAGCTTTCGTCGACCAAAGGACTTACCAACAAAATAAGCACCAATATCAGCAAGCCAAACCAATATCAAAGCACTTAATAACCACCATAAGCCGATTTCACGAAGCACATCCAAAGATAGCCACGCGGTTGGCAAAATAATGAAGCCAAGGACACTAAAAATAAATCGCCACCGTAACAAAGAAAGATGAATCCCTTGAGATAGGATCATTGGCATGCCAATGATCCAAAACGCAAGCGCGATACTCAGTAAAGCGATTTCCACCGTTGGAATTGCAAAGAGCCAGAGAAAAAGAACGACCATGGCGCACACCAGCGCATAAAAGTAGGCTGCATACGATGCATTGGGAGCAATTAAGCGACTCCACTCCCAAGCGGCTGCCACTAGGATTAGCAAAAATAATCCGGAGAGATAGATCGGGGGTAACAAAAACAATACTGGCAACAAAATGGCCAGCATGATGACGGCAGTTACGATCCGAGTTTTAAGCATGCCAATTAGACGGCATCGGACAATGGAATGGGGCTGGACTCTTCTACCAGCTGTGCGCTGGTTCGACCAAAGCGACGCTCCCGCTGGGCATACCAGAGAAACGCTTTTTGTAACTCAGTCGCATCAAAGTCTGGCCAAAGAATGTCCGTGAAATAGAGTTCGGTATATGCCAATTGCCACAAGAGAAAATTACTCACCCGCTGTTCACCACCAGTCCGAATAAATAAATCAGGCTCGGGCGCATAGGCCATCGAAAGATGGGGGGCCAGCCACTCCTCGGAAATACTCTTTGGATCAAGATGCGGGTTTTGCGCAAGTGCTTTTTGCATCGCCTGCAAAATATCCCAGCGTCCACCGTAATTGGCGGCAATGGTGAGAGTTAAGCGATTGCAATCCTTCGTTTTTTCTTCCGAGAACTCGACCATCTCTGTAATCGCGGTTCCAAAGCGACTCAGGTCACCAATCATCTTCAGACGAATATTATTTTCAGCAAGGCGAGCAACCTCTTTGCGGAGGGATTTGAGAAAAAGTTTTGCTAAAAAGCCAACTTCCTCAGGGGGCCTGCGCCAGTTCTCTGAACTGAAAGCAAATAAGGTCAAGTATTGAACGTTTTGCTTGACACACTCCTCAACGACCTTCCGAACCGCTTCAAGTCCTTCTGAATGACCCGCTACGCGCGGCATAAATCGTTTAGTTGCCCATCGACCATTACCATCCATGATGATGGCCACATGTCTAGGAACACTACCAACGGCAGGAACAGCGAGCGTGGAACTGGTAGTGGCTTGGGTCATCTGACCAAATCATGACGGTTAAACCGTCATGATTTCCTTTTCCTTTTCAACGACCAATTTATCCACATCGGCCACAAACTTATCCGTCAGTTTCTGGATCTCGTCTTGGGCACGACGCTCATCATCTTCCGAGATCTCTTTATCTTTGGTCAAACGTTTTAAATGCTCATTGGCATCGCGTCGTAAATTACGAATCGCCACCTTAGTCTCTTCGCCCTCTGCTTTGACAACCTTGGTCAGCTCTTTGCGACGCTCCTCAGTTAAGGGGGGCATTGGCACCCGAATCACTGTACCCTGAGTTGCAGGATTTAGACCGAGGTCTGATTCGCGAATCGCCTTCTCAACCACCGCGACCATATTTTTTTCCCAAGGGGTCACATTAATGGTGCGTGCATCGGCCAGCCCTAAATTAGCCACTTGCGAGATTGGCGTGGGATTACCGTAGTAATCCACCATGAGGTGCTCCAAAATACCTGGGTTGGCACGACCCGTTCTGATTTTTGCGAGATTAGCTTTAAACGCTTCAATCGACTTTTGCATTTTTTGATCTGCATTGGTCTTTATTTGTCCAGCCGACATGCCACTCTCCTTTTAAACGTGAACTAGGGTACCTTCTGGCTCGCCCCGCACAACACTTAATAATGCGCCTGGTTTTAAGATCGAAAATACACGGATAGGTAATTTTCGATCGCGGCATAAAGCAAATGCAGTTGCATCCATCACTTGAAGATTTTTGATGAGGCACTCATCAAAAGTAATAGTGGAATACAACGTTGCACTTGGATCTTTATTTGGGTCGCTGCTGTAGATGCCATCCACCTTAGTTGCTTTGAGCATCACCTCGACACCCATTTCTGCAGCACGCAATGCGGCAGCAGTATCAGTTGTAAAGAATGGGTTACCGGTACCAGCAGCAAAGATCACGACCTTACCCTCTTTCATGGCTCGAATGGCTCGCGGTCGAATATAGGGCTCGACCACTTGATCCATCCGCAAAGCAGATTGCACTCGGGCCTCAACGCCTTTTTGCCTGAGCGCATCTTGCAAGGCCAACGAGTTCATCATGGTGGCCAACATCCCCATGTAATCAGCGGTGGCCCGATCCATTCCAGCTGCGCCACCGGCTACACCACGAAAGATATTGCCGCCACCAATGACGATGGCGATTTCAACGCCTAATTGAACCACCTCAGCAATTTCGGTGACCATGGAATCAATCGTCTTTGGATTAATTCCATAGGCATCCTCACCCATTAGGGCCTCGCCCGACAACTTTAGTAGAACGCGCTGATATCCCGGCATATACCTTAGGCAGTTGCCTTTGCAGCAGCAACCTGAGCAGCGACTTCTGCAGCAAAGTCATCTTGGCGCTTTTCAATTCCCTCACCAACAACATAAAGAGTGAAGGATTTAATGGTCGTATTGGCTGCTTTTAGCATTTGCTCAACGCTTTGTTTGTCGTTCTTAACAAAGGCTTGGTTTAACAAAGAAACTTCCTTCAAATACTTTTGAACCGAACCCTCAACCATTTTGGCAGCGATATCAGCCGGCTTGCCAGACTCTATAGCCTTTTGCTCAGCAATCTTACGCTCGGTTGCAATATTTTCTGCTGGAACATCTGCAGTCGATAAAGAAACAGGCTTCATTGCAGCAATGTGCATAGCGACATCTTTAGCCGCTGTTGCATCACCCTCGTACTCCACCATCACGCCAATTCGGTTGCCATGGAGATAAGAAACTAATTGGCCGCCACCAGTAAAACGCTTAAAGCGACGGGGGTTCATGTTCTCACCGATCTTACCGATCAATTCAGTACGTACAGCCTCGACAGACTTACCATTGAGCTCTAAAGCAGCCAAGGCGGTGACATCTGCGGGATTTTTCTCGGCAACCAGTTTGGCACAGCCATTACTAAATGCTAAGAAGTCATCGTTTTTCGATACAAAATCGGTCTCACAGTTCACTTCCAATAGGGCACCTGTTGTTCCATCAATAAAGGAAACAATCACACCCTCTGCGGCAATCCGTGATGCAGCTTTGCTAGCCTTGCTTCCCAACTTCACACGCAGAATCTCTTCGGCTTTGACTAAATCACCATCGGCTTCCGTTAATGCCTTTTTGCACTCCATCATAGGAGCATCGGTTTTGGCGCGGAGTTCGCCAACCATTGCTGCGGTAATCGCGGGCATCAGTCTTCCTTCCCTTCTTCAACAAACTCTTCTTCGCCCTCTTTTACAGACTCGAGGACTTGCTGTACGGCATTTGCCTTACCCTCTAGGATGGCATCTGCAATACCGCGCACATAAAGAATGACCGCTTTACTTGAGTCATCGTTGCCGGGAACAATGTAATCAACGCCCTCTGGAGAGTGATTGGTATCCACCACAGCAATCACAGGAATACCCAGTTTGTTGGCTTCGGTGATTGCAATTTTGTGATAGCCCACGTCCACGACAAAAATAGCGTCAGGTACACCGTTAAGGTCCTGAATACCACCAAGTGATTTTTGCAACTTATCAAACTCACGCTCGTTGGTGAGGGCGTCTTTTTTCGAGAGCTTCTCCCAATCGCCCGCCTCTTTTGCAGCAGCCATATCTTTTAAGCGCTTGATCGAACCCTTCACCGTTTTGAAATTAGTAAGGGTGCCTCCAAGCCAACGGCTATCAACGTATGGCATACCAGCACGGGTTGCCTCTTCGGCAATAATTTCTCGCGACTGGCGCTTGGTACCAACAAAGAGAATCGTGCCGCGGTTGGCAGCTACCTGACGCACAAATTTCAGGGCATCCTGAAACATGGGCAGGGTTTTCTCTAAATTAATAATATGAATTTTGTTGCGATGACCAAAAATATAGGGGGCCATCTTGGGGGACCAGAAGCGCGTTTGGTGGCCAAAATGGCACCCAGCTTCCAGCATTTCACGCATTGTCACTGACATTACAATCTCCTAAGGGTTGGTTCTAAGATCAAGTCCTGACTGCGCTCAAAAGCGCCACCCTGGATGGCTTGATCTGGGATTTCAGTCTCACCATGAGACCGATTTATGAATTATACCTTAAATATCAATCCACTAGTGATTGAGCAATTACTCGAAATCGACCAGATTCGGCCATAATATGCGCTATGCACAGCGTATTTACGGATGAAAAAGATCTTCAAGGCATGCGAGAAGCTGGCCGCCTTGCGAGCGAGGTTCTCGATTACATTGGCCCCTTTGTCAAACCCGGTGTAAGTACTGGGGAACTAGACCGTCTTTGTCATGCGTATATGCGTGATGTGCAAAAGACTATTCCCGCCCCATTAAATTATCAACCTCCAGGCTACCCCCCTTTTCCGGCATCAATCTGCACCTCGGTCAATGATGTGATTTGCCATGGTATTCCAGGTGACAAGGTGCTTAAAAATGGGGATGTGGTTAATCTCGATATCACGGTTATTACCCAAGCCGGCTACTATGGCGACACCAGCCGGATGTTTGCAGTTGGCGACATCTCGATCTTGGCCGCTAGACTGAACCAAATCACGTTTGAATGCATGTGGCTTGGCATCGCCCAGGTAAAACCTGGAGCCCGTTTAGGAGATATTGGCTTTGCGATTCAGTCGCATGCCGAGCAGGCTGGCTACTCGGTAGTGCGCGAGTACTGCGGCCATGGCATTGGTAAAGTATTCCATCAAGATCCTCAGATTCTTCATTATGGAAAACCGGGTACGGGGGAAGCATTAGAAGAAGGGATGACCTTCACGATTGAACCCATGATTAATGCTGGTCGACGTGAGATCCGAACCATGCCAGATCAGTGGACCGTGAAAACAAAAGATCGTAGTCTTTCAGCTCAATGGGAACATACTGTTTTAGTCACTCACCATGGCGTTGAGGTCTTAACCTGGTCTGCGGATACACCAAAGGCTCCCGCTTGTGTTGGCAGCCTAAACTATCGGCCCAGCGTAATCGCTGCTTAGATTCCCCTCATCCTTAAAACGCGCTCATGAGTTCGGAATCCCATCCACTCAACGATGCACGGAGCTTGGCGTGTTCTGATTTTTTAGTCCACCAGAATGTTGGCAAGTTAATGCAGCGTTTAACCCAAGCAACCGATCAGCAGTTGCTGGATTTATGGAATCGCTGCAATCTCAGTACAGATGCTGCCTTGCTTGCCGTTGGTGGCTATGGTCGCTCTGAATTATTTCCTAATTCGGATATTGATATCTTGATTTTGCTTGATGATGCGAGCAGCGAGAATCCCCTACTGCAGTCCAACCTAGAATCCTTTATTGCGCTGTGTTGGGACTCGGGTCTAGAAATCGGCTCTGCGGTTCGCACGCTGTCCGAGTGTTTATCAGAAGCCCAACAAGACATTACAGTACGTACCTCGGTTTTAGAGGCACGCCTCTTGGGCGGTCATCGTGGTTTATTTAAATTATTTAAGCGCAGTCTTGATCAGGCGATGGATCCCAAAGCATTCTTTCAAGCGAAGTTACTAGAACAGCAGCAGCGCCACTATAAGTTTCAGGAAACGCCCTATGCGCTTGAGCCCAATTGCAAAGAGAGTCCGGGCGGATTACGTGATCTGCAAATTATCTTATGGGTTAGTAAAGCTGCAACCCTTGGTAATAGCTTTGCTGATTTATTCAAAAAAGGGTTAATCACGGAGCGCGAGCTCAAAGAACTCAACCGTAATCAGAAGTTACTGCAAAACATTCGGGCGAATTTGCATTTGCTTGCCAAACGCCGTCAGGACGTTCTGGTGTTTGATCTTCAAGCGGGTCTAGCTAAGCAAATCGGGATTGATCAAGAATCTGGCCGACTGGCCAGCGAAGAGCTGATGCGACGCTATTACTGGGCGGCCAAGGCCGTGAGTCAACTCAATACGATTCTGCTCCAAAACATCGAAGCAATCTTATTTCCCAATGAATCCCGTACAACCTATCCCATCTCGGGTCCCGATAACACGATGTTTATCGAGCGCCAAGGTTTATTAGATATTGTTGATCCTCAGCTGTACCAAAAGTACCCCGAGCAAATATTACGGACCTTTTTGGTATTTGCCCAAAACCCCGCGATCAACGGTCTATCAGCTAGTGTCTTTCGAGCGCTCTATAACGCACGTCAGCTCATGAATGCCTCGTGGCGCAAAGACCCACGTAATCGTGCTGTGTTTATGGAATTACTCAAACTACCGGATGGGGTAACCACCGCCTTTCGTCTCATGAACCAAACCAGTGTTCTGGGGCGTTACTTACCCTCGTTCCGTCGTATCGTCGGTCAAATGCAACATGATTTATTTCATGTATACACGGTTGATCAACACATCTTGATGGTCTTGCGTAATGTGCGACGTTTCATGATCCTTGAGCATACGCATGAGTTTCCATTCTGCAGCAACCTGATCGCAAGCTTTGATAAAAACTGGATTATTGTCTTGGCTGCCCTCTTCCATGATATTGCCAAAGGGCGTGGTGGCGATCACTCCGAACTGGGAAAACGCGATGCGCGCACCTTTGCCAAAGACCATGGCCTAACCCCCGATGAAACCGAGCTATTAGTTTGGTTGGTTGCCGAACATCTGACGATGAGTCAGATTGCTCAAAAGCAAGATATTACCGATCCCGCGGTCATTACTGCCTTTGCAAAACGCATGCGGGATGAACGTCATTTAACCGCACTCTATTTACTAACCGTTGCGGATATTCGGGGTACTAGCCCTAAAGTCTGGAACGCCTGGAAAGGCAAGCTATTGGAAGATCTCTATCGGGCAACCCTTCGCGTCCTGGGGGGCGCCAAACCCGATCCATCCTCCGAGTTGATTCAGCATAAAGAGGAGGCGCTGACCCAACTACGTCTGGCAGGAATTGACGACGATGCGCCACAAGCTTTGTGGCAGCAATTAGATGTGGCCTTTTTCTTGCGCCAAGAAGCAAGCGATATTGCGTGGCTCACCCGACATCTCTTTTCAAATGTGCATACGGATGAGCCCATTGTCCGCGCCCGACTTTCTCAAGCAGGCGAAGGTTTGCAAGTTGCGGTTTATGTCAAAGACCAATTAGATTTATTCGCCCGTATCTGCGCCTATTTTGAGCGTCATCATTTTTCTATTTGGGATGCACGGATTCATACAACAAAGCATGGCTACGCCTTAGATACCTTCCAAATATCTGGTAGTCATTTGGTTGATGAAGGTGGCAGCTATCGCGACTTGATTCAGCTAGTTGAGTATGAGCTTGCGGAGTCCATCAAAAAATCAGCGCCACTACCTGAACCCAATATGGGTCGCCTATCCCGACAATCGAAGAGCTTTCCAATCCAAGCACGGGTTAGTTTGCAGCCGGATGAGCGTAATCAGTACTTTGCCCTCACCTTATCAGCGGCGGATCGTTCAGGGCTTTTGTATGCAGTAGCAAAAGCGCTTGCTAAGCACCAAATCTCTCTTCATACCGCCCGAATTAATACACTGGGCGAGCGTGTGGAAGACATCATGCTGCTTGATGGTAGCAATCTCAGTAAGAATCCAAAACTACAAATTCAGCTCGAGACTGAGTTACTGGAAGTGTTAGCAGCCTGATCAAGACGCATTGCTTTTTTAAATGCCCTACGAACTCTTGGGGATTCAACACGACCAATCTCAATCCATTCGGCAGATAGGCTCTCGCTTGCAGCAGTTTGCTCTATAGGATTCAACTGGTAGCACAGATCAATGTGCCAATGGGCACCCTCAAACTTTTTTGCATTCTCAGGTATCAAATGCACGTCGATATCCAAAACATGACCGCATTCTTTTGATGGAACGCATATCCAACCTGTTTCCTCATGCACTTCACGAATTGCGGCTTCCAAATAAGTCTCATCATCATCAATATGTCCTCCAGGCTGAAAATACTTACCAATATAAGGATGTCGGATTAGAAGAACCTTATCGTTCTTGATAACAAGTCCGCTGGCGGTAATGTGACCGTGAATTTGAAACTTATTACTCCATATCAACTTTGAGTTGATCAAAGTAAATTGATAAATTTGACGAAGTAACTCAATAGGGTTGGTAGTAAAGTACTTTGTAAACAAATGGGCTGAATTCATATTTATTGGTCAATTGAGAAACCAAAAGAATAAGGTTCAAAGCCCTAAATACCAAACTGATTTTGTTGTCAGTTTTTTCCTACATCTAACATTATGAGTAGTGTTGCTTCATCCAAAATAGGTATACCAAGCTCAGTCGCTTTATCTAACTTGCTTCCGGCTTCTGAGCCAGCAACCACGAATGAGGTTTTTTGAGAGACTGAGCCTGCCACTTTAGCTCCGGCAGCCTCGAGGAGTTCTTTTGCTTGATCTCGAGAGAGTGTTGGGAGTGTTCCGGTCAGAACAAAGGTCTTACCACTTAAATCAACGGCTTCGATTCGTTCTTCTTTCTGAAATTCGATACCAGATGCGAGTAGTTGCTCAATGACCTCGCGGTTATGGGGTTCTGACATAAAACTCATGATTGAATCAGCGACCACCGGTCCAACATCATGAACCGTGAGTAATTCATCCATTGGGGCATCCATTAAGGCATGGATATCTCCAAAGTGCTTCGACAGATCTTTAGCAGTACTTTCGCCCACATGACGAATCCCTAATCCAAAGATAAATCGGGCCAAGGTAGTTTTCTTCGATTGAACAATGGATTGCAAGAGGTTATCAGCGGATTTCTCGCCCATGCGTTCCATGTTGACTAAAGCAGTAAATCCCAGGCGATAGAGATCTGCTGGAGTACGAACCAAGTTGAGATCAACCAACTGATCCACAATTTTGTCACCCAAGCCTTCAATATCCATCGCGCGGCGTTGTGCAAAATGCAATAACGCTTGCTTGCGTTGGGCTGCGCAGAATAGGCCCCCACTACAGCGGGCAACCGCTTCGTCCGATAAGCGCTCAATATGCGACTCACACACCGGGCAGCGGGTTGGCATGACAAAGATCTGTGCATCAGCTGGCCTGCGATCCAAGACGACGGATACCACCTCTGGGATCACATCACCCGCTCGACGAACGACTACCGCGTCACCGATGCGGACATCTTTACGTCGCACTTCATCCTCATTATGTAAGGTGGCATTGGTTACGGTGACGCCACCCACCAAAACCGGTGCTAAGCGAGCCACGGGTGTAATCGCCCCGGTTCTACCTACTTGCACATCAATTCCAAGGACCGTGGTGATTTCTTCTTGCGCAGGATATTTGTGCGCAATGGCAAAGCGTGGTGCACGCGATACATACCCCAGTTGCGCTTGCTCAGCAAAGGAGTTCACCTTATAAACTACGCCATCAATCTCATACGGTAACTGTTGACGCTTGGCAGCAATTTCAGTGTAGAACGTCATTAAGCCATCGAGCGAATTCACTACCCTTCGCTCTCGGCAAACAGGTAAACCAAGCGCTTCGTACTGATTGAGCAACTCACTATGGGTTGAGGGTAGCCATTGACTTGGCTCTAAAGCGCCCAGGCCATAGGCAAAGAAGCTTAAGGGGCGTTTTGCAGTGATCTTTGAATCCAGCTGACGCAAGCTTCCAGCGGCGGCATTGCGTGGGTTTGCAAACTCTTTTTCACCATTTGCTGCAGCAATTTTGTTCATCTTCTCAAAATCCGTTCGATGCATAAATACCTCGCCACGAACTTCAATCACCTTTGGAAGATTGGGCCCCAGTAAACGTAATGGGATTGCCCGAATGGTTCGGATATTACTCGTCACATCCTCGCCACTCGCCCCGTCGCCGCGGGTTGCTGCCTGGACCAAGACGCCGTTCTCATAGCGCAATGAGATTGCCAAGCCATCAAACTTCAGTTCACATGCGTACTCCACGCGATCTAAACCCAAGCCCTCACGACAACGTCGATCAAACCCAATCAGTTCAGACTCCTCAAAGGCATTGTTTAAAGAGAGCATCGGGACCGAATGCTTGATCTCCATAAATTCTTTAAGAGGAGCGCCTCCCACCCGCTGCGATAAAGAGTCGGGGGTCACCCAATCCGGGTGCTGCACCTCAAGATCCAATAACTCGCGATACAAACGGTCGTACTCAGCATCAGGAACTAAGGGCTGGTCTAAGACATAATATGCATGCTCAAGACGAGCAAGCTCTTGCTGTAAATAATGATAACGATCCGCGGCCGAGGATCTATCTTGACTCAAGATCGAGTCCTAAGAGAATAAACGGAGTGCTGTACTTGACCCTGCTGGGATGCCTGCTTTGTCAAGCTGAGCATAAAGAGAGTCAAGTTGCTGGCGAATCACATACACCGAGTTCTCGGTCAAGTGAACCCCATTGTCATCAACCAAGCGTCCTTGCAAGGCCTGCGCCACATCGGCAGCCTCATTGAGCATGAGCTCAAAGGGTCGCAAATGCTGTGCAACTATAGGTACTTCTAATAAGAAGGTAATTTGTTCAATCGGCGCTTGCCGATCAAACGCCCCTGTCCGAAATACCGGCTTGCCATCCACTGCATATTCAAAGACGTACCCCTGTGGGCTCATACGGTAGCCTCTTTGGGTGAGAGCGGACTCAATATGGGGCCAAGACCATGTTTGCTGATCAAACACAATATTCATTCCCAATAAGATATCGCTTTGCGCCGCAAGGGCATCTAACTCTTTTGCGCTCTCAAGCATGGCATTCACCGCCGGCATATCGATTTGGGCGTCCAGAGACTCCGCCAATGCCTGAACACGGGAACAGAAGTCCGATAACTCAAGAACCCCAATGGGGCCCCGTCGACTGGCAAGCTGAACCGCAAGCTGAATCTCAAGATACGAATGATCTGCCTCAAGGGTCTCCCAAACGCCCTCATTTGGGCCGGTTGCATGAAGCCCATCAGCCATCCATGCAATTGGAAGATCGCTCCATGATTTGAGAGCATCTAAGATTTCCACTCCAGAAATGGCTTGGTTAAAACGTAAAGTGATCACACAATCGATCCGGGGATCAATCGTTTGAGGTGCGGGGAATTGGTTTACTGGATGAACAGAAACAGGGGAGACCTCGCTTGGCTCCTCATGAAAGACATTAGAACTTGGCTCAACACGCTCTTCTGTTACTTTGGATTTTGCTCGAGCATTACGAACGTTATAGATCACCACCCAAACTAAGAAAAGAACCCCAACCACTCCAAGCGCCAGTTGAAGCTCAGACAAACCCAATTGAGATGCGAATTGATCAAGCGGCATTAAGCCGCCTCCACCATCGAAACAGCCGATGCAATATCAACGGCAACAATCCGCGATACGCCTTGTTCCTGCATCGTGACGCCAATTAATTGGCTGGCAATTTCCATGGTGATCTTGTTGTGTGAAATAAAGACGAACTGAGTTTTATCCGACATCCGCGCGACCATCTCAGAATAGCGCATCGTATTCGCATCATCAAGGGGGGCATCCACCTCATCGAGCAAACAGAACGGTGCTGGATTTAGTAAGAATAAGGAGAAGACTAAGGCGATAGCTGTCAGAGCCTTCTCCCCACCGGAGAGTAAATGAATTGTGCTATTTTTCTTACCGGGCGGCTGCGCCATCACTTGGACACCTGCATCTAAGATCTCTTCGCCTGTCATAACGAGCTGCGCATTACCACCACCAAAGAGCTCAGGGAACAATCGCCCAAAATGGGTGTTCACCTGATCAAACGTGCCTTGTAATAGATCACGCGTCTCAGCATCAATCTTTGCAATCGCATCTGTCAATGTCTGGATCGCCTCATTTAAATCGGCTGATTGCGCATCTAAGAATGACTTGCGCTCACGGCTACTCGATAGCTCATCAAGAGCCGCCATATTGACGGGTCCCAATGATTGAATCTCATTATTAAGGCGAGTGACCTCCCCTTGCAGACTGCTTGCACGCAGATCAGGGCTATAGCGCTCAGCAAGCGCTTGGTAATCCGCTTCATCGTCATTCAATAGGGTTGTGAACTGCTCATAACTTAAGCGAGCTGCTTGCTCTCGCAACTGCAGATCAACCACTCGGTCGCGCATCGGCTGTAAGGTTTGCTCAAGCATTAAACGCGCTTCATCCGCCTGACGTAACTGGTGCTGCATCGCCTCTTGCTCTGTTCTTGCCTTCGCTAACGAAGCCTCGCGCTCAGAACGGGTGACCAACAAACTTTGTAATTTGTTTTGTGCCGCCTCATCACTTAAGGTCTTTAACTCATTTTGATTAGCATCAAAGCGGTCTTGAAGCTCCATAATTTGAGTTCTGGCCGTACTTTGATCACGCTGCAGATCGTTGATGCGTTGTTGTAAGGAACGACTATTAAATGCGGCTTCTTGAGCGGTCATTTCTGCTTGACGCAAGGCAAGGCGTAATTGCTCGCGCGCGGTACTCGCTTGCTCTAAACCACTCTGAGCAGTCGTGAGCTGAGATTCCAGATCCACTTTTTGAGCGTTCGCATCACGAAGCTGCCCTTCAGTTTGAGTCTTCGCCTCTGAAATACTCCTCAACTGCTGATTAATTTCCGATAACTCAGAATCGATTTGTGCAGCCCGAGTACTGTACTGCTCTTTAGCTTGCACCAGCTGCATTTTTTCAACTTCAAAGGCATGTGCTTCTTGAACCGCTTGTTCGGCTGCAACTCGGGATTGATCGGCAGCAGCAAGTGCGGCCTGATAGTTCGCATTGGCTTGCTCGAGCTCACTTTGTAACTCGCTCTGAATTAACTGCTGTGCCTTAAGTTGCTTCTCAAGGCTTACCATCTCCTGTGCACGGGCCAACATTCCCGCCTGCTCAGAATCTGGTGCATACAACTGGACTCCAGCACGTGTCACCAAATGTCCTTGTGCGGTAACCAAAGCAGCGCCGCGGCCGAGTTGCGTGCGTCGCCGCAAAGCATCCTCCAAGGTATCAGCGATATAAATATTACTCAACCACTCTTGCAAAACATTGGCGATGACACCCGATGCCTGCACACGTGAGATGAATGGCATAAATCCGGATGGAGCCTTCATTTCCCCAGACTCCAAATCATCGGTCAAGAGAATTGCCAGGCGGCTTGGCGGCGCTTCTTTAGCAAGGCTTAGGGTCTCATTCAGACTTTTACCTGTCAATGCCGCTAGGCGTTCGCGTAATACTGACTCCAGGGCAGGTTCCCAACCCTTTTCAACTTTAAGCTCCTGCCATAAGCGTTTGCTCTCTTTTAAACCTTTACTTTCTAACCAAGGGCCAATCTTGCCTTGTGCTTGAACACTTGCTTGTAAAGCAGCCAGTGCGCTGAGTTTGGCCTCGCTTTGCTGCACATCCTGATTGGCTTTTTGAATCTGATCCAATGCGGCCTGACGCTTGGCGTCAGTTACCGGTACGTGCTCTTGGTTCTGAAGAGCCTTCGCTTTTGCCTCATCCGCTTTGCGCAAAGCCATGATGTGACGATCTGTAGCCATTTGTAAGGCTTGGTCATCCGGTTTTCGCATCGTCGCCAACTCATCCTGTAAACGAGTCGACCGTGAGCTGGCATCTTCAAACTGGGCTTCACCAGCATGAATCCGTTCTTGCAAACTAACGAGTCGCTGCTCAAGGCTTGCTAATGAAGAGCGCGCCCCATCGAGTACTTGGGTTGCCAATTGGAAACGTTCATCGTAAGAAGGAGCTTGCGATTGAAGAGCCTGAAACTCTGCTTGCAGTTTTGTTTCGTTCTCACTCGCAGACCGAAACTCCTGCTCGGCCTGACGCTGTGCCTGAGCAGCCTCCTTCTCTTGCGTGGTCCAGCGATCAAGCTGGGCCTGCAAATCAGCGACTTGCTCTTGAAGGCGCTGGCGGGATTCATGAACGTATTTAATCTCGGCTTCAACTTGACTAATTTCCGCATTGGTCTCGTACAAATCGCCCTGTGCTTTTGATACGACGTCCTGCAGCGCATACTGCTGCGTGCGCATTGTTTCTAGTTCGGATTCTGCATGACGTAACTTTGCAGTTTCTTCTTCTAGTTTGACTTGGGTTTCCCGAATCGAGTTAGCGTGTTTCTCTTGTTCCTTACCCGACTCCGTTTGCTTTACAAACCAAAGTAGTTGCTGCTGGGATTTCATTTGCGTCAGAAGTTCGTTATGGCGGCTAGCCACCTCGGCCTGCGCCTCCAAGCGTGCCAGCTGTTGTTCCAGTTCCCGCAAAATGTCCTGTACGCGAACCAGGTTCTCTTGAGTATCTTCTAGGCGAGCGGCGGTTTCTTTGCGACGCTCCTTATATTTCGAGACGCCAGCAGCCTCCTCCAAAAACACGCGCAGCTCCTCGGGCTTGGACTCCAAAATACGCGAAATCGTGCCCTGACCAATAATGGCATAAGCACGTGGACCAAGACCGGTTCCCAGAAAGATGTCTTGCACATCTTTGCGGCGTACTACTTGATTATTAATGTAATAGCTCGAGTTACCGTCGCGGGTCAAGACACGCTTAACCGAGAGCTCAGCAAAACTAGACCATTGACCCTGCGCGCGACCATCGGCATTATCAAAAATGAGTTCCACGCTGGCTCGACCAGATGGCTTACGTAAGCCAGAGCCATTAAAGATCACGTCTTGCATCGACTCACCGCGCAACTCGCTTGCTCGTGACTCCCCGAGCACCCAACGAACCGCATCAATGATGTTTGACTTGCCACAACCATTGGGACCAACCACACCAATTAACTGGCCAGGTAACTCAAAATGGGTTGGGTCAACAAAAGATTTAAAGCCAGATAATTTGAT
This sequence comes from Polynucleobacter sp. HIN5, assembly GCF_030297555.1. NCBI lineage: Bacteria > Pseudomonadati > Pseudomonadota > Betaproteobacteria > Burkholderiales > Burkholderiaceae > Polynucleobacter > Polynucleobacter sp. HIN5. The sequence continues at coordinate 585,238 of NZ_AP028136.1, read as the reverse complement.
TGATTTGAGTTGCACGGATGTTCTTCTTAGTGAGGCAAATTAGGGGATTAATGGTCCAAACGTTCTAATCCATGATGATAACAATCCCAGGACCATTTAACCCTTCCGTACAAGCCCCAATATAATGATTGATAAGCATCCAAAATTGAGTTTTTTCTAAAAATCCTTATCAATCCTATAGTTATCCACACCTTATGACGCAAGCCCTACAAAACACCATTGATCAAGCCTGGGAAAACCGTGGCAATCTATCTCCAAGCTCAGCGCCGGCCGATATCAAACAAGCGGTTAGCACTGTTTTAGAGGGTCTTAACAATGGCTCCATTCGTGTTGCTCAGAAACGAGCCGTCGGTCAATGGGACGTTAATCAATGGGTCAAAAAAGCGGTTCTGCTTTCGTTTCGCCTCGAGGATAACCAACCAATGGCTGCAGGTGGGTTTACTCAGTTTTACGACAAGGTACCCAGCAAATTTGCAAATTACTCACCCGAAGACTTTGCAAAAGGTGGATTTCGGGTGGTGCCACCGGCTTTTGCACGTCGCGGGTCATTCATTGGCAAAAACGTTGTTCTCATGCCCTCCTATGTCAACATTGGCGCCTACGTGGACGAAGGCACGATGGTCGATACCTGGGCCACGGTTGGATCGTGTGCACAAATTGGTAAAAACGTACATCTCTCTGGCGGCGTTGGCATTGGTGGTGTTCTAGAGCCCATTCAAGCGGGCCCTGTCATTATCGAAGACAACTGCTTTATTGGCGCTCGCTCCGAAGTGGTTGAAGGAGTGGTGATTGAAGAAAACAGCGTTCTTTCGATGGGAGTCTATATTGGTCAGAGCACCAAAATTTATGACCGCGAGACCGGTGAGGTTCATTACGGTCGTGTACCCGCAGGATCCGTCGTGGTTCCAGGATCGATTCCAGCGAGCAACGGCAAATACAGCTTGTATGCCGCAGTGATTGTGAAAAAAGTTGACGCTCAAACCAGGGCAAAGACCGCTATTAACGAACTCTTGCGTGACTAGTTGATGACCTCGGCCCTTTCGCTTACCAAAGAGCTAATTGCATGTCGCTCGGTGACTCCTGCGGATGGTGGATGCCAAGAACTGATTGCAAAGCGCTTAGCAGCAATTGGCTTTGAGGTCGAAACCATCGTCAGCGGACCGGAGCATTTCTCGGTCACTAATCTTTGGGCGATCAAGCGAGGCTCAAACCCCCAAGGTAAGGTACTGGCGTTTGCTGGACATACGGATGTTGTTCCAACCGGACCACTCGAGCAGTGGACCAATGACCCGTTTGCCCCTACCGAGCGCGATCAATTTTTGTACGGTCGCGGCGCGGCAGATATGAAAACCTCGCTTGCCGGTTTTGTAGTGGCAAGCGAAGAATTTGTCAAAAAGCACCCGAATCACTCTGGATCGATTGCCTTTTTAATCACTAGTGATGAGGAGGGTCCTGCCCATGATGGCACCGTGATCGTATGCGACCTCCTTAAAAAGCGGGGTCAGAAACTGGATTACTGCATCATTGGTGAGCCCACTTCCGTAGAGCGCCTCGGTGACATGATCAAAAATGGGCGACGTGGATCGCTTTCAGGAAAATTAAAAGTCAAAGGAATTCAGGCGCATATTGCTTACCCTCATTTAGGTCGTAATCCAATTCATGAGATCGCTCCAGCGCTAGCAGCATTGGTTGCCAAAGAGTGGGATCGCGGCAATCAATACTTTCAGCCGACCAGTTTTCAGATCTCAAACATTCATGCCGGTACCGGTGCAAACAATATCATTCCGGGCGAGTTGGTGATTGACTTTAATTTCCGATTCTCAACCGAAAGTACGCCAGAGCAGTTAAAAGCTGGGGTCGAATCGATCTTGCGAGACACCAAGCTTCAGTTCAGCATCGACTGGACCTTAGGTGGCGAACCGTTCTTAACGGGGGATAGCGAATTAGCTGGCGCTATGCGTGAGGCCATTTTGGCTGAAACCCAAGTTCAAACGGAGCTCTCGACTACTGGTGGCACCAGCGATGGTCGGTTCATTGCCAAAATTTGCTCCCAGCTCATTGAGTTTGGACCTGTGAATGCAACCAGTCACAAGATTGACGAACGCGTGGCACTTAACTCGATTGAACCTCTAAAGAATATCTATCGTCGCGCACTCGAAAAGCTAATTGCCTAAGGATTTGCTGGGTAAGCTATTGCGCATGGACCCCACTCCCATACCAACCAATTTGCCGATGATGACAATTGATGCGTGTTGTCAACGCGTTCAGAATCTTTTGGAGTCGGCCGATCTTCATTACGGTCATGGTGCGAGTAATGCACAATCTGAGGCATTGTGGATTGTTAGTAAGCAATTGGAGCAATCGCCCTCAGAAACTCTTGAGCATTTGGACTCGATGATTTCTGGGGAGCTTAGCCAAAAGGCTCTCGCGGTGGCTCAACAACGGATTGAGTCACGTCAGCCTCTTGCCTACCTTTTGGGCGAGGCGTGGTTAATGGGGGTGCCCTTTGACTGCACTCCGCAAAGCATCATCCCGCGCTCATTCATCGCCGAGTTAATCGCTCATGAATCCCTTGAGTCTTGGTTACCCGCGGATGGCAAGGTGCTTGATTTATGTACTGGTAATGGTTCACTGGCAGTTCTCATGGCCCTTCACTATCCTGACTTGCGGGTTGTGGCAAGTGATCTCTCTTTACCGGCCCTGGCTCTGGCTGCTCGCAATCTCGATCGCCATCACTTATGCGATCGCATTGAATTACTGCATGGCGACCTATGGGAGCCCATTGCAGAGCAGGATTTACGATTTGATTTAATTGTTTGCAATCCACCCTATGTGAATGAGCAATCAATGCAAGCTCTGCCTCCAGAATACCGTGCTGAACCGCACGAGGCACTTGCTGGTGGATCAGATGGCATGGATCTGGTTCGTCAGATCATTCACTCGGCCGGCGAATATCTCCATGAACGTGGCGCATTAGTACTTGAGATCGGTAATGAATATGATCATTTTCAAAAGGCTTTTGGGCATCTTTCTCCGATTTGGATGGATGTATCTGCGGGCGATCGGCAGGTCTGCTTGATTGAGGCAGGGGAATTACGTCGCTAGCACTTCCTAGAACAGGTCGTTGACAGCAGCAATCGCCTCATCAATTCGCTCGACTGCAATCATTTGTAAATCAGCAATTTTTGATTTTGGCAAATTAGCCTTTGGAATGATCGCGATCTTAAATCCTAATTTGGCAGCTTCCTTGAGTCTCTCCTGACCTCGCGGGCATGGGCGAATTTCTCCGGCCAAACCAACCTCACCAAATACCACCAAATGTTTTGGTAGGGCGCGATTGCGGATTGAGGATGTGATGGCAAGGAGAACAGCAAGGTCAGCGGCGGGCTCGGTAATTTTGACCCCACCCACTGCGTTGAGGAAAACATCTTGATCAAAGCAAGCGATTCCAGCATGACGGTGCAAGACGGCTAATAACATCGCCAAACGCGCCTGTTCTAAACCGACTGCTAAGCGCCTGGGGTTAGGGATATGCGCCGTATCAACCAGTGCCTGAATCTCAACCAATAGCGGCCGACTCCCCTCCTGCGTTACCAATACACAGGAGCCAGGCACCGTTTGCGGATGTTGCGATAGAAAAAGAGCGGACGGATTATTGACACCCTTGAGACCTTTCTCAGTCATTGCAAAAACGCCAAGCTCGTTAACTGCGCCAAAACGGTTTTTAATCGAGCGCACTAAGCGAAATGACGAATGGGTATCGCCCTCGAAATACAAAACCGTATCGACAATATGTTCAAGTACGCGTGGACCAGCTAGATGACCATCCTTGGTCACGTGACCAACCAATAAAATACAGATGCCACTTGACTTTGCGAGACGTGTTAACTGGGCGGCGCACTCACGCACCTGAGCGACTGATCCAGGTGCGGATGTGAATGCCTCGGAATATAAAGTTTGGATAGAATCAACCACCAATACCTGCGGCTGCGCAGCCTCAACCGATAGCAATAACTTTTCTAACTGAATCTCTGCCAAGATTTCAAGTTGAGGCGCATTTAAAGAAATTCGCTGAGCACGCAATGCAATTTGAGCGGCGGACTCCTCCCCGGAGCTATATAAAACATCAATCCCTTGCATACTCAGCTCAGCGAGGGCTTGTAATAATAAGGTGGACTTACCAATCCCAGGATCACCGCCGAGCAAGACCACACCGCCCGCCACCAATCCCCCACCCAGCACGCGATCGAGCTCCGTAATTCCTGTGGGCAAACGAGGCGAATCCTGCGCATCAATGCTCACTAATTTTTGTCGCGGGATTGACTTGGCCAATCCCTGAAAACGATGGTTGGCGGTCTCAGCCAAAGACTCTTCAAGCGTGTTCCATGCATCGCATGCAGGACATTGGCCCTGCCATTTAGGAGAGCTACCTCCACACGCTTGGCAAACATAGAGGGTTTTGGTCTTCGCCATATCAGTCTAATTTCACGCCTGATTTATTTTCTTGGGCACGTCGTGGGGCATCCTTGCGACGCTCCTCTATGTCTGCAGCACGGGCTGCCGCATCCTTTTGTTTTTGTAAAAATGCTTTTTCATTCTCAGCGCGTTCTTGAGCACGTTTCGGATCAGCTCGCTCAGCAGCCCTGCGAGCATCGCGTTCAGTCTTGATACGCTCTTTAATAATACGTTGGTTTTCATTGAGTAAAACCTCTTGCGCCCGAATCGGATCAATTTCACGCCGGTACTTCGCACGCGCATCACCAAGGCAAGAGTTAACAAAGAACTTGTCATAACACTCCGCACTCGTTTTCTTCCAACGATATTCGGCCCATTCGCGCTGCAAGGTAAGTTGGGTCTCGATTTGATTAAGCTTTTCAAGCTCAAGCTCGTCACTTGTCGATGCATTGACCGGGGCAATCGTCAATCCAAAAAGAATGGCAAAGGCGAATGATCGATTTTTATACGTCATTAAATCTCAACCTTGGCGCCCAACTCGACTAAGCGATTGGCCGGAATGTTATAAAAATCCGATGGCTTAGCAGCGTTTTGCATCATCCAGGCAAAAAGACGCTCACGCCATACCGCCATGCCTGGTGATTTGGATGGGGTAATGGCATCACGCGCCAAGAAAAAGGTGGTATCCATGAGATCAAAGGGTTGGCCATACTGCTTGGTAATCAATTCGAGAACTTTATTCATATCTGGCGTTTCTTTAAAACCATGCACGCTACGAACTACAAACACGTTACCACCCAAATCTTTAATCGATAAGCGCTCATCGTCGCGCACAAACGGTACATCCCATGTACTCAATTTAAGAAAAAAGATTCGCTGATGCATCACATGATTATGTTTGAGGTTGTGAAGCATGGCTGCCGGCACAAAATCAATATGCGGCGTCAGAAAGATAGCGGTACCATCGACCCGATGGGGTGGATGCGCCAACAAGTTTTTAATGAACATCTCCAATGGAATTGATTCTTTAATGAGCTTATTGCGCAGTAGCTGACGGCCTCGATACCATGTAATGATGCAAGTAAAAAGTAAGAAAGCCAGGGCAATTGGGTACCAACCCCCCGCTTTAATTTTGATCAAAGTAGCTGTCCAAAAGGCAAAATCGATAACAAAAAATAAGATGATCATCACAAAAATAATGATTGGATTAATATGCCACTCACGCCGCATCACAATGCTCAATAAAATGGTGGTGATCAGCATGGTCGAGCTCACTGAAATCCCGTACGCTGCTGCGAGATTGACTGACTCTCCAAATTCAACGGTAGTCACAATGACCATGATCAATAAAGTCCAGTTCACTGTAGGAATATAAATCTGACCTCGCTCAGAGATAGAGGTGTGCAAGATATTCATACGAGGGACAAAGCCAAGAAGAATAGCTTGGTTAACCAGAGAGAATGCCCCTGAAATCACAGCCTGCGAGGCAATCACGGTTGCGGCAGTAGCCAAACCAATCACTGGCCACAAAGCCCACTCTGGCACCATCAAATAAAACGGATTAGTCACTGCAGCAGGATTAGCAAGAAGTAGAGATCCTTGGCCTAAATAGTTGATTAATAAACACGGCAATACTAAAAAGAGCCATGCATAGCGCACTGGCCTTTTACCGAAGTGGCCCATATCTAAATAGAGTGCTTCCACACCAGTAACCACTAGGACTACCGCGCCCATGACGATATAAGCAGTTAAGGGATAGTCCACTACAAATTGCAATGCATACATCGGATTAAATGCACCCAGGATCTCAGGGGCATGACCGATATTCATGAGTCCCAATATGGCGAGCACAATAAACCACATCAAGGTAATCGGGCCGAATAAATTACCGACCGCTGCAGTACCAAAACGTTGAATCACAAAAAGTACCACCAGAATAATGACAGATATAGGCAACACAGCGTCAGCTAGGGTCGGTGTTGCAATCGCAATTCCTTCGACAGCGGATAGCACCGAAATTGCGGGGGTAATGACCGATTCACCAAGCAACATGCAAGCGCCCAACATTCCCATCACCATAATCAGAAAATATTGTCGACTATCACTTTTAATCGAACGCAGTGCTAAGGCCATCAACGAAAGTACACCACCCTCACCTTTGTTATCGGCACGCATCACTACAAATACGTACTTGAGCGTTACAACAATTAAGAGCGCCCAAATCATCATAGAAATCACACCAAAGAGCGCCTCACGACTATAGGCAATACCATGTGTAGGATCAAAACATTCTTTAAGGGCGTAAAGAGGGCTTGTGCCAATATCACCAAAGACGACCCCAATCGCAGCAAGCATGATGAGGGGCAGACTCTTTTTAGGATGCTCATCGGTGCCGTGAATTTCAACCGGCTTAAGCAAGGATGAATTGGAAAATTCTGGGTTACTAATGGACATCCGGAGGGCTACCCGATAGTTACAGTGCCTATATGATACGCTCACTTGAGGTGTCACAGTACCCCTCAACTAGACAAGGATGCACCATAAATGGTAGAATCTAAAATTCAGACGCGGGGTGGAGCAGTCTGGCAGCTCGTCGGGCTCATAACCCGAAGGTCATAGGTTCAAATCCTATCCCCGCAACCAGTTTTCAGACTTAGAGCCCTTATTTTATAAGGGCTTTTTGCTTTTTAGGGATTTCATTTTCTCCACAAAACCATCAAACTATTTACTTTGATGGTTTTCACGTCTTCCAAAATCTCGGGCGATCCATCAAACTACAAAATACCTAAGAATATTTAAGCTTCTAAAAACTAGCTTGTTTCACTTACTTTTTAGCTACGCACAAAGCATATCCCTACTGAGATGAAAGCTACAAGTTGAATACACAAAATCTTTTTGATCTAGATGAGCTTCTCAATATTGAGCAGCTATATTCAACCGAGGGTTTATTTTATAAACCGTTTTTTGAATTCGAGAGTAAATTTGCTTCGCTTCAACGTTATTTTTTACTTAATTTAAAAGCATCAAGACAGTTTATTTTGGAGTCAAAAACATCATCGATAATTACAAAAGCCAAGGAAAATTCTTCTGAACTTAACGATATTCATTTCGAAATAACTTCATCAGATATTGAATATTTTGACAACTTTATTTTTTCGGCTATGTTGACACAGATGTTTTCATTGTTTGAAAGTTTTTTACTTGAAGTCATAGAATCAGCTCGAATTGAAATGAACTCTGATGGGGCGATTCCAAAAGAAAATATTCCATTAGCTAATCGCTATATTAAATGGCTTAAAACAGTTGCTGGGTGTGAAATAAGCATTCCATCTCAAACATGGGCGACATTTGATGTGCTTAGAGAAATTCGAAATCGGTTTGTACATGGTCACATTGGAAAAGTTCCAATTCAAATGAAATCAAAGTTCACTGAAATTAAATTAAAAGCAAATTCTATTTCTTTAACCGAAAATGAAGGTTACGTCTATATCGGCTTCAAAACAATTGCTGATGCTGTAAAGCAAGTAGAGCTTGGGTTTTTAGGTAGATTTTCATGACAACTAAACTACCAACTTCACTCCTCCCAATTAGCGATCAAGTTATTGATCATTTTTATAAAAAAACACCATTACCAGTGAATATTGGGGAATTGGTTAATTGGTATGAAACGGAAGCTTGGGATGACTTGGTGTCTGGGTGGGGTAATGATGAGCTGATCGTTTTAAATCTTAACCATCTGGCTTGGTTGAAATTTTCGGACTCTGAACTAATCGCTAACCAAGAGTCGGATGAGCCAGTAACCAATAAGTTACGAATTAAGTATGCTCGTCAATTGATTTCTGAGGTTCTGGAAAATAGCGACGGCTATGACTGTCCAACTGTTCACGCAGTGAAATTAAATAAGGGTGATGGAAATACCGCCATCCTCGGTTGGACTATGGAGATTCATGGTCAAGGTGGAGCGGTTGCGGTATTCCAAGGTGCGTTTGCTGATACCGAACACTTTTATCAAAGTTTGCGTAATTGTGATTTTTTATTTTCTACCGAGCAAGATCACTTAAGTGATGAGGCGATTTTAGAATTATGGGAGAAGCCAAAAGAATCTGTTCAGCCAATAGTCATATCTGTGGAATGGGGTAATGAGCTACATGGCTGTTCCGTGTCAGAGAAAACATGGAAGCTTATCGTTCAGGGTAAAGCTGTCAGAAGAGTGGAACCATATTGGTATGAGGGGAAGAGGTACAAAGGTGAATGGCTCTTCAATTCAAAAGACTTAGGTCATTTAATCGTCAACTACGATGATGGTGGAGTTGGTTTTGAAGGTGAGTTAAGCGAAGCTACCATCACGAATAATGGTGAAAACATGTCTTGGAATAGCGAATTAAAAAAATATACCGCTAACTAAAATAGCTTTATGACTATAAAGTTTATAAAAGAGATGTTACTGTGGAGTGCGACATCTTCAGATTGCGGACTTGTTTACCTTTTAGAAGATCTCAGTTTGAGGGTGAGTTTTATGGTTTTTAATATATTGAACTGATTACTTGTATTGCTCAAGCTTAAGTAAAATTAAAGCTCTCAAAGCTTCATACTTTGGTATTTCTACTTCAGCCATTTCCTTAGCGAATTTGTAGTTACTATCCACTTCAAGATCATCAGCCTTTTGTTTGAGCTGACTAACTTCATGGGAGTTTTGGATTAATTTCTTTTCATTATCTGATTTTACTTCGCTTAGTCTTTTTAAATAGGAATCTTCGGTAATTTTATTACGAAGTCTTCTGCTATCCAAGATATTGCTTGTGTAATCTCTATCAATATTTCTGTAACTCGCTAGCCTCCTGTCAACCTGATTAAGCTGATGAACCCAAAATTGTTTACCTTTGTTTTTTTCAAGTTCTTTAAATTTAGAGTCTGAAAAAGATCCATCTAGTTTCAAATAAATTTTGATTTCACTTGAATCCTCAAGCATCTTGTCATACTTTGTTAAATCTTCATATCCAATCCATAAAAGAATAGCAAGACAAAAAGTCCCATACCAAAAGTAGCTTGTGTATTTTTTATATAAAAGAGTAATTTTCAAAAAATCTCCTTATTTTCAAAAAAGATTTTCTCTTTTGACTGTATTACGTATGGCGGATAGTAAGTTAATTTAATCTTTATTTCAAATTTTTTTGATAGGAACTTAAGAAAAGCATCTGGAATTTTTTCCAGTATCTCAAATGATAGCCATAAACTATCTCCCTCTTGAGTAGCGACTGGACTGTCTTTAATAGTCCATCTGCTGATTGTCTCAGTCGGACAATTGAGCATGCGCCAACCTAATTTGGTGAATGGGCTTAGAGTACAAAATGCTTTTTTAATAGGATCGTAAGCAACTGGTTTAGCAATAAACTTTACATTACAGTGAATCCACTGATGACTCTTTATATCCTCACATCCACCTAATGAGTTGTACTTTCTTGAATAAGGATGATCTGGAATGATTAAGTTTATTTCTTTCAAAATTAGGTCTCCATAATCGAGTTCTTTTTTTATAGAACAACAAAATTACGGAAGTCACAAGCATTTTTTTATAACAGACTCAAAAGAATTTTTTAACTAATTACTAAAGTAATTAGTTAATTTAATGTCTCTATTAAGTAACAGGACACGCCATAATTAGTAATCAAGCTATTAATGTGGCTACTGTCGAGTGCGACATCTTCAGGTTGTGGGCTTGATTTAACCAACCTGAAATTCTCCTGAGGCTCATCCCCCTCCTTCGCATATCCCTCATCTCTTTGATGATCTTTTGCTGTGCGGGGTTTTTTACTAGTCGCTCATTAACCACCTTGTATCCGAAGCGAGTAAAACCTCCTAAAAATCGACCCTCAGCCTTTTGAACCTGTTTCACCTCTCGGATTCGAGTTGCGATACGCTCACGCTCAAACGTCGCAAACGCACTCAGGATAGTAAAAATTACTGACCCAATTCCATCGTTAGTAACATCTCCACCAAGATCGATAAAGTGAACCGATACTCCACGCTCTTTTAAGTCGTGGAGGGTATTTAAAGCGTTTCTAGTATTTCTAAAGGCTCGGTCCAACTTCGAAAAGATAAGAATGTCGCCACCAGAGAGTCGTTCGATGAGCCTTGAACCCTCTGGACGCTTTTCAAACTCCATACTTCCGCTCACCCCACGCTCTGTTATGAAGTTTTCAGGAGGAATTTCATACCCTTTAAGGCTGGAATAGGAGGTAATCTGCTTTAACTGGGTCTCTAGACTCTCCCCTTCATTCGCCTGCTGAAGGGTGCTCACCCTCACATAACCAAAAATCGCCATAAAAAACCTCCTAAGTCCATGATTTATATGATAATTTTACCTTTAAACTGAATTAAGGTAAAGAAAATCAAGGACTTAACTTGTTTTTTGGAAGGTTCGCTATTGGGCGGTTTTTACGCCCGTTCGACTCGCTGTAGCAAGTTTTACAAACTTAATAACTATATTATTTACTATGAGCCAAATGAAACTATCAAGGTAAATAAAAATGATCGAAATAAATGAAGAAAAAAAAGTGATCATCAACACTTTCATAAATTCGCTTATCGAGAACTTAAAAGCCAAAAACGTCCTAATATTGAATCACTCACAATTTAATATTTTTAATTCAATAGTATGTGAAAAGAAAAAAGTATTGAATTATTCGGAAAGCATCAACGTTTCAGAAAAATGGGATTTAATACTCGCCGATTTACCAATAGGTATGAAGGTCGAGTTTGATGGTAAGTCAAGCTCATATATTACAAAAACAATACTAGAAAGTATTAACTTGCTAAATGAGAGTGGACTAATGTTTTCAATTGGTGAAAACATATTAATTCAAAATACCAAAAGAGGAATAAGATCATTATTAAATAATCAAGCTGAGCTTTTGGCGATTATTGATTCACCGGAAGGCTTATTTAAGCCCTACACAAACCTAAGAATTCCATTTTTTTTAGTCAAAAAAGGTTTAATCGCACAAGAAATTATTTGTGAATTAAAAGACCAGGATCAAGCAGATCATTTAGCAAAAAAAATAGTAAACGAGAGTTTGGGAAATAACTTAGAAGAAGGTATTTTTATCAAACCCGGTGAGTTTCAAGGATTTTCAAGATGGAAAATACACCAACACATTCAAGCATTGGAAACTGAATATAAGCAATTTGGTACAAAAAAATTGAGTGATCTATTTAGATCTATAAATTCAGTTAAACCAAAATCAAATTTTGATAATTTATCCAACAGTTTGTACATACATAAGGTTGGAACTAAGCCTGTAACGTCTAACATTGAAAATCTTAGCTCTAACCACAGTAACTTTTACCAATGTGTATGTAATCATGAACTCGTTGATGCGAAATATTTAGAGTCATTTTTTTGCTCAAGACTAGGAAAACTAATTTTAAATTCATTAAATTCGGGGTCTTTCATTCCGAACATTACGCTTCAGAATTTAAATGATGCTGAAGTTTCTATACCACCGCTGAAAGAGCAGTTAGAAATTATCAATTCAATTTCAAAATTAAAAAAAGTTAAAGATGTAATTAGTCAATTTGAAGATGATTTAGCTGTAAACCCCATTAGCTCAGATACTACTTTGAAACAGATTGACATCATGTTGGAAGTAGTGGGCGGTCTAGCTGATTCCGATAAGGTTATGTCTCTTATTCGTAGCGGCGAATCCAAGCAAACGGAATTTAAAGAGACGCTTACCCTCGATGTAAAAAAACAATCAAGAGAAAAATATATTGAACTTTCGGTGGTCAAAACAATAGCCGCATTTATGAATAGTTCTGGGGGAACACTTGTCATTGGTGTAAACGATTCTGGTGAAATTAGTGGAGTTGACTATGAAGTCGCAAAGTTTTACAAAACACATGATGACTATCTACTAAAATTTCGGAATTTAATAAAAGAACGAATTGGTGGTCAAGTCTACGACTTTATAGACTACAGATTAATTAAAATCTTTAATAAGCATGTTCTTCTAGTTGAATGTAAAGAATCGCCTATTCCAATTTATGTCGACGATAACGACTTCTATGTTCGTACAAACCCCGCAACAGATAAGTTAGATGGTCCCAAGATGGTGACATACATAACAAATCATTTCAGCAAGAAGTCACAAAGCCTATGAGCAACGCATCCAATCTATCATCATTCATCTGGTCTGTAGCTGATCTTCTAAGAGGAAGCTATAGACAGTCAGACTATGGAAAAGTCATTCTTCCCTTTACCGTTCTCAGACGTCTAGACTGTATTCTCAAACCAACTAAAGATAAGGTTCTTGAAGAATTTAAAAAAAGGACTGCTGAAGGCGTAGACCCAACGCCCTTCTTAACCAGAATTGCTAAACAAAGTTTTTATAACTCATCCCCATTAGATCTTAATAAGGCTCTTGCGCAGCCTACGCAAATAAAGGCTAACCTCTTAAGCTATATCAATGGATTCTCAAGCAATGTTGGCGATATTTTTGAAAAGTATGAATTCGATGACCAGATTGATAAGTTAGCAAATGCTGATCTCTTGTTTCTCGTAGCTAAAAAATTCTCAGAAATCGATCTTCACCCCAATCAAGTTAGCAACGCTGATATGGGTCTTATATTCGAGGAGTTAATTCGAAAGTTTGCTGAACTCTCAAATGAGACAGCTGGTGAGCACTTTACGCCAAGAGAAGTTATTCGATTGATGGTGGACTTATTGTTTCATGGAGATAGCGAAGCATTATCAAAACCTGGAGTAATAAGAACACTTTATGACCCAACAGCTGGTACAGGTGGAATGTTGTCTATTGCTGAAGAATACTTAACTGGACCCAATGGTTTAAATCCTGACGCAACCCTAATTGTCAGCGGACAAGAATTAAATCCAGAGTCATACGCCATCTGTAAAGGCGACATGCTAATAAAAGGTCAGGATATAAGCAATATTAAATTTGGAGATACATTAAAAAATGATGGTCATGCGGGAGTAAAGTTTGACTATGGACTTTCTAACCCTCCTTTTGGTGTTGAGTGGAAGAAAGCAGAAAAGGAAGTCAAGGATGAGTATGAACGCTTAGGTTTCGCTGGGCGCTTTGGTCCAGGTCTTCCACGCATCTCAGATGGAAGTTTGCTCTTCTTGCTTCACTTAATCAGTAAGATGCGAGAGCCTGAAAAAGGCGGTGGGCGTATCGCAATCGTTTTAAATGGATCTCCGTTGTTCACTGGCGGAGCTGGCTCAGGAGAAAGTGAAATTCGCAAGTGGGTTATTGAGCAAGACCTACTAGAGACGATAATTGGATTACCTACTGACATGTTTTACAACACGGGTATATCAACCTACATCTGGGTATTGTCAAATCACAAAGCTAAAGAACGAAAAGGAAAAATTCAGCTTATCAACGCTAGTGAATTTTTCCAAAAAATGCGTAAAAGTCTTGGCTCGAAACGTAAAGAATTAGGAGAGACTGACATTGAGCGAATCATCAAACTCTATGGAGAGTTTGATGAAAATGAAAACTCTAAGATTTTTGATGCGCAAGATTTCGGATATACAACAATTACAGTAGAACGACCTTTGTTAGATGAAGAAGGAAAAATTGTAATATCAACTAAGGGAAAGACAAAAGGAAATCCGCAAGCAGATAGCAACTTGCGAGATACAGAAAACGTTCCACTGAAAGAAAATATCGAAGAATATTTCAAGCGGGAGGTGCTACCCCATGCGCCAGACGCATGGATAGATAAGGAGAAAACTAAAGTGGGGTATGAAATACCTTTTACTCGACACTTTTATGTTTATAAGCCACCTAGAGCGTTATCTGAAATTGATACAGAATTGAAAAAAACAACTGACAAAATCGTGGAAATGATTCGAGGGCTATCAGCATGACCTTTCCTCGGTATCCTGAGTATAAAAATAGTGGTGTTGAGTGGGTTGGTGAAGTTCCGGTCCATTGGAATGTTGAACGTTTAAAAGTGTCTATAAAAACATGTAGAAATGGTATATGGGGAAACGATGCGAATGGAAATGAGTATGACATCCCATGCGTAAGAGTGGCGGACTTTAATCGTATCCGACTGGAAGTTCAGCAAGAAGTACCTACTATTCGAAACGTAACTGAAAAAGAACAGCTCAGCAGAACTTTATCAAAAGGTAATCTTTTAATAGAAAAATCTGGTGGTGGAGAGAATCAACCTGTCGGATGTGTAGTTCTTTATAAAAGTACTCATAAAGCAGTTTGCTCAAATTTTATAGCAAAGATTGAACTTGCGCCTAATATGGATCCGTCATTTTGGAGATTTGTCCATTCAGCAGCTTACTCAATAAGGCTAACGATAGGCTCCATAAATCAAACATCAGGAATACAAAACCTAGATCAAGACAGATACTTTAATGAAAGATCTGCTTATCCTCCTTTTAATGAACAAATCGCAATAGCCAAGTTTCTTGAAATTGAAACCGAAAAAATCACCATCCTTGTCGCCGAACAAGAAAAACTGATTGAACTTCTAAAAGAAAAGCATCGAGTCTTCATAACAAATGCTGTGACTAAAGGGCTTGATCGAACTGTAGAAATGAAAGAATCGGGTATCGATTGGATAGGGCTTATCCCCAAGCATTGGACTGTTCGAAAATTAAAATTTTTAGCAGAAATTCGAACAGGTGACAAAGATTCTGAAAATTCTGTTGAGGATGGAGATTATCCTTTTTTTGTTAGATCGCAAACGATTGAAAGAATTAACTCATATACATACGACTGCGAAGCAATTTTAACTGCGGGAGATGGGGCTGGAGTTGGAAAAGTATTCCACTACGTTAATGGACCGTTTGATTTTCATCAGCGTGTTTATATGTTGAATAATTTTAAAGAAGTCACCGGTAAGTATCTTTTTCATTTCTTTAAAGAAAACTTTATTAAAGTTGCTCTTGAGGGTGGCGCAAAATCTACAGTTGACTCCCTAAGACGCCCCATGCTTACGAATTTTTCAATCAGTTTTCCTGATATTGAAGAGCAAAAAAATATCGTGACTGTAATTGAAGAAAAAGCTGCCGAATTTGATCAATTAATTTTACAGGCTAGTAATGCTATTCAACTATTACAAGAACGTCGATCAGCTTTAATTTCAGCCGCAGTCACGGGTCAGATAGATGTTCGTAACTATCAGCCTAAGGAAATCGCATGATTCATAACGAATATGAATTTGAAAATGACGTCTGCGACTTTTTAAAGTCACAAGGATGGCTCTATTCCAAAAGCGATGAAGGCTATGACCCCGAGCGCGCTTTATTTCCTGAGGATTTAAAAGGCTTTATTGAGGATACACAGCCCAAATCTTGGGAGCGGCTAAAGAGCTTTCATAATGGCGCATCCACAAATACCCTTCTTGATCGTTTGGTTAAGGTTCTAGATACCGAGGGAACGCTTCACGCATTACGAAAGGGATTTAAAGCAACTGGGGCTGGGTCTACCGGATTTGAGCTCGTTCAGTTTGCGCCATCGCATGGCTTCAATGAAGAGATTAAAGAACGCTACGCCAAGAATAGATTGCGCGTTATACGCCAAGTTCACTATTCAACTAGCAACCGCAATTCAATCGACTTGGTTCTCTTTGTTAACGGCGTTCCGGTAGCAACCATCGAGCTCAAGACTGACTTTACGCAAGGTATTGACGACGCTAAAAACCAATATAAGACTGACCGTAATCCACGTGACCCTGAGACAAAGAAAGAAGAACCTCTCCTTCAATTCAAACGGGGTGCGTTAGTTCACTTTGCTGTTTCTACATCAGAAGTTTGGATGACTACCAAGTTAAATGGTATGAGCACCTTTTTTCTACCTTTTAATAAGGGCTATGAAGGTGGAAAAGGAAATCCA
Source organism: Polynucleobacter sp. HIN5 (assembly GCF_030297555.1). Taxonomy (NCBI): domain Bacteria; kingdom Pseudomonadati; phylum Pseudomonadota; class Betaproteobacteria; order Burkholderiales; family Burkholderiaceae; genus Polynucleobacter; species Polynucleobacter sp. HIN5. Next base: position 568,901 of record NZ_AP028136.1, on the reverse strand, counting down.
CCTAATCCAAATGGATATCAAACAGCTTATCTTTGGGAAGAGATCTTTCAAAAAGACCGTTGGTTAAAAATTCTAGAGAGCTTTATTCAGTTGGAGGTTAAAACAACTACTGATAAATCGGGCGCAAAGAAAACTTCTGAAACTCTAATATTCCCAAGGTATCACCAGCTTGACGCAGTCACAAAGTTGATCAATGCGGTGAAGACCGAAGGGGCTGGTAAGAATTACTTGTTTCAACATTCGGCTGGCTCAGGTAAGTCTAATACGATTGGATGGAGCGCTCATCAACTATCAACCCTACATGATACTAACGATATGAAGGTATTTGATACGGTTATTGTTATTACCGACCGCACCGTTTTAGACGAGCAATTAAAGGATACGATTAGTCAGTTTTCATCAACAGCAGGTGTTGTAGTCTCTATTGACTCAGACCGCGGCTCTAAATCAGGACAGTTGGTTGAAGCTTTAACACATGGCGCAATGATTGTGATTGTGACTCTTCAAACCTTCCCTTTCATCCTCAAGGAAATTCGGGAAACCACAACACTTAAGAATAGAAACTTCGCTGTCATAGCTGACGAAGCTCATTCATCCCAAACAGGCTCATCCGCCAGCCAGCTACGAAAAGTTCTTGGCGGTGAACAACAAGTTCTTGAAGAAGATGAATCTTCTGAGGATTTTTTAATAAGGGAATCAGAGGCGCGCACTTTACCGACGAACATTAGCTTTATCGCATTTACCGCAACCCCAAAAGGAAAAACCTTGGAGCTATTTGGGCGTAAGGATGAATACGGACTTCCTCAGCCCTTTCACCTCTACACCATGAAACAAGCGATTCAAGAAGGATTCATCCTAGATGTTCTTCAGAACTTCACCCCCTACCGTGTTGCGTATAAATTAGCCCATGGCGGTAAGGACTGGGATGATAAAGACGTCGATAAATCCGAAGCCGCTAAAACGATTGCGCGCTGGGTAAGGCTTCACCCTCATAACATTTCACAAAAAGTCTCCATTATTGTTGAACATTTTCGCGCCAACGTCATGTGGCGCCTAGACGGTCAAGCAAAAGCTATGGTTGTAACCGATTCTCGTCAAGCAGCGGTTCGCTACAAAATTGAGATGGAAAAATATATTAAGTCCGAGGGCTACGACAAGGAAATGTCAATCCTTGTCGCCTTCTCAGGTGACGTGGAAGATCCCGATTACGGCGCGGAAACCTTCACTGAAAGCAATATGAATAAACAATTAAAAGGTGGTGGAATTCGGGAAGGCTTTGCGAACGAGGAAAATAAAATCCTGATCGTAGCCAATAAGTTTCAAACTGGATTTGATCAACCTCTCCTTGTCGCAATGTACGTTGATAAGCGAATTGATGGAATTACAGCGGTTCAAACCCTCTCACGCCTAAACCGTACGTACCCAGGAAAAGATATCACCTATGTTCTTGATTTTGTAAATGACGTTGAAACCATTCGCCTCTCTTTCGAACCTTATTACGAGCATTCGCAATTATTAGCAACTACGAATCCTGACATTGTTTATGACTTATCCACTAAGCTCGATCAGCAACATATTTACTCTGAGCAAGATATTCATAACTTCATTGAGGCGTATCGCAGACGAGATGCGCGCCAAAAAGATATTCAAGCAGCCTTAAGCTCCCCGGTGTCACGCTTTAATGGTCTTTTCATAGAGGCTGAAGTAAAAGAAGATAAAGAACAGATCGACCGCCTGACCATGTTTGAAAAGGATCTAGGTAGCTTCTGTCGACTTTATGAATTCTTGTCCCAGATTGTTAACTACGCCGATACAGACCTTGAGGCGAGATACTTGTTCTATCGCCATCTTGCGCCGCTCATTAGACCTGAAAACCGTAAGTTACCTTTAGATCTGGCTGGGCTAGAGATGACCCACTATAAGATTAAGAGCGGTCAAGCAGTTTCTATTAAGTTAGGCTCTCCGGACGAGGGGGAAACAGGACTCAAGGGTGTAACGAGTGCGGGAACTGGTAAAGCTAAAGATCCGGAATTAGTAAAGCTGGAAGAGCTATTAAATAAACTAAATGATCTGTTCCCTGATATAAGCGAGACTGATCGAATTAATCTTTTTAACAACGCACACAATAAGATGATGGAGAATGAAGAGCTTCAAAAACAAGCAAAAGCAAACGATGAATCTCAGTTCATTCAGTCTCCAAAGTTTGAAGAAGAAATGCTTGATTGCTTAATATCCTCCATGGATAGTCACCGGGCTATGACCACTAAGTTATTGAACGACGAAAAACTACGTCAGCGCTTTAAGGAATTGCTTGCTAAAAAGGTTTTTAGTGAAATGAGAAGTTTTTAATCAACCTTTGAAGTTATTAACTCATTTAGCTGATTAAATTTCAATAAAAGCTAGCCACTTAAGGAAACTTTCCTAAAGTAGTGTTTTGTATCGATACTTCTGCTCTCCTTAGATATCGACTCACCGTAGCAGCCAGCACATTCTTCTTATCGGCTATTTCGCTCTCTGTATCCCCTGCTTTAATTTTATTTCCCATTTGTAGCTTCGGAATTGCGTTCCCAATCTCCCAGAGTTTCATCTTGGGGTTAGCTTTTTTAAAATCATAGACCTCTAAGGCTTGCTTTATAGCTGGGATATTGGGCTGACCTTTTACTTGATATCGAGCCTTACTTCGTTTTGCTAACTGGTGACCCCTTTTTCCTTTGTGTCGTTCATCGAGTAGCTCCTTGAAGCGTCTTAGGATTAGCTTCTTCGGAAGATATAACGGTATAGAGATTGTGAATGCTTCGGCTGGGTCAATCGCACTTTGACCCTTTTCCATAACTCGTATTGAATATTCGGCTTGCGGATCGGCGAAAAGGTTTACGCCACGTCCATCCTTTGTCCACCAATTCTTAAAACTATCGCCCCGAACATCACCAAAATCTTTATAAAGATTGGCTAGGTTTCCCTTCCCTCCAGATTCACAACACTTCAAATAATCCGTATTTCGCCTCAAGTACTCCCACCACCAGTAGTAAACCGTCCCCTCCCAAGAAGATTTGGACTTAGGCTTCCCCTTTGTTCCAAAAGTTGGATGTTTGTATTGGAAGTGGCGAGGGTATCGATGTTGTTCCATTTTGAAAGATTTCCATCAACTTTTATTAACACTTTAAATATAGCATCTTTAAATAGAAATAGTGCTTATATACGTTTTCGGAAAATACTTATATATGGGAAAACATTTTTTATTAACTTATCTGAATTAGATTTTCATTAACACTTTAAATATAACACTTTTAACTAAAAATAGGATTTAAAGGGCTAAAGCACGAAAATAGAAGTATGGATAGAGCAATATTTAAATGACTTTTCCATGATTTATTTAATTAACTTAACAAAAGGAGTATTAACAATGAAAACCAAAAAAAGTGAATTACAAGTAGCAATTGATTTGGAGTTGAAAGAATTTAGAAAACTATTATTAAAAGAAATTGAACCCGCCAGAAAAGCCTATGAAAAAGAAAAGAAGCGGTATGAATTAGTAATGAAGAATTTAATTACCAAAAAAATTTCTAATCAAAAAAACTTTAAGAAAGATTTTGATTCTGCTTTTCAAGAACTTCGAGAAATTTATAGAAATGAGCGTCCTTCTGATTTTGTTAATGATTTTCGAACTTTAGAGTACATGATTGAAAGTCATGAATCTTTTCTTGAAAACTTTGACGATTTCCAGGAAGTTTAAGGATTATCAAATGAATACTCAGGAAAAATTGATGCGCATTAAATTATTGAAAACGCATCTTGAGAATGGGGGGTCAGTAGTACGACCCACTCTTCGTAGAGTGATCGGAGTTTCTGGCTTAAATGAGTTTAATAAAGCTTGGAGAGATGAAAAGCTCAGCCACAAGAATCGTCCTGAAGAAATTCTGGAGTATTCAAAACGCTTAAAAAAGGGACTTCAACTCTATTCTCGAGCTGAAAATTCATCTTTTAAACCGAATCACTACAAAAGTAAAAAGCTTATGGAGCATGCTGAGTCAGTGCTTGAAAATGCGCTGGAATATCTGCGGGATATGTGCGGGGTGACCCAGTCCTTACGTATCTATATTGACCGAGATCCGTGGGGTTCAATTGAACTGTGTCCTGAAGGTGTTCCACGTCCAATATGGTCAACCAGCGCGTATAAACAGCCTTGTTTCAACTTAAAGAACTCTAAACAAGTAATTGCTTTAGAAATTCTTGAAAAGTACCAAAACAGGCTAAAAAAGCGATTAGGTGTGACCGAAGAAATAGCCCTTCCAACGACGATAAAAAATCGTAAAAAACTTGCTTTAACTGATTTTTCTGACTTTAAGTTTTAAGAGAATCTAACATCATGTTCAAAAGCCACCCTTAGGGTGGCTTTTTTTACTTTCATGTTTTAGTAAATTTTTTAAAATTTCGTATTGTAAAAAAGGTCAAAAATAACGTAAAACTAACGTTTTGCGCGACTAAATAGTTAGGTGGAAATTACTATGGTCGTGAACGACCCACCAACCACCTCCTCGGGACGGCTGGCGCTGGTGGCTGATTATGAGATTTAAAAGACTTTTTCAAAGTCATGATGAGAGCTCTATACGACGATAACTCTCAAGTTTTTTGGTGTCGCTTTGCTAGGCTACAAAAGACTACCGTTGGTACGTAAGACAGGACACAAAGGGAGAAAGGCTAACCACCCCTACCATTCATGGTGATCCTTAGCAAAGTGTAGATGGGGAGTGCTATGCGCAAAACATGAACAACTTACCTCGGATAGGTAAGTTGTATCTAAAAAATGCTGTCGCAATAAAGATCTACTTAAATTCAGACATCAATCCTCAACTCAAGACCTACGAGCGCAGCGAGTCACGAGCGTTAGCGAGTGTCTAGAATTAATTAAAGTCATAAAAGATCTATTCGCTCTCCATCCGACTTAAATACATATAAAGATACATCCTCTGGGGTACTTTCTTGAAACTGAAGATCTTCATCGCCGTAAGTTATATTCAATACCCGTTTTTTAGATCCATTAGGAAGGTCCTGTTCCTCTATTCCAAGCTGTAGATTACTCAGATCAATGTCGACGTCTAAGGAGTGAATGAACTTTCCGTTAGAAAACCATTCTTCATAAATTAGATAATGCGAGTTCGGCTCAAGAATGAATTTCGACTTTTTAAGAGCGACTGGATGGTTATCTAAGACTGATTTCAGCTCTAACGAGAACTCTTGATTACCAACAAATACTCGAAGTTCAGAAGCCCGACGTCTCACTAAGAACCCACTAATCACAGCTCCGCCAGATAACTCCTCTTCAAACTCTTCTAGACCTGTCCAGAAGTCTTCTTCGCGATCTCTGGCTTTTACTAAGCGTTCAATATTTCCATCCGAAACAGTCAAAATGCTTAACGCATATAAATCACCCTCTATTGAAATTATTCTTTGTTTATTCATGGTTCCTCCCTCACCTATTTATTACGTTACTTAAAACAAACGTAAAAAATTACCTAAATAGAAAAACGACTAAAAAAGGAGTGTTGCGTTATGAAGAGTGTCGCCCGTAATCAAATCCTAGGAGTTCGATCGACTAAGGACTTTATTTCCAAGTTCGATGAGTTATGTGATCGCCTTGGGTATAACCGATCTGAAGTCATTCGATATTGTTTAAAAAGGTTCCTAAACGAGAACTGGAATAGCTCCGAGAATTTTCAAAGAGCTAGAAAGGAGATGTTTTAAATGCTAAGTTTCAAAGAATGGCTAACCCACCACAAAATCAACCCAATCAAAAGAAAGAAGAAAAAGAATGAGTTCCCATTTGATCAAGGAGCTGGAGAGATCTGGTCTGTCGATAAGCAAGGAGAAGCTACTCGAGCTCATCAAAAAGTCCAATCAAGCAACGTTCATGTGTTCCCAGAAGCTTAATAACAAAGAGATCATTGTTTCGATTCATTGCTAATTAGTATTAACGTAGTTATGAATAAACGCTTTACGAGGGTGAATGGAGTAGACGACCATTCCCACCTGAAATTCATTGATATGGACTGATTTAAACATCGCCTTGTCCATATCCTTCATGCGAGGTAGTCCGATAATCCTTGCGCTATCAATGACAGCCTGAACAATGGGTGTCGGTGAAATGTTCCAAGCAGAACTAGTTGGATGAACCTGAAGCGGTACTACGAGGCTCGTAAAGATAGTACTCAATAACATTGAATTCTCCCTTATATTGAATAGAGCCAGTATCGTGAGTCTCTAGCTCACTATTTGAGCTAGTCAACCCCTATAGTGACTAAAACACAAGGAGGTTCTATGCGTAAAACACTTATTCACTTCGGCTTAGGTTTGGGTTTTGTTGTGGGTTTTTTACTCTGTAATATCGCCCTAGCTCAAGCCGTTTATAACTTCAACAACTCCCCCAATAATTGGACGAATAGCCCCAACAACTGGGATAACAGCCCGAATAACTTCAATAATTCTCCCAATAACTTCAACAACTCACCGAATAACTTCAGCGCAACCAATGGAGTCTATGACAACCGTGGTAACCGTATTGGGTATGAAGTTCAAGCTCCCAGTGGCGTGATCAACTACTTCGATAACAGCGGGAATCGGATTGGTTACAAACCGACTGGTAAATAAGCCATGAGTAATGTTGAAATCTTAGGTCGACCGAAATACCGTCCGATCAAGAGTATCTTTCATGAAGATCCTGCGAAGTTCTATGCGGCGGCTCAATCCGAACTTATTAAAGGAAAGCTGAGAAACTTTACTGATTTAGAAGATCTGGTTTACGATCGTACTGAGTATGTTGTTGAAAATATGACAGAAGAGAACTGGATTGGAAAAACCTAAGCGTGTGTTCAAGAAGAACTACCTCGTTGTAGTTATGGATATGTACAACTATGGCGAGTCTTACGACCATAGCGACTATTACACGGCTGAAGAAGCACTCTGTGTTGTGAAAGAAATCATCCTCAGCTCCTTTAAAAAGCGGGGAAAAGAGGGTTACGATGAATGGATGATGTTTGGTGAGGACGCCTATATTGCTCCGATTAATGGCGCTCCTGATATTCCAAAATTCGACTCCCAGAAATTCGTCAAAGAAATCTGCGGTTATCCAATTTACGACTATGACTTTACTGATTTAAATGATGAAAAGATCAAACACCCCGACTTTCCTGACTATCAACCTACCGATGGGGATTTGGTAGTTATTCGGATGTTTAAGAGAAAAAACAAAATGAAACGCCTTCGCGCGTTGCTCGACCCGGAAGTGAAGCATCTTGAATTCATAGACGTTGAAGGGGTCGCCGTTACGCTTACTAAGAACGGTGAAAGCTCCAAATTATCAAGAATTTGCTTAGCGTGGAATCGTGATGGTGGAAGAGCATTTCCGCCAGACTCCGCAAGGCGAAACGGCGCACCAATTAATTATGAAAAGTTCTTAAAGATGTTTGAAGATGACCTTGGTACGGAAACTCAAAAAAGTTGGCTTAAGGATTAGCCCAGAAGAGTTATTACCTTTCTCTTACTGATGTATTAGGGCTCACCCACTTTCACCTTACGCACATTGGGTCGATCCACAAAGCTATGAAGCTGCTTTCGACCCTGATCAGTCGTAAGGTGCGCTCCGTAGAACTGCTCGATGACGCCTTGCGAGGTTCTAGCGTTCTTCGCCAGTAATAGCGTATCGACGTTCCCGAACATTAAACGGTACATGATTGACGTATGACGCAGACTATAGAGCTGAAGGTTTTTCCCTGTCTTTGTTTCGAGCTGCGACTCTTCAATCACCTTACGAAATAACCTCCCCCACGTTCCCATCATGGTTGTACGGTTCTTGTAGTTTGGGAAAAATACATAATCATCAGGATCCAGATACGGTGAGCCCTCGAGTTCTGCGAGAGCCTTGGTGCGTTTATCTTTCCCATACTTGTCTTTTCCAGTAATCGCTTGCGCAGCTTCGAGTTTCGCTTTGTGATCGGCTTTTCTAAATTGAACTAACTCATCATAGATCTCGACTGAACTGGGCATAGCTTGAACTTCATACGCCGTTGTCTTTGTCGCTGGATGACGTAACGCTAACCAAGACACATCATCACCGTGTTCATCTTTTCCGTTTTTCTTGGTGATGTGTTTGTGCTTGAGTACCTTAATATCGGTTGGGCGTAAGAAGGAATTGACCATGAACTTATTGAGTAAGCGCATCTCTTCAGTGATCGGAACACCCCTCACCTTCACGCCTTCTTTCGCCAGTCGATCGCACACCTTGTTAAGACTCGTGTATTCGCCTTTGGTGAAGTAATCCCGCTTTTCTTTCGTCTTTAGGCGACCTGTGATCTTTGGAAACTGAGGAATGACCTTTAAGACGCCTTCTTGAACGGCGTACTTGAAGATCTTGCTCATGAGGGAGAGGTAGTGTTTCTTGGTAGCGGGAGCGAGATCCTTTTTATTTAACTCCTCCATCATCTCGACCAGATCACCATACTCAATTTCATCGATGTTCTTGACCCCGAAATGCGGGATTAAGAACCCCTCCACTTTTCCCTTGTCGTTGAGATAAAGGCTCTTTTTCGCAGTTGTCTTTTCATGGACGACTAAGGCGTTGGCTAAAACAGCGAAGGAGCGACTTTTGACCTTGGATCGGGGGTTGGCTCGAACGTTAATTAAAGCGTCCTGATAGGTCTGCTTAGCAAAGGCGTAGGCGTCCCGTTTATTCCCCTTTTTGGCGTCGATTCCAGTCGACCGAACCGTATAGCGACCATTCACGAAACACCGAGTCCACCAATACGGCGAACATTCCACCCGAAAGATCCGAACATGGCTGGGTGCGCTCGGTACCGATTCAAAGCTGTCAGGGATGGGTTTACTTTTAGAACTCACGGTAGTTAGATGGTAGCGTAATCCTTGACTCTAGCCCAGTCTTTTGTTGGACTTTTTTCGGTAAAACCTTCGGGTATTTTAGCTCTATTTTGACGTACCTCGGCTCATCACCATCCACCAAACAACACACTACCGCAGACAAAAGTACAAACAAATACATGAAACCGTAATGAAAACATCATAATGTGGCGGATTATCAAATAAACGATTTATGCGTCTTTTAGTAATAGCTCTCCTGTTGTTTACCTGTCTACCTGTTTTTGCTCAAAGGGTTGAGAGTTATCGTCCCGAGCCAGCAACGTACGAAGCACCAAAAGAAACAGCGGGACAAAAACTAATACCCACGGAGTATGAAATCTTTGGATTTCCAGTCAACGTACACGGTCAAACAACCTACATCAACCAACGCTATCCAAACTTTAATGCGCAATATAGCGGTCCGAATAGCCTAAAAAGTAATCACTCGCTAAGTTATACATGGTCTGGAACGCTATTTTTAGGCGCCAGAATAGCTCCAAACACTGATGTTTACTTCAACCCGGAGGTGATCTCAGGCGTACCATTTTCAGGCTTGGTGGGTTTGGGTGGGTTGAGTAACGGTGAAGCAAATAAAGCCACAGGGTCACAAGCGAAGTTTTATTCCGCTCGGGCTTTTTTACGATCAACCTTTAATCAAGATGGTGAAAAAATTTACCTTGAAGATGAGGCGAATCAAATTGCGCAAACGGTAAGTACTAATCGTGTTGTTATAACTGCTGGTCAATTTTCTGCTTTGGATATTTTTGACGATAGTCGATACGCTAAAGATCCGAGAACGCAGTTTATGAACTGGGGTAATTTAACTTATCTTGCTTATGACTACGCTGCGGATAGTAGAGGCTACGGTTGGGGTTTAGCTGGGGAATGGTATTTGGAAAACTGGGTTTTACGTGCGTCACGAATGACGACACCGAGAGATCCAAATGGTTTACCGATCGACTGGAACATCATGAAGCACTACGGCGATCAAATTGAAGTAGAGCGCGGACATTCAATTAGCAATTTACCTGGGAAAGTTAGCGTCTTAGCGTATCGTAACAAAATGGTACTGGCTCGCTTTGCTGATGCGACAAATTACGTTATTCAAAATAACGCTCAAGGTACTCAAGCTATTAACAATGTTCGTACTAATGAACAATTTAAGACAGGTTTTGGTCTTAATGCTGAACAAGCGATTACCAATGATGCTGGTGTTTATATGCGTATATTTAAATCCGACGGACAAACGGAGACAATGGCGTTTGCTGAGGCTGATAATTCCATCTCTATTGGTGCTGGAATTAATGGTAATTCGTGGTCTAGACCAGCGGATACCCTCGGAATATCTTTAATGCGTAATGGATTATCAAACGCTCGTCAACAATATCTAAAGGCTGGTGGGGTGTCATTTTTCATCGGCGACTACGCAGGACCAGGACAAACAATTACCTATAAACCTGAGCAAATAGCTGAGATTTACTATAACGCCACAGTTATCAAAAGGGTCTTGGCTGGCGTGAACTTACAGCACATTCAAAATCCAGCATATAACGCTGCTCGTGGACCCGTAAATATTCTCTCCTTCAGAATTCATGCGGAATATTAACCGTCATTTTGGCTAAAAAAATGGGTATTGGACAGCTTCTTAGTTTGATGGTAAGTTTGATGGTATTTAGACTACCGACCTGTAAGCCAATATTTAAAAGGAGTTTATACCTATGTCATTCGGGATTTACGCACTCATAACCCGAAGGTCATAGGTTCAAATCCTATCCCCGCAACCAGTCTCTCAAGTTTTTCCAATCAAAATATCTATTTTTAGGTATTCATTCTTGTTGACTATTCGTGATGCCACAATCGCTTTTGCTTGGGTCTTAGGAACTCAACGGTAAGGTCGTCAGTAGTGGTGCGCCAATGCTGTGCGCCAGTATGCGTGGTTTCAAGAAACGGAATTTGATTGTCTCGATACCGTTCCTTCACAACGCTATGTGGATGACCATACCGATTTCGGTATCCGTGCTGAGAAAACGCCGCGGTTGGCTGGATGGCATCTAGCCATATCTGTGATGATGATGTTTTGCTACCGTGATGTGGGACCATGACCACCACCCTCTTGGGCTTTTGGTAACCCACATCCTCTAGACGCCGAGCGTGCTCATGCTCTCCTCGTTTTTCAATGTCGCCTGTTAACCAAAAACTTGTGTGGGAATTGCGGATCTCCAGCACACAACTATTTTCATTAGGCTTTCCTCGGTGCGTATCTGCTTTAAAGCTTACTTCCTCAGACGGATGCCAGACTTTAAAGTCCACACCATCCCATTGCCATTCTTGACCAAACTGACATGGCAGTGCTGGTATGGATGATTGTTTGAGGTCATTCATTAATGGATGATGTTCTGGCATCGTACCCAAAAATGATTGGATCTTTAGGCTCTTCATTAGTGTGCTGGCGCCAGCAATGTGATCTAAGTCTTTATGGCTAATGACTAATCGATCTAGTCGATCAATCCCCTCTCCACGAAAGTACGGTAGCAATAACCGCTCCCCAGCATTGTCATTTTTTCCGGAAAGTGGGCCAGCATCATATAAGAGCCGATGCGATTTTGTCTCAATGAGGACTGCGGTGCCCTGCCCAATATCAAATACATAGGCCCTAAATTGACCATGATTGATCGTGTGGGCCGCTTGCCAAAATAATGGGGCGCAAAGTGCAAGTCCCACAATCCGACTCATCAGATGACTTGCCATCGGACCCGGACGAATATGCCAATAGATCCCCACAGTCGATAAAGCTATAGCCCATAGGGTCGGTTGGTGGGACCAATGGACTGCCCAATCAAATTTTGCTAGCCAATTCAGGTATTTTGCGGTCCACTCCATTGCTCCATGCGCAAGCTGGAGAAGGATTGGTGCAAACCATTCGGGAAGAATCGCGCCAGCAATCGCTAAGGGGGTCACAATAAAACTAATCACCGGGATTGCTATTGCATTGGCGAATGGCGACACGATGGATACCTGGTAAAACCAATATAAAGTGCACGGTATCAACGCAATGGTCACAATCCATTGCAAGCGGCAAGATTCAAAAAAGGCTTGTTTGAGTTGTTCGAGTCGACTGCGTTCCCACTCACTCCCATTCGGGATACCAATGAGACTTGATGAGGAGCCCATGCCATACAAAATAATGGCTACCGCGCCAAACGACAACCAGAATCCTGGGGTGTAAGGAGCCATAGGATCAATTACCAGAACCAAAAAGAGGGCAATCCACCAAATATCAAAGGCGCGTGGGATTCGGGAAGTCCAGAGCGCAAAAGCCACGATCCCAACCATGTAGAGTGTTCGTTGAGCTGGTATTTGAAATCCAGCTAACCAGGCGTATAAAAACGCAGTCAACAACCCAGTGGCAGCTGCAACTTTTTGAACAGGAATGATGAGCGGCCATTCACGACGACGCCATATCCAAGCCCCCAGCATCGCACCTAATCCAGAAAGCATCGTGACATGTAAACCCGATATCGAAATTAAATGCCCGACACCAGTAGCATTAAATACCCGCCAATCGGATTGCGCGATGGCATTTTGATCGCCAATCACCAAGGCAATTAATACCCCAACATAAGGTGCAGAGGGCTCTAGAGCCGCTTTGATCTTATTGCGAAGTCGCCAACGTTGATACTCGACGGCTGTTTTTAATGAAATCCATTGAGATTCTTGAATTCGCTTACCTGACCTAACCGAGCCATGCGCTCCAAAGCCTTGATGAAACATCCATCGTTCAAAATCAAAGCCATGCTCATTCATTAAGGTGTGCGGTCTTTTAAGTTTGACAACAAATTGCCACTCTTCACCCGGAGCAATCTCTGGAATCAAACGATTTTTTTGCCACACCCCACTCCAACTTAAGTAGATTTTTCTTGGCAAGGACTCAGATTGAACATCATTCCAGTCAACTACCTCAAAGGCAAAGCGCTGATGTTGATGATCACCACTAGGTAGTTGATCGACATATCCCCGAATCGTTAACTCCTGATCTTCAAGAAAAATTGGTAAGGGCGATGCAAGTCTCTCCTTTGCATAATGAAAGTGATAGCCCCATCCCAATAATGCCAAGGCCAGTGAAACTGCGAGGGGCGAGAGAATGCGATTACGATTAAGTAAATAATAGCTAATGATCAGCAAAAAGATTCCGGAAAGAACGCTTACTTCCAGGCCATGATTCGGCAATTTGGGTAAAAAGAGAAAAGCTGTCCCTCCGGCAATCCATGCCGTAATTGCGATGCGTAGCACGTTATTGGTTCAGAAGTTGGCCCCAACGCGGTAGGGCCTGACTCATATTGTGAATGACAGCTTCTGAAAGAGAGTTTGGCTGCACGCCACGGATTTCTGCCAAGACATGGGCAATACGAGGTAAAAATGCTGGCTCATTGCGTCGCTCTTGTTCAGAGCGCAACCATGCCGGTGGAATATCTGGCGAATCGGTCTCGGTCACAATAGCATCGATCGGTAGCTCTTGAATGAGCCTACGAATTTGTAGAGCTCGCTCATAGGTCGCAGCACCCCCAAACCCCAATTTAAATCCCAGCTCAATAAATTGGTGGGCCTGCTGAAAACTGCCATTAAATGCATGGGCAATGCCGCCACTTAAATTTCGTTGGCGAAGAGCCTTCAAAATCATATCTTGCGAACGACGGACATGCAAAATCACCGGAAGTTGATGGTGTTGGGCTAGGTCCAGTTGCGCATGAAAAAAGAATGCTTGTCGATGTGGATCCAACTCTGCCACAAAATAATCTAGACCAATTTCACCAATACCCACAAAGTGAGGATCATTTTTAGCATTGACTACTGCAGTCTCTAAGGTTTTTAGATCACGTTCGCTAGCACGATCGGTATACAGGGGATGAATGCCTAGGGTGTAGACCAAATATGGAATCTCATGCTTGAACCGATGGGTAAGTTCTCGAACGCTCTCAAAATCCTGAGCTCGAACCGCAGGTAATAAGAGGCCTACTACGCCAGCGCATTTTGCACGCTCTACGATACTCCCGATATCACTCAAAAATTCTGGGGCATCGAGGTGGCAATGGGTATCAAGCCACATCGATCACTATTCCCTAAATGGCTCGAGTACACCGCGGGTCAAACGCAAAATACGATCACACCGTTTGGCCCGAACGGGATCATGGGTCACAATCAAAAATCCGGTGCCCTGCTCTTTGGCAATATCGAGCATTAAATCGAATACCCGATCAGCAGTCTCAGTATCCAAGTTACCGGTTGGCTCGTCGGCCAATACACAATCCGGTTTTCCAACCAAAGCACGCGCCACGGCAACCCGTTGACGCTCACCTCCCGATAACTCCGCCGGGGTATGATGCAGACGCTTTCCTAAGCTAACTGCATCCAATAGGATCCTTGCTGGCGCTTCTGCCTCTTCCTGACTCAAACCTCTAATGCGCAAAGGTAAGGCCACATTCTCAAGTGCTGTTAATTCGTCAAGCAGATGATGAAACTGATATACAAAGCCTAGATGTTGATTGCGAATTCGATCAAGCTCCTTCGGGCTCATCCGATTGAGTAATTGACCGGCCAATTCCACCTCACCAGCACTGGCTGTATCCAATCCCCCCAAAAGGTGAAGTAAGGTGCTCTTACCAGATCCCGATGATCCGACAATGGCCACCTTCTCGGCTGGGCTTAACTCCAAGTCAACCGATTTAAGCACCTCTACTGCATTCACACCTGTTCCATAGGTTTTAGCAAGCTGAGACGCTTTTAGTACTGGCTTACTCATAACGCAGCGCCTCAGCTGGTTTGACCTGTGCCGCCCTACGGCTTGGGTAAATCGTTGCAAGAATCGATAGAACAAACGCCATGATTCCTACCTTTAGCACGTCATCGAGACGTACATCCGATGGTAACTGACTAATGAAATAAATATCTCTGGGCAAGAACTGTACTCGGAAGAGGGTTTCGATAAACGGTACGATCACATCAATATTAAGAGCAATGAGTAATCCAAACGCCACCCCAAGCAGTGAGCCCAATAGGCCGATTGCCAAACCTTGCACTAAAAATATGCGTTGTACCAGTCCAGCACTCGCTCCCATAGTTCGCAAAATTGCAATGTCTGCCTGCTTATCCGTCACCGACATGACTAGAGTGGAAACTAAGTTGAATGCCGCTACCGCAATAATTAAGGTCAAGATAATGAACATCATTTTTTTCTCGGTTTGAACTGCAGCAAACCAATTGCGATTTGAGCGTGACCAATCACTGACCCAAAGCGCTTGCGGTACGACTTGCGCTAAGCGCACCGCAATTTCAGGGGCCTTTTGCATGTCATCGACCTTGACGCGCAAACCAGTCGGGTCGGTCATTCGCAATAAAGCAGCAGCATCTTTCCAGTGCATTACCGCCAAAGTACTATCGTATTCATAATGGCCGCTATCCACCATACCAACAACCTGAAGAGCCCTCATTCGCGGCATCATTCCTGCAGGAGTTAGGTCACCTTCTGGAACTAATAGGTTTACACGATCACCAACTCGTACACCAAGCGTGCCTGCCAGCTGCGTTCCAAGCACAACCCCAAATTGCCCGGGCTTCAGATCGCTGATTGAGCCCACGATTAATTGCTTGGGTAGATCGGACACTCGACCCTCTAAGGCTGGATCAACACCCCGCAGAACAACCCCACGCATCGATTCAGCTCGAGAGAGAAGACCCTGCGAGCTCACCATTGGGGCAACCCCTAGAACATGAGCTTGCTTTGCGAGTGTCTCGGCGATTGGCTCCCAATCCGATAAGCCATTGGGTGAGGTAATTTCAATATGGGAGAGAACGGAAAGCATGCGGTCTCGCACCTCCTTCTGAAATCCATTCATGACTGAGAGCACCACAATTAGGGCTGCAACCCCTAGTGCGATCCCAGCCATGGAGATTCCAGAAATGAAGGATAGAAACCCATCGCGCTGACCAACCGCCTTCCTACGCCGCGAGCGCGTGTACTTTAGGCCAATCTCCAGTTCAATCGGAATCTTCCACATCTTCACAGTTTAAGCAATTAGCACCACCTACTGAGCAAGTTGAGTAATTGCCACCTAAAATTAGGGTCATGAGTCGACAAATTAGCATTCTTCTATCCGGCGAGGATCAGCTCAACCACGACATTGCGTATGCACCCAAAGCCTTGCCGCATGAACGCTATTTGATTGGCGACTCCTTTGCTCTTGGCAGCGCCCTTCATGCAAACCCAAATGATCAAATTCAACTGTGCATTGAACCGGTTCATTTGCATGCGACACGCGATCATCTTGTTCTGCTTCCATTATCAGAGTTATCGATACCCACTAATGAAATCATGATCTTGATGGAAGAGGCAAATACCATTCTGAATGAAGAAGGAATTATTCCAATCTCGCGTGGTCCAAATGCTTGGATTTATGCTGCAAACGATTATGAATCACTCTACACCCACAGTGTGGCACAGGCTACAGGACGTAATATCGATTGGTGGCTTCCCAAAGACACTGTTGTGTCAGGTTTAGCTAAACGTTGGCGCCGGATTCAGAACGAAATCCAAATGCACTGGCATATTCACCCCATTAATGAAGCGCGGGAGGCGCAAGGATTAGCCCGAATTAATTCAGTATGGGTCTATGGGATTGGTAAAACAACCGATATTGCTTACTCGCCTGAATTAATGAATGCAACTCAAATGATTAGCGATCATCCCTGGATGATATCGATTGCTGCACAGCGCGGCATCCCTCTTTTGAGCTCAGAGTCTATTCAATGGGAACAACAAGCAAGCAATACCTTTGTGTGGGTAGACGATATTCATAAGCAATGGCCAGGCCTAATGCAAGCGATGCTCGAACACGATCTAGAAATCACGCTAATTGATTTTCCGCAAGGCATCCGCAAACGCACACTTCGAGCCAAAGACTATCAGGGCCCCGCATGGAAGTTTTGGCATAAAAATCAGCCACCGACCTGGGAAGAGTTACAGGCATGAGTGTTTTTAGCCAACGTACCTACCCAAATGAAGTTACTGCAAGCTTAGAAGGGCATGGCATAGACCCTCTCTTTGCCCGCTTATACGCTGCTCGAGGTATTCAGGAGTACTCCGACTTAAGTCTTGAGGCAAAGCATTTACTACCGCCCTCTTCACTGAAGGAGTGTGAGACAGCGGCCAGATTATTGGCCGATGCGATTGCCTCAAAACGATCGATGGTGATCGTCGCTGATTACGACTGTGATGGCGCAACCGCCTGTGCCGTTGGAATGCGAGGGTTACGTATGCTGGGGGCTTCAGAGGAGCAATTGGGCTACTTGGTTCCAAATCGCTTCACGATGGGGTATGGACTAACCCCAGAGGTAGTTGATATGGCGCTTGAATTCAATCCAAGACCATCGCTCTTAATTACGGTTGATAACGGGATTGCTAGCCATCAAGGAATTGACTATGCCAAGATACACGGCATCGATGTTCTGGTCACTGATCATCACCTACCCAGCGATCAGCTACCAAACGCTCTTGCAATCGTCAATCCCAATCAGCCGGAGTGTGCGTTTTCAAGCAAGGCACTCGCAGGTGTTGGGGTGATGTTTTACATTTTGATTGCCTTACGAGCCCTATTACGCGAACGTGGTGTATTTACTGTCGAGACCCAGCCAAAACTCGAGCAGCTCTTTAGCTTAGTAGCGCTTGGCACAGTGGCAGACGTTGCCCAACTCGATCGCAATAACCGCATCCTGGTCTCACAAGGTCTCAGAAAAATACGTCAGGGTCTCGCGCCAGCGGGATTACTCGCCTTATTTGAGGTGGCTGGACGAGATCCCAGAGCTGCCAGCCCCTTTGATCTAGGATTTGCCATTGGGCCTCGCCTAAATGCTGCTGGTCGCTTAGCCGATATGAGCTTAGGAATTCAATTACTGCTATGTGACGATCAGGTTCGCGCAACATCGCTTGCACAGGAACTTGATCGCATTAATCGAGAGCGGCGCGTGATCGAGTCCGGTATGCAAGAATCCGCGCTTGCGAGCCTTGCTAATTTATCCGTTAATGAACAACCAGCACTCTGCTTATGGCATCCTGATTGGCATCAGGGTGTAGTGGGCATTGTTGCCTCGCGACTAAAGGAACGCTTTAATCGCCCAACGATTGTTTTTGCACCTGCCGATGATGATTCTGGTACTCGATTGCTACGCGGTTCTGGTCGATCGATTCAGGGCTTTCATCTGCGTGATGCCCTTGACTTAGTGTCCAAAAAATACCCTGGGCTCATTTTGAAGTTTGGCGGTCATGCTATGGCTGCAGGCCTCACCATTCACCAGTCCGACTTTGATGACTTTGATAATTACTTTCGAGAAATCAGCTCAAGCCTACTCGATGATGAGATTTTGCAACGGCGCTGTATCCATGATGGCTCTTTGGGTCCAGACCAATTCACCGTTGAGGTCGCTGACCGGTTAATGCAAGAGATCTGGGGACAAGGTTTTCCGCAACCCCTCTTTTATGGTGAATTTGAGATACTCCAGCAGTCGCTGATGAAGGATAAGCACTTACGTCTTTTGCTGCGCCCGATGGTGAAGGGCGAAAGCGTTGCCCCCGTCGCTTCAGCAGTTTGGTTTAATCGCACTCAAACACTACCGCAACTTGCATTTTTGGCATTTCGTCTAGTGAGTGATCGTTTTCGTGAAGAGGCTCGGATTCAGCTAATCATTGAAGCCATTGATGATCCACTCCAATAGACGCTTAGCCGTATAATTTGCACATGGAAGCCGAACAACTCAATCAAATTACCAACGCCTTTAAAGATCTCCTTGCTCGCGAGCAAGCCCTTCGGGGGTATCTTTGACTTTGATGCCAAATCAAACCGCCTAATTGAAGTCAATCGTATTTTGGAGGATCCCAAAATTTGGGACGATCCAAAACAAGCCCAAGCCTTTGGGAAAGAAAAAAAGTTACTTGAAGGCATAGTGAGCACCCTAACTGATTTGCAGCAAAACATTATTAGCAGCATGGAGCTAATGGATCTTGCTCGCGCCGAGAATGACTTAGATACTCTGCTATCCCTTGAGGCTGATGCTGCCTCGTATGAAAAGATTATTGCTGACCTCGAATTTAGGCGGATGTTTCATAATGAAATGGATCCTTGCAATTGCTTTATTGATATTCAGGCGGGGGCTGGCGGTACCGAAGCTTGCGATTGGGCCAGTATGCTATATCGCCAATACCTCAAATACTGCGAGCGCAAAGGCTATAAAACAGAGATTTTGGAAGAGTCCGATGGTGACGTTGCCGGTATTAAAAGCGCCACGATTAAGGTTGATGGGGAATATGCGTATGGTCACCTTCGCTCCGAAACGGGTGTGCACCGCTTAGTCCGTAAATCACCATTCGACTCCTCGGGTGGTCGCCATACCTCATTTGCCAGTATTTATGTCTATCCCGAAATTGATGACTCGATCGAGATTGAGGTCAATCCCGCTGATATTCGAACCGACACGTATCGCGCATCGGGCGCTGGTGGTCAACACATTAACAAAACTGACTCTGCAGTTCGCCTCACTCATATTCCAACGGGTATTGTGGTGCAGTGTCAAAACGACCGCAGCCAGCATCGCAACCGGGCTGAGGCAATGAGCATGCTCAAATCACGTCTTTACGAGCATGAGATGCGTAAACGCCGTGCCGAGCAAGACAAGTTAGAGGCCAGCAAAACCGATGTTGGCTGGGGGCATCAAATCCGCTCTTACGTACTTGATCAAAGTCGCATTAAAGATTTACGAACCAATGTTGAGATCTCGAATACCCAGAAAGTCTTGGATGGTGATCTTGACGCATTTATTGAGGCCAGCCTTAAACAGGGCGTGTAAGATTCTGCTATGAGTAATTTAGACCAACAAGACCCATCAATTCCAGCACAGGATGAAAATCACATCATTGCCGAGCGACGTGAGAAGTTAGCAAAGCTACGCCAAGCAGGAGTTGCATACCCCAATGATTTTGTACCAACTCACCTGGCAGCTGACCTTCATCAGCATTACGACTCATTTAATAAAGAAGAATTAGCCGGCAAACGTGTTCATGTCAAAGTTGCCGGCCGGATGGTACTCAAGCGCGTCATGGGCAAGGCTAGTTTTGCGACCATTCAAGATCGTAGTGGACAAATTCAGTTTTATATCAGCGATGATGTCACTGGCAGTGATGTTCATGCGGCCTTTAAGCATTGGGATTTAGGCGACATCATTGCTGCCGAAGGCTATTTATTTAAAACCAATAAGGGCGAGTTATCGATTGAGTGTTCGACACTAAGACTTTTAAGTAAGTCCTTACGCCCACTACCCGATAAATTTCACGGGCTTGCCGATCAAGAATTAAAGTATCGGCAACGCTATGTGGATCTGATTGTGAATCCGGATAGTCGAAATACGTTCTTGGCACGCAGCAAGGTGATCACTTCACTACGTCGTCACATGACCGAAGCACAGTTCATGGAAGTCGAGACACCCATGCTCCATCCGATTCCGGGTGGTGCCGCAGCGAAACCATTTATTACTCACCACAATGCACTCGATATGCAAATGTTTTTGCGTATCGCTCCGGAGTTGTATCTAAAGCGCCTGATCGTAGGCGGCTTTGAACGCGTTTTTGAGATTAATCGTAATTTCCGTAACGAAGGTGTAAGCCCCCGCCATAACCCCGAGTTCACCATGATGGAGTTTTATGCGGCCTATACGGATTATCGGTGGCTGATGGATTTCACGGAGAATCTGATTCGCAGTGTAGCCATCGATGCCCAGGGGACTGCGACCCTCACCCACCAAGGCCGCCCACTGGATCTTGCCAAACCCTTTGACCGTCTGACCATTACCGAGGCGATCTTAAAGTACAGCCCACTTTCGAAAAAATCCTATACCGCTACTCAGCTAGAGGATCCTGAATTTATTCGTGGTGAGCTTAAGAAAGGTGGTGAAGACCTCAATGCTCCGTCACTAAAAAATGCTGGCTTAGGAGCCCTACAGCTTGCCTTATTTGAACTGGTAGCTGAAGAGCACCTTTGGGATCCGACGTACATTATTGACTACCCCATCGAAGTGAGTCCGTTGGCGCGCGAGTCTGACACTCGCAAAGGAGTAACCGAGCGTTTTGAGCTTTTTATTACAGGCCGTGAAATTGCAAATGGTTTCTCGGAACTCAATGATGCCGAGGATCAAGCCGAGCGTTTTCGAAAACAAGTGGCGCAAAAGGATGCCGGCGACGAGGAGGCCATGTATTTTGACCACGACTTCATTCGGGCGCTTGAGTACGGTATGCCCCCTACCGGAGGCTGCGGGATTGGCATTGATCGATTAGTGATGTTACTGACCGACGTACCCAATATTCGTGATGTGATCCTGTTTCCTCATTTACGTCGGGAAGACGAATAAACCTAATGCTCTTTTAAGCGAGAGCTTTTAGCAACTCGCTCATAAAAGCCATCTGGCTTATTTTTCACCCACTCAATGAAGCGTTGCATCTGCGGATGTTGGCGAATCGCTTCTGCCGAGTTCAAACGTCTTGCTAATTCGGTCTCGGTAAATAAAGCGTGGATCTGACGATGGCAGATCCGATGCAAATACTGTGTTTCCCTGCCACCCTTAGAGCGTGGAATCAGATGATGCGCATCCATTTGTGCAGAAGGAATCTCGCGCTCACAAATCGGACAAATAATCGGATTAGGGGTGACTGATGGCGCTTCGATTGAATCAATTTGCTTTTGGCGAATTCGACCCAACATAGATTTGAGAACTAATGATTTTCTTTAGCATGATTGATTGAATACTTGGGGATTTCAATCACTAAATCTGTTTTAGCAACAATGGCTTGACACGACAGACGGGACTGAGGCGACAGACCCCAGGCGCGATCGAGCATATCCTCTTCATTTTCATCAGGCTCATTAAGACTTGCAAAGCCCTCGCGCACAATGACATGACATGTGGTGCAAGCGCACACCATATCGCACGCATGTTCAATTTCAATATCATTAGCAAGCAAGGTCTCACAAATACTAGTCCCTGGCTCAGCTTCAATCACTGCACCATCGGGGCAATACTCAGAGTGTGGCAACACAACAATTTGGGTCATTACATTTATCTCGATAGTTAAATTTCAGCAACATTTTTTCCAGTCAATGCACGCTGAATACTCGCATTCATGCGCTTTTCAGCAAACGGATCGGTGGTCTTCGCAGCTTTTTCAATCGCTTTACGCAACACATCACTGCTTGTTTCCGATTCTAAAAGTGCCTGCAACTGAGCCATTTCCTTACGAATCAGGGCTCGCTCGACATCGGTTAATAGATCACCATCCTCCTGCAGTGCTGCAGTTACTGCCTCTAATAAGCGCCTTGCCTCCACCTGCTCCTCACGTAATGCGCGAGCGCGCATATCATCCCCAGCGGCCTGGAATCCATCTTGCAGCATGCGAGCAATCTCTGAATCACTGAGTCCATAGGAGGGTTTGATTTCAATGGATGCTTGAACCCCAGAACTTTGCTCGATCGCATGTACCGATAAAAGTCCATCTGCGTCGACCTGGAACGTAACACGAATCCGCGCAGCACCAGCAGCCATTGGAGGAATGCCCTTGAGCTCAAATCGCCCTAGGGATCGGCAAGCATCGACGACCTCGCGCTCCCCCTGCACAATGTGGAGAGATAGGCCGGTCTGACCATCTTTAAAAGTCGTGAAATCTTGCGCCCTAGCGACGGGAATGGGCGTATTGCGCGGAATAATTTTTTCTACGAGTCCACCCATGGTTTCCAAACCAAGGGATAGCGGGATAACATCAAGCAATAACCACTCATTATTCTTGCTTTGATTGCCTGCTAGAAGATCGGCCTGCATCGCCGCACCAAGGGCAACCACCTGATCGGGGTCAAGGTTATTTAAGGGCTGGGTCTTAAAAAATGCCCCAACCGCTACTTGGACTTGCGGCATACGCGTAGCACCGCCAACCATCACGACACCCTTCACGTCACCCACTTGGAGTTGAGCGTCACGCAGTGCTTTACGAACTGAAACCATGGTCTTATCCACCAATGGCTTTGTAAGCGATCCGAACGTATCGCGAGTCAGAATTAGGGAAATGGACTGTCCGTTCATGAGCGTGAGCTCAATAGAGGTCTCGGTCACATTACTTAACTCTTCTTTGGCGCGCTTGGCTGCGCTCAGTAGCGCCCGCTGATCCTTAGGCTCAAGGTTTATCAGCTTAGCTTCTTCAATAACCCAGTCATACACTGATCGATCAAAGTCATCACCACCCAAGGCAGAATCTCCACCGGTGGATAAAACTTCAAACACGCCCTTACTCATTCGTAGAATCGAAATATCAAAGGTTCCGCCGCCAAGATCATAGACGGCATAAATACCTTCTGAGGCATTATCTAGGCCATACGCAATCGCAGCTGCTGTAGGTTCGTTTAATAGCCGCAGGACATGGAGTCCGGCAAGCTTAGCAGCGTCTTTCGTGGCCTGACGTTGGGCATCATCAAAGTAAGCAGGCACTGTGATGACTGCGCCGACGATTTCATCTTGTACGGAATCTTCGGCTAACTGTCGTAATCGCGCCAAGATCTCTGCGCTCACCTCCACCGGGCTTTTATCCCCTGCAGCAGTTCGTAACTTAACCATGCCCGGCTCATCGATGAACGTGTAGGGGAAATCGTGACTCGAAAAATCGTTTAACCCGCGTCCCATGAAACGCTTTACCGAGACAATCGTATTTTTTGGATCCTCAATCACGTGAGTCAAAGCCTCAAATCCACCCTGCGTTCTGCCATTTGGCAAATACCGAATTACCGAGGGAAATAGAGCCTGACCAGCAGCATCCGTTAAGACTTTTGGTAAGGCATCACGAACGACCGCAACCAAGGAGTTCGTCGTTCCTAAATCGATTCCAATGGCCACCTTGCGCTCATGGGGCGCCAATGCCATTCCAGGTTCAGCAATTTGTAGTAGAGCCATATTTGTTTGTCTTAGACCAGTTGCGCGATTGCATCATCGAGCTCAGTAGCAAATTTGTTGATAAACAGTAAGCCACGCAAGATATCGACCGCTTTGGAATAAGAGGACTGCTCAAATGCATTGGTAAGCTGCCGTAATGAATCGCTACGAGAGGCTTCAACCTCAGTTGCAAGTTGCTCCAGAGCCTCCAAATCATCGGCATGGTCATCCAAAGCTTCGCGCCACTCCATTTGCTTCATGAGAAACTGGGCTGGCATTGCAGTATTAGTCTCGAGATCAGCTTCAACGCCCTGGAGCTGGCAGAGGTAGAGGCCGCGCGCGATGGGGTCTTTGAGGGTTCGATACGCGCCATTGGCATAAGTCGCCATTTGCATCGCCAAGCGTTGCTCGGCATCAGATCCCGAGGCGTGACGATCGGGGTGTACTTCTTTTTGAATTGCTAAATAGGCTTGGTCCAAAGCCGACGTATCAAATACGAATCGGGGGGTAAGGCCAAAAAAAGTGAAGTAGTTGTCAGACGCGGAAAGATTCGCCACAACCACACTCATCTTTCACATTGGGATTCTGAAACTTAAATCCTTCATTTAAGCCCTCGCGGACAAAATCAAGCTCGGTGCCGTCGATATAGGTCAGGCTCTTTGGATCAACAAAAATCTTGATGCCATGAGATTCAAATACTTGATCTTCTGGAGCGGCCTCATCAACATATTCCAATTGATAGGCAAGGCCTGAGCAGCCAGTGGTACGCACGCCCAAACGCAAACCACAGCCTTTACCGCGTTTTTGCAAACTACGGTTGACGTGGTTAGCGGCCTTTTCAGTCAGGGTAATGGGCATAGTAGTTTTTATTTAACAGGATGCTTGTCTTTGTAATCTTTTACTGCTGCCTTGATGGCATCTTCAGCTAAGATCGAACAATGAATTTTCACGGGTGGCAACGACAACTCTTGAGCAATTTGGGAATTCTTAATCTCCAAGGCTTGATCAAGCGTTTTACCTTTTACCCATTCGGTCACCAATGAGGAGGATGCAATCGCAGAACCGCAACCATAGGTCTTGAATTTCGCATCCTCAATGACACCATGATCATTCACGCGAATTTGCAATTTCATCACGTCGCCACATGCGGGCGCACCAACCATTCCGGTGCCAACCTGCTCATCACCCTTGGCAAAGGAGCCAACGTTTCGGGGATTTTCATAATGATCAATTACTTTATCGCTATATGCCATTTCAATTTACCTCGTTTAGAACAACCAACATCACTAATGAGCAGCCCATTGAATCGTATTGAGATCAATGCCGTCTTTGTACATTTCCCATAAGGGAGAAAGTTCCCGCAATTTTGCAATCTTGTCTTTGACCAAAGCAATCGTGAAGTCAACTTCTTCTTCAGTGGTAAAGCGACCAATCGTAAAACGAATCGAGCTATGGGCAAGCTCATCGTTACGCCCCAAGGCACGTAACACATAAGAAGGCTCTAGAGATGCTGAGGTGCATGCAGATCCAGAAGAGATTGCAATGTCTTTTAATGCCATCAGCATCGATTCACCTTCAACATAGTTAAAACTGATATTGAGGTTATGGGCAACACGTTGGTCCATATCGCCATTGACATAAACCTCTTCAATGTCTTTTAGACCAGCTAACAAACGATCACGCAATTTGCGAATCCGCGCGGCTTCATCAGTCATCTCAATCCGAGCAATCCGGAATGCCTCACCCATGCCAACAATTTGGTGAACAGGTAAAGTTCCCGAACGCATTCCGCGCTCGTGACCACCGCCATGAATCTGCGCTTCAATTCGCACTCGGGGCTTGCGTCGCACATATAGAGCACCAATCCCTTTGGGGCCATAGGTCTTATGTGCTGAGAAACTCATCAGATCGACTTTGAGCTTTTCTAAGTCAATCTCAACCTTGCCGGTTGCTTGCGCAGCATCCACATGAAAAATAACTCCGCGCGAGCGGCACAATTCGCCAAGTCGTGGAATGTCTTGAATCACTCCAATTTCGTTATTGACATACATCACCGATGCCAAGATGGTGTCTGGACGCATAGCGGCTTCAAACTGAGCAAAATCAATTAGGCCGTTTTCCATGACGTCGAGGTAAGTAACGTCATATCCCTCGCGCTCGAGCTCGCGGCAGGTGTCAAGCGTCGCTTTGTGCTCGGTCTTTACCGTAATGATGTGCTTGCCTTTTTCTTTATAAAAATGAGCTGCACCCTTGAGGGCCAAGTTAATGCTCTCGGTCGCACCACTCGTCCATACGATCTCACGGGGATCAGCATGAACTAATTTAGCCACCTCAACCCGCGCCTCTTCGACGGCTTCTTCAGCCGCCCATCCAAATGCGTGGCTACGGGAGGCCGCATTACCAAACTGCTCCCGCAAATATGGCAGCATTTTGTCAACCACGCGCTGATCAATCGGCGTCGTGGCCGAGTAATCCATATAGACCGGGAAATGCTTCGGGCTATAAATCGAAACGGGTTGCAATGCTGCCTTTAGTGGAGCGTTCATACTTAACCTTGTCTTGCTAAATTGAATACTGAATTAATTAAGGGCCGCTTAGGAGCCTCTTCTTTTTTAGCAACTGCAGTAACTGCGGGCTTTTTCAACTTCGCAGGCTCAACACGCACTTTTTTCTCGCGCATATCAGCAATCACCACTCCGCGGCTTTCTTGCTGCTTCACCAAATCGCGTAAGGTAACTGAATCTAAATATTCAACCATCTTGGCGTTCAAATTGGTCCATAAATCATGGGTCATACAGCGACTATGAGTGTCTTCCTCGCTATGGCAATTTCCCTTGCCACCGCACTGGGTTGCATCTAAAGGCTCATCTACAGCCACAATAATGTCGGCCACACTGACCTCCTCGGCTTTACGAGCTAAGGTATAGCCTCCGCCTGGACCGCGTGTGCTTTCAACAATGTTGAAGCGACGCAATTTTCCAAAGAGTTGCTCCAAATACGACAGAGAAATCTTCTGGCGCTGACTAATTCCAGCAAGGGTTACGGGGCCATGCGCTTCACGCAGGGCTAAATCAATCATCGCGGTTACAGCAAAACGACCTTTAGTAGTAAGTCTCATAAATCACCTTGGTTGTGGGTTGATATGGACAGCCATTGCCAGAGGGGTAATACCTGACAATTCTGGTCAAGTATAACATATTCCCGAGTATTTTTATCAGGAATAAGCCATAGGGGTCATGTGGGGATATGAAAGGGTAAGCGCTTGATTTATATTGAATCTTTTGCCAGCGCACCGAATGCCAACTCTTTAATTTTAGCAATCTGGTCTCGAGTCGCGGCAGCCTTCTCAAACTCGAGATTTTTAGCCTCAGCCATCATTTGCTTCTCAAGGCGGCTAATCTCATTTGCCAACTCACGCTCACTCATCATCTCGTATTGCGCCTTACGCTGAGCAACTTGCAACTCTACGCGCTTTTCTTGAACATCGTAGACGCCATCAATAATGTCTTTAATCCGTTTTTGTACCCCTTTCGGCTTAATACCATGCTTCAAGTTAAACGCAATTTGCTTATTTCTGCGACGCTCAGTTTCCCCCATCGCTCTTTTCATCGAGTCCGTTATTTTGTCGGCATACAAAATCGCTTTGCCATGAACATTTCGCGCCGCTCTTCCAATGGTCTGAATCAAACTCCGCTCTGCTCGTAAAAATCCCTCTTTATCCGCATCCAAGATTGCGACAAGCGATACCTCGGGGATATCAAGACCCTCGCGCAATAAATTGATACCTACTAATACATCGAAAACACCTAAACGTAAATCACGAATAATTTCGACACGCTCGACCGTATCAATATCCGAGTGAACATAGCGTACTTTGACGCCGTTATCAGCCAAATATTCTGTTAATTGCTCGGCCATGCGCTTAGTAAGCACTGTGACTAACACACGCTCACCCGCTTTCACACGCTCATGAATTTGACCCAGTAAATCATCCACCTGAGAGCTGGCAGGTAGAACCTCAATTTCAGGATCGACCAGACCTGTGGGACGCACGACTTGCTCAACGACTTGGCCCGTTTTTTGATTTTCATAATCGGCTGGGGTTGCTGAGACAAAAATTGCTTGACGCATCTTGGTCTCAAATTCTGGAAATTTCAGTGGGCGATTATCCATTGCTGATGGCAAACGAAAGCCGTACTCCACCAAGGTGTGCTTGCGAGAGCGGTCCCCGTTGTACATCCCATTGAGCTGCCCAATCAAAACATGGCTCTCATCCAAGAACATCAGTGCGTCATCAGGCAGATAATCGACTAAAGTCGGTGGCGCTTCACCCGGTTTCGCACCTGATAAATGACGTGAATAGTTTTCAATCCCTTTGCAAAACCCAAGTTCCGCGAGCATCTCAAGGTCAAATCGGGTACGCTGCTCTAAACGCTGCGCCTCGACTAATTTATTGCCTTTGACAAACTCATCTAAGCGTTCCCGTAACTCGGCTTTAATGGTTTCAATGGCTTTTAAAACCGTTTCTCTTGGGGTCACATAATGCGAACTTGGATAGACCGTAAAACGGGGTAATTTCTGCTTAATCTTTCCGGTTAAGGGGTCAAAGAAATGGAGTGATTCAACCTGGTCATCAAATAGCTCAACCCGAATCGCCAGCTCGTTATGCTCTGCTGGGAAAATATCGATCGTATCGCCGCGGACCCGAAAAATGCCTCGCTGAAAGTCCATTTCATTGCGCTCATACTGCATTGAAATGAGTCGCGTCACAATATCCCGTTGACTTAATTTATCACCAGGACGTAAGGTCAAGACCATGCTGTGATAATCGCCTGGATTACCAATGCCATAAATGGCCGATACGGTAGCCACGATCACCACATCTCGACGTTCTAATAAACTTTTCGTAGCGGATAAACGCATCTGCTCAATATGCTCATTAATCGATGAGTCTTTTTCGATAAATAAGTCGCGCTGAGGAACGTAGGCTTCGGGCTGATAGTAGTCGTAATAACTCACAAAATATTCAACCGCATTTCTGGGGAAAAATTCCCGAAACTCAGAGTACAACTGTGCTGCAAGTGTTTTATTGGGTGCAAAGATAATCGCCGGTCGCCCCATCCTCGCAATGACATTGGCCATCGTGAACGTTTTGCCCGAACCCGTAACCCCCAACAGAGTTTGAAATAACAATCCATCCTCGAGTCCTTCGCACAACTGATCAATCGCAGCCGGTTGATCACCGGCCGGAGGAAATGGTTGATAGAGTTGATATGGTGAATTGGGAAAAGAAACAAACTTCGACTCATCGAGAGTCGCTGCCTGCTCAATCTTTAGAGCAATATCCTCTGCAACTCCAGTCGAATCGGTAAAAACGACTGTATCTAGATTCTTTTTTTTGCTGGTTGATTTTGGGGTGAGCTTTGGCATCTCGGCTATCATTTACGGCTAGGGATGAACTATCTAGCAATTTATAAATAATTTTCAATTTTGCCGTTTTTATTCCATTTACACCAACCGCCTCTAAGGGCCTGATTTACAACAACTAATCGATATTTCCACCATGAATCTGTTTTCTTCCGTCCAGCTTGCTCCCAAAGATCCAATTTTTGGCCTGACCGAGGCTTATAACGCCGACCAAAGACCAAACAAAGTTAATTTAGGGGTGGGGGTTTACTACACCGATGAAGGCAAAGTTCCACTATTACGCGCTGTCCTTGAGGCCGAGAAAGAAGTCGTTGCCAAAGAAGCGCCGCGCGCCTACATTCCGATTGAAGGACCCAATCCCTACAACTCAGCAGTCCAGAACTTACTTTTTGGCAAAGACTCGGCATTGATTCAGGCTGGGCGAGTGGTCACTGCAGAGTGCCTTGGTGGCACCGGGGCCCTCCGCGTCGGTGGAGATTTTGTAAAACGTCTTGAACCTACTGCAAAAGCAGCAATTAGCTCCCCAAGCTGGGAAAACCATCGCGGTATTTTTGAGGCTGCCGGATACGACGTTTTGGAATACACCTACTTTGACCCAAAAACACGGGGCGTAGACTTTGATGGCATGGTGAAGTCGCTCGAGTCTTTTCCTGCGAAAACCCTAGTCATCCTGCACGCGTGCTGCCACAATCCAACGGGGGCAGATCTCACCAAAGATCAATGGCAAACCATTATTTCGATTTGCCAACAAAAACAGCTAATTCCATTTCTTGATATTGCCTACCAAGGTTTTGCAGACGGCATTGAGGAAGATGGCGCTGCTGTGCGCATGTTTGCTGATTCAGGAATGTCGTTCTTTGTATCAAGCTCTTTCTCCAAATCCTTCTCTTTATATGGTGAGCGCGTTGGCGCCCTGTCTATCGTGACACAAAGCAAAGAGGAATCCACCCGCGTACTTTCTCAACTCAAACGTGTGATTCGAACCAATTACTCAAACCCGCCAACCCATGGTGCTGCGATTGTGGCGACGGTTCTCAACTCTCCTAAACTGCGTCAAATGTGGGAGGATGAGCTAGCCCAGATGCGCGATCGAATTAAATCCATGCGCCAGGGTTTAAAAGGGAAGCTGGCAGCAGCTGGTGTATCGCAAGACTTTTCATTTATTGAGGCGCAGCGGGGAATGTTCTCCTACTCAGGGTTGACTTCTGACCAAGTCGCCAAACTGCAAGAACAGGATGGCATTTATGCCCTATCCACAGGACGAATTTGTGTTGCCGCCCTAAATACCAAAAATATAGATCGGGTCGCTCAGGCCATTGCCCGGGTTCTCATGTCAAAATAGAATCTTTGCGGGTTCTGGAGAGTATTCGATGCTTTATCAAATCTACGATTTCCAAAAAGCATTATTGCAACCCTTAACGGAGTGGGCAAAAACGACCGCTGAGACTTTTGTCAATCCCGCGAACCCACTCTCTTTGGTGCCAGGTGCTGAGCGTCTAGCAGCGAGTTATGAACTGTTACACCGTCTTGGCAAAGACTATAAAAAACCCGAATTTGGAATTCGCTGTGTCAAAGCACACGGCAAAGAGGTTGTTGTCCAAGAACTGACTGCTCTAGCCAAGCCCTTTTGTAATTTGGTGCGCTTTAAGCGTTTTTCAGATGATGTTGAAGTCATCTCGAAGATGAAGCAAGACCCGATCGTTTTAATTGTTGCCCCGCTCTCGGGTCATCACTCGACCTTATTGCGTGATACCGTCCGCACCATGTTACAAGATCATAAGGTCTACATTACTGATTGGATCGATGCCCGGATGGTTCCAAATGATCAGGGTGTCTTTAGTTTAGATGATTACGTTCAATACATTGAAGATTTCATTCGCCACATTGGCGCTGAAAACTTGCATGTGATATCGGTGTGCCAACCAACCGTACCAGTACTGGGTGCCGTCTCTCTGATGGCTTCGCGTGGTGAAAACACGCCCCGCTCTCTGGTCATGATGGGCGGCCCAATTGACGCCCGTAAATCACCAACCGCGGTGAACTCTCTGGCGATGAGTAAATCGATTGAGTGGTTTGAGGCGAATACGATTCACAATGTACCTCCACCCCACCCCGGAGTCGGACGACGAGTTTATCCGGGGTTCTTGCAGCACATGGGTTTTATTGCTATGAACCCAAGTAATCATCTTCAATCCCACTGGGATTATTTTCAAAACTTGGTTCGGGGCGACGAACAAGATGCACAAGCCCATATCCGCTTTTATGATGAATACAACGCAGTGCTAGATATGGATGCCCACTATTATTTAGATACTATTCGTACCGTCTTCAAAGACTATGCGCTACCCAATGGGACTTGGATGATTCGTAGTGAGCTCGTTAAGCCGCAAGATATTCAAAGATCTGCCTTGCTCACGATTGAGGGCGAGATGGATGATATTTCGGGGAGCGGTCAAACGCGTGCGGCCCATAAATTATGTAAGGGAATCGAGGAGTCGAGGAAAGAGCATTACGAAGTGAGCGGTGCTGGACATTACGGTATTTTTTCTGGAAGTCGCTGGCGTAATAAGGTCTATCCTCGTATCCAACAATTTATTCGCGCTCACCACTCATCGAACCCCAGCAATCAAGACGCGAATTAAATTGCATCGGATTTAAAGTCCATGCCCTCACCCAAGCTGGCCGACCTACTCGAAGACGCACTTCCGCAAACACAGTGTACTAAGTGCGGCTATCCCGATTGCCGCGGTTACGCAGAGGCGCTCGCTGAGGGCGAGAAACCTAATCGCTGCCCCCCGGGCGGTGTACAAGGAATCATTCGTCTTAGCCAAATCCTGAATTACCGATTAAATGAAGAAACTCGCACGATTGATCCAGAGTGCGGAGTTGAACGGCCACGTCCAGTCGCTTGGATTGATCCGCAAGCCTGCATTGGCTGCACGCTGTGTATCCAGGCATGCCCGGTCGATGCGATCGTTGGCGCGTCAAAACAAATGCATACCGTTCTTCCTGAGTGGTGTACCGGCTGTGATTTATGCGTTGCCCCCTGCCCAGTGGATTGCATTCACATGCTGAATGTAACGGGTAAGCAGACCGGCTGGAATGCCTGGTCACCCGCCCAAGCCGATCTTGCGAGAGCTCGCTATGAGTCGCATTTAAATCGATTGGAACGTGAGGAGCATGACCAACAGGAGCGATTGGCCACTAAAGCCAAAGCGAAATTGGCCGCATTGGATCAGAATCAAGCCACAAGCCAAGCGCAACTCGATGAAATCGAACGAAAACGAGCGATTATTGCTGCAGCGATTGCGCGAGTCAAGCAATCGGGCTCATCAACATCATGAATCTGGAGCAGCGCATTGCCTTTTTTGAGCAATTGAAGGCAAATAATCCCAAGCCGACTACCGAACTCGAATACAGCTCACCGTTCGAACTATTAACTGCGGTCTTACTATCTGCGCAAGCAACCGATGTGTCGGTGAATAAGGGAACTCGCCAGTTGTTCGCAGTCGCCAATACTCCCAAAGCCATCCTGGCGCTTGGTGAAGAAGGGGTGCGTCCTTACATTCAACATATTGGACTGTATCGAACAAAAGGCAAACATTTGCAGGAGACCTGCCAAATCTTACTTGAGCGCCATGGCGGTGAAGTGCCCAGAAACCGATCTGACCTTGAGGCACTTCCTGGCGTTGGACGCAAAACTGCCAATGTCATCCTCAATACGGCATTTGGCGAACCAACAATTGCAGTGGATACCCATATTTTCCGAGTATCGAATCGCACAGGTCTTGCCCCTGGTAACAATGTCCTTGAAGTTGAAAACAAACTCATGAAACGCATCCCCAAGGACTACCTCATGGATGCCCATCATTGGCTGATTTTGCATGGCCGCTATGTATGCAAAGCTCGCAATCCGGAATGTGCGCAGTGCATCGTCGAGCCTTTATGCTCCTATCGATATAAAACCAATCAAGGAAAAATACGTGGCACTGTTCAACCCAAGTCGTGATGAGGTTCGACAATTTTTTTGCGGAGCGTGGCAAAAACAGTTAACCGGGGGTGTATTAACGCCCCTTGAGATGATGGCCTGCTCATGGATCAAGCTTCACCCTGAGTATCACGCTATTTTGACAAGCAACGAAGTGCTCTCTCATGAATTCACGCCCGAACAAGGGCAAACCAACCCTTTTTTGCATTTATCCATGCACCTATCGATTAGTGAGCAAATTTCAATTGATCAGCCCCCAGGAATTAAATTAGTCGCTGAGCAACTTAGTCGTAAATTAGATTCAGAGCATGAAGCCCAGCATCAAATCATGGAATGCTTAGGGCGTGCGCTTTGGGAATCGCAGCGTAACGGTCAAGCTTTAGATGCGGTAGCATACATTGATTCCATCCGAAAATTAATCTAGCTTACGCAATGAATCAGGCAGCCGAATCCGACCCAATTACTTTATTTCGTTCCAATTGGGCAACCTATCAAAAACTACTTGAGCATAACTACATGTTTCATCACGAATTAGTTCATGCAAGTCAACAGCTAATTCAATCAATTGATCAACCACTGTCTCTAGTAGATCTTGGTTGTGGAGACGCCTCGCTCAGTCAAGCACTTTTTAAGAATAATCAAATCTCACGCTACATAGCATGCGATCTATCCCAACCAGCACTGCAGCTTGCTAAAGCTAATTTGGCGCCCTGGTCCTCGCAATTGGAATTAAATTGCTTGGATATGCTCGAGCAACTTGGGCAAATACCAGGCAGAACACTTGATCTGGTATTTTCAAGTTATGCCATTCATCATTTGACCGATCAATCCAAATTGGCTCTTTTTAAAGAATGCTTTCGGGTCTTAAAACACTCAGGGTCGTTTGTGTTGATCGATGTGATGCGTAATGATGGGCAAAGTCGAAATAATTATCTCGATCAATATTTATTCATGGTTGAAAAGGACTGGGTGGCGATCAACTCCATCGAGCGCACCCGTATTGCTGAGCATGTGCGAGGCAATGACTTTCCTTTGAGTCCCTCTGAATATCAATCGCTTGCTCGCCAAGCAGGCTTTCATCAGGAAGCTTTACTGGATGCCCACGGTTTTCATCAAGCCCGGGCCTATCAACGCTTAAGCTAAGTCGGCAATACCGGATCGGATCGCCTCGGGTATCCCCTTAGCAAGCTCACGTCGCGACTTCAGCACAGTGTCAGCCGTATCGCGTTGTCTTGGCGACCAAATTGAATCTGGAAAGTATGGGTCATCGGCAAAACGGGGAATCACATGCCAATGAAGATGCGGGACTTGATTACCCAATGATGCTAAGTTTATTTTTTGGGGCCGCATGACGCGGCGGACGGCAAACTCAACTACATCGACTAAGGCTAGCAAGATTTCACGCTCAACTCGAGATAACTCACTCATCTCAGCAACATGTCGATTCCAAATCACTCGACAAAAGCCAGGCAAATTGGGATCATCAACCAGAACAACGCGCGCATCATCGCCGCGCCACACTAGATGTCCGCCCTCGTCTTGGCAAAGAATGCAATGATTCATAGTTACTACTGTAAAACAGAAAGGCGCCTAAGTCACCCTTTTGGGATGCTTCAGGCGCCTGCCATAACTGCATTAGCCGCCGATTAGGCGGATAAATGATTAATGAAATTGCTCTTCTTCGGTCGATCCAGTCAAGGCAGTTACCGATGATTTACCCCCTTGAATCACGGTCGTAACGTCATCGAAGTAGCCAGTACCAACCTCTTGCTGATGGGAAACAAAGGTATAGCCCCGATCGCGCGCTGCAAACTCTGGCTCTTGAACCTTCTCAACATAGGCTGTCATACCGCGCTTGACGTAGTCTTGTGAAAGGTCATACATGTTGTACCACATCGAGTGGATACCGGCCAAGGTGATGAACTGGTACTTATAACCCATCGCACCTAACTCGCGCTGGAACTTAGCAATCGTTGCATCGTCTAAGTTCTTCTTCCAGTTAAAGGACGGCGAGCAGTTGTAGGCCAACATTTTTCCGGGGAACTTCTCACGAATGGCTTCAGCAAACTTCTTCGCAAAATCCAAATCCGGAGTACCAGTCTCACACCAGACCATATCGGCATATTCTGCATACGCCAAACCACGAGAAATCGCCTGTCCTAGACCTTTGCGAGTTTTATAGAAACCTTCAGGGGTTCTCTCGCCTGTTAAGAACGGTTTATCGTTTTCATCGTAATCCGAGGTTAATAGGTCAGCAGCCTCAGCATCAGTTCTCGCCAAAATTATGGTTGGCACACCCATGACATCAGCAGCTAAGCGAGCAGCAATTAATTTTTGCACAGACTCTTGAGTCGGCAATAGTACCTTGCCACCTAAATGTCCGCATTTTTTAACGGATGACAATTGATCTTCAAAGTGCACGCCGGCTGCGCCATTTTTAATTAATGCCTTACTTAATTCGTAAGCATTCAGAACCCCACCAAAGCCTGCTTCAGCATCGGCAACGATTGGTGCAAAGTAATCGATGTAGCCAGGATCGCCTGGATTGATTCCTTTAGACCACTGAATTTGGTCTGCGCGCTCAAAGGTATTATTAATCCGCTCAACCACCTTAGGTACTGAATCCACTGGATAGAGGGATTGATCAGGATACATTGCTGCATAGGTATTGT
This sequence comes from Polynucleobacter sp. HIN5, assembly GCF_030297555.1. Classification (NCBI taxonomy): domain Bacteria; kingdom Pseudomonadati; phylum Pseudomonadota; class Betaproteobacteria; order Burkholderiales; family Burkholderiaceae; genus Polynucleobacter; species Polynucleobacter sp. HIN5. The sequence continues at coordinate 532,904 of NZ_AP028136.1, read as the reverse complement.
TATCAGCAGCTACTTGCCAGCCTGACAAATAGATTGCTTTAACGCCTGCCTTCACTTGCTGCATGGCTTGACCACCGGTCAATGCCCCCAAGCAATTTACATAGGCTTCGTTATTCACTAAATTCCATAATTTCTCGGCACCCTGTTTCGCCAAGGTGTACTCCGGGCGAACAGAACCACGAAGACGAACGACATCTTCTGCGGTGTAGCCACGCTTTACCCCTTGCCAACGTGGATTGGTATCCCAATCTTTCTGAATAATTGCTGCTTCTGCTTTACGAGTCACCATATTGCTCTCCTTCATTCACGATAAAAATAGATATCGACGAGGGCCTGATAAGCCAAAACTCTTATGTCTTATACAAGAGTTTAGAAAGTAACTTATCAATAATGGCAAAAATGACTTTGATTCAACAAATAAATTAAATCAATTTATTCAATTACTTATAGGTAAATTTTTATCATACGAAACGTTGAATTAGAAAATGAAATTTTTAGGGTTCCAACTTAAGTTCTATTTTTTATCATATGAAAGATTGATTTCATAATACGAAAATAATAAACCACCCCTTATTGCGTATTAAGATCCTTCTATCAATTCACTTCGCAAGAAACACAATGTTCCGTGCCCTATTGATTGCTCTACTTTTACTCTCAAACACGAGTAACGCACAACAGCTGCCTAATGCATCAGACGGTTTACAAGAAGAACTAATCACAGTTGACCTGGATAAGGATGCAAAACAAACCGGATTATTTTCAATTAAAAGCGGTTCTAAAAATCACCCGAGATTGGCTGTATTGATACCGGGCTATCCCTCCGTCTTTAGGCCAGTTGTTGAAAATGGAGTAATGATCAGCACAAAACTCAGTGGAAATTTTTTAATTCGATCAAGACGTCATCTTGCTGATGAATCAATCGCAATTCTCACTATTGATTGCCAATCTGAAAGTGGTGATGTCTGTTCAAGTAGCTATCAGGCAAGTAATGAGCGTCAAGCACATGTCCAAAAATTAATAAATGAGGTTAAAAAAAGGTATCCAACCATTCAAGAGGTGTGGCTAGTTGGCACTAGTATGGGAACCATATCATCATCTTTTATGCCAACATATGCTCCAAGAGCATACACTGGCGCAATTCATACGGCAGCGATTACGGAACCTTATGCGAGAAATTCGTATCGCGAATTAATTAATTTTGACTATAAAAAATCAGGGGCTCCTCAATTCTTTATTCATCATAAAGATGATCCTTGCTATTTAACAACATGGTCTGGCGCAAAATCCATTAGTGATAAGTATGGGGTTCCTTTAATTACTGTTTTTGGAGGTAGTAATTTTCAAGGTAATCCCTGTAATGCATTTACTGAACATGGTTTTAGAGGCAAAGAATTGGAAGTAATGCAGACTATTCGCGAAATTATTCTGACCGGAACTTCAAAAAACAGTGAAATTAAATAGACTGAGCTTGTCGAGTTGGAGTTTTGCTGGCAACTTTGAATGCCGTAAAAATAATCAAGCATTGAATAAAGGCAACACCTAAGAAAAGCCAATTGGGTCTACCAGCATCGAGCAAAATACCAAAGGCGAGGGGACCGACTGAGGCACCAAGATCGATGCCTGAGTAGACAATGCCATAGACTCGACCAGAGGCGCCTTGCGGCGTTGCTGACCGAATCATTAAATCGCGTGATGGTGCAGCGATACCTAAGCCAATACCAATCACAACAAACAAACTTGGAATCAAGGCGGCCGACACCAACTCTGCACCAATAATTACCGACATGAGTGCACTAACAAATAAACAGATCACGACCGTGCGTTCTGGCGCAGCAAAACGACTTGCCAAATAGCCACCCAACAGCATACCGCCTGCAGTACCAAGGGCTAACAGAGTTAGAAAAAAGTTTCCGGAGGCAACCGAGATTTCATAGGTCTTAAACAAGGCACTAGGGGCAAACGATTGAATACCCGACATGGCCACCATGCTAAAGAAGAAGAAAAGCCAGCATAACCAAACAGCAGGCAACTTTAAGAAATCAAAGGTTCCCAAGGGGGTATGGCTTGGGTCATCCTTACGCGCATTTGCTAAATTGCTAGCTTGACGCTCTTTTGCATCATCGGTTAACAAGTCACGGTTAAACCAAAGTAATATCAGAACCGATATCGCCAAGATGGCTGCTGCCATCATCGCTGTGCGCCAGTTTGCAAGCTCCGCGATAGCCACCATAAAAACTGGGGCTAGAGCCCAGCCTAGATAACCGGTGACCCCATGGAAGGAATACGCATAGGGCAGTCGTTTTGGTGAAATCTTATGGTTAATGAGTGTGTAATCAACTGGATGAAAAACACCGTTACCACACCCCATCAAAATCGCACCGATCATTAATCCTAAATAGCTTGAACTCACAGCATAGGTCACTGCCGATAAGGCCAATAATCCAATCCCAGCGAATAAGACTGGGCGCGCGCCTTTATGATCGACTAGAAAACCAGAAGATGCTTGCACGATGCATGAGACCACAAAAAACACGGTCATCAACAAACCAAGCTCGGCATATGACAAGCCGAATTCAATCTTGAGCCAAGGAAATAGTGGGGGAAGAACTAAATGGTAAAAATGAGATGTACCGTGCGCGAGGCTAATCAAGCCAATCGTACGATTATCACTGGAGTAAAAACTGCCTTGGGCAAGCGACATGGCACTAGTTTAGCGCCAGTCGCCCAATCCTCCAAAATGCTTAATGCACGAGACGCGAAAAGCTGAAATCGCCTTTTTTATCCACATCCACCGGAATCACATCCTGTGGGCCAAATTTACCCTCCAAAATCATCTTCGACACCGGATTTTCAATGTGTTGCTGAATCGCTCGCTTGAGTGGTCTAGCTCCAAAAACGGGGTCAAAACCAACCTCGGCTAATTTATTCAACGCTGCATCACTAATATCCAACTGCATATCAAGACGCGCTAAGCGCTCGGAGAGGTTTTGCAAGAGGATTTTTGCAATTGAGGCAATGTTCTTTTGATCAAGTCCATGGAATACCACAATCTCATCGACCCGGTTTAAGAACTCAGGACGGAAGTGATTCTTAAGTTCGCCAAAAACTGCTTCTTTCACCTCGGCTTGATTTTTGCCTGTCATGGACTGGATCAAATGGGAACCAATGTTACTGGTCATCACAATCACGGTATTTTTAAAATCAACCGTACGACCCTGACCGTCGGTTAAGCGTCCATCATCTAATACCTGCAGCAAAACATTAAACACATCAGGATGCGCTTTTTCGATCTCATCAAACAAAATCACACTATAAGGTTTGCGACGCACCTGCTCGGTAAGATAACCACCCTCCTCATAGCCAACATATCCAGGAGGTGCGCCAATTAAGCGAGCGACACTGTGTTTTTCCATGAACTCACTCATATCAATACGGATGAGTCGGTCATCACTATCAAACAAAAACTCAGCCAATGCTTTGCAAAGCTCCGTTTTGCCAACACCAGTAGGCCCTAAGAACATAAATGAGCCATAGGGTTTATTTTCTTCAGAAAGACCGGCACGCGAGCGACGAATCGCATCCGAGACCGCCCGGATGGCTTCATCTTGCCCCACTACGCGTTCGTGCAAATGCTCTTCCATCTTTAAGAGCTTGTCACGCTCACCTTGCATCATTTTGGAAACAGGGATACCAGTGGCGCGCGAGACCACCTCAGCAATCTCTTCGGCACCAACTTGCGTACGAAGTAATTTTGGCCGGCTAGTATCGTTTTGCTCTGCTTTTGCTTCAGCAGCGGCCGCTGACTTCAGCTTTTGCTCGAGCTCAGGCAATTTACCGTATTGAAGTTCAGCTACCTTCTCGAGCTTACCCTCACGCTGCAGCTTTGTAATTTCTGCTTTAACGCGTTCAATCTCTTCCTTCACGGAAGCAGCACCCAAAGCTGCACCCTTTTCTGCCTTCCAAATTTCTTCAAGGTCGGCATACTCAGCACCCAAACGGGTGATTTCCTCTTCAATGAGGTCTAGGCGTTTCTTAGAAGCATCGTCCTTCTCTTTCTTGACCGCTTCACGCTCAATCTTTAGCTGGATCAGACGACGATCCAATTTATCCATCACCTCAGGCTTTGAATCAATTTCCATTTTGATGCGAGAGCCTGCTTCATCGATTAAATCAATCGCCTTATCGGGTAAAAACCGGTCAGTAATATAGCGGTGAGAAAGCTCAGCCGCGGCCACAATCGCTGGATCGGTAATCTCAATGCCGTGATGCAGTTCATATTTCTCTTGTAAGCCACGCAGAATTGCAATCGTTGCCTCAACACTTGGCTCATCAACCATCACTTTTTGGAAGCGACGCTCTAGAGCGGCATCTTTTTCAATGTATTTACGATACTCATCCAGCGTGGTGGCACCAATACAGTGGAGCTCACCCCGCGCCAGTGCGGGCTTTAACATATTGCCCGCATCCATCGCTCCATCGGCCTTGCCGGCCCCAACCATCGTGTGGATTTCATCAATAAACATAATGGTGCGGCCTTCGTCTTTTGCCACATCATTAAGAACGGCTTTTAAGCGTTCTTCAAACTCGCCACGATACTTGGCACCCGCTAGCAATAGAGCCATATCCAAGACCAGGACGCGCTTGTCTTTTAAGGTTTCAGGTACCTCACCATTCACAATACGCTGCGCAAGACCTTCAACGATGGCGGTCTTACCGACCCCCGGCTCACCAATTAAGACTGGGTTGTTTTTGCTACGCCGCTGAAGTATCTGAATCGCGCGACGGATCTCGTCATCCCGCCCGATCACCGGATCGAGCTTGCCAAGTCTAGCGCGCTCGGTTAGATCAAGGGTGTATTTCTTTAGAGCCTCGCGCTGCCCTTCAGCATCGGCTGAACTCACCGACTCCCCACCACGAACTAAGTCAATTGCGGCCTCCAAGGCCTTGCGGCTCAGACCATTCTCACGAGCTGCTTTGCCAAGCTCACCTTTATCGTCTGCCAAAACCAATAGGAATAACTCACCCGCAATATATTGATCGCCGCGCTTACTTGCTTCTTTTTCAGTTTGATTGAGCCAGCTTAATAAAGTTCGGCCAATCTGAACATCACCTCCGGTACCCTGCACCTGAGGCAATTTGGCAATCATTGCCTCGGCCGCTTTTTCAAGGCCGGCAACATTAGTACCAGCGCGGGTTAGTAAGCTACGCGCCCCTCCATCTTGCTGGCGCAGCATAGCAAGGAGCAAATGCTCGGGCTCAATGAACTGGTTATCGTTACTTAGGGCAAGACTTTGTGCATCCCCTAATGCTTCTTGGAATTTAGTGGTTAATTTATCTATCCGCATGATTTAAATGAATTTATTTACTAATTAATAAGTCTACTTAGAATATGGGGGTAAAACCCCATTATTCAAGTTTTTTATTTCAATGCAACGTGCGATGGCTTGGTACCTTTACTTACTCGAATGCGCCGATGGTAGCTACTACGCAGGCATTACCAATAGACTTGAGGAGCGGATCGTCGCGCATAACCAAGGGGTTGGTGCACGCTATACGCGCGGACGAGGGCCGGTGAAGTTGCTAGAAGTAAAGACCTATCCTGACCGCTCGGGCGCATCTAAAGCAGAAAGTGCTGTTAAGCGTCTGCCGCGCTCACAAAAAAGAACATTCTTTGGTAGTCAGTCCTAGTTTTTAGTCCAGCGGGCCAAAGCCTCATCGTCTGAAATGCGAGCATCAACCCAGCGCGCACCATTTGGGGTGTCTTCTTTCTTCCAAAATGGTGCCTGCGTCTTTAGGTAGTCCATGATGAACTCGCATGCGGCAAAGGCCTCTCCGCGATGAGCGCTGGTGACGGCCACCAGCACAATCTGATCGAGCGGTTGCAAGGGGCCGACCCGATGAATAATTAGTGCTTGATGAAGATCCCAGCGACCCTTGGCCTGATCAATAATTGACTGTAAGGCTACTTCAGTCATTCCCGGATAATGCTCCAAAGTCATTTGCCGTACAGCAGTACCCTCATTTAAATCTCGAACCGTGCCAACAAAAATAGCGACTGCGCCAACGGTACCGTCACCACTGCGTAAATTGGCGATTTCAGTCGTTAGATCAAAATCCTGCTCTTGAATACGAACTGGCATCTTAGCCTCCTGTTACTGGAGGAAAGAAAGCAATCTCAGCACCCTCTAATAGAGTGGTGTCCGCACCGACCATTTGCTGATTGAGGGCGCAGCGCAACACTCGGTCTATAGACAATACATCGGACCATGGCGCACCTCGCATCGTTAAGAAAGCGCGAAGATCTGCAATAGTTTTGACCGAGTCGGGAATCACAATCTCTTCTTGCGACACACCTAAGCCCTCCCGAATCGAGGCAAAAAAACGTAGATGCAGTTTCATGGCGATGGATTAGTAAAGTAGTCCGCTAAAGGGGATATACCGAACCATATCACCCTTTTTAAATCCCTGTCCCGCAGGGCAATCAATCAAGCCATCCCCCCAAGCTGCGCTCGTCAGGACACCCGAGCTCTGATTGGGAAACAGGTCAAGGCCACCTTCTGCGTTCATTTTGACTCGCAAAAACTCATTACGACGATCTGGCTTTAACCAATCAAAATCCGCTCTCACCTGAAAAGATGGTGGCGTTAAATCGGATCGCCCTTGAAGTTTTAAGATAAATGGGCGAACAAATAGAATGAAGGTCACAAAGCTTGATACTGGATTGCCCGGAAGGCCAATAAACCATGCTTCGTGATTTGCCTGATTTTGTTTGCGAACCGCCCCAAATGCCAGTGGTTTACCTGGCTTAATGCCAATCTGCCACAAATCCAATCGACCTTCCGCATGAACGGCTGGCTTAATGTGATCCTCTTCCCCGACCGACACCCCACCCGACGTAATAATCAGATCATGATCTTCGCTGGCAGTCCGTAAGGCTTGCCGGGTTGACTCCAATCGATCGGGAACAATCCCGTAATCTGTCCCAACGCATCCCATGCTCCGAATGAGACCCAATAAGGTATCCCGGTTCGAGTTATAAATACCGCCGGGCTTTAAAGGTTCGCCGGGTAAGGACAGTTCGTCGCCCGTAAAAAAAGCTGCCACCTTCACCTTACGCTTGACAGGTAGCAGTGCATAACCAGCAGAGGCAGCAACGCCCAGGTGTTGAGGTCTCAAAACGGTACCAGCCGATAAAGCGACTTTTCCGACACTCAAATCCTCGCCGCGTCGACGAATCCACTGCCCTGCATTAGGGATGGTGTTAATTTGCACCAAATCCGATTGAGCCTGAGGTACACAATCTTCTTGCATCACAACCGCATCTGCCCCTGGTGGTATCGGCGCACCAGTGAAGATCCTAGCAATCGTCTTGGGCTTGAGCGGCTCACCGACCGATCCTGCCGGAATACGTTGATCCACTTTTAAGATCACGCCTGGCTCCGAAATATCCTGAGTAGCTAGCGCGTAACCATCCATCGACGTGTTATCCAAGGGGGGCACATCAACTGTACTCACAATATCCTTAGCAAGCACCCGCCCGAGCGCTTCTTGGGTTGGCACTAACTCTTGGGCCTCAACGGGCACAGGGTTCTTCAGTAGATGCGACAAAGCGTCGGCTGCACTCAGCAGCGGTGGTTTATTACTAGAGACTGGGGATGGGCTGATAGCCATGATCAATGAACGTGATCTTGGATAAAGATTTTTACCGTCGAGGTGCTAGCCGGCACATTCGTCACACGCTGTGGCTTATTTTTAATATCCTGAAATGCGGCTGGGCAATCTGCCGGACGACCCAATGCCTCTTGAATCGTCTCTTCAAACTTAATTGGTAAGGCGGTCTCAAGCACCAACATCGGAATCCCTTCTTGCAAATGCTCGCGCGCCACTTTAATTCCATCGGCAGTATGGGTATCAATCATGACTCCGTAGCGCTGATCAATATCGCAAATCGTCTCTAGACGATTTTGATGGGTACTTCGACCAGAGACAAATCCAAATAAAGAGATGGTTTTAAATGCCGGATCATTCGATAAATCAAATCCACCCTCCGTCTCGACTTGTTTAAATAATTGAGCGGTGCGCTTACCATCTCGACCAAGTAGATCAAAAATAAAACGCTCAAAATTGCTGGCCTTAGAAATATCCATCGACGGGCTTGAGGTATGCAAAGTCTCTGCTGATTTTCGTGCTCGGTAAACACCTGTTTTAAAGAACTCGTCCAACACGTCGTTTTCATTGGTTGCAACTACTAATTGCGCAATCGGTAAACCCATCATCCGGGCAATATGTCCTGCGCAAACGTTTCCGAAATTACCAGATGGCACCGCATAGGAGATTTTTTCCTCACTCGACGCAGTTGCTAACAAGTAGCCCTGAAAGTAATACACCACCTGCGCTAAAACACGTCCCCAATTAATTGAGTTCACTGTCCCAATTCGATATTTGGCTTTGAACTCCAAATCATTACTAACCGCTTTAACGATATCCTGGCAATCATCAAACACCCCATCAACGGCCAGATTAAAAATATTAGGATCTTGCAAGGAATACATTTGTGCCGACTGGAACGGGCTCATCTTGCCACGCGGCGACAGCATAAATACTTTAATACCCTCTTTGCCTCGCATGGCGTACTCAGCAGCACTTCCAGTATCGCCAGAAGTAGCCCCCAAAATATTGAGATCTTGCTTGGCACGCTTTAATGCGTACTCAAAGAGATTGCCCAATAACTGCATGGCCATGTCTTTAAAGGCAAGGGTTGGGCCATTCGATAAACTCAAGAGCCCTAACTGTGCTCCCTGCTCCTGACCCAACCAATGCACCGGGGTAATGTCACTTGCTGCGTCAGTGGGACGACCATTGCAATAGACCTGCGGAGTGTAGGTCTTGTGAAGCAAGACTTTTAAGTCATCAGCGGGAATATCGTCGCAATACAACCGAATAATTTCAAATGCTAAGTCAGGGTAAGACAGACCCCTCCAAGAATCCAACTGCGCTTTGGTTACTTGGGGATAGTGAGTTGGTAAATATAAACCCCCATCAGGTGCCAAGCCCCCTAATAAGATTCCCTGAAAAGTTTGTTCTGGGCTTGCGCCTCGAGTGGATTGATAACGCATATGTAAAAACTGGGTCTAGGAAAGATTTTCAAGACGAATTTTCACAATTTCACCGATCACTGTTTTGAGATCTTGCATCTCCAGCAAAGCGGCGGTCATATTCTTTTCTTTGGTCTCATGGGTCAAGATCACGAGGTCGGTCTGACTCTCCCCTTCCGCGGCCTCTTTTTGTAACAGTGCATCGATGGATACGCCATGCGCAGCCAAGATCCGTGTGATATCGGCTAAAACGCCAGCTTGATCAGCAACTGCTAAGCGCAAGTAATAACTCGTCGTTACTTCTGCGATCGGCAGGATTGGGGTATTTTGCAGAGCATCAGGCTGAAACGCCAAATGGGGTACCCGATTTTCAGGATCGGCCGTTTGTAAACGCGTGACATCAACTAAATCGGCAATCACGGCTGAAGCGGTTGGCTCCGAACCAGCGCCTTTGCCGTAATAGAGAGTGGTGCCTACGGCATCACCAAAAACTTGTACTGCATTCATCGCGCCTTCAACATTAGCCAACAAACGCTTCGCGGGGACCAGAGTCGGGTGAACGCGTAACTCAATTCCACTCGGGGTTTTCTTGGTAATCCCTAAAAGCTTAATGCGATAGCCCAATTGCTCAGCATACCGAATGTCGATAGCGGATAGCTTGGTAATTCCTTCAACATGTGCTTGCGAAAATTGCATCGGCACCCCAAAGGCGATGGCACTCATGATGGTTGCTTTATGGGCTGCATCAATTCCTTCAATATCGAAGGTTGGATCCGCCTCAGCGTAGCCCAAGCGTTGCGCCTCTTTTAATACCGTATTAAAGTCCAAACCCTTGTCGCGCATTTCTGACAAGATGAAGTTAGTGGTGCCATTAATGATCCCAGCAATCCATTCGATCCGATTGGCACTCAAGCCCTCACGCAACGCCTTAATGATGGGGATCCCGCCAGCGACAGCAGCCTCAAATGCCACCATCACTCCTTTGGCATGCGCCGCTTTAAAGATTTCATTGCCATGCACAGCAATCAATGCTTTGTTGGCAGTCACCACATGTTTTCCGTGTGCAATTGCCTCAAGAACCAAGTCCTTAGCAATGCCATAGCCGCCAATCAGCTCGACCACAATATCAATCTCGGGGTTCTGAATCACCTTTCGTGCGTCATTAACCACCTCGGCATGGCCCTGCACAAGCTCTTGAGCCCGCTGGGTATTTAAATCTGCCACCGTATGAATCCGAATGCCGCGACCTGCGCGCCGCTGAATCTCTTCTTGATTACGAGCGAGAACGGTAAAGACTCCGCTGCCAACGGTACCAATGCCAAGAAGTCCAACTTGAATAGGTTTCATCATGCTTTTACTGTGGTTGCGGCGACCGAATTGGTTGCGTGTTTCGTGCGATAACGCTCAAGAAAGTGAGCGATCCGCTTGATGGCCTCACGCAAGGTATCTTCATGGGGCAAGAAGGTAATCCGGAAATGATCTGGTTTGGGCCAATTAAAACCCGTGCCCTGCACCAGAAGAACTTTTTCCTCTTTGAGGAGATCGGCAATAAATTGTTGATCGTCTTTAATCGGATACATCTGCGGATCGAGCTTCGGAAACAGATATAAAGCTGCCTTCGGTTTAGCGACACTAACCCCAGGAATCTCACTCATGAGCTTATAGGCCAAGTCACGTTGACGAGTTAAACGACCATCCTTGGCAACCAAATCATTAATACTTTGGTAGCCGCCTAATGCCGTTTGAATCGCATATTGCCCTGGAACATTGGCGCAAAGCCGCATCGAGGACAGCATATTTAAACCCTCAATGTAATCGGCAACCATCGCCTTATCGCCAGAAACAACCATCCAGCCAGAGCGGTAACCACAGGAGCGGTAGTTCTTTGACAAACCATTGAAGGTAATGGTGACCACGTCGGTCGATAACGATGCCAACGAAATATGCTTCGCACCATCAAAGAGCATCTTGTCGTAGATCTCATCGACAAACAGAATCAAATTATGCTGACGTGCAACCGCAATGATTTCCAGCAATACCTCTTTGGAATACAAAGCACCCGTTGGATTATTGGGATTAATCACCACGATGGCCTTGGTGCGCGGCGTAATCTTGGAGCGAATATCGTTTAAGTCGGGTTGCCAATCCTTCGACTCATCACACAAATAATGATGCGGAGTCCCACCTGATAATGAGACGGCCGCAGTCCATAGCGGGTAATCGGGTGCTGGTACCAACACCTCATCGCCATTGTTCAAGAGTGCATTCATCGCCAGAACAATTAGTTCAGATGCCCCATTGCCGGTGTAAATATCATCTAAGGTAACGCCCTCGATACCCTTTTCTTGGCAGTACTGCATGATGGCTTTGCGGGCTGCAAAAATCCCTTTGGAATCCGAATAAGCAGACGCATTTCCCAGATTGCGAATCATGTCGAGCTGGATTTCTTCCGGGGGATCAAAGCCGAACACACCGACATTACCAATATTGAGCTTGATGATCTTGTGCCCCTCCTCCTCCATGCGTTGTGCAAGCTCTAGGACAGGGCCACGAATGTCGTAGCAGACGTTGTTTAGTTTGTCGGACTTTTGTATGGGTTTCACAATCGGATCTTCTACAGGGTTAAGCCATTGAAATTTAGGGATAATTTGCTAGCTATAATCCCTCAATTATGACAGAGCCTCAGCGTGAAGTTACATTCTGACCCACAATCTAGCCAAAATACGATTACCGGCTACGGAATTGGCTTTATTGAGGTCAATAAAACCCCGTATTCGCACGCCCTGATCGTTCAGCCAGATAACGTAGTGATAGCGTGGCCAGTTGAAGAAAGCCGCGAGCTCACGGAAGATCATTTCTCGATGATTGGCGCCCTGCAACCCGAGTTGGTGATTGTGGGCACCGGTAAGAGACAGGTGTTTCTGAACCCCCAAATTCTGCAACCGCTGATTAAGGCCAAAATTGGTTTTGAAATGATGGATTCCCAAGCAGCATGCCGAACCTACAACATTTTGATGGGCGAGGGGCGCAAAGTGCTTGCCGCCATCATCCTGGAGAAAAATTAGTTAGATGCTTGCTGAGCGCCAACTCACACCGCTCAATGCAGTTGCATTGTTGATTGTCTTCGTCCTTGCGAGCTTCTTATGGTTTGCCACCCTGGATTATCGGCATCTAATTCCGACGGACGAAGGTCGCTACGCGCAAATGGCCCGCGAGATGATGGTGAGCGGGGATTACATCACACCCCGTTATAACGACTATAAATATTTTGAGAAGCCGCCATTGCATATTTGGGCCTCGGCGATAACGTTTCAACTTTTTGGACTAGGGGAATGGCAAGCACGCTTTTGGAGCGGGCTGACTGGTTATCTCACCATTTTGTTGGTTGGATTTACTGCGGCCAAATTATTTGGGCGGGTTACCGGATATTTAGCGGTACTCATTTTGTTATCGAGTCCCATGTGGGTCGTAGGCGGGCATTTCAATGCGCTCGATATGGGCCTATCGGCTTTTCTAAATTTAGCTCTGTGCTCACTTCTACTGGCTCAACATGCCTATGAACAGCATCGCCCACAATCGGGTCGCTATTGGATGTGGGTCTGCTGGTTGGCAATGGGTCTTGCCACCCTATCAAAAGGACTGATCGGCATTGTGATTCCAGGAATGGTGCTATTTGCCTATATCGTGACGCGCTTTGACTGGAAAATTCTGGCTCGCTTGCATATTGTTAGCGGACTCGTAATTTTTTTAATCGTCACTGCTCCCTGGTTTATTGCTGTATCGATTCAAAATCCAGAGTTTGCTCACTTCTTTTTTATTTACGAACATTTCGAGCGCTTTACAGCAACAGCTCATGGGCGCACGGCACCAGCTTATTTTTTCCTGCCATTAGTGGCAATTGGCTTTTTGCCGTGGATGCCCCAGTTCTTTACGTCTGCATGGCAAACTCTCAGGAAGTACCGGATGGGTTCATTCTCGGCGCCATGGATGCTTTGGGCATGGTTTGCAGTCATCCTGATTTTCTTTAGCATCTCCCGCTCAAAATTACCAGGCTACATCATGCCGGTTTTTCCAGCCTTAGCCATTTTGGCGGCTAAGTCAATCGCCGATTACTTAGAGTCGCATGCGCATCTTTCCACTGGGTGGCGATTGCAAACCTTATTTTTTGCATTACTCGCGATCACCGGTTTCTTCTTTTTGTCCGAAGTCGGACGCAATGGTCAGCCCGATGAAGTGGATGCATATCAGGCTTACACCCTCTGGATTATCATCGCCCTGTCCTGCTTATTGGCATTTAGTTTGGCAGCAAGCCTCCTTGCGAAGCGCAATGCGCTACTTAGTATTGCCCTATTTGCTTTTGGCTTTTTCTTAACCGCCACCATTGCTGGAACGGGGCATGAAACTCTAGGTCGCGCAGTGTCTGGGTATGACCTAGCACAAAAGGTTAAATCACAAATCCCAAGCGATGCCAAAATTTATTCGGTTCGTTTGTTGGATCACACTGTTCCGTTTTATCTTGAACGCAATACCATTATGGTCGAGTTTACCGATGAACTAACCTTTGGAGCCAAGCAAGAACCTGAGAAATGGGTACCAACTCTTTCGGACTTCATCTCAACCTGGAATCAAGATCCCAACGCCTTTGCACTCATGAGCCCAGGCCAGTATGAGGAACTCAAAGCCCGCGGGCTTCCCATGGAGGAATTAGGTCGCGATAGTCGACGTGTTATGGTTCGACATCCACAAGAGCCTTTGCGACAATAGGCAGATGGAGCAAATGAGTCAGCCATTCATCCCCTTTACGAAGCCGACGATAGATGAAGCCACTATTACAGCGGTGGCAGACGTTTTGCGCTCTGGCTGGATTACGTCCGGCCCAAAGGTTTTAGAGTTTGAAGCTGCCTTGAGTGACTATTTAGGGGGCGCGACTGTTCGTTGCTTTGCGAACGGCACAGCCACCATGAAAATCGCCCTTCAAGTTGCTGGGATTGGTGCAGGCGACGAGGTGATCACGACTCCAATTTCATGGGTAGCAACCTCCAATGTGATCTTAGCTGTAGGCGCAAAGCCTGTTTTTGTTGATATTGATCCAAAGACCCGTAATTTAGATCTTAATCAAGTCCGCTCTGCCATTAACGCCAAGACCAAAGCCATCATGCCGGTATATTTGGCTGGCTTGCCTCTTGATATTGATGCCCTGTATACGATTGCAGAGAATCATCAATTACGTGTGATCGAGGACGCTGCTCAAGCGCTCGGATCTTCTTGGAAGGGATTGCGCATTGGTGCTAAAGGCCGGCATGATTTAGTGAGTTTTAGTTTCCAGGCGAATAAAAATTTGACGACTATTGAAGGTGGTTGTCTAGTCTTCAATACCGATCGCTTTGGCGGAGATCAAGTGAGTCTCGCTGAAAAACTACGTCTGCAAGGATTGGTGCGTCATGGGGCGGATGGCATGGAAGTCGATGTTTTAGGTGGCAAGGACAACTTAACGGATGTCAATGCCGTTATTGGCCTTCATCAATTAAAGCAATTGGATCGTTTTCAAGCCCAACGTGTCGCCCTCGCACGTCATTATTTTGATCGCTTCGAACAATCAGGTTTGAGCAAGATAGGTTTAGGCCTACCGGTCGCCGATTTTGTAAATAGTAATTGGCATATGTTCCAGGTCGTATTGCCCTTAGAGCGCTTAGGTCAATCACGCAGCCAAATCATGCTTGCCTTAAAAGAACGTGGCATTGGTACTGGGGTGCATTACCCAATCATTACCGGCTTTGCACTATATCGCGAGCGCGGATACTCTGTGCAAGCAACTCCGGTTGCCAATGCGATTGGTCAATCCATCTTAACTCTGCCGCTTTTTCCCACCATGACCAATGCCGACGTTGATCGTGTGGTCAAGGCACTACAAGAGGTTTTAGCGTAAACGCCTCTAGATCAGGCAAAATGGTGTCATGAACAGCTTTGCTCATCCACGCTTAAGTGTCGTGATCCCGGTTTATAACGAGGAAGAGGGGTTACAGGGTCTATTTGATCGCCTATACCCTGCGCTTGACCAGGTTGCGAGTCAGTATTCGCTGAGCTATGAACTCGTGTTTATCAACGATGGCAGTAAAGATCGGTCTGCTGCCATGCTCGCCATGCAGTATGAAAAGCGGCCTGATGTAACACGCGTGGTTTTATTTGCAAATAACTTTGGCCAACACATGGCAATCATGGCCGGTTTTGAATATGCGCGTGGTGAATACGTCATTACCTTAGATGCGGATCTACAAAATCCTCCCGAAGAGATTGGGAAAATTGTGCGTCAGCTCGAGGAAGGTCATGACTATGTTGGCACGATTCGAGAAAACCGCCAAGACTCCTGGTTCCGAAAGACGGCCTCGCGCGCCATGAATCGATTACGCGATAAGCTCACTCGCATCACCATGACCGATCAAGGCTGCATGATGCGTGGCTACCATCGTCGCATCATTGATTTAGTGCGGCAGTGTGAGGAGGCAAATACCTTCATTCCAGCACTAGCGTACACCTTTGCTAACAATCCAATTGAAATTACTGTCAAACATGAGGAACGGTTTGCTGGAGAATCGAAATACAGCCTATATCAATTGATTCGACTTAATTTTGATTTGGTCACTGGCTTCTCAGTGATGCCACTGCAACTCTTTTCGATCCTCGGCATGCTATTAGCCGGAGCAGCAGGCTCGCTGTTCCTTCTCCTTTTAATTCGTCGCTTTGTACTAGGCGCTGAAGTTGAGGGTGTGTTCACACTCTTCGCACTCACCTTCTTTTTAATTGGTGTCATGCTATTTGGCCTTGGCCTTTTGGGGGAATACATCGGCCGGATTTACCAACAGGTTCGTCAACGGCCCCGCTACATGGTCAGCGCCGTCTTAGAGCAATCTAAATCGTAGATCTTGAATCAAACACCAAAGCGCGCAGTTGTTTTTGCCTACCACGACGTCGGCGTTGTTTGTTTACAGGCTTTAATTGATGCGGGCATGCAAATTGATTTAGTCATCACCCATGCCAATGACCCCAACGAGACGATTTGGTTTAACAGCGTTCAAAAACTCTGTGAACAGCGGGGGCTGCCATGTCGAATCGTGCAACAGAGTGAATTATTAACGTTGCTGCCCGAGATGAAGGCGATTGCACCCGATTATCTCTTTTCTTTTTATTACCGCTTCATGTTGCCCACCGAGTTACTTGAGACTGCAAGCATTTCAGCTCTCAATATGCATGGCTCACTCTTACCGAAGTACCGCGGCCGCGCACCTGTGAACTGGGCGGTATTGCATGGCGAGACTGAAACGGGTGCAACCCTACACATCATGGAAGCAAAACCCGACGCTGGAGATATTGTCGGGCAGGTGGCTGTTCCCATTGAAATTCATGAAACGGGTAAAGAGGTATTTGATAAGGTTAGTCAAGCCGCAAAACAGGTGATAGAGAATGTGCTACCCCAGCTCATGCAAGGAGACCTTCCTCGCCAAGCCAATCGATTGGCAGAAGGTTCTTATTTTGGGGGTCGCAAACCCGAGGATGGTCGCATCGATTGGACCAAGTCAGCCATGTCGATTTACAACTTGATTCGAGCGGTGGCGCCGCCCTACCCTGGCGCCTTTACCGAATTGAGCGGGGGAAAAGTGATTCTTACCAAAAGCTCGCTTCCACTGGACCTTGGGGCAGACCTACCCCCCTCAATCGCAGCATTCCTCACAAAATCCGGGTTGGGGATGCATCTCGTCGATAATCGTTACTTTGGCCTGTGCGGCGATGGCAAGGTTCTTGAGCTATTTTTAGCATAAGAGTAGTCAGTCGTTGGCTTTTGAAGTTCATCAAAGGAATGGTGTTATGAAAAAGATTTTGATTTTGGGTGTGAATGGTTTTATTGGCCATCACCTCTCAAAGCGCATATTGGAGACCACGTCGTGGGAAGTCTACGGCATGGATATGCAAAACGACCGAATTGGCGATCTTCTCAACCACCCTCGCATGCATTTCTTTGAGGGCGATATCACCATTAATCGTGAATGGGTGGAGTATCACGTTCGTAAGTGCGATGTGATCCTACCGCTCGTTGCAATCGCCACACCAGCAACCTATGTACAACAACCCCTGCGCGTTTTTGAGCTTGACTTTGAAGCCAATCTTCCCATCGTGCGCTCGGCAGTGAAGTATGGCAAGCACCTGGTCTTCCCTTCAACCTCCGAGGTCTACGGCATGTGCTCAGATGCTGAATTTAATCCAGCCTCATCCAATTTGGTTTATGGCCCCATCAATAAACCGCGCTGGATTTATGCCTGCGCCAAGCAATTAATGGATCGAGTCATCTGGGGCTATGGCATGGAAGGCTTGCGCTTTACTTTATTTAGACCATTTAACTGGATTGGCCCTGGTTTAGATAGTATCTACACGCCCAAGGAGGGTTCTTCGCGAGTGGTCACCCAGTTCCTGGGCCATATTGTGCGTGGTGAGCCGATTAATCTTGTCGATGGGGGCTCGCAAAAGCGAGCTTTTACGTACATTGACGATGGCATTGATGCCTTAATGCGCATCATCACCAATGAAGGTGATATTGCCAATGGCAAGATTTATAACGTGGGTAACCCTAAAAATAATTACTCGGTCAAAGAGTTGGCTACCATGATGCTTGCGATTGCCAAGCAAATCCCAGAGTATGCGGTCACAGCTGATCGAGTCCAATTGGTAGAAACAACCTCCAAAAACTACTATGGTGCTGGATATCAAGATGTTCAAAATCGAGTTCCTGCCATCGAAAATACGATGGCTGAACTTGGTTGGAAACCCACTATTGCGATGAACGATGCACTAAGTAAGATATTTGAAGCCTATCGCCATGATGTGGATAAAGCGCGGCATCTGGTTGAATAGCGCTGAGTCCCATGGCAAAAATTGCTCTGAAGGTTGATGTTGATACCTTACTCGGAACCCAAGTTGGAACTCCAAATCTAGCCAGGCTTTTTGCAGAGCTCGGCGTTCAAGCCACTTTCTTATTTAGTCTTGGGCCAGACCATACCGGTTGGGCATTAAAACGAATTTTTCGGCCGGGTTTTCTGAAAAAAGTATCGCGCACCTCGGTGGTGGAGCACTATGGCATCAAAACGCTTTTATACGGGGTTCTTCTTCCGGCACCTGACATTGGTAAAACTGCTGCGCATGAAATGCGCGCTGTTGATGAGGCTGGTCATGAAACCGGGATCCATACCTGGGATCATGTCTATTGGCAAGATCATGTTTATCAACGTGATGCCGCTTGGACTCGACTCCAAATGCAAAAAGCCTATGATCGTTTTTGCGAAATCTTCAAACACCCTCCGTTAACCCACGGGGCTGCAGGCTGGCAAATGAATGAAGCTGCTCTGATACAACTCGACGATTGGGGAATGCAATATGCCTCTGATGGGCGCTCCGCCCCAAATCTCGCGCCTTACCGCATTCAATTTAATCATCAGCGAAGTAAGCATGTTCAATACCCCACCACACTTCCAACCTTTGATGAGCTCATTGGTGTGGATGGAAGGGATGCCTTTGGGGCGGCCCAGACAATTCTTGGGCTCACTCAAAGCAATCCGAATGATCAAGTCTTTACCCTGCATGCCGAGCTAGAAGGACAAAAGTTGTTGCCCGCCTTTAAGGCATTGCTCCAAGGGTGGATGGCGCAAGGTCACGATCTGGTTACGATGGGCCAATTACACAAATCTTGGCTGGCGACTGGGCAACTCGATAAAATAGCCACTGAGCCATTTCAGTATGGCAGTATTGCCAATCGCAGCGGTGAACTGATGATCCAAATGCGCCATGCAACTAATTTCACATAACCATTGACGAGGGGAATGACGATGACGATTAAGATTGGGCAGACGATGCCAATGTGTGAGATCCCGGCAACATCTAACCTCACCTTTTCGCCAAAAGCATACCAAGGCAAAAAACTAGTGCTCTATTTTTATCCTAAAGATTCAACACCAGGATGCACGGTGGAGGCAGGAGAATTTCGGGATCATATTGATGCATTTAATCAAGCCAATGCTTTGGTGGTTGGGGTGTCCCGGGATAATTTGCGTTCACATGAGAACTTTCGCCAAAAATTAGGGCTACCCTTTGAATTGGTTGCCGATACCGAAGAAAAACTATGCACGATCTTTAATGTCATCAAAATGAAAAATATGTACGGCAAACAAGTTCGTGGTGTTGACCGTAGCACCTTCCTGTTTGACAGCAAAGGCCTTCTCCAAAAGGAGTGGCGCGGTATTAAGGTTGCAGGCCATGTGGCCGAAGTGCTCGCTGCCGCCAAGGCTATGTCCTAGGGATTTATACGGTACTTGCAAAGACATCAATTTGGGTTACAGTATGGCTATATGCACCGTAAGCGATGGATGCCATTAAACCCTTACCGGGGTCTATCTAGACCACGATGGGACACCGGCCCCCTTGTAAATCGTGCATATTACCCCGCCCACTGCGTCACCCCTCAAAACCGCCTTTCGCTCTTAGTAGGCGGTTTTTTCATTTAGGAGAAGTTCTCGCATGCCATTACCTCCACTGCCCACCCAAATTGCCGATCAAGTCAATTTAAGTCGTCAGAAAACGCCGGATCTCAAAAATCCTCCCAAGAAGGTAAAAAAGGTACAGGCGCCAAGCTGGGCCGAAGAGGTAGAACCAAATATTGATATGGACGATGATCTGTCAGCCGCCGAGGCAGCATTGGAACAGATTAAGACCATTGCTCCAGCCCAATACCTTGAAAAGCAATTGGACTCCAAGCCAGAGCGGCCAAAGCGCACGGTGCGCACAGGTCCACCAAGTCTATTTGTCTTAGATACCAATGTATTAATGCATGATCCCTCCTCACTCTTTCGGTTTGAGGAGCACGATTTGTATCTGCCCATGACAACCCTTGAGGAACTCGACAACCATAAAAAGGGAATGAGTGAGGTTGCACGTAATGCTCGCATGGTGAGTCGCTCGCTTGATCAGCTCATTGCCGGTACCAGCGGTCAGCTTGATGAAGGAATTCCGCTCAACAAATTGGGTAACCAAGACGCAACCGGACGATTATTTTTCCAGACCCAGTTTTCCACCTCGCCTCTTCCCGAAGGGCTGCCCGAGGGTAAAGGCGATAACCTCATTTTAGGGGTAGTGCGTGATCTGCAAAAAGCCAAACCTCAGCAAGAAGTGGTTTTGGTATCCAAAGATATCAATATGCGGATCAAGGCGAGAGCTCTGGGTCTTCCGGCCGAGGATTACTTTAATGACCAGGTTTTAGAAGATCGGGATTTAATGTACTCGGGTGTGATGGCACTACCGAGTGACTTTTGGCCTAAGCATGGCAAAGCTATGGAAAGCTGGGCGGACGGCAAGAGCGGCACCATGTTTTACCGGGTTACTGGCCCACTGGTGCCCAGCATGCTCATCAATCAATTTGTTTATCAAGAAAATCCGGACGGCACGACACCCTTTTATGCCCTGGTTCGAGAAATCAATGGTAAGACCGCTTTGCTTCAAACTCTGAAGGATTACTCCCATCAGAAAAATAATGTGTGGAGTATCACCGCGCGTAATCGCGAGCAAAACTTTGCCATGAATCTCCTCATGAATCCAGATATTGATTTTGTAACCCTGCTCGGTCAAGCTGGTACCGGCAAAACCTTACTTGCCCTTGCAGCTGGTCTTGAGCAAGTATTGGATAGTAAACGCTACAACGAGATCATCATTACTCGAGCAACCGTTCCAGTCGGTGAAGATATTGGATTTTTACCAGGCACCGAAGAAGAAAAAATGCAGCCCTGGATGGGTGCCTTTGACGACAACTTAGAAGTATTACATCGTAGTGACGACACTGCAGGAGAATGGGGTCGCGCTGCCACACAAGAACTGATCCGTTCTCGGATTAAGGTTAAAAGCATGAACTTCATGCGAGGTCGTACATTTGTGAGTAAATTTCTGATTATTGATGAAGCGCAGAACTTAACACCTAAACAGATGAAAACGCTTGTTACACGAGCTGGCCCTGGAACCAAAATTGTTTGCCTTGGGAACATTGCCCAAATTGATACTCCTTATCTTACCGAGGGCTCATCCGGCCTTACCTATGTGGTCGATCGTTTTAAAGGTTGGCGTCACAGCGGTCATATCACTTTGGCTCGTGGCGAACGTTCGCGACTAGCCGATCATGCAGCTGAAGCACTGTAATACCAATTTACTAGTTACAGTAGTGGTTGCACTGAGTGTATTAACACTCAGTGCTTGCTCCACCACCCCAACGCATAAATCTGGGGGGGTTGTCAGTAACCCGCGTATTGCCCACTTTAAAAACGATACAAGCGCCGGTAATGAGGGTATTTCGATCGCTGCAATGGGTTTAGTAGGAGTGCCTTATCGCTATGGCGGCAATACCCCAGCCGGCGGTTTTGATTGCAGTGGATTAATCGTTTATGTGTATCAAAATAGTTCGGGCATCAAGCTACCAAGAACGATTCAGCAAATGAGTAATGTTGGCAAAGGTATTGGGCAACAGGCTCCTGCGCCCGGTGACTTAGTGTTCTTTAATACCACTGGTGAGCGCCACTCTCACGCTGGAATTTATGTCGGCCAAGGTCGTTTTGTGCACGCTCCCAGCGCAGGAGGAACGGTCCGCCTTGAACGGATTGATTCGCCGTACTGGGCAGCGCGTTATACCGAAGCCCGCCGAATTACAAGTAATTAAAAGGGGCTAAAGCCGCCGCCATACGAAGGCGTATTGGGGGCCAAATTATCGAACTTGGTGAACTGCCCTTGCCAACTCAGGCGAACCGTACCAATTGGACCATTACGTTGCTTGCCAATAATGACCTCGGCAACACCTTTATCGGTTGTGGTGTCAGGGTGATATACCTCATCACGATAAATAAACAGGATTAAATCAGCGTCTTGCTCAATGGCTCCAGACTCTCGCAGATCCGACATGACAGGTCGTTTATTAGGACGTTGCTCAAGACCACGATTGAGCTGAGATAAAGCCACCACTGGGCACTGCAACTCTTTGGCCAGCGACTTTAAAGAACGTGAGATCTCAGAAATTTCAGTGGCTCTGTTTTCTCCACTACCGCCCGAACTTCCACTCATTAATTGTAGGTAATCGACCACAACCATTCCTAAGGTGCCGCCATAATTACGTGCGATGCGGCGTGCCCGCGCACGTAACTCAAGGCAGGTTAAGGAACCGGTCTCATCAATGAGGATTTGGGTATTACTCAGACGCGCAATCGCATCAGTGACACGTGGCCATTCATCATCGTTTAATTTACCAGTCCGCATCCGACTTTGGTCAACTCGACCGACGGATCCAAGTAAACGAGTTGCTAGTTGGGCTCCGGACATCTCCATCGAAAACACAACCACTGGAAGACCTTCATGTAAAGCCACATTCTCAGCAAAGTTTAGGGCTAACGCGGTCTTACCCATCGAGGGTCTGCCAGCCACAATGACCAGATCGCCTTTTTGCAAACCACTGGTTTGTTTATCGAGATCAATAAAACCAGTTGCGATTCCAGTAATGTCGCTGCCACCATCGCGGTTATACAGTTCATCAATGCGCGCAACCACTGCTTTCAAGAGGGGTTCGATTTCCAGGTAATCGGCTTTGCGACTACCCTCTTCACCAATTTGCAAAATGCGGGATTCTGCCTCATCCAGCAAAGTGCGAACCGAGCGGCCCTCGGGCATAAATGCTGTATTGACAATACTGTCTGAGACCTCAATCAAGCGCCGCAGGATACTGCGATCCCGAATGATTTCTGCATAGCCTTTGATATTGGCTGCACTTGGGGTGTTTTGCGCTAAAGAATTTAAATAATCGATACCGATGAGATCCGCCTCGGGCTCATTCTTGATCGCCTCAAACACAGTGATCACATCGGCCGGTCGGTTATCGCCGATTAAACGCTCGATGACCCGATAAATCAGGGCATGCTCGCTACGATAGAAATCCCGCTCAGAGAGGATGCCGCCTAAACGATCCCATGCAGTGTTATCCAAAAGCAAACCGCCGAGAACCGATTGCTCAGCCTCGACGGAATGGGGTGGGACTTTGAGAGCCTGCACAACCGCATCGCCAGGCCCAGGCATGCCTGGGTTCATTGCTACGGGACGGTTGCGAGGTTCAGCCATGGAACTAGTGTACCGAAGTCAACTAGGCCTGCTCACCGATCACACGAATATTAATATCAACCACAACGTCTGTATGAACAGCAACAGCCACTGGGTGGTCGCCGACCACTTTCAATGGGCCGGTTGGCATCCGAACTGCCGCTTTTTCAATTTGAAAACTCTTTTTAGCCAAGGCTTCAGCGATATCGTGGTTGGTGACCGAGCCAAATAAACGACCATCAACGCCGGCCTTTTGACTAATCTCCAACACTAAACCTTTAAGCTTCTCACCAACCGCTTGCGCAGCTGCGAGCTTCTCAGCAGCAATCTTCTCAAGCTCGGCACGACGAGCAGCAAAGTCAGCAATGGCTGCCTCGGTTGCACGACGCGCTTTACGCTGAGGAATTAAAAAGTTGCGAGCAAAACCATCTTTGACTCGAACGACATCACCAAGGTTGCCCAAATTGGTTACCTTCTCAAGCAGAATAACTTGCATCGTGGGCTCCTAATTATTTCTTATGTTGATCTGAGAATGGCAGTAATGCCAAAAAGCGAGCGCGTTTAATCGCGGTATCCAACTGACGCTGATACAACGCCTTGGTACCCGTTAAACGAGCTGGGGTAATCTTGGCGTTCTCGCCAATAAAATCTTTGAGCGTATCGACATCCTTGTAGTCAATTTGCTCAACGCCACCAACCGTAAAGCGGCAATAACGCTTCCGTTTAAAAAGTGGGTTTTGTGCAGGCTTCTTTTTGAAGTCTGTCTTTTTGTTCATTTTTCCAAAAGCCATAATGGTTTCCTATTCATTCAATGTGATCTTCGTAATATGAAAAACGAGGCGCTCATTTCGTAAAGTCTTTTGCGTTAAGAACCCTTCAAAAACTGCCACTGCTCCCAAATCCATCGTTAGTAACTCTCGATGAACATCACCAACCGCTACTGCCTCAACATTCATCCGAACTTGCCGAATTTGCTTTGCTTCACTTAACTCACCGTCATGATGTAACTGACAATGAATGACTGGCAAACCTGCTGGGGTATATCGAATGGCGTCTTTTGCGATCAGAGAAGCAGTCAGGATGAGAAGGTTTGAACTACGCTTCACAATCAGACCGACTTTTACGAATCAAAGTCTCCTTTTCAACAATAATTAGACTGCTGCCGGTGCGTCAGCTTGGGCAAGCTTACGAGCTTCCTCGCGCTGCACCTCTTTCATCATGATGGATGGCTCAGTCTCAGCCTTCTTCATCTTGACAATGAGATGACGCAACACCGCATCATTGAACTTAAATGCATGCTCGAGTTCTTCAAGCGTTTTTTGATCGCATTCAATATTCATACAAACGTAGTGCGCTTTAGCAAGCTTGTCGATCATGTAAGCCATCTGACGACGGCCCCAATCTTCGATGCGATGCACTTTGCCACCATGGGTGGTTAGGATCGACTTGTAGCGATCAATCATCGCTGGAACCTGCTCGCTTTGGTCCGGATGGACGATAAAAACGATTTCATAATGACGCATTAATCACTCCTTATGGATAAAACTGCCTAGGCGTCTTGCTTAATTCCGCTGTCAAGAATCAAGCACCAGTGCAGCAAGGGTGGAACAAATTGTTTAAATTACTTACCGAAATTCCGGCAAGCCCACTATTCTAGCAAAATAATCCTGCCAACTCAATGGATTAGCACCTGATTGGGTGCTAGCGAATAAGGCTAGCTGCAAAGCAATACGGGCTTTTGCAGGATTTAAATAACCCGCGCTCAATGCCTTTGCTAATCGGCCATTGGCAAGACTTCCACCAATATAGCCCCTACCGATTCGGGAGGCACGCACCACGGCTCCACCAGCCTTCATAAACTGCTCCAGAGCGGGCGCAAGGTTCTCATGCACGGTACCAGCACCAGTGCCTGCTAGAACAATGCCCTGAACCCCATGATTCTTTAAAAAGGTAATGGTTTCTGGTCTGGCGCCTACGTGACTTGTAATAATTTCAACCCAGGGCCATTGATTGTCTAGTGGTATTGGTAAGTCATTGCTAACTTGAACCCAATCATTAGGCAGCGCTTCCCCAAAAAAGGCGTTCGTCTGAGAGCTATGTCCCTTGACCAAAGCAAGGCCCGGTATTGGCTCAGAGCCCATCACAGCCCAAATTCCACTTTGACCATCCCTTTTCCCAGCAAATTCAATTGCATTGGATAAATTCTGCGGGCCATCGGCCTCGCGATGATCAGAAGGGAGCATCGCTCCAGTTAAAACGACCTTCTTGCCGAAATTTCTGGCAGATCCACCGCAAACAAACTCCAAGAAAGTAGCCGTTTCTTCCATCGTATCGGTGCCATGGGTAATTACGATCCCTATTACATCGGGGTCTGCTAGTCCCGTGCGAACCTGGATGCCTAATTCGCTTAGAAGGGGCTCACTCAAATCACAGCTATCAATATTTGATAACTGCATGTTTTTTAGGGGAAATTTGCTATTAATCTGGGTCAAAAGGGTTGAAATCGGCACTTGACCAGCTTGATACCCCCTGCCTGAAACGGTCTTTAGGCCAGCGATCGTACCGCCGGTGCCGATCACCAAAATGTGTAAAGGAATAGAGAAATTTGACATCTTGGAATTATCCAACCAAGCAAAAGTTCTTGAAATGCCATTTTTTACTGTATACAATCCCAGTATGAACATAAATACAGTAATTGATAGCTCATCTCTACCAAAACTAACTGCCCGGCAGGAAGAGATTTTGGGGCTCATTACCTTGGCCATCGAAGAAAGCGGACTTCCTCCAACCCGCGCTGAAATTGCAAACCGACTTGGTTTTGCATCCGCCAACGCTGCCGAGGAGCATTTGCGTGCTCTGGCCAAAAAGGGCTATATCGAATTAAGTCCTGGAACCTCACGAGGCATTCGAGTTACAAATATGCAACCGCTTTCGCAAGGTAAAAATTTTCGTCAATTGAATTTACCATCGGGTAGTTTGCAACAACTTACCCTGCCATTGATTGGTCGGGTCGCTGCAGGCTCACCCATTACCGCAATCGAGCACATTGAGAAACATATTCCAGTTGACCCCAGCCTGTTTAGTAAGGGAGCGGATTACCTACTGCGCGTCAAAGGGATGAGCATGCGTGATGCAGGTATTCTCGATGGTGATTATTTAGCCGTTAAAAAGACTGTCGACGCGCGCAATGGTGACATCGTGGTTGCTCGCATTGATGATGAAGTCACCGTGAAGCGCTTTCAACAAAAGAAGGGGGCTAATGGCTCCTACCTCGAGCTTCAAGCTGAGAATCCTGACTTTGAGAACATCATCGTTCGCGCAGATTCCAACTTCGCCCTCGAAGGACAAGCAGTTGGGCTAATCCGAGCAAACGGTCTTTAAGGTTTTCGGGTTGGCGCAATCACATTCGCATTTTTAGGCGAAGAAGTAATTGTGATAATCGATTTAGGACCAGTCAGCGATCCCTCATTGATTTCAACCGCACAGGTACGTTCACCCTTTGTAAACACCAAGAAACTGGTTTTTGATTTCGTGGCAGTAACTGTGGTCCACCCCGCTTTGGGATACTCGGATTGAAAGAACGCGTATACATCCGTTGCACCTTGTAAAGCACTGATATTGACACGGCCCACCCAGCCGTCACCACGGCCAATAATTAATGAATCAGACCCAATAATTTTGGCTCCAGCTGGCAAGGGCATATCGCCCAGCAACTGCGACTGAATTTGATTGATTTCTTCCTGAGTTCCAGTGGGGCTATCGCCAG
This sequence comes from Polynucleobacter sp. HIN5, assembly GCF_030297555.1. Taxonomy (NCBI): domain Bacteria; kingdom Pseudomonadati; phylum Pseudomonadota; class Betaproteobacteria; order Burkholderiales; family Burkholderiaceae; genus Polynucleobacter; species Polynucleobacter sp. HIN5. The sequence continues at coordinate 505,886 of NZ_AP028136.1, read as the reverse complement.
TGGCACATGCACCCAACATTGCAGCAGCGGCAAGAGCAACAAAATGTGTTTTAGTCATTAATCGATTCATGGTTTGTTCCAAGGCTAATGGATAAAAAGTAGCAGTTGTTCCTATTTTAGGGCGGAGGGTTAATTCGTCAACAATAATGGGTGGAGGCGCGTGAGGGAATCGAACCCCCGTACGAAGCTTTGCAGGCTCCTGCCTAACCACTCGGCCAACGCGCCCTTGTTAGTTTGGAATGCACCAAACTTCAACTCAAACAAAATGGGAAGCTTTTGGGGCTTCCCATCAATGAATGGAGCGGGAAACGAGGCTCGAACTCGCGACCTCAACCTTGGCAAGGTTGCGCTCTACCAACTGAGCTATTCCCGCATTACAGGATCGACAGTTTAGCAAAGATTCGGGAATGGGGGCCTAATTGGCAAAATTTCCCGGTATTACGGCTTATTGGTTAATTGCGGTAACGCCTTTTGTAGGTAGTAAAACATGGACCAGAGCGTCAAAAAAGCTGCAATCCAAATCAGCCAAGTTCCCAAAAGAGAGCTATGGATACCCAAAATTTGCCCATTGAATAGCAAAAAGGGGATCGCAATTAACTGGGCAGTCGTTTTTAATTTACCGACCATATGGACAGCAACGCTCCGCGAGGCACCAACTTGCGCCATCCACTCACGTAGCGCAGAAATCGTGATCTCACGCCCAATAATGACCAGTGCGACCCAGGCCTGCACCCGATCCAAATTAAGCAATACCAGCAAAGCAGCAGCCACAATTAATTTATCGGCTACAGGATCTAAAAACTGACCAAAGGCCGATTCTTGGTTCATCCGTCTTGCCAAGAATCCATCTAACCAATCCGTAATTGCGGCAAATACAAAAAGGCCTGTTGAAAAGATATTTTTCTCAGTGAGCGATAACCAATCGTTGGGTAAATAGAAAATTCCTACCAATAATGGAATAGCCGCTACACGAAGCCAGGTTAAAGCGATGGGCAAATTAAATGGCATTTTTGGAGAATAAACGATTTAATTGATCGATTAATGAAGCTGACGGTATATCTGCTCCGCGAGAGTTTGAGAAATTCCCTCCACGCTCGCTAACTCCTCAACCGTTGCATTTGTAACTCCCCGGAGTCCACCAAAGCGTGCCAATAATTTTTGACGACGCTTGGCCCCGATACCCTCCATCTCTTCAAGTCTAGAAACAGTCCTTGACTTAGCACGCTTGGCGCGCATCCCTGTAATTGCAAAACGATGCGCCTCATCCCGAATCTGTGCAATCAACATGAGCGCCTGGCTATCCGAACCCAATCGGATGGGCTCCCGCTCATCAGCAAAGATCAGGGTTTCTAGACCAACCTTACGGTCCTCGCCTTTGGCAACACCAACAATTAGGCCAATATCAATACCGAGCTCACTAAAGACCTTCCTGGCTACTTCTACCTGACCCTTACCGCCATCAATGAGAACGAGTTGTGGCACTTTATCGGCTGGGATTTCCTGAAAATTTGCATAGCGGCGTTGCAATACTTGCTGCATCGCTGCGTAATCATCTCCGGCTGTAATACCGGTAATGTTAAAGCGTCGATACTCACTGGGTTGGAGTTCATTTTTAGCAAAGACTACGCAGGATGCTTGAGTGGCTTCACCGGATGTGTGGCTAATATCGAAGCACTCAATGCGTAATTGATCAAGTTGCTCCAAATCAATACCAAGGGCATCTGTGAGTGCTCGAACCCGAGCAAGCTGCCCACCCGCTTCTGCGATGCGACGCAGCAAGGCAATCTTGGCATTCCCCTCGGCCATCGCTAACCAATGCTTGCGCTGACCCTGTGGTTGATATAAAAACGAAATAGTTCGTGTGGAGCGTTCCACCAGCGCTTGGCAGATCACTGCAGCACGTTCGCCCTTTAATGCAACGTTCGTAATCATTACAGGAGGTGTCATCACCGCCAGCTCAGAAGATGAGTCAGTCGATAAATAGTGTTGCTGAATAAACGTTTCAAGAATGATTTGCAGGTCAATTGACTCATCTTCGGATGCCTTAACGCCCTTGGAAAAATAGGCACGATCTCCCAAGTGACGGCCGCCACGAACCATCGCTAAATTGACACAAATTTGGCCATCGATTTCGGCGGCTGCCAAAATATCAACGTCGCCCTCCCCTTCGGCCGCTACATCCATCGACTGCTGCTGAAGAACATTGGACAAGTCAGCAATACGATCACGAATCACAGCAGCCATCTCAAACTCCATAGCTGTACTGTAGTCTTCCATCTCACGCTCTAGTTCAGCCAAAACAACTTGGTGGTTACCTTCCAAGAATCGCAGGGCTTGACCAACATCTTGAGAATATTGCTCCTTGGTCAACTTACCAACGCATGGTGCACTACAGCGATGAATTTGATGCAAGAGACAGGGGCGACTTCGATTACGAAAAATCGTATCCTCACAAGTTCGCAAGCGAAACACTTTTTGCAAAATTTGCACACTATTGCGAACCGCCCAGGAGTTCGGGAAGGGTCCAAAGTAACGATTGCGTCGATCAATCTTGCCGCGATAGGAGGCTAAACGAGGATAATCATGCCCTGTGAGCATTAGATAGGGATAGGATTTGTCATCTCTAAAAAGAATATTGAAGGGTGGGCTGTATTCTTTAATCAGATTATTTTCAAGAATCAACGCCTCAGTTTCGGTGCGAGTAATCGTAATTTCGAAACGGATAATGCGCTTGACCATTCGCTCAATTCGGGGGGAATGGTTATTTTTCTGAAAATAGCTCGAGACTCGCCTTTTAAGATCCTTAGCTTTGCCAACATATAAGATATGACCTGACTCATCAAAAAAACGGTAGACGCCTGGTAGTCCAGGAAGTCCCTTTAAATCAATTCGTAAGGATTCAGGAAGTAAATTAGTCATGCGTTGGGATATTTTCTGCCAAATTATCGATAACTATGGCGATGCGGGTATTTGCTGGCGTCTAGCACGGTCACTGGCAACTCAATACGATCAAAATATACGCCTATTTTGCGATGATTTGTATACCCTGCAACTCATCATGATGGAGCAATCCCATCTTAAGGGTATTGAGGTTCTCCCTTGGGAAGCCAGTTATCAAAATGCCCGGCATCCGCCAGAGCTTCCCGATGTTGTAATCCAAGCATTTTCATGTGAGCTACCCACCCGCTATCTCAATAGTATTTTGGTCGCCCCCCAAAAGCCGATTCTGATTCATCTCGAGTATTTAAGTGCAGAGCCATGGGTTGCGGACTTTCATGGCAAACCATCCCCTAATACGCATGGTTTACAAAAGTATTTCTTCTTTCCGGGATTTCAAACCAATACCGGAGGCTTATTACTTGATCCCATTCCAAAAAATGATCAAGAAGACTGCCCCAAAAGCCTAAAGAAAATCTGGAGTCAGTCTCGCCCCCATTCAAAAAAAATGAGTATTTTTTCGTATCCTGGAGCGCCAATTAAAGAATGGCTTGCGAACCTCAATCAACTGCAAGAGCCATTTGATATTTTTTTAGCATTTGGTAACGCGCAACTGCTCAATCTGCAGCAGCACCATTGGCCAAATTTAAATCTGATCTCGATGCCATTTATTCCCCAAGATGATTACGACTGGCTCTTGGCACACTGTGATTTCAACATTGTGCGCGGGGAAGATTCGTTTATTCGAGTGCAGTTAGCAGGTAAGCCCTTTATTTGGAATATCTATCCCCAAGACGACGGCGCCCATCTTACGAAGCTCAAGGCATTTTTAGATCTGTACCTTGAGGGTGTCGATCCACAACTGCAAGACCTCATTACAGATGCGATGGCTTGGCAGAAGGCTCAAGACTGGTGGGACCAGCTAGCGATGTGGTCAGAACACGCCCAACACTGGCAAAAAACTTTGATTAATCGCCAATCTGATGGCGGCCTGGCGGGCAGATTAGTTCGGTTTGTCAGTTAAATCATTAACCAGTTAAAATGTTGGGTTTGAATCAATCGGCCCCATTAGGGCCCAATATCTGTAAACATCAGGAATTATTATGAAAATCGCTCAAGAACTCCGTGTGGGTAATGTTGTCATGATTAACGGTGACCCTATGGTGGTCCAGAAACACGAATACAGCCGCTCCGGCCGTAACTCGGCTGTAGTCAAAATGAAGTACAAGAACCTATTAACAGCGGCTCCAAATGAGGGTGTTTACAAAGCGGACGATAAATTCGATGTTGTGATTCTTGAGAAGAAGGAATGCACCTACTCCTATTTTGCAGACCCGATGTACACCTTTATGGACGGCGACTACAACCAATATGAGGTCGAGAAAGATAATATGGGCGATTCCCTCAATTATCTCGAGGAAGGCATGGCGGTTGAGGTAGTGTTCTATGACGGTCGCGCGATTTCTGTTGAATTACCTACCTCGGTTGTGCGTGAGATTACCTATACTGAGCCAGCTGTAAAAGGTGACACCAGCTCCGGTAAGGTTCTTAAAAGCGCCAAAATTGCAACCGGCTTTGAGATTCAAGTTCCCTTGTTCTGCAGCACCGGCGACAAGATTGAAATCGATACCCGTACCGGCGAATATCGTAGTCGCGCTAACTAATGAGTAAGGCCAAGGGTTTTTAATAAATCCTTGGCATGCAGATACTCAGCGTCTTTCTGCAATTCATCCCAGGACTGGGATTCACCCTTCGGAAATAATTTCTTGAGTCGCGTTGCAGACTCCGTGAATTTCTTTGGCGCAACGCTTAGTTCCTTGAGTAAGCGATCAGCAAGATCGGGTCGATTACAAATCAGTACCGCGTCACATCCTGCCTTAAGTGCTAATTGAGCCCCCTGCACCACATCACCAGCGACACTGGCTCCCTCCATCGAGAGGTCGTCACTAAAAATTACACCACCAAACTTTAGCTTTTTACGCAAGATGGTTTGCAACCAAATTCTGGAAAAGCCGGCGGGTAATGCATCCACCTTTGGATAAATCACGTGAGCAGGCATCACTGAGGCAAGACTGATATCAAGCCACTCATAAGGCTTCATATCATCACTCTCAATAGAATTCAGTGAGCGTTCGTCTTTGGGAATCGCAATATGGGAGTCTGCCTCAGCCCATCCATGCCCTGGAAAGTGCTTACCGCAATTGGCCATATCACCCAAACGGAGTCCCTCATTCAAGCTCTTTGCTAAAACATACACAATTTCTGGATTGCGATGAAATGAGCGATCGCCGATCACCCCACTGCGACCAAAATCTAAGTCCAAAACGGGCGTGAAACTAAAGTCAACTCCACACGCCCTTAGTTCAGCTGCAAGCACATAACCACATGCGGTTGCAGCTTTCATCGCAGTAATAGCAGAGCTTGCCCCGGTGCCAGTTTGCATCCATAGATCACCCAGGCGGTGCATGGCGGGAAGATGCATAAACCCATCAGTCTTACAGCGTTGTACTCGTCCGCCCTCATGATCAATGCAAATCAGAATATCAGAGCGGACTTGCTTGATTGATTTAGTGAGAGCGGTGACTTGTTTGCGAGATTGAAAGTTCCGCCCAAATAAAATTACGCCCCCCGTCAAGGGATTTTTAATGCGTCGGATATCGTGTTGGTTTAAGGTAAGCCCCTCAACATCCAAAATAACGGGGCCTGGGTTATGAGTCGATTTTTTTTGAGTTGCCACGGTCTCAACCTAAATAGTTTTGTGGATCAAAGGTAGTGACAATCGGTGTGCCATAACTCACGACCACAAACGCCATCACCATTTCTTGCTCGTCAGTCACTGTCACATGTGCATGCCATTGTTTATCTTCCATGAACTGCAACAGAGCCCCTGAATATTTTGTATAAGGCTTGCCACTAGGCTCATTGAGTGTTTGCAAAGACCGCCAACTCATCGGCATATGCATACCCAAGCCAATCGCTTTTGAAAACGCCTCCTTAGCAGCAAAACGGGTAGCCAAGTAGGCCATTCCCCGCTTGTGATTACGGCTAAGTCGCTGTTGAAACACCTGATACTCCTCATCACCCAAAACCCGCTTGGCTAAGCGACCTTGGGTGCGCTCATAAGCCGACTGCAGTCGACCCATCTGTAAGAGATCAGTGCCGATCCCGACAATCATTACGAACGCGCCTCATTCATGAGTCTGCGCATATCCCGAATCGTATTGGGAAGACCCTTAAAAATAGCCTCTGCAATGATCGCATGCCCAATATTTAGTTCGCTAATTTCAGGGATTTTGGCGATGGGCTGAACATTTTGCTCATTTAAACCATGCCCGGCATTGACTCGAAAACCTAAACTCTTTGCATAGCGTGCAGCCTCTGTAATTCGCTGCAGCTCGAATGATTGATGCTCTATTTGAGCATCTGCATAGGCTCCAGTGTGTAACTCAATTACATGTGCTCCAAGCTCCTTAGCGACATCAATTTGGCGAGGGTCTGGATCAATAAAGAGTGAGACCCTAATACCAGAAGCCTGCAGTTGCTTGATGGCAGAGTGCACTTGATCCCGATGAGTGATCACATCGAGCCCGCCTTCAGTAGTAATTTCGGTCCGCTTCTCAGGGACCAAGCACACATCCTGCGGCTTAACCTGAATCGCAATGCCCAGCATCTCCGCTGTAATTGCACATTCCAAGTTCATACGGGTTCGAATCAAGGGTCGAAGCGCAAATAAATCGGCATCTTTGATATGACGCCGATCCTCACGTAAATGTAAGGTGATCAAATCAGCGCCTGCTGCTTCGGCAATTTGTGCCGCCATGAGTGGATCGGGATAGGATGTCCCCCGAGCATTACGCAGGGTTGCAACGTGATCGATATTAATTCCAAGCTCTAGTGGGGCCATAGCTAATATTAAAGCCTTCGTTCCGTTTAGATCTTTTTTAGATCGATCAAGATCTGACGAGTGGTCAAAGTCTGATCTTGCAGATGAATGCCCAAGAGGAAACGCATCAATTGTTTGCTCTGGCTTAGGGTCTCTGATCCCGAAAAGTCTCCCTGCGCCATAGCTCGCAATGCCGAGCCCTCAAGTACCGGCCAATGACTGGGGTCATCGGGTTGCCATGGACGGATCCCCTTCTCGGGCTGATAGACATATCGCTCGCCATCCATTGGTTGCGAGCGGGTCTCCACACAATGATCAAGAGCTGCAGCATATCCAGTCTCTCGCAAAAGGGCCAGCTCAAAGGGTCTTAAGGTTTGCTCGATCGATGTTCCGGCGGACTCGATTTGTGAGAGCGCATAAACTGTATCAGCGTAATGGTCGTAGAGCGACTCGTAGGCATCTTCTCTAGCCAAAAACTTCACCAGTAACTCATTGAGATAGAAACCACATAAAAGTGCGTCTCCAACTAAGGCTGGAGAACCTCCGACCCATTCTGATTTGGTGAGGGTTCTGAGCTCTGATTTACCACTCCACGAGATGAGCAGTGGCTGAAAGCGCTGCAGAACTGGTCGTAAGCTCGAGTGAGGGCGCTTCGCACCTTTAGCGATTAATGCCAGTCGTCCGTGCGAACGGGTAAATACATCCAGAATTAAGCTTGTCTCTTTATAGGGAATACTGTGCAGTACAAATCCCGGCTCATCCAGAACACGAGTTCCTGCCATTTATTCCAAACCCTGAGCACGTAGTTCAGCAAGGTCATCCGCCCATCCCCGCTTCACCTTCACCCAAGTCTCTAAGAAAACTTTGCTATCAAACAATGCTTCCATGTCTAAACGAGCTTCGGTCGAGATCTTCTTTAGCCGCTCACCTTTCTGGCCAATGATCATTGCCTTATGACTGTCACGATCTACCAGAATGGTTGCAGCAATACGTCGCATTTTGCCATCTAGCTTGAACTGGTCTATCACCACAGAGCTTGAGTACGGCAACTCATCACCGGTATAACGAAACACCTTCTCGCGCAAGATCTCAGCAGCCATAAAGCGTTCGCTACGATCCGTCAGCGTATCGGGCTCGTATCGCGCCTCGCCCTCTGGTAAGTACTCTGCAATCACATCTAATAAGCGCTCAATATCATCCTTATTCTTACCACTCATTGGAATCACTTCAGCAAAGGTTTGTTCAGGACTTGCAATTGTTTGCGCTTCGCAACCCTTGGTTTGCTCGGCAATTGCCCCCCATGGCTGTGCCATTTTTTTCATGAACTCAAAAAGTTCCAGATCACGAGCGTCGGAATTATCAAAACGCGACGCAAATAAATCCAGCTTATTTGCAACTAATAGTACCGGCTTGTCATTTGGTAATAATCGCAAAACGTTGACATCATCGGCACCCCAGTAACCCGCCTCCACAATGAAACAGATGACATCAACATCATGCAAGGTACTAGTTACCGTTCGATTGAGAGTCTGATTAAGGGTATTCATGACGCGCGTCTGAAAGCCAGGAGTATCGATGAAGATAAACTGCGCCTGATCACGCGTCTGCACCCCAGCAATTCGGTAGCGGGTCGTTTGCGCTTTGCGCGATGTGATGCTAATTTTTTGCCCTACGAGTGCATTTAATAGAGTGGATTTACCCATATTGGGCCTGCCCACTAATGCGATCGTGCCGCACCTAAACATATTAGTCCTTTAACTTCAGGGGGAGCTGGCCTTTAACCGGGTCAGCTTTGGCAGCTTTCTTTTTTGCAGCACGAGTCTTCTTGGGCTTACGCGACTCTTGTGGCAAGGCTTTTTGTACAGCAACCAAAGCAATTTTTGCAGCGCCCTGTTCTGCAGCACGCCGCGATGCGCCCTCACCCTTCACGCTCACCTTGAGATTCGGGACAATGCACTCGACCTCAAACTGCTGACTGTGGGCAGCACCAGTCGTAGCCACCACGTTGTATGTGGGCAGGGGTAACTGAAAGCCCTGTAAATACTCTTGGAGCAAGGTTTTATCGTCCTTACCTAAGGTTTTAGGATCCACGTTTTGCAAGATGGTGGAATACAGTTTACGCAGACTTGCCTTCGCCGCCTCAAATCCTCCATCAATAAAAATCGCGCCTGCAATGGCTTCGAGTGTATCTGCTAGGATTGAAGGTCTACGAAATCCACCGCTTTTTAACTCCCCTTCTCCAAGCTTGAGATAGTCCGATAACATCAAGGCTTGAGCAATTTCATACAGCGCTTGTTGCTTTACCAAGTTGGCTCGTACTCGTGATAGGTCGCCCTCATCAAGATCGGCATAACGCTCATACAAAATCTCGGCAACCACACAGTTCAATACAGAGTCTCCCAAAAACTCGAGACGCTCATTATTCTTTTTACTATGACTGCGATGAGTTAAGGCTTGAGTTAATAAATCAGGCTTTTTAAATTGATATGCCAAGCGATCCTGCAGTGGGCCAAGATCGAGTGTTGCCCGGGCATTCATTACTGAAAACTTCCAATCCGGCCCAGTGAACCCATGTTCAGCCAAATGAAGAAGGCGCGACCAACTAAGTTTTGATCGGGTACAAATCCCCAGAACCGTGAATCCAAACTATTGTCGCGGTTATCACCCATCACAAAATAATGACCAGCTGGCACCTTACAGCGCAGTGAAGTTCCTTGGTATTGGCAGTTCTCCGATCCAGGGAAGCTCTCGCCTTGGTAGATCGTGCTGCGATCAGGATCATTCAAAATCTCATGGACATTACCACCAAGATCGGCTGGAAAGCTCTCTTGGTAGAGCTTGGCATACCGCATACTCTCAGGATCAAGGTAGGGGGCTCCACCCACATATTGAAGTGGCTTGCCGTTAATCGTGACCTTTTTATCCTCATAGAGGATGTCATCACCAGGAATTGCAATCACGCGTTTGATGTAATCAACTGACTGATCTTTGGGGTAACGAAAGACAACCACATCACCCCGTTTTGGGGTACCGATCTCAATGATTTTCTGATTGATTACTGGCAAACGAATGCCATAAGTGTATTTATTGACAACAATGAAATCCCCAATCTGTAGGGTTGGAATCATCGATCCGGATGGAATCTTAAATGGCTCAATCAAGAATGAGCGCAATATGAATACCGCCAAAATAACCGGGAAGAAACTTGCCGAATACTCCAACCAAAGTGGCATCCGCTCAATTCCGGCAGCTTTGCGTTGTGGGGCGAAGTAGAGTTTATCGGCAACCCATGCAATACCCGTAATGATGGCTAAGATGAATAAGATGAGGGCAAAGTTCATTTTTCTTCTACCTGAAGAATTGCCAAAAATGCTTCTTGCGGAATTTCAACATTACCTACTTGTTTCATGCGCTTCTTACCCTCTTTTTGCTTCTCGAGCAATTTACGCTTGCGGGTAATGTCACCACCATAGCACTTCGCCAATACATTCTTTCGTAATGCCTTGACGTTTTCTCTGGCAATGATATTGCTACCAATTGCCGCCTGAATTGCGACATCAAACATTTGTCTAGGAATAATGCCGCGCATCTTAGCAACCACCTCGCGACCACGCGATTGGCTATTACTTCGATGCACAATGATGGACAAGGCATCAACCCGATCCCCATTAATTAAGATATCGACCTTCACCACATCGGCCGGTCGATACTCTTTAAACTCGTAATCCATCGAGGCATAACCCCGTGAGACCGATTTCAGGCGATCAAAGAAATCCAAGACGATTTCTGCCATCGGCAACTCATAAGTGAGCTGTACCTGACGCCCTAAATAGGTCATATTGGTTTGAATGCCCCGCTTACCAGTACATAAGGTAATGACCGAGCCAACATATTCTTGGGGCATATACAGATTGACTGTCACAATCGGTTCTAAGATTGTTTCGATCTTGCTAGGGTCCGGCATTTTGGAAGGGTTATCCACCACCACATTTGTACCATCGCGTTGCTCAACCTGGTAAACAACCGTTGGTGCGGTTGTAATCAAGCTCATATCAAACTGCCGCTCCAGACGCTCTTGCACAATTTCCATATGCAATAAACCTAAGAAACCGCACCGAAATCCAAACCCTAAAGCTTGAGAGACCTCCGGATCGAACTGCAAAGATGCGTCGTTCAATTTGAGCTTTTCAAGGGACTCGCGTAACGCATCGTATTGATTGGCTTCTACTGGATATAAACCCGCAAACACCTGCGGCTTAACCTCTTTAAACCCTGGCAGTGGCTGTGGCGCAGGGGTGCGACCCTGTTGACCGGATGCATGGGTCACAGTATCGCCCACTTTGGCGGCCTTCAGTTCTTTGATACCAGCAATAATGAATCCGACCTCGCCAGCACTAAGCTGGGTGCGAGTCAGTGATTTCGGAGTAAAAACACCAACTTGCTCCACCAAATGGGTGGAGCCACTAGCCATCAGGGTAATTTTGTCTTTTGGTTTTAGGGTCCCATTAACCACTCGGACCAACATGACTACGCCCACATAGTTATCAAACCATGAGTCAATAATGAGCGCTTGCAAAGGTTGTGCAGCATCACCCGTTGGTGGCGGCACGCGCCGAATCATTTCTTCTAAAACATCAGCAACACCAAGTCCTGTTTTGGCAGAACAGGTAATGGCATCGGTTGCATCAATACCGATCACGTCCTCAATCTCTTTCTTAGCTGATTCAGGATCTGCAGATGGTAAATCGATCTTATTGAGGATTGGAATGACCTCTACACCCAGTTCAGTAGCGGTGTAGCAGTTAGCCACCGTTTGCGCTTCAACTCCTTGGCTGGCATCGACAACCAACAATGCCCCTTCACAGGCAGAAAGAGAGCGACTGACCTCATAAGAGAAATCGACGTGCCCTGGGGTATCAATCAAATTAAGGTTGTAGATCTTCCCATCTTTTGCCTTGTACGTTAGGGCAGCGGTTTGGGCCTTAATGGTGATACCACGCTCGCGCTCAATGTCCATGGAATCGAGAACCTGTTCCTCCATTTCACGGTCTGAAAGACCGCCGCACAGCTGAATAATGCGATCCGCTAGGGTCGATTTACCATGGTCAATATGGGCAATGATGGAGAAATTACGGATGTGATCCATTGGCGCTGTTCGATAGGGGTCTTGATAAAACGCCTTGTCGCAACGCAACACAATGATGCGCTGCAATAAGATGTCTTTTCCTTATTGTACTGGGAGCAGAAAAATCAGCGCTTTTCCCTGCCCCCAAGGGGAAATAACCGATGCAAAAAGGGGTGACTTTTGGTCACCCCTTAATGGTTTTGATCCTGTATCCGGATTTATTTCTGAGCGGGTCGGATGGGCACTACGATGGTGGCATCACCGCGACGCACAAAAATAGGTACTGTCTTGCTAGGGTCGAGGGCTTTGGTCACGGACTCAAATTGCTTGATCCCGGTAATATCGGCATCGCCAATTCGGACAATCACATCTCCAACCCGCAAGCCAGCTCTAGCAGCGGCACCATCACCCACATTGGTAATCTCAACCCCGCCTTTGCCGCCCAATTCCTTATTTTTGGCATCAGTCAATTCGGTAACACTGATACCCAATGATTTATTTGCTGTACCCGCTTGCGGAGCTGGAGCGTCTGACTTACGTGCAACCGTTTTATCAGGCTCTGCATCAGCAACCACGACCGTTAAATCACGGGTTGCCCCTTTGCGCCAAACTTTAACCGTTGCTGAGGTGCCAGGTTTAGTCTCACCCACAATACGAGGGAGATCGGTAGACTTATTGATATCGCGCCCGTTAAAGCTCAAGATCACGTCGCCGGCTTCAATGCCACCCTTAGCTGCAGGTGCGCCAGGTTCCGCATTGCGGACAAAAGCGCCACGTGGTTTGCCAAGACCAAGGCTCTCAGCCACCTCTTTATTGATTTCGCCAATCGCCACGCCGATTCGTCCGCGCACCAAACGGCCGGTGGTTCTTAGTTGATCCGCGACCCGAATGGCCTCATCGATTGGGATTGCAAATGAAATCCCCATATAGCCACCCGAACGACTGAAAATTTGAGAATTAATACCAATCACTTGGCCAGCCGTATTGAGTAATGGCCCACCAGAGTTTCCGGGATTGACAGCGACATCGGTTTGAATGAATGGCAAGTAGTCCCCGGTGTCACGGCTTTTAGCCGACACAATTCCTGCGGTCACGGTATTTTCCAGACCAAAGGGAGAACCAATCGCCACAACCCACTCGCCCACCTTCACCTTGGAGGAGTCACCTAGAGGTAGTTTTGGTAGTCCAGTGGCATCAATCTTTAGGACCGCAAGATCGGTACGTTTGTCCGCACCGAGTAGTTTTGCCTTGAACTCACGCTTATCTGTTAAGGTGACATAAATCGTAGTTGCACCCTCAACTACGTGTGCATTAGTCATCACAATTCCGCTGGAATCAATAATGAAGCCCGAACCAACGCCACGTTCAATTTCTTCTGGTTGGCCGCGTCGATTGCCCTGACCGCGTGGGGTATTTGGCGCTCCTGGAAGCGGAACCCCAAAAAAGCGGCGAAAGAATTCTGCTTGTTCGTCAGGGATGCCTGGAGCAGAACCTTGAGCCTGTTGATTAGATAACCTCTCAGTGGTGCGAATATTAACCACTGCGGGACTAGCCTTTTCAACTAATTCCACAAAATCTGGGATTGCGACCCGAGGTGGCTGAGTGTTTGTCTGAGAGGAAACCGTCGGTGAAAACGACAGAATTCCCCAGCTAAATACTGAGAAAACGACCAATAGAATTTTTTTCATACGAAATTGAGCATTGCTCAACCCATTAGTTGCAATACTCTAGATATTAGGGCTTTTTCCCAAATATCAAGGTACCGTTGGTACCCCCAAATCCAAAATTGTTTTTAACGGCGTAATCAATTTTGAGATCCCTGGCGGTATTGGCGCAGTAATCAAGGTCGCATTCGGGGTCTTGGTTGAAGATATTGATGGTGGGCGGTGATTTTTGATGGTGCAATGCAAGAACTGTAAAGACCGATTCAAGGCCTCCGGCGCCACCTAATAAATGCCCAGTCATTGACTTGGTAGAGTTCACCACCACTTTTTTGGCATGATCACCCAAAGCCGCTTTGATGGCATCTGTCTCATTCTTATCGCCCAAGGGTGTTGATGTGCCATGGGCGTTGACATACTGAATCTGATCTGCCGTAATCCCTGCATCACGCATTGCGTTGACCATGCAACGGCGTGGGCCATCCATATTTGGTGCGGTCATGTGATAGGCATCACCGCTCATTCCAAAGCCACATAACTCTGCATAAATTTTGGCGCCACGTGCCTTCGCATGCTCATACTCTTCGAGCACCATCACGCCAGCGCCCTCACCCAAAACAAATCCATCGCGGTCTTTATCCCATGGGCGCGAAGCAGTTGCGGGATCATCATTACGGGTCGACAATGCTCTTGCAGCAGCAAAGCCGCCGATACCCAAGGCAGAAATAGTCGACTCAGCGCCGCCAGCGATCATGACATCTGCATCACCATACTGAATCAAGCGGGCAGCTAAACCAATGCTATGCAAACCAGTTGTGCAGGCAGTAACCGCCGCGACATTTGGACCCTTGAGATTAAAGAGGATACTCAAATGCCCGGAAATCATATTAATAATCGAGCCGGGCACGAAAAATGGGGAGATACGCCGTGGCCCCCGTGACAGTAACTCGGCATTGGTATCTTCAATCATCGGCAAACCGCCAATGCCTGAGCCAACCAACACACCAATTCGCTCAGAATTTTGATCAGTTACCTCTAGGCCACTATCTTTAATGGCTTGGGTGCCTGCTGCGATTCCATAATGAATAAAGGTATCCATATGCCGAGCCTCTTTGGCAGAGATATAGTCCTCGACATTGAAATCCTTAACCTCACCAGCAAAATGCACACTAAGCGCTGAGTGGTCAAACTTAGTGACCGTGGCAATACCTGTCTTACCCGCAATCAGGTTATCCCATGCAGTTTTAACTGAATTGCCAACTGGTGAAATCAGACCTAAGCCAGTGACCACCACGCGACGTGGTTGATTTGATGCGGGCACGGCTTAGCCTAGATAAGAATTAAGCCTGTCCAGCTTTCGTTTTTGCGAAATCAATCGCAAGCTGTACAGTGGTAATTTTTTCAGCTTCTTCATCTGGTATCTCAATACCAAACTCGTCTTCTAAAGCCATTACCAATTCAACTGTGTCAAGAGAGTCTGCGCCAAGGTCATTCACAAAAGAAGACTCATTTTTGATGTCTGCTTCTGGCACGCCTAACTGCTCAGCCACGATTTTCTTAACGCGTTGTTCGATGTTGTCCATTCATTCCCTCCGGGACTTGTTAAAACGAATTACAGGATTTTATCAGTTTGTTTGTGACACCGATCATTTGACGGGAGACTCAAGCCAGATATAGGCCACCATTGACATGAAGGGTATTTCCCGTGATGTAGGCTCCAGCAGGCGAGGCCAAGAAAGCGACTGCCTGGGCGACATCCTCGGGGGTACCTAAGCGTGCCAGAGGAATATTGGCCTTGAGGCTATTTTGCTGGTCCTCGCTTAATGCGCGGGTCATATCCGTATCGATAAATCCGGGTGCTACACAATTCACCGTGATATTGCGACTACCAATCTCGCGCGCTAGGGCCCGGGTCATGCCAGCAACTCCCGCCTTGGCAGCGGCATAATTTGCCTGACCAGCATTGCCCATATGACCAACAATCGAGGTGATATTAATAATCCGGCCCGATCGGGCCTTCATCATTGGTCGCAACACGGCTTGCGATAACTTAAATACCGAACTCAGATTGGTAGCAATCACATCTGACCACTCATCCTCTTTCATGCGCATCGCTAATTGATCTTTGGTAATGCCTGCGTTGTTGACCAAAATATCAATGCGCCCAAATTGCTTGACGATATCCTCAATCATTGCATCACAGGCGGCTCCTTCTGTGACATTCAAGACTTTACCAATGCCCTTAGATGCGCTCAATCGCTCGGAGATTGCATTCGCACCCGACTCTGAGGTTGCGGTACCGATCACGATTGCGCCACAAAGGGCCAATTCATCGGCGATTGCCTGTCCGATACCGCGCGATGCGCCGGTTACTAGTGCTACTTGATTTGTTAAATCGAGGTTCATAAGAATTTCACAAATTAGGTTTTTAACTGTTGCAATGCGTCCATTAAGCTTGACTCATCGGTAATCGCCATGCCTTGAAGGCGATCATCAATGCGTTTTGTTAATCCAGCCAGCACTTTACCGGGGCCACACTCAACAACCTGAATAACTCCGCGATCCGCCATGGCACGAATGGTCTCTTGCCAACGCACCGGCTTTGCCGCTTGACGAACTAAGGCATCTTTGATTTGTTCTGGGGTCTGGAGAATGGATACGTCCACATTATTAATCACCGGCATACAAGGCGCATGAAATTCAATGTTCTCCAAATAAGACTTCAGCTTTTCAGACGCAGGTTGCAAAAGCGAGGAATGGAACGGAGCGGAGACTGGGAGGGGTAGAGCACGCTTGGCGCCAGCTGCTTTCAGTAGCTCACATGCCTTAGTCACTGCCTCGGTCGCACCGGCAATCACAATCTGGCCAGGGGCATTGAAATTAACGGCCTCAACAACCTTGCCGCACTCACGACTTGCAAGCGCACACACCTCGATCACTTGCTGATCATCAAGTCCTAATATTGCAGCCATGCCCCCCGTGCCAACGGGCACCGCCGATTGCATGGCCTCAGCACGAAACCGCACCAAAGGTAAGGCATCTTTAAAACGAATCACTCCGGCAGCAACCAAAGCTGAATACTCTCCCAAGCTATGACCCGCAACAACGCTGGGCTTGGGTCCACCAGAGGCCAACCAAGCTCGATAGCAGGCGACGCCAGCAGTCAGCATCACGGGTTGAGTGTTGGTGGTTAAGGCCAATGCCTCGGCAGGCCCCTCTGCAATTAACTTGCCAATGTTCTCACCCAGCGCATCGGATGCTTCTTGCAGAGTGGCATGTACTTCTGTTCGCGAAGCCAGCGAGTTCAGCATCCCCACGGATTGTGAGCCTTGACCTGGAAATACAAATGCAAATGTCATATCAATTTTTTCTCATTAATAGCGCAACACAACGGCGCCCCAAGCAAAACCACCACCGACTCCCTCTAGCAGAACGTGCTGACCACGCTTAATTTGACCCGATCGAATGCCATGATCGAGCGCTAGGGGAATCGATGCGGCAGAGGTATTACCATGCTCATGCACCGTAACAATCACCCGATCCATGGACATTCCCATTTTGCGCGCCGTTCCTTCCATAATCCGAATGTTAGCTTGGTGAGGAACGAGCCAGTCAATTTGCTCAGGCTGCATATTGGCTTTTTGCAAAACTTCGTGAGCGACTTGCTCTAACACCTTCACGGCTAATTTAAAGACGGCTTGGCCATCCATCCGCAAAAAGGGGACTCCTTCAATCCCACCGCAGCTTGCTCGCCCGGGGACGCACAGAATGTCGCGTTGACTACCATCCGCATGCAAGGCGCTTGCCAAGATTCCGGCATGATCGGAGGCTTCGAGCGCAATAGCCCCCGCCCCATCTCCAAACAGGACGCATGTACCTCGGTCCTTGAAATCCAAGATTCGAGAGAACACTTCAGCCCCAATGACCAAAATCTTTTGATACATACCAGCCCGAATAAATGCATCCGCGGTACTCAGGGCATACGAGAATCCAGCGCATACCGCCTGCAAATCAAACGCAGCACAACCATTCTTAAGGCCTAATTTATCTTGAATCACGCATGCGGTACTTGGAAAACCACCGAGGTGATCGGGGGTTGAGGTCGCCAAGATGATTAACTCAATGTCGTCGGCATTCCATTGCGCGTCCATAATCGCTCGCTGCGCTGCCTTGACCGCCAAATCGCTGGTTAGCTCATCGGGGGCGGCAAAGTGCCTGGCTGAAATACCGCTGCGGGTTTTGATCCAATCATCACTGGTTTCCACACCCTCTTTAGCCAAACGGTCAACCAAATCTTGATTACTCAACCTTAATGCGGGCAGGTAACTACCGGTGCCCGCAATCCGAGCAAATCGACTCTTACTCATGCGGACCTCAATGTAAATGACTCAGCAATTTTCTCGACCATCCGATTCTTGGCGGCATCGTATGCACGCTCAAGCGAGACCTTAAAAGCAAAACGATCGGCAGAACCATGGCTTTTGATCACGCAACCCTTGAGACCCAATAGAACTGCGCCGTTGTAGCGCCGATGATCCACCCGTTGGCGCACTCTTTTCAATGGCAATAGAGCAGCTAGGCCCATTAATTTAGTTAGTAAGGATCGATTAAATTCTTCGCGGATCATGCCACTCATCATTTTCGCCAAGCCTTCGCTCGCTTTTAAAACAACATTGCCAACGAAGCCATCGCAAACCACAATATCCGTGGTTCCCTTGAAGATATCATTACCTTCGACGTTGCCATAAAAATGCAATTGGCTTTGGCGCAATAGTTCCGCAGTTTGTTTGACCACCTCATTACCCTTAATGACCTCTTCGCCAATGTTCAGTAAGCCAACAGAAGGCTGGGGGTTGCCATTCACCACCCGCAACATCACATCAGCCATTTGCGCAAATTGTAAAAGGTGGATTGGCTCACAATCGGCATTTGCACCCAGATCAAGCACAGTAGTACCCCTTCCCAACTCATTCGGTATCGCAGTTGCAATTGCCGGTCGATCAATCCCATCCAAGGTTTTTAAGATATAGCGGGAGATTGCCATCAATGCGCCCGTATTGCCCGCAGAAATGACGGCATCTGCCTTGCCATCACGCACCTGCTCAATAGCGACGCGCATGGATGAGTCTTTCTTGCGACGCAAAGCAACTTCAATGGGGTCGTCCATCAAGACAATTTCAGAGGCACCGAGAATCTGGAAGCGATCTAGTAAGTTTGGATTGGATTTGCGAACCGACTGCTCAATCGCTTGGGCGTCGCCAGTTGCAACAATCTTAGCGTCAGGATGATCTTGCAGAAAATCGCAGCAGGCTGGGATGGTCACTTCCACCCCAAAATCCCCGCCCATAGCATCAACTGCCAGAGTGATACTCATTGGATGTGTATAAAACGTCGATTGTGTTTATGAAAAAAGCGGCCTGAGCCGCTTCGATCAAACAATGAGGAATTAGTCGTTCTTTGTTTTAACGACTTTACGACCACGGTAGTAGCCATTAGGGGATACGTGGTGGCGCAAATGGGCCTCACCAGTAGTGGACTCTACTGCAATCGCTGGTGCAGTCAAAAAGTCGTGCGCACGATGCATGCCACGTTTCGAAGGGGATTTTTTATTCTGTTGGACGGCCATAATGAACTCCTAAGCAAGGCGCAATTCTAGCATAGAAAGTGGTAAAAACCCGCATTCGCCAGCAAAATGATGGCTATTTCTTGAGGTTTTTCAGTACCTTAAAGGGATTAGGCTTTTCCAAGTCGGCCCCTACCCGCCGCAATTGACACTGGCCGACCGGGTGTTTGGGGGCGTGAGGCAGTGCTAGCAAGATTTCGTCTTCGATGGCTTCAAGCAAATTAAAGTGGGTTGAGGCGACCATTGCCTCCTCGTCATCTCGATCCATGGGGAACTGATCCGCCTCTACTTCCGTTCTTAGAAAAACGTAGGTCTTGTGTATTTCCAACTCCAATGCCATGGGGTCTAAGCACCGTTGACAGGCAATCGCCATCCGCCCCCGAATCTTTATCTCCATGCACGGCCGATCATCGCGATGCCAACCTAAAATTTGGCAATCAAATCCATCGCCTGGGCTTACAGAGGCTGATTCTGCTAAAAGTCTTGGAAAATCGGCAAGCCCGATAAATCCCTCGCCTTGGTAAGAGACAGGCGCTAACATATCAACTCTATGCAAGGAACTGGGGTTGATTTCTAACGATTGAATTGGGTAAAGCGAGTTCTGTGTCATCCGATCGACAATTTGTAATTCATTCAAACCATTGACATTATCAAACATCATTCAATTACTCATTCATGCCGTCCGCCCCCATCCTGATTCTTGCCTCAAGCTCACCCTATCGACAGCAGCTGCTTGAACGACTTGGGATGCCATTTGTAGCGATTGCACCTAACCTAGATGAATCCCCCCTACCCAGCGAGACTCCCAAAAATCTCACGCTTCGGTTAGCACAAGCAAAAGCGAAGGCGATCGCATCTTTGCACCCGAACACTTGGGTGATTGGCTCCGATCAAAGCGCTGATTTAAATGGTCACATGATTGGCAAGCCCGGAACACACGCCGCCGCTTTAGCTCAACTCAAACAAATGCAGGGTCAAGCAGTTGTTTTTCATACATCGCTTTGCCTTATCGGTCAAAGTTTTTGCAAAACAATCCATGTCCCGACGACTGTTCAATTTCGTAATCTACCCGAGCAGGTTTTGGATCAATACCTCCACCTAGAGAAACCCTATGATTGCGCTGGTAGCGCTAAATCAGAGGGGATGGGAATTATTCTTCTCGAAAAAATTGAGAGCGAAGATCCAACAGCACTGATTGGTTTACCGTTAATTGCCTTGACAAGCCTATTTCTTGAAGCGGGAATTTCTCTGCCTGCGACTCAAGACTCTCAATAGCATGCAAATTGGTAACTTATATTTGGTACCCAATACATTAGGTAGTGAAAACCGAGCTGCGCAACTCCATCACGTCATACCAGCCGAGAACCTTCGACTGATTGCCAAAATTAAATATTGGATTGTGGAAGACGCCAAAACGAGTCGTGCGTTTTTGAACGCCGTTCATGAAATCGAACCACTCCATCATTCATTACAAGAGATGGTGATGCAAGAGTGGCGCGGTCCAGGCCGCAAACATGGCTCAAGTCTCAAACCGGAGGAATTGCTTGCCCCCATTCAAGCCGGGCACGATGTGGGCCTATTATCAGAAGCAGGCGTTCCGGGCGTTGCTGATCCGGGCGCAGAGATTGTCCAAGTCGCACATCAGTGGGGGGCCAAAGTGAAGCCCTTAGTCGGCCCCAGCTCGATCTTGCTCGGACTGATGGCAAGCGGTCTTAATGGTCAGTTCTTTCAATTCAATGGATATCTTCCTGTCGAAGCTGCAGAGCGTTCAAAAAAACTCAAGGAGTTAGAGGGGGCCTCTAGGCAGCGCCGCGAGACCCAAATTTGGATTGAAACTCCCTATCGAAATACCGCAATGCTGCAAAGCTGCTTGAGCTCACTATCTCACCAAACGCGACTCTGTGTAGCGATCGATTTAACACTAAATAGTGAGTGGGTGTGGACAGGTTCAATTGATTCTTGGCGCAAGCGCTATACCAAACCCGAAGCACTTTCCGATCTCATCAAAAATAAGCCTGCTATTTTTCTGATGCTGGCTTAGTTTTACCGCATCTCCGCGCTTCGCGATAAGGATTTACTAATTGCGGCGCCAGTCTCGGCTCCAAAGCGCTTCGCGACACGCTCAGCAAAATTCTCTTTTAGGGTGTACTCCACCACATCGGGTGTTTTTAAAAGATCGCGTGCAACAGAATCAACCGTGCCATAGCCATCAACCAATCCCAACTGCACTGCCTGTTCGCCATTCCATACGCGACCCGAAAAAATATCCGGATCATGCTTTAAGCGCTCACCACGACCCTCTTTCACGACAGTAATAAATTGCTGATGGATTTCATCGAGCATTTTTTTAACCATCTCGACCTGCTTGGGATTTTCTTTGGAGAATGGATCGAGCATACCCTTATCCGACCCCGCTGTAATCAAGCGTCGCGAGATACCCATCTTATCCATGAGCCCTGTAAATCCAAAGCCGCCCATGACGACCCCAATCGAGCCAACAATGCTGGCTTTATCCACCAAAATCTTGTCTCCGGCCACCGCCACATAGTAGCCACCGGAAGCACAAACATCTTCGACCACGACATAAAAAGGTTTGTCGGGATACAGGCCGCGCAAACGTTTGATCTCGTCATTAATCATGCCAGCTTGAACAGGAGAGCCACCCGGACTATTGATTCGCAGTACTACCCCAGCAGCCTCTTTACTTTCAAATGCGGCGCTCAATGCTGAATTAATATCCAATGCATTTGCAACCGAATTGGGTGAGATCTCACCTTCAATACTTACGAGTGCGGTATGTTTGCCACTGCCCCCGCCACCCGGCAAGCCAATATCAAAGATTTGTGTAACAAGGCCCACCAAAACAACCAAGGTCAAGATACGCAGAATGGCTCGCCAACGTCTTGCCTTGCGATTTTCTTTTAAGTTCTCAAGCAATAAATGCTCGAGGGCACTGCGCTCCCACTGCGCGTTTGAATTGGATGACTCGGGGTTTTGATTCATACACTTAGCTCGCTTTACTGAATTCGGTAGGATCTCGGGATGGTTGATGCAAATTCTGCATCAACCAGTTTCCTAAAACCTCTACATTATCAAAGCAAGCCAAAGAATTTGCAGACCGCAAGGCATCGGCTGGGTGGGCGCCATAAGTGACTGCGATTGCATCAACTCCGGCCGCTTGGGCCATCTGAAGATCGTGCGTTGTATCCCCAATCATCAGCATCTTGCGCACTGGAACTTGAAGACGATCCGATAAGTCCATCAACATGCCTGGGTGAGGTTTGGCGAAGGACTCATCCGCAGTTCGTGTGTCATGAAATAGATGTTCTAACTGATGATGACGCAAGGATCGATCGAGCCCGCGTCTAGGCTTACCGGTTGCCACCCCCAACATAAAGCCCTGGGTCTTTAAGCTCTCAAGCAAGTCTCGCATACCCGCAAAAAGATGCAGCTCATGATCTTTTGCTAAATAGTGATAGCGAAAGCGATCCACGAGCGTTGGAAAATGCTTAGGGTCGATGGTTGGCACGACACGTCGCAGTGAATCATGAATACCTAAACCAATCACATAGCTCGCAATCGAATCCTCGGGTACCGGAAAATCAAGGTCTCGGCAGGCTTGTTGAATGCACTGAACAATCGTTGGCGTGGAATCCATAATCGTGCCATCCCAGTCCCACACGATTAACTCATAACGACGTTCGTTTGTCTTCAATCGATCTCTTTCGGTTGTAGCGTTTTAGCCAAGAAACGGCTGTCCCATTGTGCGAGAAAATCATGAAACCGTTTTGGCAGATCGGCTTCAATACGCATTTTCTCCAAAGTTTTAGGATGCGAAAAGACCGCAAGATGCGCATGGAGAAAAAGTTGCTTAACTTTCAACTCCCTGTCGCCAGCTTCCAATCCATATTTATCATCTCCCAAGATTGGGTGTCCGATTTTTTGCAAATGCACCCGAATTTGATGGGTGCGCCCAGTTTTTAACTGCGCCTCAACCAATGTAAAGCTCGCGTCATCAGATTGAAAGAGCTCAGTAACCCGAATGTTGGTGTGACTTGCTTGTCCTTTTGGGTCCACCCGAACCCGACGCTCACCGTTCTCTAGAAGATATTTCAGCAGAGGGAACTTTAACTGCTTCGTGCCACTGATTGCATCCATCGCTCCATGAGCAATTAAGCGATAACGCTTATCAGTTAAGCCCTCCCGAATCTGCCGATGCATTTCCAGAAGTGCGCTGCGCTTTTTTGCCATGATCAGGATTCCGGAAGTGTCTCGATCTAAGCGATGAACCAGCTCCAAAAATGCATTCTCTGGTCTCGCCTTACGAAATAACTCAATCGCCCCCAACTGCACACCCGAACCCCCATGGACCGCCAGTCCAGAGGGTTTATCAATTACCAACAAATATTCATCCTCAAACAAAATAGGGATATCCGTTGCCAGGGTTTTAGCCTGAGCTTCCGAGATCACTTGATCCAATTTCTTAGGCTCAGCCAATCGGGTTGGAGGTAAGCGAACCACATCGCCCTCAACCAGGCGAGAGCTTGGCAATGCCCTCTTTTTGTTAATCCGCACCTCGCCTGAGCGAATAATTCGGTAAATATGGCTTTTTGGAACCCCTTTAGCCCACCTTAATAAATAATTATCCAGTCGCTGACCGGCAAAATCCGGTCCCACGGTTTCCAAAACAGCTGCCAAAACCTTAGTTTTAGGGGCATCCTTGCTCGAAATACGTGGTTTTGAGGGGGGCTTTATCGATTTATTCATTGGAATATTCCCATTGTCGACCGTTTTGTGTCCTATAATCAAGGCTCTAAGTCATTGATGACTAAGAATTTGAATTCCGGAGCTTGGAGTCGCCCATGAATAGACTCCCGGGGTTGCCCCTCTCCCGTTTTAATGAGGCGCAAGGGTTGGCGTGATATTTGCCGCGACCCCCGAAAGCAGATGACCGTTTTTAAAACGAGCGCCTACATTGAGAACTAAAGGACATCTCTGTGGCGAGCGTTCATGTGAGACCTAAGCCAATTTAATTGGTATTTTTCCTGTTTAGGAACTTTGTTGTCTCACCCCAGCACTCTGGGGATTTTCTTCAGAGCTTATTTGTCATCCACTTCGTGTCGCTCAAGTCCGCCTCCCATTTAGGAGAGTGTTATGAAGCGCATGTTATTCAATGCAACGCAACAGGAAGAGTTGCGGGTTGCCATCGTTGATGGTCAAAAATTAATCGATATCGATATTGAAACTGCCGGCCGCGAACAGCGCAAAGGCAATATTTATAAAGGGGTCATCACCCGTATTGAGCCGTCTTTAGAGGCCTGCTTCGTCAACTATGGCGAGGAGCGGCACGGTTTTTTACCTTTTAAGGAAGTTGCAAGAACCTACTTCAAGGATGGTATTGATGTCCGCAATGCGTCGATCAAGGATGCACTGAGAGAAGGTCAAGAAATCATTGTTCAGGTTGAAAAAGAAGAGCGCGGTCAAAAAGGTGCCGCCCTAACCTCCTTTATCTCCCTAGCAGGTCGCTATTTAGTATTAATGCCAAACAATCCGCGCGGAGGTGGTGTATCTCGCCGCATTGAAGGTGAGGATCGGCAAGAGTTACGCGAAGCCATGGCGCAACTTGAGGTACCCGACGGAATGAGCATCATTGCTAGAACCGCAGGAATCGGTCGGGATGCCACCGAGTTGCAGTGGGACCTTAATTACCTCATGCAATTATGGAAAGCCATTGATGAGGCAGCCAAAGCAAACTCAGCACCCTTACTCATTTACCTAGAGTCGAGTCTTGTGATTCGTGCCATACGAGATTATTTCCAGCCTGACATTGGCGAGATTTTGATTGATACCGATGATATTTATGAGCAAGCCCAGGCATTTATGTCAGTGGTGATGCCGGATAACTTGCCTCGGGTGAAGCGTTATCAAGATGACGTACCTCTCTTCTCACGCTTCCAAATTGAGCATCAAATTGAAACCGCCTATTCCAGAACGGTTCCCCTACCCTCTGGCGGTGCGATCGTCATCGATCATACGGAGGCCTTGGTATCGGTCGATGTGAACTCCGCACGCGCAACGCGTGGGTCGGATATTGAAGAGACGGCAACCCGAACCAATCTCGAGGCGGCCGATGAAATTGCACGGCAAATGCGCCTGCGTGATCTTGGCGGTCTAATCGTGATTGACTTCATTGACATGGAGTCCTCGAAGAGTCAGCGGGACGTTGAAAATCGTCTGCGCGATGCCTTGCGCCATGATCGCGCACGGGTGCAAATGGGCAAGATTTCAAAGTTTGGTTTGATGGAGCTCTCGCGTCAGCGTTTGCGCCCAGCTCTATCAGAAGGCAGTCACGTTACTTGCCCACGATGCAATGGAACCGGTCATATTCGTGATACCGAATCCTCTGCATTACAAGTCCTGAGAATTATTCAGGAAGAAGCCATGAAGGAGAATACCGCCGCGATCCACTGCCAGGTGCCAGTGGAGGTGGTTGCCTTCTTGCTCAATGAAAAGCGGGCTGAAGTGATCAAGATTGAGACGCGCTTTAAGGTGCATATTTTGATGATCCCTAATAAGCATCTGGAGACCCCTCATTACAAATTAGAACGTCTGCGTCATGATGACCCTCGTCTAGATGAACAAAAACTGAGCTATGTCATGGTGGAGGAGGCCGCACGCGAGCTTGAAACCGATGCAGTCATTGGTCGCAAGAACGATGAAGTGCGTGCTCGCCCCGAGGCTGCAGTGAAAGGGATCACCCCGAGTCAACCAGCACCCGCAGCATCACAGCGTCCGGTTCGGGATTCCAAACTTAGTTCCTCCACTCCAGAGTCAGGTGGTTTCCTCGGGTTCATTAAAAAACTCTTTTCCTCAAGCGCTCCAACGGCAGCCCCAGAGACAAAACCAAATCCCCGATCTGAAAATCGTGGCCGCAATGGTGATCGCAACCGCAACAGGGGTCGCAATCGCAATGAGAAAACTGCTGAGCCGACCGAAGCTGCAGCGAATCGGCCAACACGTTCAGAAGGTCGTGGCCGTAACCGGGGTGAGCGTCAAAATACTCAGGAGAAGGTAGAAGCCACTATCCCAGCACCGCAAGTGGTAGGCGCCACCGATGAGACTGAAAGCGCTGGGGACGAACGCCGCCGTGGACGTAACCGTCGAGGTCGCGGTCGCAACCGTGGCGACCGAACCGAGCGCAATGACGCTAGTAACTCAGCAATGGCTTCTGAATCCAATCCGGGCTTTCCGATGGGGCTCGGCGGTCGCTCAGCAAGTATGCCGCTCACTCGAATTGTGAACACCTTCCGAGAATCTGCCGGAGGACGCCGTCCTAATCAGCGCAGGGAGCGACATGAAAAAGTGACTCCAACCACAATTGAATCGATGACTGTACCTGCAACGAGCCTGGAAGTGGTTGCTGCAGCACCTTTACCTGAGCTACCTAGAGTAGCATTCACACCCTTAGCTGAAGAGCCATTAAAGGATGTCGTGCAAGGAGCGGGAATGGTTTGGGTGGGAACAGATCAATCGAAATTGGCGGAAGTTCAAACCCAGATTCAGGCAGAAAGCCCAGCGCCCCGCGTGCCGCGAGAGCCTAAAGCGCCTGCAAGCCTGCCAACAGGCCCGATGGTGCTGATCGAGACAGGCGGTCAAGAAAAAACCATCGATAAAACGATTTAGTCGTTTAAGGCCATAATGTGAATGATGGTAAAGCCCGTCATACCGATTCGCAAAGAGACCCCCAGGGGTCCTTTGCCGTTGATCCCAAATACCCTCAGCGAGGCGCATGGCCGCACCCTTGATCGTCGTCAGCGGCCATTACGTGATTTACGCATCTCGGTCACCGATCGGTGTAATTTTCGGTGCACCTACTGCATGCCCAAAGAGGTATTTAATCAAGACTATCCATACTTGGCGCAATCCGAATTATTAAGTTTTGAAGAGATTCATCGCTTAGCCGCGATTTTTGTTTCTCTTGGGGTCGAAAAAATTCGCTTAACTGGTGGTGAGCCCTTGCTTCGAAAAGATCTCGAAACCTTAATTTCTATGCTGGCCAAACTTCGAACTCCGCAACATGAGCCGCTGGACTTAACCTTAACAACCAATGGCAGTCTTTTAACTAAAAAATCAGGACTACTAAAAGCGGCCGGCTTACAACGCCTAACGGTGAGCTTGGATGCGCTCGATGATGCGATCTTCAAAGCGATGAATGATGTCGACTATCCAGTCAGCGATGTGCTCAAAGGAATTGAGGCAGCACAAAAGGCGGGCTTCGAAGGCATCAAAGTCAATATGGTGGTTAAGAAAGGGGTGAACGACCACGAGATCCTACCAATGGCGAAGTATTTTCGTAATCGCGGCATCACGCTGCGCTTCATTGAATTCATGGATGTTGGCTCCTCGAATGGCTGGAATCTGGATCAAGTGCTACCTTCTGCCGATGTTATTGCCAGGATTGCTGAACACTTCCCCCTTGAGCAAGTCGACCCGAATTACGCCGGCGAAGTCGCTCAACGCTGGCGGTATCAGGATGGGGCTGGCGAAATTGGTGTGATCTCGAGTGTGACCCAAGCGTTTTGTCATGAATGCTCCCGTGCCCGGCTGTCCACAGATGGTCAGCTGTTTTTATGTTTATTTGCTACCGAAGGATTTGATTTCAAAACCCTCATGCGCTCTGGTCGTTCTGATCTTGAAATTGCAAACGCTGTTATGCAAACATGGTCAAACCGCGATGATCGCTACTCCGAGATCAGACATCTTCACACCAAGAATTTAGAACGCAAGCAACGTAAAGTTGAAATGTCCTATATTGGTGGTTAGGGCCTGCCGATGATTGCGCGTTCTGAAATTACCGGTCTCTTACTTGCGGGCGGTCGTGCGCAGCGCATGGGCGGGATCGATAAGGGCCTAGTACCCTTTCAAGGCAAGCCTTTAATCGAACATGCCATTCATCGCCTTGCGCCACAAGTCTCAGGTTTACTAATTAACGCCAATCGTAATCACGATATCTATTCGCACTATGGCTATCCTATTGTGGCCGATGAGAGTCAGGATTTTGCTGGACCCTTAGCGGGCTATCTGGTTGGCCTTAAGGCTTGCGATACGCCTTATATGGTGACCGCTCCTTGCGATTCTCCCCTTTTTCCAACTGATTTAGTCACGGCACTCGCCGATCGACTGGAAAAGGAAGAAGCGAATATTGCCTATGCATCTAGCCAAGATTCTGAAGGGAAAATTTGGGCGCAACCGGTGTTTTGCTTAATGAAACGAGAGGTACTTGATTCGTTGGAGCAATTTTTAGCTGACGGGCAGCGCAAGATTGATCGCTGGTTTACATCTCAAGATGCATGTACCGCTATTTTTGCAAATGAATCTGCATTTGCCAATGCCAATACTCCAGAAGAGCTAGCTCAATTAGAAAAATTTACCAACTAAAGATATGGAAACCAATCAAGCAAATCAAGAGTTCCAATCGGATTTTTTATCCGTAACGGATGCGCGGCAAGCCATTGCTGACTTAGTTACATCCAGTTACGAATCGTCGGGAATGCATCTCCGAAAAGAGACCTTGCCTCTCCATCAATGCCTCGGTCGCATCTTAGCGAGCGATCTTTTATCCCCCATCGATGTTCCTGCCCATGACAACTCTGCCATGGATGGGTATGCATTCAATAGTAGTGAACTATCTGATGATCGCCAAGATCTTGCATTAACTATCATTGGAACACTGCATGCCGGGCAAACTGAAATGCCTACCGTTAAATCTGGGCAATGCATCAAAATCATGACGGGTGCCTTGATGCCCACAACATGCGACACGGTAGTCCCCCAGGAATTTACCAAGACTCTTAGCAATGGTCTGGTAAGCTTTTCCAGTGACGTCGTTCGTGCCGGCGAGAATCGTCGCTTACGGGGCGAAGATTTGCAGTCGGGCAAAGCAGCCATTTTGCAGGGCCGAATTTTGCGCCCTGCTGACCTGGGTCTTGCGGCATCCTTGGGTATTCATCAGCTTGAAGTCTATCAGCGGACCAAGGTGGCCATCCTCTCCTCTGGCAATGAGCTCTGCGATATCCATGAGTCTTTAGCACCTGGCAAGATTTTTGACAGCAATCGCTATAGTCTGCGCGCCTGCATTGAGCGACTGGGTATGGAGGTGATTGATTGCGGGATCGTGCGAGATAACCCCGATAATCTTCGCAAGGCTTTCATTACGGCTGCCCAAACGGCTGATGTCATCATCTCCTCAGGTGGGGTCTCGGTTGGAGAGGCGGATTTCACTAAGCAAATGATGGAGGAGTTGGGTGAAGTTGGATTCTGGAAAATTGCCATGCGCCCTGGTCGACCCATGGCATTCGGTAGCCTTAAGCCAAGTTCGAGCAAGTCTACTCCTACCGTATTTTTTGGCTTACCCGGTAACCCCGTGGCGGTGATGGTGACCTTTTATCAATTTGTTCGCAACGCGCTATTACAGCTAAATGGTGCCAAGTGGGTTGAGATTCCCTTGATTCCAGTTCGATCTGCTGTCGGAATTCGAAAGAAATCCGGTCGTACCGAGTTTCAACGGGGGATTCTATTTCAGGATGACCGGGGTCAATGGGCCGTTAAAACAACGGGTAGCCAAGGTGCTGGGATTTTGCGCTCCATGAGTGAAGCCAATTGCTTCATCATTCTTCACCATGACCAGGGAAATATTGAGCCTGGCGATTGGGTGGATGTAGAGATTTTTGATGGACTGCTTTAAGATGGCGGGATCATGAAATTTACTAAAAAAGAAATTGTATTTTTAGATCCCATGCACACTGCCAAAACCTTAGTTTTGGTTTACCTGTGCTTCTCCGTCCCAATCGTACTGTTGGCTCTGTTTGTTGCCTTTATTCGAGACGGCTCAATTCCTGGGTTTACAGTCATTTCTGCCCTTGTACTTAATGCCATCCTGGGCTTTGGGCTCTTATGGATTGCCTGTAAAGTCTATAACTGGGTTGCAGAAAAATTTGGCGGTATTGAACTTGCCCTTAAAGAACTTCCCGAAGAGACGGACGATATTCAGCAGTAAAGCTTGGCAAAATTAGTTCTTCCACAATTCGGTATTGATCAAACTCGGCGGACGTTTTCCCTCGAGAGCTGCGCTAAGGTTTTCAGCCGCTAACGCAATCATGGCACGTCGAGTTTTTTCAGTCGCACTGGCAATATGGGGCGCCAGTACCACATTACTTAACTTGAGCAACTCCGGATGAACTTTCGGTTCACCCTCAAAAACATCAAGACCTGCGGCAAAGATTGTTTTTGCTTTTAATGCAGCCGCCAAAGCTGCATCATCCACAATACCACCACGGGCAATGTTAACTAGCGTAGCAGTCGGTTTCATTAGCGCAATTTCTTTGACGCCGATTAGATGATGGCTCTCTGCAGAGTATGGCACCACCAAGATCACATGGTCAGCTTCGCGAAGTAGGGTTTCTTTATCAAGATATCGAGCACCACACGCTTTTTCATCCGCCTCGCTTAAGCGTTTACGGTTGTGGTACATCACTTTCATCCCAAAGCCTAAAGCGCGCTTCGCAATCCCTTGGCCAATTCGGCCCATACCAATAATGCCCAAGGTGGTGTGATGCAAGTCCATACCTAGTGGGTTGTAAACGATGGACATCTTGTCCCATTGGCCATTCCGAATCCAATGCTCTGACTCCGTAATTCGTCGGGCTGTCGCCATTAAAAGTGCAAAGCCAAAGTCGGCCGTTGTATCCGTTAACACATCCGGGGTATTGGTAGCCATCACCCCAGCTGCGGTCATTGCAGGCACATCAAAATTGTTATAGCCAACAGAAATATTAGCCACAATCTTTAGGTCTTTCGCATCAGAGAGGGTGTTGCGATCAATTCGCTCACTCCCAAATACTAAGGCTCCCTTGACTTCGGCAAGATGCTTGCGTAATTGCTCTGGAGAAAAAATGTCATCCGCCTGATTCGATTGAACCTCAAATTTCTCCTCCAATTGTGCTAAGGCATCTGGAAAAATGGCACGGGCAACGAGGATTTTGGGTTTGGTTGTCATGGCTCTATATAGGGGTGTGATATCGGTGGAATCAAGACTTTACACCATTTGGGATAAAATCCAATGATTGATAAATTTCGTGTTTTTGATGGCATTTCTTCCTTAGAGCGAGCTATGACCTACGTTGTCACTGAATCCTGTATCCGTTGTAAATACACCGATTGCGTTGATGTATGCCCCGTTGACTGTTTTCGCGAAGGTCCAAATTTCCTGGCAATTGATCCAGATGAATGCATTGATTGTGCGGTATGCGTACCAGAGTGTCCTGTCAATGCAATTTACGCAGAAGATGATGTGCCAGGTGATCAACAAAACTTCATTGCAATCAACCTTGAGCTCGCAAAGCAGTGGCCAAGTATTACAAAATCCAAGGCGCCTCTGGCCGATGCAGATGATTGGAAAGATGTCAAAAGTAAGCTTGAGCATCTCGAGAAGTAATACCAAACTGCACTATCTTAATTTCGCATGCGCCAATTTCATGAACTCATGCACCATGTTCTCGAGCATGGCGCCCAAAAGTCGGATCGCACCGGGACCGGAACTTTATCGGTTTTTGGCTATCAGATGCGCTTTGACCTTGCAGAAGGTTTTCCACTGGTCACTACGAAGAAACTTCACCTGAAATCCATCATTTATGAGCTTTTGTGGTTTCTGAGCGGTAATACCAATAATCAATGGCTCAAAGAGCGTGGTGTATCCATTTGGGATGAGTGGGCCACTCCCAACGGTGATCTTGGGCCGGTTTATGGCTACCAATGGCGATCCTGGCCTACCCCCAATGGCGAGCATATTGATCAAATTAAAGAGATCATTCATACCATCAAAACCAATCCAGATTCCCGCCGCATTATTGTCTCTGCTTGGAATGTCGCTGATATTCCCAAAATGGCCTTGGCACCCTGCCATGCCTTTTTTCAGTTTTATGTTGCCAATGGAAAACTCTCCTGCCAACTCTATCAACGTAGTGCTGATATTTTTCTTGGTGTGCCTTTTAATATTGCCAGTTACGCATTACTAACGCATATGGTTGCAGAGCAATGTAATTTACAGCCCGGTGAGTTTATTTGGACCGGTGGAGATTGTCATTTGTACAGCAACCACCTGGAACAGGTGAAGCTTCAGCTATCACGCACACCCTATCCATTGCCGAGCCTTAAGATTCATCGCAAACCTGAGTCGATCTTTGATTATCAGTTTGAAGACTTTGAAATTATGGGCTATGAGTCTCACCCCCATATTAAAGCGCCGGTTGCGGTCTAAATCAATTGAGAACAAAACCTGCTATTTCGATGATCGTTGCTCGCTCACGCAATCATGTGATCGGCAAAGATAATCAAATGCCCTGGAAGATCTCGGCGGATTTGCAATTTTTTAAGAAAGTAACCATGGGTTACCCCATTATTATGGGGCGTAAGACCTGGGAATCGATTGGTAGGCCCTTACCTGGAAGACGCAATATTGTGGTTAGTCGCAATTCTGCCTATCAGGCAAATGGGGCTGAGCTTGTCTCGTCGCTTGAAGAGGCCTTGCAATCATTGCGCGAGTTTAAGCGAGTGTTTGTGATTGGTGGTCAACAATTATTCAATCAAGCCTTTCCATTAGCAGATCAGCTCTTCATTACCGAGATTGAGCTGGAGGTTGAGGGCGATACCTTTTTTGAGATCCCCGATCAGCAGAATTGGCAAATCGTTGAGCAGATTGCGGCAAGCGAGGGTGATATTCAGTTTAGTTATGTGACCCTAAATCGAGTTCGCCACTAACTATTTACCGCCAATCGTCATCGAACCGATCAAAATCGAGCCTGTTTCTTTGGTACCACGAATAATGGTGTCGTCTCCCACTGCGGCAATATCCATCAACATCTCTTTGAGATTGCCCGCAATTGTAATTTCCTCAACCGGATGTTGAATCTCGCCATTTTCTACCCAGTAACCAAACGCACCACGTGAGTAGTCACCCGTTACGTAATTAACGCCCTGCCCCATGAGCTCTGTCACCAGTAGACCAGTGCCCATTTCTTTAAGTAAACTGGGCAAACCTCCGGATGGGGTATGTTGACTGTGCAATCTCAGATGATGGGCACCGCCAGCGTTGCCGGTGGTTTCCATTCCTAACTTACGAGCTGAATAACTGGATAAAAAATATCCTTGCAGCTCTCCCTTAGCAACGACTGAGCGCGCTTGGGTACGAACCCCTTCTTCATCAAAAGGAGCGCTACCGGTCTGTCGTTTTAGATGCGGTAATTCAAATAAATCAAGATGGCTTGGCATCACAGGTTTACCAAGACTGTCTAGTAAAAAACTAGAGCGTCGGTAAAGTGCGGCCCCTGAAGTTGCTTGAACCAAAGATCCGATCAGCCCAACCGCAATGGGAGCCTCAAAAATGACTGGGCAACGACGCGTACTTAATGACTTCGCATTTAAACGAGAGAGGGCGCGTTGGGCCGCATATCGACCAATCCAGCTTGGTTTAGCAAGTTCAGTGGGTACCCGAGAGGTACTGTACCAATCATCGCGCTGCATCGAACTGGTCTTCCCCGTTGCATTCGCAATCGGAGCACATGAAATAAAGTGTCTTGAGTATGGATAACCACCGATAAATCCGTTACTGGTCCCCAACATAAAGTGCGCTTGATGCGCAGATACCGAAGCTCCATCGCTATTAACAATGGCTCGATCAACCGCAAAAGCCGCTTTCTCTGCCTGCCGTGCAATTGCAATTGCTTTTTTACTGTCGATTTCCCATGGATGAAATAAATCCAAATCCAATGGGTGGTGCTCGAGCAGATCCGGGTCGGCCAATCCAGCGCAATCATCTTCTGCAGTGTGTTTAGCAATGTGAAAAGCGGCTTCTACCGTGGTTCGTAATGACTCAGGTGAGAAGTCACTGGTGCTGGCATTGCCTCGGCGCTGACCCAAATAAATACTAACCCCGACTTGCTTATCAACACTCTGCTCAATCGTTTCTACCGCCCCTTTACGGACTGTGACGGATAACCCATGGCCCTCTGAAATTTCAGCAGCAGCGTCTGTGGCCCCAACTCGCTTGGCTTCTGCCAAAATAAAGTCAATAATGATTCTGAACTGATCGTGTGAATATGCAAACATCCTCTAATGATAGCTAGAATAGAACCATGAAGCAGCCAAGCCCCTTTGAACGCAGTTTTCCTAATGAAGCCAAAATTGGCTTGGTCTCAATTTCAGATCGAGCCAGTCAAGGGGTTTATGTCGATGAGGGCATTCCTAGCCTGCGAAATTGGCTATCACGCGTCATCACCACGCCGGTTGTTTTCCATGAGCGCCTGATCCCTGATGAAATAGAACACATCACCTCAAGCTTGATTGAACTCGTTGATGAAATGGGCTGCGATCTAGTCTTGACCACCGGCGGCACCGGCCCCGCACGTCGGGATGTCACCCCAGAGGCAACTCTAGAAGTGGGGACTCGTGAGATGCCTGGCTTTGGGGAGCAAATGCGTCAAATTAGTCTGCAATTCGTACCCACCGCAATTTTGTCAAGGCAGGTGGCTGTTCTGCGAGAAATTGAAGGTCATAGCGCCCTGATTCTCAATCTTCCGGGCCAGCCTAAATCCATTCAAGAGACCCTAGAAGGCTTAAAGGACTCTGAGGGTAAAGTCTTAGTTCATGGGATTTTTGCAGCTATACCGTATTGCATTGAGCTCATGGGTGGGCCGATCATTGAAACCGATGAGGCCATTGTCAAAGCCTTTAGGCCCAAGAAAAAGAAGTAATTAATCGCTAGTTGGCGTGGGTAGCCGAAAGAAGTGCTCTCGGTAGTACTTTAGCTCCTCGATCGATTCCATAATATCGGCTAATGCCGTATGGGCCTGCTGCTTTTCAAAACCTTTTACCAAATTAGGTTGCCAACGTTTTGATAATTCTTTAATGGTTGAAACATCAACATTTCGATAATGGAAATAGGCTTCAAGCTTAGGCATATACCGAGCCATAAAGCGTCGATCTTGGCAAATTGAGTTACCGCACATTGGCGCAGTGTTCGCTTTTACATATTGCTTTAAAAAGGTGATGCACTGCTGCTCAACCTCCGGCTCACTCAGCGATGAAGCCTTCACTTTATCCACCAGACCGGATTTACTGTGCGTTCCTTTATTCCAAGCATCCATGCCATTTAAGACCTCGTCCGTTTGGTGAACAACCCATACCGGCGCTGTGGCTATTACGTTCAAGTGAGCATCGGTAATGATCATCGCGATCTCCAAGATTCGGTCGCTGTCGGGCTTTAGGCCGGACATTTCCATGTCGACCCAAATCAAAGGATCATTCCCGTTGGGGGTGTGCTTCATTTGTTCGCTCATCTCTATAATACCTTCATGACCTTTACATTGATCTTCATTGCCGCCCTACTGCTAAGTGTTGGTATGCGCCACTGGTTGGCCATGCGACAAATACGCCATGTTGCCCTCCACCGCGCTAGTGTACCGAATGAATTTGCTTCGCGAGTTTCTTTGGCTGATCATCAAAAAGCAGCTGATTACACGATTGCTAAATTACGCTTAGGTCTTCTCGAAAATGCCTTTGGTGCATTTGTGTTGATCGGCTTTACCTTGCTGGGTGGCTTGGAGTGGCTTAATCAAACGCTCTTGAGCTTAGTGGGACCAGGCATTACCCAGCAAATCCTTCTTTTGGTTTCTCTGGCCTTCATTTCCGGTACATTAGATTTGCCTTTTGCCTGGAAAAAACAATTTGGGATTGAAGCAACCTTTGGCTTTAATCGCATGACCCCGCGCCTCTTTTGGCTGGATACCTTCAAAGGAATTGCCTTGGCGGCTGCGCTTGGTTTACCGCTCTTATGGTTAGTTCTCGAGCTTATGGCCACTAGTGGCACTTATTGGTGGTTGTGGACATGGGTAGTTTGGACACTATTTAATGCCCTACTGCTATGGCTCTTTCCCACGGTAATCGCACCCTTATTTAACAAATTTAAGGCGCTCGAGGATGGCCCCCTAAAAACCCAAATCGAGCAACTCTTAAAACGCTGTGACTTTGCTAGTCAAGGTCTTTTTGTCATGGATGGGAGTAAACGAAGTGCCCATGGCAATGCTTATTTCACAGGTATCGGCAAAGCCAAGCGTATTGTCTTTTTTGACACCCTGATTGAAAAGTTAGAGCCCTTAGAGGTAGAAGCAGTTCTAGCGCATGAGCTGGGTCATTTCAAGCGTCAACATATCCGTAAGCGTTTACTGGTCTCATTTGCTCTCAGTTTTGTCATGCTAGCTATTTTGGGATGGATTAGTTCACAACCCTGGTTCTATTTCGGATTGGGGGTAACCCCCGATCTCAATGGTTACAACGGTGGTCTGGCTCTTGCCCTCTTTATGTTGGTAGCGCCTGTATTTGGATTCTTTTTTACGCCACTGGGA
This sequence comes from Polynucleobacter sp. HIN5, assembly GCF_030297555.1. Classification (NCBI taxonomy): domain Bacteria; kingdom Pseudomonadati; phylum Pseudomonadota; class Betaproteobacteria; order Burkholderiales; family Burkholderiaceae; genus Polynucleobacter; species Polynucleobacter sp. HIN5. Next base: position 469,201 of record NZ_AP028136.1, on the reverse strand, counting down.
AGTCTTGCTTCGCGTAAACATGAATACGAAGCAGATCATTTTGCAGCCCAAAAGTCATCCGCAAACGCCTTGATCTCTGCCTTGGTGAAGCTTTATCAAGATAATGCCTCCACCCTCACCCCCGATCCAATCTACACTGCTTTCTATAGTTCCCACCCTCCGGCCCCGTTGCGGATTGCGCATCTTCAGCGATTTGCATGAGTGATATTCGGTAATGGGTCCTTTTCGTGCCCTTCTAAGCGCTTCGTATGGCAGACATTACTTAGCGCAACGGATTGAGGCTGATGGATCCCATCACGGGCCATTCATTCATGTGAGTGCTCCTGGTAAACAACACCTTGGGGCAGTTGGCGATCGCTTGATTCTAGAGAGCACTTCGGCGGATCAGGCCCGTATTCTTGAGATTGAACCTCGCAAGAATTTACTGTATCGCTCAGATGCATTTAAGAGCAAGAGTATTGCCGCCAATGTTGATCAGATACTGATTGTTTTAGCAACCGCGCCCGCATTCTCGCCAGATCTTCTCGGACGCGCAGTTATTGCGGCTGAACTAAATCAAATTGATCTTCATATCATTTTGAATAAATGCGACCTGCACGATAAGCTTGTGGCGGCGCGTAATCAGCTTGCCCCATATAAATCGATGGGTTATGCCGTGCATGAAGTCTCTGCAAAATTTAATCCGCAATCGCTCGACGCGCTTGTACCGCTCTTAAAGGGCAAAGTATCGGTTTTGGTCGGCCAATCTGGCATGGGCAAATCAACGCTTCTGAACGCCTGGGTCCCCAATGCAGCCGCTGTCACCCAGGAATACTCTCAAAAACTAGATAGTGGCAAACACACCACTACAGCCTGCCGCTATTTTGATCTACCCGAATGGGGTCGCGATGCGAATGGTTTGGGAGCAATCATTGACTCACCAGGCTTTCAAGAATTTGGCCTTGCGCATGTATCGGAGAGTCAGTTACAACATGCCTTTCGGGAGTTCAAACCCTATTTGGGTCAGTGTCGCTTTCATAATTGCAAACACGACAATGAGCCTGATTGTGCGGTTCAAGCGGCTGTCTTGGCAGGAGTCATTGCGAGTGAACGCTTAGCACTCTTTAAACAGCTGGTCTCAGACTCTAGGACAGCGGATATTCAGATCCAGGGAATTAGCCCAGCCAAAGAGCGATGGTCAACATCGCTAAAACCACCATACAAACGATAAGGGCTCGCCACACCAGCCCGATTGCTGAGCGCATGGATCGCTCGCTAGGCTCGTGGCCGATTTCATAGATGGGGGGCTCACCGGCCTCGGCACGTGCCAAAGCCTCATCGCTGGTTGGCTCCCGCAGAGGCTCTCCTAAACGAACGCCTAGTGCACCACTACCCGATGCCAATAAAACAGCCGAGAGTGGATCCGTCCACTTACTGGTGAGATTACGCCAAGCATAAATGGCATCTTCAAAATTACCCACGATAGCGAAGCTAATTGCACTGAGGCGAACTGGGACCCAGTCCAATATATAGAAAAAATGCTTTGCTGCCTCAGATAAATTGAGGCCAAACTTCTCCCAACGCCTACTCGCCTTATCTGCGAGCCGGTATAAAACAACTCCGGCGGGGCCAATTGGCATTAAGAACCAAAAAAATACCCCAAATACATGGCGATGCGCCCCAATAATGGCTCGCTCCAAAGCAATCGCGATGATCTCACTTTCGGATAGATGCGAGGTATCAAACTCATCCCCCACCCACGCTTGCAGTGCTAGCCGCGCGGCAGGAAGATCATGGTTTTGAATCGCTTCATGAACCTCGGTAAAGGAGTGGCTAAATTGCCGAAAACCAAAGAACAGATACACGATGATGATGTTCCATACAAATGCCAATAATGGGTTCACGATGTATGCAAATACATAAACTGCGAATACCAATACTGTTGGTAAGCCAAATCCAACCAAGCAGGCCAAGCGGGCGCCTACGGGAGTGGCACCTTGCTCGGATTTGCCACCAAACTCCTTGGCAACCCAATCGAGCCATCCAGCACTCATTCTCCGAATCCAATGCGATGCGGTAACAGGCCGGTATTGCTCGGCAATGAGAGCGAAGAGAATAGAGAAAAAGGTCATGCTTTTAATAAATGATATAGATTTCGTAACATTCCAGCAGTAGCTCCCCAAATAAAGCGATCCGCATACGGAATGGCATAAAACCGTCGCGAGCCTTCATCACTATGCCACACCCGTATCTCGTGATTCGCTGGGTTCATCAGAAATGGCAGAGGAACCTCAAAAACATCCGCCACCTCAAATGGGTCTGGACGATATGCTCGAGGGGGCTCAACCAGAGCAACTACGGGGGTCACGCGATAACCGGACACAGTCAAATACTCCGGCATGGTCCCAATTACATCAATATGATCGCTGGGCAAGCCGATCTCTTCCTCGCTTTCGCGCAATGCGGTGGTAATAATTGATTCATCAGCAAAATCCTTGCGACCACCAGGAAAGCTAATTTGCCCAGCATGATCATGTAAATGCTCGGTTCGCTGAGTTAAGAGAACATTTAAACCGTTTGGCTGCATCACCAGCGGTAACAAAATAGCTGCTTCTGTAATCAACCCTTCCGCCTCGCGTTGCGCGATGATATTACTCGCCATCACATGCCGATTTTCATCGGTGATTTCAGGGGCCCATGGTGGTGGAGCAGCAAAATGCTGTCGTAGAACGTTAGCATCAAACAAATGGTCAGACACTCGCGCTTGATCCTCGCAGCGATGTGCAATAGGCACCCTTCGCGGATTAAAACTCGGTGGAGCAGCTAAGCTCTTTTTGATGGATGTGGATGAATGAACCATGCCATCATTTTAGGTGATTTAGATAAACAAAAAGGCGACCGAGGTCGCCTTGATTGCTGGTGCCGGATTAATTATTCAGCGCTTTGCTCAGCAACGACCTCTTTAGCACGGGCGGTTAGCTTCTCTTTAATACGTGCGGACTTACCAGAACGATCGCGCAAGTAATACAACTTGGCGCGACGGACATCACCGCGACGCTTCACTTCAATACTAGCAATCAATGGTGAGTAGGTTTGGAATGTACGCTCAACTCCCTCGCCCGATGAAATCTTGCGGACAATGAAGCTGGAATTAAGACCGCGATTGCGTTTAGCAATCACCACGCCCTCAAATGCCTGAGCGCGTTTACGGGTACCCTCAACAACATTCACGCTAACAACAACGGTATCGCCAGGAGCAAAACTTGGAATGGTTTTGTTGGCAGTTAGGCGAGCAATTTCTTCTTGCTCAATCGTTTGAATCAAATTCATTTCAACTCCTTTGGCATCGTATTGACGTTAATCCCACATGAGTGGACTCAATAGAGGATGCAATTTAATTTTCGCCAAACCTTCGGGATTCAAGCGTCTTTAAAAACGCTTCATCGTTTGGGTTTAGCAACCCATTTGCACGCGCCTTGACGATGAGGTCTGGGCGGCGCTTAAACGTCAGCTCTAACGACTTTTGCCGACGCCAATCCATTATTTTAGCGTGATGTCCGCCCAAAAGCACGTCTGGCACCGATTTATTTCCATAAACCTCTGGACGGGTGTAGTGGGGATGGTCTAAAAGGCCATTCATAAAACTATCTTGTAGAGCTGAGTCTTCGTCCCCTAAAGCCCCGGGAATTAAGCGGATTACGGCATCCATGAGGATCATGGCTGGCAATTCACCCCCCGAAACCACAAAATCACCGATTGAAACCTCAAGATCCACTTTGTCGTCAATAAACCGTTGATCAATAGCTTCATAACGACCACAAATTATGGTTAATTGTCGATAACTGAGGATATCTGTCGCTAACTTTTGTGAAAATGGCTCTCCTTGGGGGCTTAATAAACAAACCGGCCCAGGATTAATCCCTCGATTAAGATGGGAGCGCCCCACAGCCTCAAGACAAGAATCTAAGGGTTTAGCCATCATCACCATACCAGGGCCACCACCATAAGCCCGATCATCGACTGTTTTTCGGGAATCCTCAGAAAAATCCCTGATATTCCATGTGGTTACAGAAGTTAGCCTTTGCTCACAGGCGCGGCCGGTTACCCCATATTGCGTGAGAGCGGTAAACATCTCGGGGAAAAGCGTCAACACATCAAAATCCATCTTGGTCGTATTCATACTCATTGACTCCAGTTGGGCTGCCAATCCACCACGACTCTGCCAGAGGGCAAGTCGGCTGATTTCAACTGAACTGATCTAACGATGGCGGGAACAAAAGGAATCAGCTCACTGCCAATCGTCATGACTGGATGAGCACCAAATTCAGCCATGTCCTCAATATTGCCTAGCCGAATCCCCTGCTCGTTATAGACCTCGCACCCAATCAAATCAATCCAGTAATAGGCATCTTTCTCAGGAGTTGGAAATGCCTTTCTTGGGAGCAAAACCGTCTGACCCTTAAGAGCTAGTGCAGCATCCCGATCACAAATGCCATCCAAAAGCATCACCACGTAACCAGAATGAATTTTTGCGCTTTGTACGCGATAAATAGCGGGAAGTGCAGCAGAGTGAGGACCTTGTACGTAAGCCTCTTTACAGGCCAAAAGAGCAATCGGGTTGGGAGAATAAGGGCGAACTTTGATGTGGCCTTTTAGGCCCTGGGCATCGAAGACGATACCCAAATCAATCAAATCAGAGGGGGGCTGATGACCGCTCACCACTCCCCCTTCAATCATGGCCAAACTTAGGCCGCTGGATGATCCTTGATCAAACGCTTTACGGTTGGCGAAATTTGCGCACCAACGCCGGACCAATAGGTTAAACGGTCTTGAGAAATACGCATTGCCTGCTCTTTTTCAGAAGCTTTGGGATTAAAGTAACCCAAACGCTCGATGAAATTCGAGTCGCGACGATTGCGTTTGTCGGTAGCAACGATGCTAAAAAAAGGGCGCTTTTTAGAACCGCCGCGGGCAAGTCGAATGACGACCATAGGTATTTCCTTAAAATCAAATGATTACAAAATGGCTGGCTGAATCGTCTTCGCTCAAAAAGGTTTATAGACCAACGAGTGTGACGATTACAGAAAACCTCATATTCTAGACGAAATGCCCCAAAAACTCCATCACTGCACCAAAGATTATTGACCGTGACCAATAAAAATACATATAAATCAGAGGCTTATATAAAAAACTCCGAGCTGCAGGTCTCGCACCCCAAGAGAAGGCTAATGAGACTCATCGGCTCATTTCCAATTTTTTTGATCGGTTGCGCCAATATAGTGCCGCCCTGCCCTGGGAAAACGACCCCACCCTACTCCGAACTCGTTGGCACCCAATGGGAACTAAATCGCTGGAATATGCCACCAAACAGTATGGGTGAGGTTCGCCTTCGCTCGATGCCCAATGATGGTGGCCCAAAAATGAGTTTGCAATTCAGTCAGGGGCGAATGAGTGGCTACAGCGGCTGCAATCGCTTCACTGCGCAAATCATCGAAGATCCTCGTGGCTTTCAGATTGAACAGATCGCCACCACTCGTATGGCCTGCGCTTCAAATCGCGAGGATATTGAACGCGATTTCTTATATTTACTGAGGGATTACCGAAGCATTGCACGTGATGGTAATTATTTACTTATCATTGGACCCAATCGCGAAGTATTAGGCTTTAACTTAACCCAACGAAGCAATCCATGAGCACTTCATTTCGGTCAAAATTACTATTTTCTGCGCTGGGACTTTTTCTTCCAGGAACTGGATTGAATTGCTTTTATTTACTCGGTATCAAAAGCTTTTGGGGTTGGATTCAGTTTGCATCCCTAATCGCGGGCATTCTGGGTTTGATGCTCTTAAATACAAGCCCAGAGTCTTCTGCGGCAGCTTGGGTTTTGATTGTTCTTGGGTTTATTGCGCTAGAGGCCAGCTGGTTAAGTACGATTGTGTTTGGATTGCGTCCCGATGAGAAATGGGATGCGCAATTTAATCCTTCATTTCAAGGCAACCAAAAAACGGAGTCCGGTTGGCCTGTCGTAATTTGCGTAATCCTCTCGCTAATAATTGGCGCAGGGGTCATGATGAGCTTTCTGGCTATTGGCTTTGAACAATTCTTCATCTACCAAATTGAAGAGGCCAAAAAGATCAGCCAATAAGTTGGGCTTAGATCGAGGCAGTTAACTCAGGTACAAGAGTAAACAAATCGCCAACTAATCCATAGTCCGCCACTCCAAAGATTGGAGCATCAGGATCTTTGTTAATCGCCACTATCACTTTTGAGTCCTTCATGCCAGCAAGATGCTGGATTGCTCCAGAGATACCGACTGCAATATAAAGCTGTGGGGCCACAATTTTCCCGGTTTGACCTACCTGATAGTCATTGGGTACATAACCCGCATCTACCGCTGCCCGGGAAGCTCCGAGAGCGGCACCAAGCTTGTCCGCTAATGGCTCAATCAACTCCTTGTATTTCTCTGCAGAGCCAAGTCCACGACCACCAGAAACAATAATTTTTGCGGCAGCTAACTCAGGACGGTCCGATTTGGTTAACTCACGACCAACAAATTGACTCGCAGTAAATGGTTCTACTGCAGCGATAGTTTCGATTGAACAGGATCCACCAGTGCCGGCAGGATTAAAATTCGTGGTCCGTACCGTAATTACCTTTTTAGGGTCAATCGTTTGAACCGTCGCAATCGCGTTACCCGCATAAATGGGACGCTCAAATTGATCGGCAGACACAACCTTAGTGATATCGGAAAGCTGCGCAACGTCCAGCTTGGCTGCAACCCTAGGCATCACACTTTTACCGTGGGCCGTCGCAGGTGCTAAAAAATAGTCATAGCTAGAAGCAAGGGCAAGAATTTGCTCCGCAACCGACTCTGGTAATTGATCCGCAAAATACGGTGCATTGGCATAAAGAACCTTTCCAACCCCCTCAATCTTGCTAGCTTCCTGGACTATTGCATCCACATCATGGCCCACTACCAAAATATCGACCACATTGGCGCATTCCTTAGCAGCGCTTACCGCATGATGCGTGGCCATTTTTAATGATTGCTGATCGTGCTCAGCGAGAACCAGTGCAGTCATTACAGTACCTTTGCTTCATTTTTTAATTTATCAATCAAAGTTGCTACATCGGGTACTTTGATACCTGCTGAGCGCTTTGGCGGCTCCTCGACCCGAATGGTTTTCAGTCGTGGGGTGATATCAATTCCTAGATCATCAGGCTTTACGATATCTAACTGCTTTTTCTTGGCCTTCATAATGTTGGGTAGAGTGACGTAGCGCGGCTCATTTAAGCGAAGATCGGTTGTGATCACCGCAGGTAAAGAAACTGCAACGGTCTCAAGACCACCATCAACCTCACGCGTGACCGATGCCTGCCCATTACTAATGGTCACCTTAGAAGCAAATGTTGCCTGGGGAAGATTGAGCAAGGCGCCCACCATTTGGCCGGTTTGGTTACTATCATCATCAATTGCTTGCTTACCCATAATGATGAGCTGAGGCTGCTCTTTGGAATAGACTGCTTGAAGTAATTTAGCAACTGCCAAAGGCTGTAATTCGATATCGGTCTCGCATAAGATGGCCCGATCTGCACCGATCGCCAAGGCAGTTCTTAAGGTCTCTTGGCATGCCTGGGGGCCTGCTGAAAAAGCAATAATTTCTGTAACAAGGCCTGCCTCTTTGAGTCGAACCGCCTCCTCAACAGCAATTTCATCAAAGGGATTCATGCTCATTTTGACATTGGCAATGTCCACCCCCGATTGATCCGATTTGACGCGAACCTTCACGTTGTAATCGACCACTCGCTTAACTGCGACCAAAACCTTCATGAAAGACGACCTTTTTACGTATCTAAACGTCCATTTTATCGTGATTTAGATTAAATCTCGGCCAAGGTTTTCAGGTGGGCAGCAACGCTTCGGCCCAATGCCGAGAGGTTGTATCCACCCTCAAGGCAACTCACAATCTTGCCGTCACAATAGCGATTGGCAACCTCCATTAATTGCTTAGTCATCCATACATAATCGTCTTCAACCAGGCCCATTTGGCCCAAATCATCCTCGCGATGGGCATCAAAACCGGCTGAAATGATAATCAGCTGGGGTTTAAATTCATCAAGCCGTGGAATCCAGGTTTTACTAATCATGTCACGGACGATCTTGCCGTTGGTGCTTGCTGGCAAAGGTACATTGACCATATTGTCACCACCTTCAAGACCACTGTAGGGATAAAAGGGGTGCTGAAAGAAACTACACATTAATACATGAGGGTCATTGATGAACGCAGCTTCTGTACCGTTACCGTGATGGACATCAAAATCAATCACGGCCACTCGGTCTAAATCATACTTCTCAATCGCATAGCGTGTCGCGATTGCCACATTATTAAATACACAAAATCCCATTGAGCGATGAGGCTCAGCATGGTGTCCCGGAGGGCGAATCGCACAAAATGCATTATTGACCTCACCTTGCATGACTGCATCGACTGCTGCCATTGCAGCTCCAGCCGCACGCAGCGAGACCGTCCAAGTGGCAGGGTTCATGATCGTGTCTCCATCAATCATCGAGTAGCCGCTACTCGGAGCTTTACTCTTCACAAATGCTAAATGATCCTCGCTATGCACACGGGTGATGTCTGCTTCTGAAGCAAGCGGGGGATCAATCCGCTTCAGATGTGTATCAAGACGACTCTGAATTAACTGATCCTCAATCGCAGCAATTCGCTCGGGGCACTCTGGATGATGGCGGCCCATCTCGTGTTTCATAAAATCAGGATGGCTAATGTAGGCTGTGCTCATATTTGTCTCTCATCGAATAACAACTAACTATACTTAGTATGAATTTATATTAAAAACACTTTTTTATTATCTTAGCGCGATCTTGAACTTTCTACCGTTTTTATCCAGCCTAACACTAACGGTTTTGTTAGGTGCCTGTGCATCGCCCACCCCACCAACCACAACACCCAATCAACAACCTACAAATAACGAAGTAGAGGCTCATACTGGCAAAGCCACTGTACCCGGCGCTAAACGAGATCCGTCTTCACTCAAGGCGCTTCTTGATCAGGTCTCACAGCAGCAAAACATTCCTTTGGCATTTCTAGATAGTGGCTTTAAAGATATTCAACACCTATCGCAAGTCAAAAAATTAGTTGCTCCCCCGCCTGTTAGCTTTCAAAAAAACTGGCGGGTATACCGTTCGCGCTTTGTGGAACCGGTTCGGATTCGGGCCGGTCTCACCTTTATTGAGCAAAATCGGTCCGCTCTGGAAACTGCCGAATCGGAATCAGGCGTTCCCCATCAAGTCATTGCAGCCATTATTGGGGTGGAGACAATTTATGGTCGACATATGGGAAACTTTCGGGTCAAGGATGTACTAAGTACGCTGGCCTTTGACTATCCAGAAACTCAGAATCAAGCAGCGCGTGAACTCCTTTTTCAGAATCAACTGAAAGACCTCATTATTTTGTGCTGGCAAGAAGCCAAGAATCGGCAAGATGCGTTTAATCGCTGCCTCAATCAAAGTAGCTCCTATGCAGGTGCGATTGGTCTTCCCCAGTTTATGCCTGGAAGTATTTTGCAATTTGCGATCGATGGTGATGGGGATGGCGTAATTGATCTTCGCAACAGTCGGCGCGATGCAATCTTTAGCGTCGCTAATTTTCTGAAAGTTCATGGCTGGCAACCTGGGATGCCCATCTACTTTCCTGTCATTCAGAATGAGCAAACCCTAGCAAAAATTATTGAGCTGGCCGATGGTCAACCGATTACCAAAATCACGGTTGCGGAGTTAATTCAACTCGGTATTCTGGAGCCGAGCAATGGCGATCTTTTACAAGGTGGGGTTGAGCCAGGTAGTAAAGCTTTGATTGTGGATCTACCCTCGCCTGGAGCAAATCAAGAGCCCGACATCCTTTATGTTGTTGGACTCCAAAACTTCCTCAGTATTGTGAACTACAACCGTAGTTACTTTTACGCTCAAAGTGTTGCTGAATTTGCGCAGGCGCTAGGGTATCAAAACAAAAGTGCGGTTATACGTGACCAAATCGAGAAACCGGGGCCTACGCCCGCTAATAAAAATCGATCCACGACAACTAAAACGGCAAAAAAAGATAGTAAAGTGAAAAAATCGAGCAAGCCACCAAAACCTAGTAACTAGGCTGGAAATACACCTGTTGACAAATAGCGATCGCCTCGGTCGCACACAATAAATACAATCGTGGCGTTTTCAACCGTTTGAGCAACGCGAAGTGCAATCACTAAAGCACCTGCAGCTGACACACCGCAAAAGATGCCTTCTTCTTTGGCCATACGACGGGCCATTTCCTCAGCCTCCGCCTGGGTCACATACTCAATTCGATCAACACGTTCGGCTTGGTAGATTTTAGGCAAGTAGGCAGGTGCCCATTTTCGAATTCCAGGAATCTGCGAGCCCTCTTCAGGCTGTCCGCCAATAATTTGAATCTCTGGATTCATGGACTTTAGGTAGGTCGATACACCCGTAATCGTTCCCGTGGTACCCATCGCAGAAACAAAATGGGTAATCTGGCCATGTGTATCACGCCAAATCTCAGGTCCCGTGGTCTCAATATGAGCCCGCGGATTATCTGGGTTTGCAAATTGATCCAATAGCTTGCCGCGACCCTCTTTTTGCAATTGCTCTGCGTAATCGCGAGCCAACTCCATCCCACCTGAACTGGAGGTCAAAATAAGTTCCGCACCATATGCAGCCATACTCTGTCGACGCTCAAGGCTTTGGTTTTCGGGCATGACCAAAATAATTTTGTAGCCCAACATCGCCCCAACCATGGCAATCGCAATACCAGTATTACCGCTCGTTGCCTCAATTAAGGTATCGCCAGGCTTAATATCGCCACGTAACTCAGCGTGCTTAATCATGGAGAGTGCGGGTCGGTCCTTGACCGACCCGGCTGGATTATTACCTTCTAACTTACCCAAAATCACATTACCGCGCCGCTCGTTCTCCACGCCAGGAATACGCTGTAAACGAACCAAAGGAGTATTACCAATGGTTTGAGAAATCGTTGGATAGAGTGCCGCAGATGGATTGGATTGGGTCATAGACTTATTTTAGCGACAACTTCATCAAATGCTGCTGATTTCAGTAGCGCTGACGTGAACTGGTCGACCGCTCGCTCTCCGCCGCAGACGCTTTAGCTTGATACTTGGATGTCTTTTTTGTGGAACGCGCCTCTGAGCGTGGGCCACTTTTTGTCTCACGGTATCCACTTTGACCCTCAATTTTCAAACCATTCTCCATTAATTTACTCACCGAGCGCTCGCCAATACCCCGAACCCGTGATTGCAAATCATAGGAGTCATAAAACGCACCGCCTTTTTCTCGCTCAGTAATAATTGCCTTCGCTTTAGATGGCCCAAGCCCACGAATACTTTCTAACTCGGTCTGACTAGCTGTGTTGACATTGACTGGTGCAGCATTTGCAAGCGACACACTGAGAGGGAGTGCGAGTGCCAGAACCATCATGCTAATCATCGATCGCTTGGATAAGGCGTTAGCAGATGCATGAAACAGAGTTGATAAACCCATAATTTCTCCTTTGAGGTTGATAAACAAACCATGACGAATATGTCATGGCCTTCTTCAACGCCCAATGGTCGATTGGGTTGACGAAATAAATGGTCTAGAGGGGATTTGCTAAAAAATCAGAATTTGCTGATAGCCAGGCAATGTATTGGCTGACACCGTGCTCAACATCTAAGAATTCTCCCGAGTAACCTGCGGCTCTTAATTGCGTGAGATCTGCTTGCGTGAAGCACTGATATTTGCCCCGCAAGTCATCCGGAAATGGAATATATTGAATCAAACCTTGTTGCACTAAATCTGCCAATGGTAGTGCTGGTTGATTGGCTAGTTTACGCATGGTGTTTACAGTTGCCAGTGCAACGTCATTAAAGGGTTGAGCGCGACCTGTGCCGAGGTTAAAAATACCACTTTTTTCTGGGTGATCCAAAAAGAAGAGGTTCACTTTCACGACATCCTCAACCGATACAAAATCCCGTGATTGCTGACCGGGTGCGTAGCCGCCATACTCACCAAATAATTTGACTGTTTGATTTTTTTTGAACTGATGGTAATGGTGAAATGCGACCGAGGCCATCCGCCCTTTATGGGACTCACGTGGGCCATACACATTGAAATACCGAAAGCCTACAACTTGAGCTGTCGGAGCCTTCTCGGCCATGCGTGCACGCATGTATTGGTCAAACAAGAATTTTGAGTACCCATAAATATTTAACGGCTTCTCATACCGACGATCCTCTACAAATGTATCGGACCCTCCATAGGTTGCAGCCGATGATGCATAAAGAAATGGAACCTTTTGGTCAGTGCAAATCTCGTAGAGATTGATGGAGTATTGATAGTTATTGTTCATCATGAAAACTCCATCGGTCTCCATCGTGTCTGAACAAGCACCCTCATGAAATACTGCTTTCACTTTGCCAAACCAGCCTTCATGAAAGCCTTCTAAAAAATCATTCTTATCGATGTAATCGGCGATATCTAAATCAGCTAGATTGCGATATTTATCTGCGGGTCGCAAATCATCGACTGCAATAATATTTTTTTCACCACGGGCATTTAAGGCACGAACAATATTTGCACCCACAAATCCGGCGGCACCAGTCACGATATAGGTCACTGTAGCTCCTCTGCACAAACGGTTGCTGTACCCAGCTTACCGACTACGATTCCTCCAGCGCGATTAGCTAAGGCCATCGCACGCTCCAGCGGCCATTTGGCTGCCAAGGCTACTGCTAAAGTAGCAATGACGGTATCGCCAGCGCCTGATACATCAAATACCTCGCGGGCCTGCGCACGTACATGAGTTGCGCCCGCTGATGTAAATAATGTCATACCTTCCTCAGAGCGAGTCAATAGCAATGCCTCGACCTGAAGCTGCTCTCGTAATGCTTGAGCCTTTTGGGTAAGCTCCGCTTCGCTCGACCATGCGCCGACCACTTGCTGCAATTCGCTACGATTAGGCGTCAATACAGTAGCCCCCCGATACTTCGAATATGCATCACCCTTTGGGTCGACCAAAACGATCTTATTCTTGGCTTTTGCTAGAGCAATCATGCTTGCTACTTGTTCAAGCGCACCCTTTCCATAGTCGGACAAGATGACAACATCCGCTTCGGGCAATAACGCCTCGAACTGCTTGAGCTTTTGAGCAAGTGAACCCGAACTCGGGGTCTCCTCAAAGTCCAAACGAATCAATTGCTGTTGACGCGCAATCACCCTTAACTTAACGGTCGTGGGTACTTTGGGATCAGCTTGTAAGTAGCTTTGTACACCACTATCTTGCAATAAGGCTTCTACACGTTTGCCAGCCTCATCCACTCCAATCACCCCTAGAAGGCTGGTTTGCGCTCCTAAAGCCGAGGCGTTGCGGGCTACGTTAGCTGCACCCCCTAAACGCTCATCAATCTTGCCAACCTGCACCACAGGAACTGGGGCCTCAGGCGAGATACGACTAGTGTCACCAAACCAATAGCGATCGAGCATGACATCACCCACCACCAACAGGCGGGCTTTACTAAATTGAGTTCGATCGGCTTTCTCAGTCATTACTTTAGATTCAATTTATAGCTCAATTATGCCGACCAATTCCGTAATACTCAAAACCCAGCTCAGTCATCGACTGGGGTTCATACAGATTGCGCCCATCAAAAATGATCGGGTTTCTCATCGCCTGCTTTAGATGATCAAAATCAGGACTCCGGAATGCCTTCCATTCGGTCACAATGATTAGTGCGCTAGCCCCTGCTAAGGCATCCTCCGGAGTTTTTACTAAGGAAACTTTTTGAAATTGATCGGGCTTTCCTTGGAAATCGATCTCAAAAGCGTGTTGCGCCTCAGGCATTGCAACAGGATCATGAGCCATGACCTGCGCTCCACGCTTGACCAGCTCCGCAATAATGAAACGACTAGGTGCTTCACGCATATCATCCGTATTGGGCTTAAACGCCAAACCCCATACCGCAAATCGATGATTCGAAAGATCGTCACCAAAACGTTTGGTGATCTTGTCGATCAAGATTGTTTTTTGTTGACGATTTACTGCCTCGACAGCTTCTAAGATTTTTAGGTCACGCCCATGCTGTAAAGCAGTTTTGGTCAAGGCCGATACATCCTTTGGAAAGCAAGAGCCTCCATAGCCCGTTCCTGCGTATAAAAATCCATAGCCAATTCGTGAGTCTGAACCAATCCCCTGGCGAACGGCCTCAATATCAGCGCCAACCGCATCGGCTAAATTGGCAAGCTCATTCATAAACGAGATGCGCGTTGCTAGCATTGCATTGGCAGCATATTTTGTAAGCTCGGCACTCTTTACATCCATGTAATAGGTACGCTCATGATGACGATTAAATGGTGCATAGAGTTTGCGCATCAGTTCTTTGGCACGCAGTCCCGCGGCATCCTGATTGGTGCCAATCACAATGCGATCGGGGCGCATAAAATCCTCAACCGCAGCACCCTCTTTCAAAAACTCAGGATTAGAGACCACTGAGCACCATGTGAGATCCAAATTGCGCTTTTTTAATTCCTCGGTAATGGCTTGAGTCACTTTCTCAGCAGTACCAACTGGCACTGTTGACTTATCAACGATGACTTTGGGACCGTTCATATGTTTGCCAATATTGCGTGCTGCCGCAATCACATACTGCAAATCGGCTGAGCCATCTTCATCTGGCGGGGTACCCACGGCAATAAACTGAATTTCACCATGCTGAACAGCCGCTGCCACATCGGTCGAAAATTGAATGCGTCCAGCCGCGCGATTGCGGGCGATCATCTCTTGCAACCCCGGTTCGTAAATTGGAACTCCGCCCGAGTTTAAGATATCGATCTTTTTCTGATCGAGATCTAAACAGAAAACCGTATTACCGAGTTCGGCTAAACATGCCCCGGTAACTAATCCCACATATCCACTTCCAACAATAGTGACTTTCAATCTTTATTCCTCATTCAAAGTACTTACTAGATCATTTGAGTGATTGATTACATCGACGGGCCGCTCGGAACAGCGCCCTCAGTCCGTCGGGGTGAGTATGCCTCCCAATGATTACAACCAGGGCACTGCCAATAAAAACGCCTTGCCCGAAATCCGCAATTTCCGCAGGTATACCGTGCCAAAGCGGTTGTCCGCTGCTTAAGTAAGCCAAGCGTTGACTTTAAATCCGCTACCCGTGTCTCTGGACCCGTCACCTCTGCTAAGGCTAAACGGGTTTCCGCTAACTTTGATAATGCACTGAGCGTTGGAGAATGCTGCATCACATCGACCAACATGGCTTCGGCTGCCTGAGCCCCTCGAATGTGCATCACATGCTTATGCACGATATCCAAGAGCTCCCCAATGGCTTGAGTTTTAAGGAGAGCAAGTAATTGATCCAAACCAAGATCGACTTGGTTGACAGCATGATGTGCGGCCATCCACCGATCGGCTACTAAATGCATAAAGGCGGGGTTCTCTTTCGCCACGATTGCCCAGACATCGATCGCCTGCTGAGGGCGCTCATTGGCCAAGTAGTAATCACCCTGCAAGATTAAGGCGCGGGCGTGATTTGGAATTGCGGATAGAGCATGATGGATGGCTCCCTCCGCCTCAGGAAAATCAGTGCGTCGCAGCGCCTCTTGCGCAATCTCGCAATAAAACTGCGCGATCTCTAATTGATGGCTTTTGTCTTGCAAGCCCTGAAGTTCATTAGCAGCAATAATCGCTTTTTTCCAATCCTTCTCAATTTGATACATCTCAAGAAGACTTTCTTTGGCTGGTATGGCATATTTGCCGTCACCGACTTGATTGAGGGATGCCTCAGCACGATCCAATAGACCGGCTCGCAAAAAATCGCGGCCCAGCTCATATGCAGCGTGATCTCGATCACGCGGTTTCAGATCTTCGCGATTAGCCAGATGTTGATGAACGCGAATCGCACGCTCGGTCTCACCACGACGGCGAAACAAATTACCCAATGAAAAATGCAGATCAACCGTTTCTGGATCCAATTGGGCAACCTTGACTAAGGTTTCGATGGCTTGGTCGGGCTGCTCATTGAGCAATAGGTTCAAACCTTTAAACGTAGAGCGTTGCTGTTTTAGTCGTTCTCGCTCATCTTGGCGTGCCTCTAAGCGTAAATCCCAGCGAGAAGCTAGCCAACCCAAGCCGAAGAATATGGGGATGAGGAGCAACCAACCGGTTTCAATTTGAATCATTTCAGTGGCGAATGAATAGTTTAGATCCCTAAGAGATCTGCCACCACAGGATTAGGCACCCGAGCTACCTGAGTCAAGGATAATTTTTTGATCGAGCGGCTTGTAATCAACGCGCTCACGAAGCTCCTTACCCGGCTTGAAATGGGGAACACGCTTTTCTGGAATAAGGACCTTCTCACCCGATTTTGGATTGCGTCCAGTACGAGCAGGTCGATGATGCAAAACAAAACTGCCCACACCACGAAGCTCAATACGCTTCCCTTCAGCTAAGGCTTGGGTCATGGTGTCTAACAAGGTTTTTACTGCTAGCTCCACATCGCGAGGCAAGAGTTGCGGAAACTGCTCCGCAAGGCTCTCAACCAGCTCAGAACGGGTTATCGCTTGGTGCTCTTGATCTGACATAGTCTAATTAGCCCGCCACCCACGGGGTGGCGGAATCACCTTAGCTTTGATTATCCATTTTCGCCTTCAACAGGGCGCCAAGATTGGTTGTACCAGAGCCAGCATCACCCTGTAACTTATTCATGGCATCTTGTTGATCAGCGCTATCTTTTGCCTTGATCGATAAATTAATCGAACGTGATTTACGATCGATATTAATAATCATAGCAGTGACAGAATCACCCTCTTTAAGCGCATTGCGTGCATCTTCAACGCGATCGGTTGAGATCTCTGAGGCGCGCAGATAACCTTCGACCTCATCAGCGAGGGCAATCACGGCACCTTTAGCATCAACACTCTTCACTGTGCCGGTGACCATGCTGCCTTTATCACTGGTCGACGTAAAGTTGTTAAAGGGGTCGCCTGACATTTGCTTGATGCCTAGGGAGATACGCTCCTTCTCAACATCAATCGCTAAGACGACAGCTTCTAATTCATCGCCTTTCTTGAAAGCCTTAACAGCCTCTTCGCCAGGCTCATTCCAAGAGAGGTCAGACAGGTGAACTAAGCCATCGATTCCACCAGGTAGGCCAATAAAGACGCCAAAGTCGGTGATGGACTTAATTGCCCCTTTGATCTTGTCACCCTTTTGATGGCTGCGTGAGAACTCTTCCCATGGGTTTGCTTTGCATTGCTTAATACCTAAGCTAATACGACGCTTATCTTCATCAATGTCCAAGACCATCACTTCTACTTCGGTTCCCAAAGCAACTGCCTTGCTTGGGGCCACATTCTTATTGGTCCAATCCATTTCAGAGACGTGTACCAAGCCCTCAATGCCACTCTCGATTTCAACGAACGCACCGTAATCAGTCAGATTGGTCACTTTGCCAAAGAGGCGTGTATTGGGTGGGTAACGACGGGCAATACCAACCCAAGGATCATCACCCAACTGCTTAATGCCTAATGAAACCCGGTTTTTCTCTTGATCAAACTTCAGAATCTTCGCAGTTACCTCTTGACCCACCGTCAGCATCTCGCTGGGGTGACGCACACGACGCCAAGCCAAGTCAGTAATGTGGAGAAGACCATCAATACCGCCAAGATCAACGAATGCACCGTAATCGGTAATGTTCTTAATGGTGCCCTGAACAACACTACCCTCTTGAAGGTTAGACATCATCTTCGCACGCTCTTCACCTTGGCTAGCTTCAACCACGGCGCGACGCGAAAGAACAACGTTATTACGCTTACGATCTAGCTTAATGACCTTAAACTCCATGGTCTTGCCTTCATAAGGGCTGGTATCTTTAATTGGACGGGTATCGACGAGCGATCCAGGCAAAAAGGCACGAATGCCATTTACCATGACCGTCAAGCCGCCCTTCACCTTACCGGTCACTGTGCCGGTAACGATCTCAGCGCCTTCAAGAGCTTTCTCGAGGTTCATCCAAGATGCAAGGCGTTTTGCTTTGTCACGCGACAAAATCGTATCGCCATAGCCATTTTCTAGGGCATCAATTGCCACGGATACGAAATCACCAGGGTTGACTTCGAGTTCGCCCTGGTCATTTTGGAATTCTTCAACGGGTATGAATGCTTCGGACTTTAAACCGGCATTAACAACCACAAAATTATGATCAATACGAACAACTTCGGCCGAAATAACCTGGCCGGTTTTCATATTAGAACGGGTTAGGGATTCTTCAAATAGTGCTGCAAAAGATTCAGACATGAGGTTCACTTTGTGCCGCCAATTACTGACGGGTTAGGTTAATAAAACTTAAGCTAGCGGTTTTTACCGTAGGTGCTAACTTAAGCGCCAAACTTCTACTTCTACTTCTACTTCTAATTTCTACTTACTTCTTGGTACCAAGACAGTACCCGTTCAACTGCCTGATCAATCGATAAGTTCGAGGTATCGAGCAAATGCGCCCCTTCAACTTGTTTTAGAGGCGCGGTTGCTCGTTGAATGTCTCGAGCGTCTCGTTCCTGCAAATCTTGCAAAAGGACATCCATTCTAGCAGAAATTCCCTTAGCGATCAATTGCTTATATCGACGCTCCGCCCGAGCCTGCACACTGGCCGTCAAAAATACCTTTAAAACGGCATCAGTAAAGATCCGGCTTGCCATGTCCCGGCCATCGGCCACTAAGCCTGGAGCCCTCCGAAACCCTTTTTGGAGTGCCAAGAGGGCATCTCGCACCTCTGGATAAACCGCGATTTGGGATGCCAAAACCCCAATGGACTCGTCTCGAATGGCCCAGGTGACATCTATATTTCCGAGGAAAATCAGTCCATTTTTAAACTCAATCTGCATGGCGAAGGCAAGCTCACCCAAAGCGCAGCTATCAGATGGCGAGATACCCTTTTGTTGGCTTGCAAGCGCTACTAGACGATACAGGGCGCCACTGTCCAAATAATGGAATCCAAGACGGTTGGCAACTTGCATCGCCACCGTGCCTTTGCCTGAGGCGGTGGGCCCATCAATTGCAATGACCGGGGGAAGGCTCAACCCAAATACTCCTTCATAGGAAATTAATACGTGATTCGTGCCAACTCTGAAAAGTAATGCGGAAAAGTTTTAGCAACACACTGAGGATCGTTAATCACGATTGGCTTTGGACCGAATGCTGCTAAGGAGAAGCACATCGCCATCCGATGATCATCATAAGTATCGATTCCCTGCGGTGGGGTCTGCCATTGCTCATTACTTAATGGATGAATCTCAATGAAATCCTCACCCTCATGAACCGCTGCCCCTAATTTACGCAACTCGGTCGCCATCGCTGCAATCCGGTCTGTTTCTTTCACCCGCCAGCTGGCAATCTTCTCTAGGCGGGTTTTTCCTTGAGCAAATAATGCCATCACGGCCAAGGTCATGGCTGCGTCTGGGATTGTGGTGCAATCAATCGTAATCCCTCGCAATTTTCCATCGGCATGAACAACGCCGCCCGTCTCAAGAAAATCATCACCTCGCAGCACTCTTGCCCCCATTTGTTCGATGGCGTCTGCAAAGGCAATATCACCCTGAATGCTGGTTTTACCAACCCCATGAACCCGCACCGGACCACGACCAAGCACGCCGGCTGCCAAAAAATAGGATGCCGAGGATGCGTCACCCTCGACCCAGAGTGTTTGGGGGCTTTTGTATACCGCTCCAGCTTGAGTAGGCGCAATCACAAACTGATGGGGCGTTGGATTGCTAACCTCTACACCAAACCGAGCCATCAATTGAATCGTGATGTCGATGTACGGTCTGGAAATTAACTCACCAATCACTTCAATTTGAATTGGCTCACGGGCTACGAGAGGCAGTGCCATCAATAAAGCCGTCAGAAATTGACTGGAGACATCGCCCCTAACCCGAATCACCTCAGGCAAGACAAGCTTGCCTGCATGGATTTGAATGGGTGGATAACCCACCGCTTGCTCATAATCAATCTGTGCACCAATCTGCTGAAGTCCATCAACCAAATCACCAATCGGTCGCTCATGCATCCGTGGTACTCCAGAGAGTCGATACTCGCCCTCTTGCATCACTAATGCCGCGGTGAGCGGCCGAATCGCAGTTCCAGCATTGCCCATGAATAAGTCAGCGTGCTTGACTGGGAAAACACCGTCACAACCAGTCACTTCACAATCATGACCATGATCCTCAGCCTTCACCCCCAATTGACGTAAGGCATTACGCATCACCTGGGTGTCATCGGCATCAAGTAGTTGCTTAAGAGTAGTCGTACCCCTTGCTAATGCAGCGAGCAACAATGCGCGATTCGAAATACTTTTTGATCCAGGCAGGGTCATCTGACCCTTGGCGCCTTGGAAAGGTCCGATCTGCAATGACTCGCTCGCCATTACGACTCTTCCCATCGTTTGCGAGCTTCACTGGCTTTCAGAAAAACCTTCTCGAGCGCTTGCGAATCCTCCTTGGCAATCAGGTCACGAAGAGCATTTGTAATCACGAGATACTGGTCTAGCTCTTTCAAAATCGCTGATTTATTAGCAAGGCAAATATCGCGCCACATCTCAGGGCTCGAAGCAGCAATCCGCGTGAAATCCCGAAATCCAGCGCCAGCATGGCCAAGCTTTTGCTCAGTATCTTCGGAGTTCAGCACACTCGTCATTAATGCGTATGACAGCAAATGAGGCAAATGCGAAACCGCTGCGTAGATTGCATCATGCTGAATCGCCGATATCCGTTTAATGCGCGACCCCAATGCCTGCCAAAAACTCTCGACCAAAGCCACATCCGCTGCAGCATTCTCTTGTAACTGACAAATAATGGTTTGCTTTCCCTGGAATAAATCGGCCTTCGCTGCCACGACGCCATGCTGCGCTCCACCTGCGATGGGATGAGCCGGAACAAATTGACAAACCTTCTTGCCCAAAACCTCTTTGGCCGTCACAATCAGATCACTTTTAGTGCTACCTGCGTCCGTAATTAATGTGTGCGAATTGAGATGTGGTTCAATGGTTTGAAAACATGCGCGCATTTGCGCAACAGGCACGCATAAAATAATCCACTGGGCTTTTTTACTTGCGCCCTCAAGGTCATCAATACGATCAATCGCACCTAGTTTTTTGGCCTCTTCAAGATTGCTTGCGCTTCGACCTACGCCGATCACTTCAGTAACAACCCCAGCTTTCTTGAGCGCTAAGCCAATCGATCCACCAATCAGACCAACACCAACAATCGCGACCGTTCCAAACTGATTGCGGCTCATGCGCTGCCCTTTGGCTGATTCAGAATGGCATTGAGGGCTTGAATGCAAATAGCATTCTCTTCTGGCAACCCGATCGAGATTCTGAGCCACTGTGGCAGCCCATAGTTACCAACGGGTCGCACAATCACACCCCGCTTTAATAACTCGCGGTTAACGCGTGCACCCGCTTCATTGTCATTACCCACCTTGACTAAGACAAAATTTCCGGATGAGGGTAAATAGGTCAAGCCCATTTGTTCAAACGCCTTTGTCAACTGTTGATAACCGGCTCGATTTAACTCATACCCTTGTTGTAAAAATGCTTCGTCACCCAAGGCTGCGATAGCCGCCGCTTGCGCCAAACTATTCACATTAAAGGGCTGTCGAATCCGGTTTAATAAATCAGTTAAATGGGGTTGCGCGATACCATATCCAATACGTAACCCTGCTAATCCGTAGGCTTTTGAAAAGCTGCGTGAGACTACTAAATTAGGATATTTTTTTACCCAAGCAATCGCGTCGTAGCGCTGCTGTGGGGCAAGGTACTCGTTATATGCCTCATCTAACACCACCACGACATGCGCAGGCATCTCTGATATAAATGCTTCAATGGCTTTCGGCTGTAGGTAACTACCGGTTGGATTATTTGGGTTCGCTACAAATACCAACTTGGCAGTCTCCCCGAGTGATCGAATGGTCTGCAGCATGGCCGGCAGATCATGCCCGTAACTTGCATCAGCAGCAACCTCCACTGCTTTTGCACCAATCGCTTGCGTTGCCAAAGGGTAAACTGCAAACGCGTGTTCAGAAAATACGACGGCGTCGCCAGCGTGCGCTACCGCTCTAGCGGTAAGTTCCAAAATATCATTGCTGCCATTTCCCAAAGTAATCCAGTCTTCTGGAACCCCCAGACGCTTGGATAAAACGCGCTTCAGTTCAAAACCATTCGAATCTGGATAGCGGCCCAGATCATTGGCGGCCCGCAACATTGCTTCCTTAGCCGACGTTGGCATACCCAAGGGATTTTCGTTGGAGGCCAACTTCACAATCGCGCTTTCATCTAAACCAAATTCACGCGCTACCTCGCTAATGGGTCTACCGCCAACATAGGGTGCAATTGCATGCACATGATCTAAGCCAATTTTTTTGGTCATGAATCAAACCTTAATTTTTAGCGCGGGGATAGGAGCCCAGGTTTTTATAAAAAGCAGCAATCGTTTTTAACTCAGCAATCGCCGTAGCTACTTTGCCATCACTCGCATGTCCATCAATATCGATATAAAAATGGTATTCCCAAGACCCCTTGCGGGCAGGCCGCGATTCAAACCGCGTCATGGAAACTCCATGTTTTGCTAATGGCCCTAGTAGGTGATGAACAGCCCCAGGTTGATTGGCAACCGACAGTACCAAAGAAGTCTGATCTTGTCCGCATGGCTGACAAGCGTATTGGCCGATCACGACAAACCGCGTACGATTGTTTGGATCATCCTGAATCTGGGCCGAAACAATTTGCAACCCATACGCCAATTGAGCGGGCTCACCAGCAACCGCAGCAATACTTGGATCTTGACTAGCCATCCGTGCAGCCTCGGCATTACTACTAACAGCCTGCCGATGCAATTGAGGTGCGTGTACGCTTAACCATTGTTGGCATTGAGCCAAGGCCTGAGCATGAGCGCAGACTATTTTTACACCATCCAAACTTCCATGCTTGGTTAAAAGGTGATGCCGAATAGGCAAAACTACCTCACCACTAATTTGCAATGGGCTTTCTAGCAATAAATCCAAGGTTCGCGAAACGGCACCTTCACTGGAGTTCTCAACAGGCACTACCCCAAAAGTAGCGACCCCTTTTTCAACCGCCTTAAAGACCTCGTCCAAACTCGCGCATGGCAAGCTATCAATCGACTGCCCAAAGAATTGATGCGCCGCCTGCTCGGAGAAGGTTCCGGTTGGACCCAAATATGCGATGGTTTGTTTGGATTCGAGTGCGCGACATGCCGACATGATTTCGCGCCAGATCGAAGCAAGGCCATCTGCTAATAATGGGCCAGGATTTTTTTGTAAAACATTCTGGATTACCTGGCTCTCTCGCTCAGGACGAAAAATAGGGGCTGATGACTCATTTTTAATATGGCCAACCGCTTGGGCCGCCTTTGCGCGCTTCGATAAAAGCTCCAAAAGCTCTTGATCGATCGCATCAATCTGGGCACGTAGCGGAGCTAAGCGCTGATCATCATTTGACATTAGGCACGCCTTTCGAACTCACGCATGAACTCCACCAGGGTCTCGACACCAGCAATCGGCATGGCATTGTAGATACTGGCGCGCATCCCTCCTGCAGCCTTATGACCACGTAGGGCCGCCAAACCCACAGCGCTAGATTGTTCCAAAAACTCTGCATTTAAACCTTCGTCTTTCAGAAAGAATGTGACATTGGTTCTCGAGCGACACCTTGGATCCACGCGATTTTCATAGAGAGAGCTTTGATCAATGAATCCATACAGCAGGGATGATTTCTGTTGACTACGGCGCTCCATCTCCCGCACGCCACCTTGCCGCTTGATCCACTCAAATACTAAGCCGGAAACATAAATTGGGAAAGTGGGTGGGGTATTAAACATCGATTGATTGGCCGCCTCCTTTGCCCAATCCCAGATTGAAGGAGTAATGGGCATCGCATGTCCCATTAAGTCCTTGCGCACAATCACAATAGTGACCCCCGCGGGACCAATATTCTTCTGTGCGCCAGCGAAAAGTACGCCACACTCGCTCACATTCATGGCTTTTGAAAGAATATTGCTCGAGATATCAGCAACCAAAGGGGCTTTACCAAGCTTTGGAAACTCGGCAAACTCAACACCGCCAATCGTCTCATTTGCACAAATGTGTACATAAGCCGCATCTTCGGATAAGGTCCATGTCTGTTGCTCGGGAATCGACCGAAATCCCTGTGCTTGCGAACTGGCAGCGATATGAGCTTCCCCGTATTTTTGCGCTTCCTTAACTGATTTCTCAGACCAAATCCCGGTCACCACAAAATCTGCCTTGGGTTTCTTGGCTAAGGGCATCAGGTTCATCGGAATGGCTGCATTTTGACCAATTCCGCCACCTTGCAATAGCAAGATTTCGTAATCGCTTGGAATGGCCATGAGCTCGCGAAGATCGGCTAAGGTTTTTTCATAAACCGCCATAAACTCTTTGCTGCGGTGACTAATTTCCATCAGGCTTGTACCGAGGCCCTGCCAATTTAGCAGTTCATCGCGTGCTTGCTCCAAAACCTCTTCAGGTAGGGTTGCTGGGCCCGCTGCGAAGTTATAAATGCGGCGGTCAAAACTCATCATGAAGTCCGGTTAGTCGAAGCTTTGCTTAGGCATCAGGCGCTGTATCGGATTCGCGATTACTTTGCTCATCGCCTACGTCATCGCCATCCTCATCCGAATCACTCTCTGCGATGCGCTGCAATCCAGATAAATGGGTTCCCTCATCGACGTTAATGAGAGTAACACCTTGTGTGGCACGACCCATCTCCCGAATCTCGGATACGCGCGTACGAACGAGCACTCCACCAGTGGTAATCAACATAATTTGATCTTCTGGTGAAACTAGGGCTGCAGCAACGACCTTACCATTTCGCTCGCTGGTCTGAATCGCAATCATGCCCTTCGTGCCGCGCCCATGCCGGGTGTACTCGGCAATCGGGGTGCGCTTACCGTAACCATTCTCAGTGGCAGTTAAAACACTGTTTGGTGCTGCTGAATCTTCAACTGCCGCCACAGCCCCCTCTGCAACTTCGGCAGGAGCAACTAGCATGGCAATCACCTCTTGCCCATCCGAGAGGTTCATGCCGCGGACACCACGGGCGGTGCGACCCATAGGTCGCACATCATTTTCATCAAAACGAACGGCTTTGCCTGCATCCGAGAACAACATCACATCATGCTTGCCGTCTGTGATGGCTGCTCCAACCAAAAAGTCGCCTTCATCCAAGTCAACCGCAATGATTCCGGCCTTACGAGGATTCGAAAAATCCGATAACCGGGTTTTCTTCACAGTGCCTCGGCGAGTTGCCATAAATACATAGTGATCTTCTTGATAGCCCTGAATCGGCAGAATCACCGTGATCTTTTCGCCCTCTACCAGTGGGAACATGTTGACAATTGGCTTACCGCGCGAAGTCCGACTTCCTTGGGGAACCTCCCACACTTTTAACCAATACATCCGGCCGCGGTCGGAGAAACACAAAATCGTATCGTGGGTGTTAGCGACAAACAGAGTGTCGATCCAGTCCTCATCTTTGGTAGCCGCAGCTTGCTTACCTCGACCCCCACGCTTTTGCGCCCGGTATTCGCTTAAAGGTTGGCTCTTCATGTATCCAGCATGAGAGAGCGTGACCACCATATCGGTCGGAGTAATGAGATCTTCAGTAAACAGCTCTGTGGCGTTCATTTCAATATAAGAACGACGACCCGAGTCGCTACCTTCTGAACCAAACTCTGCTTTCACTTCAAGTAACTCGGTCTCAATGACTTTGGTGACACGCTCAGGCTTTGCGAGCAGATCCAATAGATCAGCAATTTGATCCATCACCTCTTTGTACTCATTCACGATCTTGTCTTGTTCAAGACCGGTTAAGCGCTGCAGACGCATTTGCAGAATTTCCTGGGCTTGATCATCGGATAAGCGGTAGAGCCCGCTGTCTTGCATGCCATATTCTGGCAAGAGGCCCTCGGGTCGGAAGGCATTGCGACCGCCGGGAGCCTCACCCTCGGCACGGGCCAGCATCTCACGCACTAACGAAGAGTCCCAGGCCTGTGCCATTAACTCCTGTTTGGCGACCACTGGATTAGCAGCTGCTTTAATGATGGCAATAAATCGATCGATATTGGCCAGGGCAACGGCTAAGCCCTCAAGCACATGGCCCCGTTCGCGCGCTTTACGTAACTCAAAAATAGTGCGCCGGGTAATTACCTCACGGCGGTGGGCCAAGAAATACTCGAGCATTTGCTTGAGGTTGAGGAGCCTTGGCTGGTTATCGACCAAGGCCACCATATTCATACCAAAGTTATCTTGTAGTTGGGTGCTCTTATATAAATTGTTGAGAACGACTTCGGGTACTTCACCCCTCTTGAGTTCAATCACGACTCGCATTCCCGACTTGTCAGATTCATCGCGCAAATCCGAAATGCCCTCAATTTTTTTCTCATTGACCAACTCGGCAATGCGCTCAAGTAGGTTTTTCTTATTCACCTGATAGGGCAACTCATCCACAATAATGGCTTGGCGCTGGCCCTTGTCCATGTCTTCAAAATGGGTCTTGGCGCGCATCACGACGCGGCCACGCCCGGTGCGATACCCCTCGCGTACTCCTTGAACGCCATAAATGATTCCGGCGGTCGGGAAATCGGGTGCTGGAATAATTTCGATTAACTCATCGATGGTGCAATCGGGCTGATGCAAAACATGCAAACAGGCCCTGATCACTTCATCTAAATTGTGAGGAGGGATATTGGTGGCCATACCCACCGCAATGCCGGAGGAGCCATTAATTAGTAGGTTGGGAACTTTTGCAGGAAGAATGAGCGGTTCTTTTTCACTGCCGTCGTAGTTGGGCCCAAAATCAACGGTTTCTTTATCCAGATCCGCTAATAGTTCATGGGCGATCTTACGCAGACGAATCTCGGTATAACGCATCGCCGCGGCGTTGTCGCCATCAACCGATCCAAAGTTACCCTGGCCATCGACCAACATGTAGCGCAACGAGAAATCCTGGGCCATGCGGACGATGGTGTCATAAACCGCCGTATCGCCATGGGGATGGTATTTACCGATCACATCACCCACGATACGGGCAGATTTCTTGAAAGCCCGGTTCCAATCGTTGTTTAATTCATACATGGCGTATAAAACCCGGCGATGTACGGGTTTTAACCCATCCCGCACGTCCGGCAAGGCTCGGCCGACGATCACGCTCATGGCGTAATCCAGATAGGACCGCCGCATTTCGTCTTCTAGGGATATTGGGAGAGTTTCTTTAGCGGCTTGTTCCATCTCGAAATAATATCATTTCGTAGACACACAACCTGTGCTAATATTCCAATAGTTAGTACCTATTTATGTTGTAGCGCTTTAGGCTTTTTTGGGCTTTTAGGCGATTCGGTTGCATTAATTTATTAAATGTTTTTTGAGGATAAAAAATGAACAAAACCCTAAAACTGATACTTGCTGCAGTGATTACGATTTCTGCCGGTTCAGCGATGGCCCAGCCAAAGAATGTTGATAACTGGGTTAACTCCACTGGAACACCATGGAGAAACGGCGATGGCACCCTGTGCTGGCGTGATGCATCTTGGACCCCAGCAACTGCTGCTCCAAATTGCGATGGCTGGCTCGCTCCTAAGCCTGCCGCTGCTAAAGCTGCTCCAAGCAAAGTGACTCAGAAGAAAATTACCTTGCAAGCAGATACTTTGTTTGATTTTGACAAGTCCACCCTAAAGTCGGCTGGTGTTGCGACTTTGAACAAGCTTGCTCAAGACATCAAAAAGATGAAGCTTGAAGTAGTCATTATTGTTGGTTACACCGACAGTGTTGGTACCGATGCGTACAACATTGCCCTCGGTCAGCGCCGCGCCAATGCGGTTAAAGCATTTTTAACAAACTCTGGCGGCGTTGAAGCCACCCGTGTTTATACCGAAAGTAAAGGTAAGGCTGATCCGGTAGCCAGCAATGCTACCGCTGAAGGCCGCGCCAAGAACCGCCGTGCTGTGATCGAAGTAGTTGGCACACAAGCTGTGAAGTAATTTAGTCCCCTGGACTTCAAAAGCCCGGCTTGCCGGGCTTTTTTATTGCTTTTTTTGTATAGTCTTACTTATTCCTTTAAATGGTATTTTCAATGAGCAATGTTGACCAAGGTGAGATTGATAAATTTAGCGCCCTAGCGCATCGGTGGTGGGATCCGACCAGTGAATTCAAACCTTTACATGCGATCAATCCCTTACGACTTGGTTGGATTGAATCGATCACGAATTTAGAGGGTAAACGAGTACTCGACGTAGGATGTGGCGGCGGTATTCTTGCGGAGTCACTCTCTAAGGCTGGAGCAACCGTGACTGGCATCGATTTATCAACCAAAGCACTCAAGGTGGCTGAATTACACCAATTAGAGAGTGGTACTACCGTACGATATCGCTCGATTTCAGCGGAGGATTTAGCAAAAGAAGAGCCTCAGTCGTATGACGTCGTCACCTGCATGGAAATGCTGGAGCACGTACCAGATCCAGCCTCCATAGTGAGGGCCTGCGCAAACCTCTGCAAACCCGGGGGACACCTCTTCTTCTCTACCCTCAATCGCAATCCAAAATCCTACCTCTTTGCCATTATTGGCGCGGAGTATATTTTGCAACTCCTACCCAAGGGTACGCATCAGTATGAGAAATTTATTAAGCCTTCTGAATTGGCTCAATTTACTCGAGCTGCTGGCTTAGAGGTATTGCAACTCAAGGGTATGACCTATAACCCCATCACACAAATTTATCGCTTAGGTAGCGATACGGATGTGAACTACATGATGGCAACCCGTAAGCCTCAATAATGAGTACGCCAGTATTTGAAGGGGTCTTTTTTGATCTTGATGGCACGCTCGCTGATACCGCGCCGGATTTAGTTGCTGCAGCCAACCGTCTACTGACTGTTAATCGGCGTGCACCCATGGCCTACGAGATCTTGCGGCCTATGGCATCTGCGGGAGCTCGGGGTCTGATTCAGAAAAGTTTTGGGATTGGTCCCGATCACCCTGAGTTTATTACCTTGCGTGATTACTTCTTAAGCTTTTATGAGGAAGCGCTTCTGGTCCACAGCAAACTTTACGAGGGTATGGAAGAGCTTTTGCAAGAACTTGATGAACAAAAGATTCCGTGGGGGATTGTCACCAATAAACAACAACGATTTACCCAACCGCTCACCGAGCAAATGGGCTTACTGAAAAGAGCGCATTGCGTAGTCTCGGGCGATACCACGCCCCACTCCAAGCCCCATCCAGAACCGATTTTGCATGCCGCTCGCCTAGCCAAGGTCGATCCCAACAGGGCCATTTATATTGGTGACGATATTCGCGACATAGTCTCCGGCAAGGCTGCTGGGATGCAAACAGCGGCCGCTCTCTATGGCTATTGTGGGTGCGAAGAACCGCCGCATTCCTGGGGTGCAGACTACCTGATTCATCGTCCACAGGACTTGCGCCAAATTCTGTTTACAAAATAACTGTGCAATTTATTCCCCAAAGACTTAAAATATTGGTCCTAGTGTAAAAATAATTCGGGGTCGACATGGTTTCGACGTGGATTACAAAGCATCAAGGGCATACCGAGGACCCGTTATCTCGTAAATCAATGGGAATGCAATAACTGCTAACGACGAACGTTACGCACTAGCCGCTTGATTGCGGCTGCCCCTGAACTGACTCTCTCTTGGGTCAGGTAGCGCAAGCTACATCAGGGTCATTTACAAGAGATAAGATCAACTCGTGTCACGAGAGTTGATACGAAAACTTAGTGAATCGCTAATGCAAAGCGTGTCGATTCGCGTTGCCTTAGTTAAATCAAATAATTAGACTAAGTATGTAGAACTTGTTGTAGCGTGTTTGCGGACGCGGGTTCGATTCCCGCCGACTCCACCAATTTAAGGTGTTTGCAGAATACTCTCCATCTGCATGGAGAGCTTTTCGTAGTAGCTTAACGCTAATTTAGTTGGGATGATATGTTTTTTTCGGGCATCCGCCTTGTCAATGGACAGCTTGATGTAGCCCATCGCCTGCAAATTTTTGATCCGTCCATGAAGGGTTGCCTGAGAGCCAAGCTCATGAGCGGTTAATAAATCTCCAACCAAGATCGTTTGTTGACGATCCCAGGCCAACATCACGCGATTTAATAGCTGCTCCTCCGTGAAATCCAATTTCTTTCCCGGATTGATGCGATCGAGCGTATCCAGGCAATTGAGAAAACGCAAATACGACAAAGAGCGATGTGACATGAATTTAATTAGAATTGGCTAATAAATGATTAATTCGAACAATATACCAAACAAACTCTAACCACAATAATCATAGTCAATTTTTCATGAGTCAAGCAAATTCTTCAAAAGAATCAGTCTTTTCTGCACAGATAATCATCGCTTGCGCTCTCGTGTACACCCTCCTTTTTTATGCCAATGATTGGCTTACTGCTTTTTTGGAGGCAGCACCCGGTGTCAACTGGATTTACCTTCCCGCTGGACTCAGACTATTTTTAGTTCTTATTTTTAGCCTGTCTGGAGCAATTGGTATTGCCATTGCTTCTACCCTAATCACTTTTGGACGCAATCTGGGTGATGACATGATCAGTATTCTTGGAATCGGCATCATTTCAGGTTTTGGCCCCTATCTTGCGCGCCTGCTTGTCATTCGTAATCTCAAAATTAATCCGGATTTGAGCAACCTCAATATACAGATGATCGCGATTAGCGTCTTGGTCTTTGCTCTTTTGAGTACCGGGCTACATCAAGTATGGTTTGTGCTGATGGGCATCCCGAGCGGCAGTCTCTCAAATGCGATCGCCATGCTCATTGGTGATATTTTGGGAGCCCTGTTATTTATCTCAATCTGTAAGTTTGGAATTGATCTCTACAAAAAATTTGCTAAGCGAGAATCGCTGCTTTAAACGAACCTTCCATCTCCATCCGAATTTTGTAAGCATCGGTTGTTTTATCGATTGATACATCATCCCAGCAAAGACTTTGTCCTTTTTTCACTGGCCTGATAACTTTAATTTGATGTGCCAAGCCTAGAGGTAATCCACCCATGGCGCTAGATTTATTAGCAGGTAATAACTTTCCCCATACGGTATAGCCACCCTCACCATCGAGGACGTCACCTGGATTGAGATCACGTTTTGCAGTGGCAATCACATCGGCATTCCAACAGTACGGTACTCCAGTCGATTCTTTGCGAAGAGCAACGCTGGCTACAGACATGCCCACCTCGAGTCCGATTAAATGCCAACGCTTGTAGAGTGTGAAATACCGTCCGCTTGGATCAGTATGGGCTTTATATTCTTCAAAGCAATTCTTAATGTAATCGGTTTCTGCCTCGACCGTGACCCAAACCCCCATGCGAATGTCATAGGGTATTTTTCGACCATCTTTTTCTAAGGAAGAAATTACTTCGACCATCCCCTTCTGTTCCAAATGGCCGCCCTCAGAAATTGGTCGAGTCACCACCGGAATATCTTCAATACTCGCTGGAGGATATAAAAGACCGTTGCTCGGTACAGCTAATCCGGTAGCATTAGCGACTGCAGTGGATTCGATTGCAGGTTTTGAACCATCTAAAAAACTGTTAAACATTTTGGGATTGAGACCACCCCGTTTTGCCTGTTCAGGAGTTAAACCGTAGTAATTCCAGACCGTCTCTGGAGTTGAATCTGCATAGTGCGGCAACCACTGATGACCTCTCCCGGCAGCCACGACTGGGAAGCCACAGGTGCGGGCCCAATCCACCAGATCGCAGATTAAGGCCGGCTGATCGCCAAAAGCAAGGGAGTAAATGACGTTCGCATCTCTCGCTTTTTTGGCTAACAGGGGTCCACAAAAGGCATCTGCCTCCACGGTAACGTTTACAACATGCTTGCCTTCTGAAAATGCCCGCAAACAATGCTCAACTGCTGCGATCGGATTACCTGTGCATTCCACAACAACGTCAACTGCTGGGTGCTGGACCATCGCTTGCCAATCATCGGACACATAGCATGTACGCTCACGAAGCGCCAAATCAATTGACTGCGCTTCCAATTGAGCCGGGGCCCATCCCACGGTACATAAATTTTGTTTAGCAACGGCGGGCATCAAATCTGCCACCGCGACCAATTGCACCCCAGGAGTTCTAGGAATTTGGGCCAGATACATCGAACCAAATTTACCGGCACCAATTAGTCCAATCCGAATAGGTTTTTGTTCAGCATCACGCTGGAGTAGTTGTTGATAAAGACTCATGACTTGCTCTTAGGGGGTGGTTAACCGATTCTGCTGATAGTCTGTGATCGCTTGCATAATCTCTTCTTGGGTATTCATGACAAAGGGTCCATGCTGAACAATCGGCTCCTGGAGTGGTCTTGCCGCAAGCCAAATGGCTTTAGCACCCTGTGCGCCAGATTGCATCGTCACTTGATCGCCCTCACCCAAAACGAGCGCTGCCTGACGTGGGGCTCGTTCTAGCTGATTACCAACGGCTAAATCACCTTCATAGACATAGAGAAAGCTATGATGCGAGACTGGTACTGGATGGCTAAACGCCTCGTGACCAGATAAGTGAATATCAAAAAATAGTGGCTCAGTACTCAATCCATAAATGGGGCCTTGAATGACAGTACCGTCAAGCGATTGGCAATCTCCTGCAATCACTTTAACCAATCCGCCTTGGGGTAAATGCACTCGTGGAATAGATGCATCTTGAATATCTTGATACCCAGCGGGCTTCATTTTTTCGCGAGCGGGTAAGTTAATCCACAACTGAAACCCGCGCATCGCACCACTTTCCTGTTGAGGCATCTCGGAATGAATGATTCCGCGACCAGCGGTCATCCATTGCACACCGCCACTTTTTAAGTGACCACGATTACCCAAATGATCCTCATGCAACATATGGCCCTCGAGCATATAGGTCACGGTTTCGAAACCACGATGCGGATGGGGTGGAAATCCAGCAACATAATCATTCGGATCGTTGGATGAAAACTCATCGAGCATCAAAAATGGATCCAGTCGTTGCCGGTCATGGCCTCCTAAACTGCGACGCAAGCGCACCCCAGCACCGTCGGAGGTTATAACTCCTGGTATCACTTGAACGATTTGACGATCCATCACTTAAGCCTTTGGAGCCTGATCTTCGGGATGAATATCCAAAGCAATCAGGAACCGAGACACCATGTTGTACGCTGCAATCACCGTTACCAACTCAACCAATGCGGTATTGCCTAAGGCTTCTTGCAGACGCTTCATTAATGCTGGGTCAACTTGAATTGCTCGGGTCATTTGCAAGGTTAGCTCAAGAGCATCTCGTTCTAATGGGCTAAAAGGGCTGGAGTCAAAATTACTTGTTCCCAAATGTCGCATTGCATCGACTTGGGCCTGGGTGCCTCCCGCTTTCAGAAAAGGCGGGGCATGATGAAAGAACTCATATTCGGCACCATTGAGAACTGCAACACCGCACATCCCAAGTTCGCGCAACTTGGGATCGAGTGAGAGTTGCTGGCGCACATTACCAATAAAATGATTCCAGCCGCGGGCCACTGGCTCACTATGCAACAGCATTCGATCCAGATTAATCAGCTGACCACCGCGACGTTTACGAATTTCGGCAACTAGATCGGCGGGCTCTTTTAGATCAAGGGGTTGGTACGGAATTAAACGATCGTTTGTCATTAAATGATGGGGTGTGTTTCAGTGCTAATAGTGTACCTATAAACTTGATCGATAATAGTGCTATGAATCACGAGCACTCGGGCTTAAGCACCTCTTCCATCCTCAATATTGCCGGCTATCAGTTTGTCCGTCTGGACGAACTCGATCAAATGAAAGAGTCGCTGCATCAGGTTGCCTCAGAACTTCGCCTTAAAGGGACAATTCTGCTGTCAGAAGAAGGTATCAATCTATTTCTAGCTGGTTCCGAATCCAATATTCAGAGTTTTCTGGCCTTTTTACGAAATGACCCACGACTAGCATCGTTTCAAACGAAGGATAGCTGGTCGGCAACGCAACCATTTCGTAAGCTGTTGATCAAGATCAAAAAAGAAATTATTCGCATGAATCATCCGACCATCGCCCCGGAAAAAGGTCGGGCGAAGTTTATTTCTCCAAAGAAATTAAAAGAATGGCTTGATCAGGGAGGGGATGATCTAGGTCGCCCGGTAGTGATGATTGATACGCGCAATGGGTTTGAAGTGGAATACGGAACGTTTAAGAATGCGTTGCATTTTAATATCACTAAATTTAGTGAATTTCCAAAGGCGATTGAGGCGCACCTACCCGAACTGAGTGATAAGACCTTGGTCAGTTTTTGCACCGGTGGGATCCGTTGTGAAAAATCAGGGTTGTATTTGCGAGAACGTGGTCTTGAACACAGCTATCAATTGGATGGCGGGATCTTGCAATACTTTGAAGATATTGGTGGCGATCACTACGTGGGCGATTGCTTCGTCTTCGATGAGCGCGAAACCCTAGAGCCCAGCCTTGCTGCCAAACCCCAGGGTAGACTAAAACCCAAGAAAAATCAGGCGTAGTCGAACTTAGTCAGACTTACCAACTAAGTTGAAATGCTCAACGGCAGGTGCTTGGGTAAAAAATGGGCCAACAATGCTGCGCCATTCGGTAAACGCTGGGGATCCCCGAAAATCCACCATATGGTTCTCAAGGGTGTCCCAATAGATCATCAGTAGGTAGCGATTGGGCGACTCAATGCTGTGATTAACCTTAAAGCCCCGAAAACCCTTTGCGGGAGCGATGGCGGTACGAACCCCCCGTAAAATCGCCTCATTGAATTCAGTTTGCTTACTTTCATCGATACGAATATCAACCACTTCTAGAATCATTTTGCTTCCTCAGAATCACGTTTAAACATCAATTATCATCGATTTATTAATTAATTCTCCGAATTCCTATGCATACCAAACCCATCATTGCCGTCCTAGGAGACTATGAACGCTGCTTACAACACTATGCAGATTGGTCGCAAATTCAAGCGCGTGCCGATGTGCGTTTTTTTCATGAGCCCCTTAATGGTGAATCGCTCTTCCAGGCGGTGCAGGATGCGCATGCCATTGCATTAATCCGCGATCGCTCCCCATTTGATGCATCGCTCATCAAACGCCTACCAAACCTCAAGTTATTTGTTTTTACTGGGGTCCGCAATGGCTTACTCGATCATGCAGCTTTACTAAACCAAGGGGTAACGGTTGCGTGCACGCGCGGCGGACCCTCTAAAGAAACCACTGCTGAACTAACTTGGGCTCTTATTCTTACTGCAAGCAAACAGATGGTCAATCAATCCCAGATGATGGCTAGCGGGCAGTGGCGTAATGCCCAGTCTGTATTACCCATGCTTCACGGTCAACGTCTTGGCATTATTGGACTAGGCGGCATCGGCAGCTTAGTCGCCAAAGTAGGTGCCGCATTTGGAATGGAATTAGTTTGCTGGAGCCCGAATATGACCAAGGAGCGTGCGAATGCAGCTGGGTGTGAGTTCTTGCCACTGGAAACGGTTCTGCAAACCTCAAAAATTGTGAGTTTGCATTTGGTAGCTGGCGAGCGCACCAAAGGACTTATGCATCAAGATCGTTTGGCGATGATGCGCAATGACTCGTTGTTGGTCAACACCTCACGCTCGAGTCTCATTGTGACCGAAGACTTAATCGCAGCACTGAAGCGTGGTCGACCAGGACAGGCTGCCCTCGATGTCTTCGATCAAGAACCGCTGCCAAAAGATTCCGAACTGCATCGCATTCCAAATTTACTCATGACCCCCCATCTTGGCTTTGTGGCTGAACCTATTTTTAAGACCTTTGCTACGGGACTCGTTGACACACTTGATGCTTGGCTTCATGGTAAGCCCGTGCCGATGCCATACCCTGTCAATTCATAAACTATGCGGCACAGCCCAGCTCGTTTATTTATTACGTTTACATTCATTGGTTTATCGGGCTTTGGTGGCGTTCTGCCGTGGGCTAGGAGAACCTTGGTTGAGCAAAAACAGTGGCTCAGCTCTCAAGAATTCAATGCGCTATTGGGAGTTTGTCAGTTAGTTCCCGGTCCCAATATTGTTAACCTTGCAGTGTGTGTGGGTGAGCGTTTTGGAGGCGTACGAGGAGCATTCGCCGCTGTTGGGGGGTTAATGCTGGCTCCCATGACCGTTGTGATTTTGCTAGCGTTACTCTACGACCACTTTGGAGAGTTTGAGCGCGTACAGGGCATTTTGCGAGGTATCTCTTCCGTGGGCGTTGGCTTAATCGCCGCTACGGGATTTAAGATGCTCAAAGATGAATTGGGTTACCCACCGATGCTGATAGTAATTGCAATTAGTATCGTGATCGCCACCATCTATCAATTAGCGCTTGGCTGGGTCGTCGCCATCACCTTGCCACTTGCGCTACTAGTCGCTTGGAGAAAAGCGCGATGATGATCGGCCTCTTAGGACTGTTTATCAAACTGTCCTTATTCTCATTAATTGCATTTGGCGGGGTCAATGCCCTTCTCCCAACTCTGTATGACATTTCGGTTAATCAAGAGGGCTGGATTGACCCGCAAACATTCATTCATTATTTTGCAATTGCGCAGGCAGCGCCCGGCCCCAACCTACTGACCGTCACCTTAATTGGCTGGAATGCCTTTGGCTTAGCGGGCGCCCTCTTGGCAACTCTAGCTGTTTGTTGGCCGTCGTGTATTTTGATTTTTTATTTACAGCGGGTGATCGCCAAACTGCAGCATTTGCAGTGGAAGAAAACCATTGAGTACTCTGCAAGCGCCCTTGCGGTTGGCTTAGTGCTTGCATCTGCCTGGCAAATTGCTATTCGGATTAATGGTAATTGGGCGGCCTATGCATTAACCATCTTTAGCATTCTGTTTGTCTTACTCAGTAAACGCCACCCTCTTTATCTAATTGGCCTCGGTGCAATCCTGGGATTTTTTGGATTTATTTAAGTGCGTTGACACTCCAAATCCCTAGAAAGGTTAGCAATAAGGATCCGCAGACATGCATGAATGCGAGGCCCAAAGCGAGCAACAACTGATCGCGCTGCATCAGTTGCACAACTTCAGCAGAAAAACTTGAGAACGTGGTTAAACCACCCAGAAACCCAGTGATGATAAAGAGACGCCATTGGGGTGAAATCGATGGTTGATCAATAAAATATGCCAGAGCAATACCAACCAAATATGCACCAAGAAGATTTGCAATCAATGTCCCCATTGGAATCACGGAAGAAAATGATTCTGTAAGAACATTGAGTAAGGCGCGCAAGAGCGCACCAAGACCTGCTCCAAAAAAGATGGCGATGAGCGATACAGAAGCGGTAGACATTCCCATAACTGGGATTATGAAGGATTACAAACTGGGCCGATAGCCCAGATAGGTTTGCTCGCGAGACCGCTTGGTCAACACCAGTTGCCAAAGTTGCCCTTGGCCAGAGCGAAAAAATCCAGCGCAGCAGCACAAATAATACCGCCACATCCGATAGAAACGCTTGGAATACTGGGTTTGTAACAGCGGCCAAGCACGCTCAAAATTACTTAACCACGCCATCAGCGTTTTATCGTAATCATGCCCAAAGTTATGCAAATCCTCGACCAAGAACCGGCGCTCTAATGCTTGCGATAGCTCCACTAAAGACGGCAAATGTCCATTCGGAAATATATAGCGATCAATCCAAGCATCGGTTTTTTTAACCGTTGCATAACTGCCAATGGTGTGCAGCAGAAAGATTCCTTGATCGCCGAGTAAACGATGGGCGATATCAAAGTAGTCCGCATAATTTTTTTGCCCAACGTGTTCAAACATCCCCACCGATACGATCTTATCGAACGATCCCGACAGATCTCGATAATCAATTAAGCGAATTTCGACCGGCAAGCCTTGGCAGCGTTTGATAGCCAAGGCCTGCTGCTCCTTAGATACGGTGATGCCCAAAACGTTCACACCATAGCGCTCGGCTGCGAATTTAGCCAGCCCGCCCCAACCACAGCCGATTTCTAGGAGCGACTCGCCTGACTTTAACTGTAGTTTCTTACAAATCAGATCAAGCTTATGTTCTTGTGCCTCGGTTAAATCCTTCGCATGGGCCCAGTAAGCGCATGAATAGGTCATGCGTGGATCAAGCATAGCCTCAAACAGATCATTGCCCGCGTTATAGTGCTGCTCACCCACCTGAAAGGCTCGATCTTTGGATTGCAAATTAAATAGTTTTGAGCGGGCGATCTCAAAAAGAAGGCGAACTTTGGCAAAACCTTGGACGCTTTCATCTAGATCATCGCGCATCAAACGATAAAAGAACTCATCTAGACGCTGGCAGTCCCACTGACCATCCATGTAAGATTCTCCGAGCCCTAGGGACCATGTTTGCAGAATCCGATCAAAAACCATCGGGTCATGAACTTGCATGTCCCAAGGCTGAATACCATTGACGGCGATACCGGCTTGCTGAAGGATTTGTTCGAGTGCAGCCGGGGCTTTAATACCCCCGGGAGGTGAATAACTTGCGGAATTACTTGACATCATGACAAGCGTTACCGACTTACTTCATCGTGCTAAAAGCACTGGTATTTAACCAAATACGTAACCCATATGGGCGGAGACCAAGGCAAACAAAATCGCCAGGCTCGTAGCGATTGCCAACATCACAATCAATGTAATGATCTTCTTATTGATGACGTCTTTGCTCTCGTTCTGCCATTCGTTCATGGTCTGCCCCTTTGTCTAAACGATATAGTCAATATTATCCACACTTTAGGTGATTATCGGCCCCGACCAGCTTTGCGCATCATGCCCTTACCACCCCCAAATCCTTGTTGTGGCTTGCCCCCCATACTTTGAGGGCCCTTCCCGACCGGTGGGCGGGCTGGAAGCTTAGGCGCTTTCACGGCGGATTTAACTAGGGGTTTCTTCTCATCGGTCACAATGGTCTCCTCTCGATATGATCTTAATATGATTTCTGACTATTCTATCCAAGCTATTGCAATTAATGCGATTCCCTTGGTTTTTGCCATTACGATTCATGAGGCTGCTCATGGCTATGCAGCCAAACGCTTTGGCGACAACACGGCTTTTCTTCTTGGTCGCGTCACACTAAATCCTATCAAACATATTGACCCGATTGGCACCGTTTTAATCCCCATAGCACTGATTTTGGCAAACTCCCCTTTCTTAGTCGGCTACGCCAAACCGGTTCCAGTACGCTTTGATCATCTACGCAACCCTCGGATCGATATGATTTGGGTGGCGCTCGCCGGGCCTGGCTCTAATTTTTTTCAGGCGATCGCTTGGGCTGTTGCCTGGATCGTGCTTCAAGGGTCAGGTATTAATGAGCCGTTTTTGATCTCCATGGCCAAAGCAGGCGTCTTTTGGAATATTGGCCTCTTGGTCTTTAATTTATTTCCCCTCCCCCCATTAGATGGTGGACGTATTCTGGCAGGGTTGTTGCCGTACCGCCAAGCTCTGCTATTAAGCAAATTAGAGCCCTGGGGCTTTTTTATTGTCTTGGGCCTCGTGTTTACCGGAGTTATTTCTCAATGGTGGATGGCTCCTTTGAGTGAGTTTTTTATCTCAATCGTTCGGGGCCTCACCTACCCCATCAGGATGATTTTTGGCGCTTAGTGAACTTGCGTGGCCTGCCACATCCTGATCACAAAATTAGAGTATTCTTGAATTTGAATTAATTCTGATTAGTCTCATGGAGGATATATGAATACTCAATCACTTCGCATTTCCATTAAAGTTCTTATCCCAGCCCTTGCCCTTACCCTGGCTGCCCCAGCGATGGCCCAATTTGCTAAGCCAGAGGATGCCATCAAATATCGCCAAAGCGCCTTTGCCCTGATGGGCGCCCATATGGGCAGGCTTGCTGCGGTGGTGAAAGGTGAGGTTCCTTACAACAAAGAGGATGTGGTCCGCAATGCCGCCATCATTAGCACGCTCTCAAGCATGCCTTGGCAAGCATTTGGTCCTGGCACCGAAGGTGGCAAGGCTGAACCAGCTATTTGGAAGGAAAGCGCCAAATTCAAGACAGCATCTGATCGGATGCAAGCTGCCGTTGCAGAGCTCAATACTGCGGCCCAATCGGGCAATCCGGAGAACTTGAAAAAGGCTCTAGGGGCAACAAGTCAAACCTGTAAAGCCTGTCACGACGATTTCCGCAAGAAATAACCTCTTGATAACTCGGCTTGGATAATCTGATCAGGCGATCAAAATATATAGGCCGAGGCTAATTAGCAAGAACACTGCCAGCGCGATCATGCGCTGGCGAAACGAATCAATCTCTACCGCTAACGGTGATTTAGTTGCAATTGATTTGTCCCCTGTGACCATGGGTCGGACTAAATTTTCTCGCTTAACAAAATAGTAGTACGAGATTGCGGCAATATGCAGCCCGACCAATGCAAAGATCAGGTATTGATTGAAGCGATGAATACTAGTGAGTAGTGCAACCGTACTATTTGATACATATTTTGCAAGTGGTCCCTGGAAAAAAATATCATCATCGGCAAACAGGCCTGTCAGAGCCTGAATCAAAATCACGGTTAGTAAGGCAATCACCGAGAGCGCGCCAAGTGGGTTATGGCCAAGACCGCCATCGACCTGACCTCGAAGGAAGGCGATCAGCTTTGATGGACTGGGAATGAAATTGGCAAAACGTGCATGCCATGAGCCCACAAAACCCCAAATCACCCGAAATAAGATCAGCGCAAGCGCTGTATATCCACAATAAGCATGCCACTGAATGGCATTGCCACCGATTTTGACAAACACGATACCGAGCACCATGCAGATCGCCAAAGCCCAATGAAATAGGCGAGTTGGCAAA
Source organism: Polynucleobacter sp. HIN5 (assembly GCF_030297555.1). NCBI lineage: Bacteria > Pseudomonadati > Pseudomonadota > Betaproteobacteria > Burkholderiales > Burkholderiaceae > Polynucleobacter > Polynucleobacter sp. HIN5. The sequence continues at coordinate 428,277 of NZ_AP028136.1, read as the reverse complement.
TCCCAAACGCGAACCAGCGTGCTCACTTTATTTGATTTCAGGAAGTTCTTTTTGCAAGAGCTTCAATCCGGCACGCAGTAAATCATCGTAACGCTGGCGCTCAGCTTTGATCGCATCGGCATCCCAGGAATAAAACCCTTGACCTGTTTTCATTCCGAGATTTCCGGAGTCGACTTTTTCTTTCAGGCATTGTGCAATCTCGCCCTTATTATTGAGCGAGGGATAGATACTAGCTCCAGCTGCCGCATGAATCTCAACGCCGGCATGATCACGCTGCAATACTGGGCCGGCCGCCAAGTAACGGAACCCGAAACCAAAGCGCACTGCTTTATCAATATCTTCAGGAGTCACAATCCCTGCATCAATAAGATCAAAGGCTTCACGCGAAAGTGCATGTTGCAGCCGATTGGCCAAAAAGCCGGGCAAGTCCTTTTTAACCGTTACCGGAACCATGCCACACGCGGTCATTAAACGACTCAAACTCTCTGCCACCAAACGCGAGGTTTTTTCACCATAGATCACCTCTACACAGGGAACTAAATGTGCGGGCATAAAAAAATGCAGGCCAATCATACGAGCAGGACTTTTTAAACCTTTGGCAATTTCACTAATGGGAAAACTAGAACTATTGCTTGCTAGAACGGTTTCAGGATTAACTACCTGCTCGAGTTGGGCAAATAAATCCTGCTTAACTTCAAGCTTTTCTGGAACGCACTCAATCACTAAATCAATTTCGGACCAATCAAAATGGTTGAGCGAATCAACCACTGACAGTAAGTGCAGCCGTTGTGGATAAGCAATTTCTTGTAATTTAGTCTCAAAATAATTGGGCAGCACAGCGCGGCGTTCAGCGCTTGCTTCAAATACTTGGGTTGCGCACCCTCCGCGAGCACAGACCAGAGCAACATCGGCCCCCATGGTTCCGCCACCCACAATTAAAACTTTAGTCTCGGCTGGATTAAATAACATCTCAATTTCCCTTTAGTAGTGGAACCACGCCGTGTGCAGCGGGAACCATAAAGTCAAAATCACACCCGACATCCGCTTGCGTAACCGTCGTTTGATAGAGATGACGATAGCCCGTTTTTGGGATATTCAAGCGCTTCGCTGGCGTTTCAAGAGCGGCGATTCGACGCGCAATTTCTGCATCATCGAGCTCTAATTGCAATAGCCGTTTTTCAACATCTAGCGTAATCATGTCGCCATCTTGAACGATGGCAAGTGGTCCGTTCTCGGCTGACTCTGGAGTAACGTGCAGGACAATCGTGCCAAAGGCGGTGCCGCTCATACGGGCATCGGAGATCCGAACCATATCCTTAACGCCAGCTTGAGCGAGTTTTTTGGGGATCGGCAAATAACCCGCTTCAGGCATACCCGGCGCACCTTTGGGGCCAGCATTTTGTAAGACCAAGATGTCCTCTGCCATGACGTCCAGATCTGGACTATCCACGCGCAAAGCCAAATCCTCGAGGGACTTAAACACGACCGCCCGACCGCGGTGCTTTAGCAAATTGGGGCTAGCTGCGGAATGCTTAATTACCGCCCCACGTGGTGCTAAATTACCTTTCAAAACAGCCAAGCCACCGACAGGGTAGATTGGTTCACTCGCAATCCGGATTACTTTGCGGGCTTTGGTAACTTTTGCGGCGTCAATCTCCTCACCCAATGTTCTGCCAGATACCGTTAGGCAATCGAGGTACAAATGGGGTTTTAACTCTCGCAAGACACCCATCAAGCCGCCGTCTTCGTATAAGTGCTCCATATAGTGCGAACCACTAGGCTTTAAATCCACCAAGACTGGAATATTTCGACCCAGGCGATCAAAGCGCTCCAAATCCAGTTTGATTCCCAGACGTGCTGCGATCGCCGTGAAATGAATCAACGCATTAGTTGAACCGCCGATCGCATGCAGAACCACAAGCGCATTCGTCAACGCTTCGGGACTTAAGATGGTGCGGGGCGAGAAGCGACCCTCGCTCGCCGTTTTACCCAGCTCAACCGCTCTGCGGCCGGTGAGCTCCGATAAACGAAAGCGTTCTGCAGTGACTGCTGGAGCAGCGGCTGTGCCAGGCAAACTCAAACCAGCGGTCTCAACCATACAGGCAATGGTACTGGCAGTGCCCATCACCATACAGGTCCCAGTGGTAGGCGCTAATTTACCGTTGATCTCATCAATTTCTGCTTGATCAATTTCCCCAGCCCGAAACTTTCCCCAATAACGACGGCAATCGGTGCAAGCCCCTAAACGATCGCCCTGATGCAAGGTGGTCAGCATCGGGCCTGTTGGAATTGATAACACTGGCACATCAAGACTGGCAGCGGCCATTAATTGAGCAGGGATTGTTTTATCGCAACCGCCAACGAGTACCACGGCATCCACCGGTTGCGAACGCATCATCTCTTCAGTATCAAGCGCCATCAAATTGCGCAAATACATGCTGGTTGGAAATGCAAACGACTCATGAATGGAAATCGTTGGGAACACCATCGGCATCCCTCCTGCTTGCATCACACCTCGCTTAATCGCTTCTATCATTTGTGGCACATTGCCATGGCAAGGGTTGAAGTCACTATAGGTGTTCGTGATTCCGATGATCGGTCGGTCAAGGGCGCTATCACTAAATCCCATTGCCTTAATAAAGGCTTTACGCATGAATAGAGAAAATTCGGTATCGCCATACCGTGTGAGGCCCTTGCGAATTCCAGCTTGGGGTGCGCTCTTCGATGCAGCTTTAGGATCGTTATTAGTGCTCAATGGGTGGTATCCAAAATGTTAAAAATATCGACTTACAATGTCACATTATTCCAATAAAAATAGAATCGAGACATGATTCCAGTCAATAGCGTATTACAAGTGGGATTTTTCCCTGAAATCATGCAAGATGAGGTCTTGCGCCGCCTAACGCCAGTCATGATGCCCGACCCCCAAGGCCTCATTCCACAAAAGGATGTTCAGGCGATTTTGACAAGGCCCAGCTATCCCATCACAACCACTCTTTTAGATCAATTGCCCCAGGTCAAGATGATTGCTTGCTGTGGCGTTGGATATGACAATTTACCGCTCGATTATTTAAAGCAAAAGGGCATCATGGCATCAAACACCCCAGGGGTGCTCAACGATGCAGTATGCGAGCTGACGATCGGTATGTTGTTTGCTCTACTGCGACAGATTCCGAAGGCGCATGAGTTTGTACTTCATAAAAATTGGAGTAAAGGGGCGTTTCCATTTACAACTTCCTTGGCAGGCAAAACAATCGGGATTGTAGGCATGGGAAGAATTGGTCAAGAGCTGGCAACTCGCCTTATGCCTTTTAAGGTAAAGATTGCCTACCATGGTCCGCATGACAAGCACCTGCCTTATCCCTACATTTCCTCATTAATTGAACTAGCAAGCATGAGCGATGTCTTGATTCTATGTTGCCCCGGCGGCAAAGAAACCGAGCGCATGATTCACAAAGAGGTACTCGACGCTTTAGGTCCCTCGTCCTACTTGATTAATGTTGCTCGCGGAAGTGTCGTCAATGAATCGGATCTGCTATTCGCCTTGCAAAACCAAATCATTGCTGGGGCCGCCTTGGATGTATTTGAAAATGAGCCAAATCCTGATCAGCGTTTTCTGGGGCTTCCTAATGTTTTACTGACGCCGCATATTGGCAGTGCCACCCAAGAGACGCGTCAAGCGATGACGAACCTTGCGGTTGATAATCTCGATGCTTTTTTTAATCAACGCCCTCTACCAACCCCTATTGCCATGTAATTGGAGATTGTGATGCCCGTACATCCCTCAAGTTTTTCTGCCGTTCTATCCCCGGTTCTAACCCCATTTAATGCCGATGGTGGCCCGAATTCCAAAAAACTCCTGCGGCAATGCCAATGGCTGCAAAGTCACGGAGTGGGTCAAGCGGTGTTTGGAACAAACTCCGAGGCAAATTCCATGTCGGCACGCCAAAAGATCATGGTGTTGGAGGAGTTGATTGATGGCGGACTCAATCCAAATAATGTGATGCCCGGTACTGGCGCCTGCTCGGTTGATGATGCAGTAGTCATGACACGAGCCGCGGTAAATGCTGGTTGCGCAGGCGTTTTAATGCTGCCACCGTTTTACTATAAAGATGTTTCCGATGATGGTTTATTTGCGTTTTACGCAGACGTCATTGAAAAGATTGCTGATGCAAATTTAAAGATTTATGTCTATAACATTCCCCCGGTCACCAAAATTGGTCTGAGTCTTTCTCTGTTGGAGCGCTTAGTGAAGGCTTATCCCAACACCGTCATTGGGATGAAAGATAGTTCAGGGGATTGGCCTTATACCGAATCTGTGATTAAAGCGTTGGCGGGTTCAGGATTTCGGGTCTATGCAGGTAGTGAGGTGTTTTTACTGCGCACCTTAAAAGCTGGGGGTGTGGGTTGTATCTCAGCCACTGCCAATGTCAATCCGAAGGCGATTGCCCAGCTTGCGGCGCGCTGGCAAGAACCGGGGGCAGACACCTTACAAGAGTCCCTATCGGCAGTGCGGGCCATTTTTGCCCAGTTCCCGATGATTCCTGGGATGAAGGCAGCAGTCGCGCACTTCAGTGGTGATCCTGAATGGCTCCGGGTGAGACCTCCTCTACTACCCCTCGATGCAGAGCAGCAAAACAAACTGGTTCACGAGCTGCAAAAAATGAACTTCCAGATGGAGGGGCTTTAGCCTAATTAAATTGGTATAGACTTATAGTCTGTTGTAACTATAAATAATGATCCCAGGAGATAACTTCATGAAATTACTTAAATTGTTGCCACTGTGCATTGCACTGCTTTGGGGCAGCGTTCAAGCACAAAATCTTTCGGTAGCGACTGGCGGCACTGGCGGCGTTTACTACCCTATGGGCGGCGGCTTAGCAGCTGTTCTATCTAAAAAAGTACCCGGCATGTCTGCGACTGCTGAGGTGACTGGCGGCTCGGTAGATAACCTCAACCTGATTGGCACCGGCAAGCCCTATATTGGCTTCTCCATGGCCGATGCCGCTAAAGATGCGCAAACTGGCCAAGGCAAGTTCTCAGGCAAAAAGGTTGACCTCAATACCTTATTGGTTCTCTATCCCAATCGCATGCACATTGTGACCACCGAGGCTTCGGGTATCAAAACGATGCAAGATTTAAAAGGCAAGCGAGTCAGCACTGGAAGTCCTGGTAGCGCCACTGAAGTAATGGCTTTTCGTGTGATTGAGGCTGCTGGTCTTGATAAAGATAAAGACATGAAGCGTGAGCGTCTTGGAGTGGCAGAGTCCGTCAATGCAGTAAAGGACCGCAAGATTGATGCGTTCTTCTGGGTAGGTGGCTTACCAACCGCCGCAGTGACTGATCTAGCGAATACCCCCGGCACCAAGATCGTAATGATCGATCACTCTAAAGAAGTGGATGCTATGAATAAAAAATATGGCAACCTCTACTTTAAAGATGTGATTCCAAAGACCACCTACAAGGGCATGGATAAAGATAATAATGTGATCTCGGTTGCCAATATCTTGGTCACCAGCTCAAAGATGTCTGAAAAAGAAGCTTACGACATTGTGAAGGCTGTATTTGATAACAAGATCGATTTGGTTCGTTCACACTTTGAGTACATTAATGTGACCCCCGAAGGTCAAAAAGCTGCCTCGACACCAGTTCCATTTCATCCTGGTGCTTTGAAGTACTTCAAAGAGAAAAACATTAAAGTAAATTAATTCGTTTTTTTGTTTTGCTTGAATGGCCGCTAATGCGGCCATTTTCTAATAGAGACCAACAACCATGAGCCAAAATGCAATCGATAGCGCAACCCAAGAAAAATTAGACGCGCTCATCAAACAAGAAGAGGGCGACTCCAATCATTACAAAGGGATCTTTGCAATCTTTTTGACCTTGGTCGCGGTCGGTATGTCTCTATTTCACCTATATGCCGCCTATTCCATTGTTCCAACCCAAGTTTTGCGCACTGTTCATGTTAGTTTTGTTCTATTTCTAGTTTTCTTAAGCTTCCCCCTCATGGCGCGTTATAAAAATCGCCTAATGTGGTGGGACATTATTTGCGCGCTTGCGTCGATTGCGATTGCGTATTACGCAATTTCTGGCGGGGATGATTTTGGTGATCGCAACACCGCACCCAACCCAACCGATATCGTTTTTGGATCAGTACTTATCTTATTGATTTTGGAGGCCGTTCGCCGAACCAACGGAATGATTTTGCTCACCGTCACTATTTTGTTTTTACTCTACGCATTATTTGGTGACTCATTACCGGCCCCATGGACTCATAAAGGCTATTCGGTTGATCGTTTGGTTGGGTTTATGTATATGACTCTTGAGGGTATCTATGGCACTGCCGTTGATGTATCAGCGACACTCATTATTCTGTTTACGATCTTTGGGGCATTCCTGCAATTTACGGGTGCCGGTAAGTTCTTTATTGACTTCTCGTTTGCCGCCATGGGTGGCAAATCATCTGGAGTAGGACGGACCATTGTTCTATCTTCATTCCTGCTTGGAGGTCCATCTGGCTCTGGTGTAGCCACCACCGTCACCGTTGGTTCTGTCGCGGCTCCCATGCTAAACAAAGTCGGTTACGAGAAAAACGCGGCTGGCGGCCTCTTAGCGGCTGGCGGCTTGGGAGCGATTATTTCCCCACCGGTACTAGGGGCAGCCGCCTTCTTAATCGCTGACTTTTTAAAAATATCGTATCTCGATGTCTTATTAATGTCGATCATTCCGACCATTTTGTTTTATCTCGGACTTTTCACCATGGTGGAAATCGATGTTCGTAAATACGGCATGAAAGCGATGCATTTTGAGGCGGTCGAAAGTGCATGGTCTCTCAGTAAAAAATACTGGTTTCATTTCTTCTCGCTGATCTCAATCGTTCTATTTATGTTGATGGGGTTTACGCCCGTCATGTCTGTGCTGTGGGCAACAATCATTTCTGCATTAAGCAGTATGTTACGTCGAGATACAGCCATCGTTCCGTATGATTGGTTTATGGGTAAACAACCCATCTTTAAAGGACTCTATGACTCTAATTTAACCAAGGCGCTCGCTTCTGGCTCAACCGGTGTTTTAGCCATTGCGGCAACCTGCGCTGGCGCCGGTCTGATTGTGGGCACGGTGGTATTAACGGGTTTAGGCTTAAAGTTCAGCTCGATTGTGATTCAGTATGCGGGCGGGTCTTTATTACTCACCGCTATTTTTACTGCTTTCATTGTTTGGATTGTGGGTCTTGCTGTACCAGTTACTGCCTCCTACATTATTTGTGCTGTGATTGCGGCACCCGCACTTATTAACTTAGGCGTACCCGCATTTGCAGCGCATATGTTTATCTTTTACTACGCAGTGTTATCGGAGGTTTCGCCACCGACCGCCCTATCGCCCTTTGCGGCGGCAGCAATTTGTAAGGGCAATCCATATAAAACAACCTTGCAAAGCTGGAAATACGTAGCGCCTGCAATTTTGGTACCGTTTATGTTCGTGCTCGATAAATCAGGGGTTAGCCTCTTACTCATGGGCTCTACCACTGCTTTGGCCCAAGCGAATTGGATGGAGATTGTTTGGTCTACGCTAACCGCTATTGTCGGAATTGTGGCCCTGGCGGGTGGTCTGCAAGGTTGGTTTATTGAGAAGACGAATATTCTTGAGCGTACCTTGATGATTGTTTCTGGTGTTGCGTTGGCCTATACCTCGCCAACTGCCGATATGATTGGCTTTGCTGGATTTGGTTTAGTACTGATTCTGCAGTTCTTTAAGTACTTTAAAGCTAAGCCCAGCGCCTAGGCGGGTTATCAATCAAAAAGCCGCTTTCATCAAGCGGCTTTTTTTATGATTCGTTTCGTACTATTTTTTGATCGTCGTCCAAGCGGATTTGCCGGCGTATTTTTTGACCGCCACCTCATCAAACTCAAATCCTAAACCTGGTGTTTTATGCAAGATCAGATCACCGTTCTTAAATGCCAATTGCTTATTAATGAGACGTCTAAAGTTTAAGACTTGGTTATCTGGGAAAAACTCTACAAAGCGGGCATTAGGTGTTGCTGCAACTAATGGGGCATGCAGATCATGGAACCAATGCGGGCAAACCGTAATCCCTTTGGAATCAGCATACGCAGCAATTCGTCTGAATTCGCTAATGCCACCACATACTGCCGCATCCGCCTGCAGGATGGTTGCGCCACCAGCATCAACCAGCTCACGAAAGCGCCAACGACCCACTTCGATTTCGCCAGTGGCGATCGTAATTGTTGTATTTTTTGCTAAGCGGGCATGCAAGTCGATCGCATCCGGAGAAAACGGCTCTTCTAACCAATAGGGATTGTATTTCTCAAAGCGGCGTACATACTCCATGGCGGTTGGCAAATCGCGCCAGGCATTATTCGCATCGAGCGTTAAAAGGACATCATCACCAACTGCACTGCGAGCGGCTTTGACTCGAGCCTCCTCCTCGCGAGGTGATAGGCGACCAACCTTCATCTTCACCGCCTTAAAGCCGAGCTTCACAAACGCTTCCATCTCCTTGCCTAATTTGGCTGGAGTTTTCCCTTCTAAGTAATAACCACCGCTGGCATAGGCAGGAACACGATCATCTACCACGCATCCCAAGTATTGATGGAGGGACAAACCAACTGAGCGGGCGTTGAGATCCCAAATTGCAGTATCCAGAATCGAGATGCCACGCATGACAGCACCTGAACGGCCCTGCAAAATCGACTCCGCATACATCTCAGACCACAGACCTTCGCTGCGATGGCTATTCTGCCCAATCAATTTAGGAGCTAATAATTGCTCAACGGCCACTTTGGCGATGCTACCTGCGGCAGATCCCACGTAACAGAAACCAACCCCCTCATGACCATCTTTACTGCGAACTTTAACGATGCAGTAATGGCGCTCGCTCACGGTCCTAGTCGCAAACGATGTCACAACATCTAAGGGAACTGGCACGCTAGCCACTTGAACGGATTCAATAATCGGCATTTTTTCCTCTTTTTGGTTAACCAATCAAAGAAAATGATTGTATCGATTATTTGCCGATGGATTCTGCGAGGCAGCGTTTCATAAAACTTTCTTTGGCCACGTCGATCAACTTACGATCTCGTGCAGTTCGCTCGCAATCCATGCGAGCTTGCTTGACGCAATCGTCGTAGCTCACGGACTTGGATCCTGGGCGAGCGGTACTTTGTGGAGCCAATTGTTCTGAGCAACTTTTGCCCCAAGCCTGCGAGAAAGGTGTGCTCAATACATAGACGGCGGTCAGCAGACGAATAATCACAGCTTGCATTGATTACCGCTCCCATAAGGTCAATGCCTGATCATACCTAGTTTTTGGATGCAAAAATGTTGCACTACGGCATAAATCCTTCGATTATCCCTCTTGATATTGGATAATCGTGGTGTGCATCAAACCCATATCTCTCGATTCGGTATTCGATCTTTAGCTCTTTGGGGCAAAGTATGTTTTGGAATTGGTCTCATACTTTGCAATCAGCTAGTGCTGTCTCAATCCAACCAAAATACCAAATCGAATCCGGCGAACAAAAAAGTGACTGCCCCCCAAAAGGGGATTCAGGTCAATCAACGAGCCCAAAGTAAAACAGTTAATAGTGGCTCCGGCTTGCAGAGTAAATCGGCTGCAGAGCAAAACCAACAGCTAACCGATCCCGGTACCGAGGAGTACAGTCAATTCGATGCACTACCTGATTTTCAGGTGCAACGTGGTTGTCTAACTCGAGGCTTTCGAGAAAGCAATCTTCCGAGTCGGATCGGAATCAACGATCCTGAGTTTTTGGAGTATTTCAAGAATCAAACGGGTCGGTTCTTCGACTCCGCAAGTGGTCCATGCATCCCTTATGTTGTTGCTTTCGGAAAAAGGGGTCGCTTTGAGTCACTCAGTATTATGAATGGACCAAGCCGGAATGAGAAATCACAGATTTTGACTTTTACTGCCTCCGGGTTTGGGGGGTTCTTAGTTCAAGAAGAAAACTTAGCATCCCAGATGCAATTCTGGACAGAGCTATTTATTCCATTGCAAGAGGTTCTGTATGACCCCCAACGTTTAGGGGATAAATTACCAGTTGAGCTTGCCTGGGAGCTCAATTCAATCGTAAAGCAACTCTATCCAGATGACTCTGCCTCGTTAGAGAATAGTCCCAAACAAGTGCGTGTCATCGTTGATTTTGGTAATCGGGATCGGTGGGCGCAAATTTGGGCGGTCGAGATTCTGAACCTTGCAACCAATCAAGTACTCGCTGATGCGTTTTGGTTAGATCGTGACGATATTCCGGGATCATTCTTTACTGCCAACGGCGACTCCATTGAGCGTAGCTTTTGGACTAACCCTCTCAGCTATCGACGGATCTCGCGAGGTGTTGGGCAAGTTCCGATTCGTTCAAAAACCAATCCCAATCATCCACAAGCCCAAGGCAAGGATCGACGCTATCGAACCCATATGGGTATTGACTATGCGGCACCTACTGGCACACCGGTATTTAGTGTGGCCAACGGGAAAGTCGCATTTCTAGGATACAGCGGAGCGTACGGCAAACTGATCATCATTGATCATCCAGGCAACTATCGAACCTATTACGCCCACTTGAGTAATTACAATAATGAATTAGTTGTTGGCAATGATATTCGGCGCGGGATGGAGATTGGCTATGTTGGCTCCACTGGTCGTTCCACCGGCCCGCATTTGCATTACGAATTACGAAAAAATGGCATCTATGTCGATCCCTATAACCCAAAAATTCAGCTCGATTTGTGGACCATGCGCCCAAGCGATAGTGGCTCGTTCACCAAACAGCTGTTAATGTTAGGCAGTATCCCCAAAGAATGAGTACGCATGTCTAAACCCTTACGGCTCGAGTCCATTGCATGCGTGCGCGGAGGTCGTACCTTATTTGAAGATCTGCGTCTTGAAATCAAACCAGGGTCTATGCTGCGAATCTCTGGGGATAATGGTTCAGGCAAATCCAGTCTTCTACGTATTCTTTGTGGCCTACTCTCACCCCATGCTGGGCAGGTATTTTGGGGATCCGATCCAATCACCGAGGACCGGGATCAATTTCATAGCGAGCTGATTTATCTTGGGCATGCCCCCGCCCTGAAGCCAGACTTTAGTGCGATCGAGAATTTAATGTCATTGGCATTACTAGGTGGACAATCGATTTCCAATGAAGAGGCGATGCAGGCTCTTCACGAGGCAGGCTTAGATCGCCAAGCCCATCGTTTTATTCGCACCTTATCGCAAGGCCAAAAGCAACGCATCGCGCTTAGTCGCTTACGTCTTCCTCAAGCAAAAACAATTTGGGTTTTGGATGAACCATTCAACGCCTTGGATCGAGAGTCAAACCTTGCATTACAAAACTTATTAATTAACCATGTCAATCATGGAGGGATCGTGGCACTTAGTAGCCATCAAGAGTTACAGATCGATGGCGACCCTTGTGTGATTCGGTTGGAACTATGAGTCAAAGCGCTTCCGGATTTGCAATCTTCCAAGGCGTGATTGCGCGCGACCTACGACTTGCTCTACGGCGCAAAAGCGATAGCCTTGCGGTCCTCATCTTTTTTGCAGTAGTAGCAAGTCTTTTTCCTTTAGGTATTGGACCAGAACAAAACCTATTGATGCAAATTGCGCCGGGCATGCTTTGGATTGCCGCCTTGTTAGCGGCAATGTTATCGCTTCATAAAATATTTGCAGAGGACTTTATCGATGGGTCTTTAGATCAAATTGCTCTAACCGCCCTTCCCTTACCACTCGTGGTGCTTGCTAAAACGATTGCGCATTGGATAAGCAGCGGCCTATTACTTGCCCTCATCTCACCAATCCTTGCCTTGCAATTTAATTTACCGATGGATACGGTAGGCATCCTATTTCTTTCGCTACTACTTGGAACTCCACTCCTCAGCCTGATTGGCTCGATCGGCGCCGGATTAACACTGGCAAGTCGGGGTGGCGGGACCCTGTTGGCCCTGATCATTTTGCCGTTAGTGACTCCTGTCCTCATTTTTGGAGCCGGGGCAGTTGATTCTTACCAGAGCGGTCTTGGGATTGAGGCCCACTTTTCTTTACTTGGCGCTATGCTTATCATCGCATTATTTTTAGCCCCCTTTGCCAGCGCTGCTAGCATTCGGATTGCCTTGGAATAAAAGACGATCAAACGCAATCGACTTACAATACTTTTCAGTCAATTAATCAGTTAGGTTTTACTACTTTGTCTTTGCTCAATCTAAATTGGTTTAAGTATGCTGCCCCACAACGTTTTTATGGGCTTGCTGGATCGCTAATCCCCTGGTTTGTGGTGAGTGGCATGATCCTGACCATCATTGGTTTAGTGATTGGTTTAGGTATTGCGCCCACCGATCATCAACAGGGTGACTCATATCGCATCATTTTTATCCACGTCCCTGCCGCCTGGATGTCGATGCTAATTTATCTGGTCATGGCATTTTGGGCAGCGATTGGACTCATTTTTAATGCTCGCTTAGCAAGTATGCTGGCCCTCTCCCTAGCCCCCACTGGAGCCATCATGACCTTCATTGCCCTGTGGACTGGTGCCGTTTGGGGTAAGCCAACCTGGGGTACTTGGTGGGTCTGGGATGCTCGCCTCACCTCAGAGCTCGTGTTGCTTTTTCTGTACTTTGGCTTTCTTTCGCTCCACGCATCCATCGAAGATGTTCGAAAAGCGGACCGAAGCGCAGCATTATTAGCGATTGTTGGGGTCATTAATGTCCCCATCATTTATTTTTCGGTTAAATGGTGGAATACCCTCCATCAAGGAGCCTCCGTAAGTTTGGCCAAAGCCCCTACGATGGCCACACAGATGTTAACTGGGATGCTCATCATGGTTTTTGCTTTTTGGATGTATTCAATTGCAGTTGCCCTGTATCGGTGTCGTAACCTCATTCTAGACCGGGAGCGCCATGCCGACTGGGTCAAGGAGGTTCTGTAATGTTTTATTGGTCAAGCTTCTCCGACTTTCTTCACATGGGTGGCTATGCCCTATTCGTTTGGGGGTCTTACCTGGTCACAATTTTGGTGCTGGTGATTGAGATAGCCCTGCTACGAAGTCGGAATAAGGCCCTTCGAAAAACCCTAATTTCTGAAATGCGCGAGTCCCAAAGAAATTAGGCAAAATAGAGGTTTATGAAACCCCGTACAAAACGCGGTCTTGCGATCGCTGGTGGTCTGGCATCATTAGGTGTTGCAGCCTATTTGGTATTACAGTCCTTTCAAAGTAATTTGGTGTTCTTTTTTAGCCCATCCCAGGTTTATGCCAATGAGGCGCCGAAGAACAAACTATTTCGGATCGGGGGTCTGGTCAAGGAAGGTAGTGTTATTCGCGACCCCGGCGGTCTGAAGGTGAGCTTTATTGTGACCGATACTGCTCACGATGTCCCCGTCCAATACGAAGGTCTTTTGCCCGATTTATTTAAAGAAGGCAAAGGAGTGGTTGCTCAAGGTCAGCTCAATCAAAACGGAGTCTTTCAAGCGAAGCAAGTTCTGGCCAAGCACGATGAGAACTATATGCCACCAGAGGCCGCCGAGGCTCTTGAAAAAGCTAAATCAAAAGATCCTCAAGCAGCGCCCACTCTGAAAGAGTATGGGGGTAAAAAATGATTGCAGAAATCGGCCAATACGCACTAATCTTGGCGCTGGTGACCGCGCTCATTCTCTCTGCGTTTCCAATGGTGGGCGCCCAGAGTAATCGCCCCCATCTCATGGCCATTGCTAGACCTGCCTCTTGGGCCCTCTTTACTTGGGTCGCAGTTGCCTTCGTTTGCCTCACAGTGAACTTCATTCAAAATGATTTCAGTGTGTTGTATGTGGCACAAAACTCCAATTCCAATTTGCCCCTGATTTATCGTATCTGTGCTGTGTGGGGCGGTCACGAAGGCTCTATCTTGTTATGGGCTCTCATGCTGGCAGCATGGACCTTAGCTGTGGCTGTTTTCTCCAAGCATCTTCCAGACAAAATGATTGCGCGCATTTTGGCTGTATTGGGTATTTTGAGTGTGGGTGTTTTGTTATTTACTATCTTGACCTCGAACCCTTTTGATCGGCTTTTTCCTCCCGCTCCTGAAGGGCGCGATCTCAATCCTCTGTTGCAAGACCCTGGGATGATTATTCATCCGCCGTTTTTATACATGGGTTATGTGGGCTCAGCCGTTGCCTTTGCATTCGCAATCGCGGCTCTTTTATCCGGTCGACTAGATGCCGCCTGGGCGCGTTGGTCGCGCCCTTGGGTTACCACCGCCTGGTGCTTCTTAACGATTGGTATTGCGCTTGGAAGCGCTTGGGCGTATTACGAACTCGGTTGGGGTGGCTGGTGGTTCTGGGACCCCGTTGAAAATGCTTCGTTTATGCCCTGGCTGGTCGGCACTGCATTAATGCACTCACTTGCCGTCACTGAAAAACGTGGTGGCTTCAAAATGTGGACTGCACTACTGGCAATTTTGGCTTTCTCACTATCACTATTAGGAACCTTCTTGGTTCGCTCGGGTGTAATCACTTCGGTTCACGCCTTTGCCACCGATCCTGAGCGTGGTGTATTTATTCTGGGCTTTTTGGGTCTGATCGTTGGTGGATCATTATTACTTTTTGCATGGCGAGCTCCAAAAGCCAATATTGGGGGTAACTTTGAAACCGTCTCACGCGAGGGCATGCTACTCGTCAATAATGTTCTCTTATTAGTTTCCGCCGCTGCAGTATTGTTGGGCACCCTCTATCCACTGATCTTGGATGCCTTAAATCTTGGGAAGATCTCAGTAGGTGAGCCTTACTTTGAGGCAGTATTCGTACCGCTTATGACACCTGCATTATTTTTGATGGGAGTGGGTCCAATTGCGCGCTGGCGCCAATCGCCTCCCATTGAACTTGCAACGAAACTGAAATGGGCTCTTGCAGCAAGCGCGATCTCTGCGATCATTGCCCCCCTTGTCCTGCGATCTTGGACTCCAATGATTGGCTTTGGGCTATTAATTGCTGCTTGGATTATTAGCTCCGGAGTTACTCAATTAATCGATCGTGCCAGAATTAATCCAAGCAAGACCTGGTGGCAAAACCTGCGGATTCAGCCAGCTGGTTACTACGGCATGCTGGTAGCGCATTTTGGGGTAGCGGTATTTATCATCGGCGTCACCGCAGTGCGTGGCTTTGAAACCGAGCAAGATGTGCGGATGCAAATTGGTAGCGTATCGCAGTCGGGTGGCTACGACTTTAAGTTGATTGGGTTAAAAACCATCAATGGCCCCAACTATGCCGCAATTCAGGGGCAGTTTGATGTCAGCAAAAACGGCAAGTCCGTGACCACACTCTTTCCTGAAAAACGTATCTATACCGCAAGCCAAATGCCCATGACGGAAGCTGCGATTGATTCAGGACTGACACGCGATTTATATGTATCCTTAGGCGAGCCAATTAATGACCGCGAATGGAGTGTACGGATCTATCACAAACCATTTGTCGATTGGATCTGGGGTGGGTGCATCCTGATGGCACTGGGTGGTTTCTTAGCGATTACCGATCGTCGCTATCGCAAGAAAGAGGCGTAAGATGCGGCGTTACCTGCTTCCCTTCGCCATCTTTTTAGTACTACTCATTTTTTTAGGAATCGGTTTGCAACTGAAGCCGCGTGAGGTACCTTCACCATTTATTGGTAAAACCGCTCCGATGTTTAATCTACCCGTGCTTGGTAAAGAGCAAACGAGTTTTTCTCCCGATCAAATGAAAGGGCAAGTTTGGGTATTGAATGTCTGGGCTTCTTGGTGTGTAGCGTGTCGAGAAGAGCACCCCTTGTTGGTTGACTTTGCAAAAACCCAAAGTACACCTTTGATTGGACTTGATTACAAAGATAAGCCCGAGGCGGCGCAAGCGTGGCTCAAGCAATTCGGCAACCCTTATCAACTCTCGGTATCTGACATTAAAGGTCAAGTCGGAATTGATTATGGAGTTTATGGAGTTCCTGAAACCTTTGTGATTGATCGCTCTGGCGTGATTCGCCTCAAACACATCGGGCCGCTCACCAAAGATGCGCTTGAGAAAAAAATCATCCCTTTGATTGCTAGCCTCCAATCATGAAACGCTTCTCTATTATTTTGACTGGACTCTTATTTAGCTTTGCTATTTCCAGCATAGGTTTTACGCAAAGTAATGCGGCACCTTCAGTCTCTGAAAACCCAGCGCTTGAAAAGAAAGTTTTAGAGGTTTCCAATGAATTACGCTGTCTAGTCTGTCAAAATCAAACCATTGCGGACTCCAATGCTGATCTCGCAGTGGATCTCAAAAACCAAGTTCGCCAACAGCTCAGCGAGGGACGTTCAAAACAAGAGATATTGAAATACATGACCGAACGCTATGGGGACTTTGTGTTGTACAACCCACCCTTGAATGCTGCCACCTTGATGCTCTGGGTTGGTCCATTCTTACTGATGCTACTGGGCCTCATCTTATTGGTTCGGCAAATTAAACAACGCAAACAAGAACTGTCTAAAGAAACATTTTCAGCAGAAGAAATTGAGCGTGCCCGACAACTGCTAGACCGCAAACTAGGAAACCAGTAATGACTCTTTTCATCCTGATTGCTGTGTTGATGACCGTAGTTGCGGTGTTACTGATCATTATTCCGTTTCGCAAAAGTAAGCTCAATCCAGAAAAAATTAGCCTTGAGCAGGATGAAAATATTGCCATTCTTCAAAATCAATTACGTCAATTTGAGCGTGATCATCAAGAAGGCCGCATTAGCTACGAGCAGTTACAACAGGCGAAACTTGATATTGAAAAACGTCTACTCCAAGAAGAGCGGGCAATCGCTGCCGATCAACTTGTTTTAGATGGTGAGTTGCATCAACGTAAGAAAAAATGGTCGACCATTTTCATTGCCACCACATTGCCAATTGGGGCAATTGTTTTATATCTCTTGGTCGGGTCACCATTGGCCCTGTACTTGCCAGAGGCTAATCAAGGCCAACCGCAGCTGACGCAACAAGATATCGAGGGAATGGTCGAGCGTTTAGCGCAACGACTTGAAAAAGATCCTAACAACGCTGAAGGATGGCAAATGTTAGGCCGATCGTATGCGGCATTAAACCGGATGACCGAAGCCCGAGCAGCCTATAAAAAGGCCTTGGAACTCAATCCCAATAATGCGCAACTATTAGTGGACTATGCCGATCTCTTGGCGTTTGAGAACAAAAGCATTAAAGGTGAACCGATGCGCCTGGTGCAAAAAGCCCTGCAGATCGACCCCAATAATCTTAAAGCGCTTGCCCTGGGAGGCACCGCTTATTTTGAAATGGGTGACTACAAAAAGGCGGAGGAATATTGGGCAAAGGCAAAAGGCCTAGTCCCTGCTGACAGCGAGTTTGCGCGAGGCATGGATGAAAACATCGCCGCAGCTCGCACTGAGGCGAGCCAACAGAAAAAGAAGTAGAAACTAGCCTAAAACCAATACTGGCAATTTGGTGTGCACGATCACGGCATGGGTTTCACTGCCAAGCATAATCCCTTTGAGGCCAGTATTTTTATGGGATGCCATCACAATCACATCGCCTTTTGATTTCTTGGCGGCTTCGATAATTCCTTCATATAGATTGACATGAAAAACATGGCGGGTATCAATTACTAATCCTTTGCCCAATTTTTCAGCAGATTTAGCCAACACTTTTTTTGCAAAGGCCTCACAGGTCTTTTTGTGTTCGGTATCAGTAAAAGCCACTCCCATGGTGCTATCCGCATATGCAATCGGAGGCAATGGATCAGACACGTAAACTAAAGTCACTTTTGCGCCATCTGCTTTTGCTAACTCAGCTACTTTCTTGAGCGATTTCATATTCACATCACTACCATCAACGGGTACGATTAAATTACGAAACATAGATACCTCCTATGAAATAGTTGAAGGATTTATACTGACATCACTATGTTAAGTCCGATTAACGGTCTGTGCGACTGGTTCTGACCAAAATGCTCAAGTATTTCATCCCCTATTTTGCCTTCCTGTTTTGTCTCTTAGTGATTGATTTAATTTGGTTATTAGGAATTGCCAAAGGCCTGTATCGCAGTGAAATGGGTTCCCTCATGTCCCCCAATCCCAATCTGATGGCCGCTTTAGGCTTTTATCTGTTGTATGGTCTTGGCGCATTGATCTTTGTGATTCATCCCGCCCTCCAAAAGCAGATGTGGTTGGATGCATTGATTTATGGAGCGCTTTTTGGATTCTTTTGCTATATGACCTATAACCTCACCAATCTGGCCGTGATTCGTGATTTTCCAAGTAAGCTCGCTATCGTTGATATCGTTTGGGGTAGTTTCTTAACGGCAACATGTTCGGTGTTTGCGTATGGAATTACCCAGCGCTTAGGGGATTGGTTCAAAGGCTAAGCTGCGCAATGGCTTTCTTTCAACCAGCCATCCTTGATTCGTTTAGCGGGTATTCACGTCAACAGTTCTCACGGGATGTACTCGCTGGTATCACGGTAGGAGTGATTGCACTACCACTGGCGATGGCATTTGCGATTGCCAGTGGCTTAAAGCCTGAAGCTGGGATCTTTGCTGCCATTATTGGAGGATTGATTGTCGCCCTATTTGGCGGCACCAAAGTGCAAATTGCAGGACCAGCTGGTGCGTTTATTGTGATCGTCTATGCCATTGTTGATCGCTATGGGGTTGCCAATCTCTTACTAGCCACTACCCTTTCAGGCGTTTTTTTATTTCTGATGGGACTTTTTCGCTTAGGAACTCTAGTTCGCTTTATTCCAATTGCCGTGATTGTTGGCTTTACGAATGGCATTGCGGTTCTCATCATCCTCTCGCAAATTAAAGATTTCTTTGGTTTGCAAATTCCCCAATTGCCATCGCAATTTTTTAGTATGGTGCAAACACTCATTGATCGGGCTACCACCTGGAGTCCAGCGACGCTGGCTCTATCAGTATCAAGTCTGATCTTTCTGATTCTATGGCGACTGTTTAATAAGCGCATCGGTAAGCTGGGGATGATTCCGGGAACCATTTGGGTTCTAGTACTCGCAACTCTGGTGACCACCATCTTTTCGTTACCAGTGGAGACAATTGGCACTCGGTTTGGAGGGATCCCGTCTGGCCTTCCCAGCCCTCAATGGCAAGGAATTACTTGGGAGAGCGCTCAATTGGTGATTGCCCCAGCGATGACCCTAGCACTATTAGGCGCCATTGAATCCCTGCTCTGCGCTCGCATTGCCGATGGCTTAACCCATGAGCGCCATCGCCCTAATCAAGAGCTCATGGGCCAGGGGATTGCTAACTTTGTGATGCCCTTCTTTGGCGGTATGCCAGTCACGGGCACCATCGCCCGCACCGTCACCAATATTGATTCCGGCGCCAGAACGCCGATCTCGGCCATTGTTCACTCGATCACACTTCTCCTCATCATCGTATTAGCAGCGCCGCTAGCCAAAAATATACCCCTAGCATGCTTAGCCGCCATCCTGATTTTCATTGCTTGGAACATGGGGGATTGGAAAAAGTTCATCGATGTCCAACAATTTCGCCTACCCTATCGCATCACCATGATCAGTGTGTTTTTACTCACCGTCACAGTGGATTTAACAGTTGCTGTGCAGGTGGGATTAATCTTGGCGTTCATCACTTTTGTCTATCGAATTTCAAGTCTCTCTCGTATTGAGAATGCCCCCATCGCTGACTTTCCATTTCTTGACGGTCAAGAGGATAAGGTAGCGGCGTATCGCATTTATGGCGCCCTCTTTTTTGGAGCTATTCAGCTACTTGAGAAAATAGAGCAACGGCTGCCCCAATGTGCGGTGCTATTGGATTTTAAGAATGTAATTTATATGGATGCGACTGGGATGGATAGTTTGATGGAGTTCATGCACCATTGCCAAACCCAGGGTGTATCGATCTATATCTGTGGCTTAAATCATCAAACCCATGATATTGCGCTGCGCTCAGGCCTCTATGACAAGATGAGTTCGGAGTATTTCTGCCATGACCTCGCCAGTGGACTTCAAAAAGCCAGAAATACCTTTTTGATGTCTTAGCGGACCCAGCCCTTACGACGCTCATAGATCACAAATAAGACTCCCCAAACGACGATCGAAGCATAAGCCCAGATCCAAGAAACTCGATCGGACTGGGATCCAGTGAGATCAAGTACAAAGCCAAAGATGGCTGGGCCTAATAATCCACCCCCAAAACCCATAAGCGAGTGCAAGCCCATTGCTGCTCCCTTGAGCTTCTCATCAGCGCTCGTCACCAGCCCTGCGGTCAGCGTCGCAGAATCTGCCATGATAAAAATAGCGTGGCCAATCGCCAGTGCCAAAATAATCCAACTGGCATGCCCCATGGAGTAAGCGAGAGCAACCCCAAAAATAGCACTGGTGATCATTACGATACACACCCATTGTTGACGACCCACCCTCAGGGCGAGCTCATTACCCATAATCGAGGCCGGCACCCCAAAGAAATTAATCACTCCGGCTAGCGTCGTGGCTGCCAGAATAAATTGCTCACCTGAGAGTTGGGTGCTCAGGATAAAAAAAGCAACCAACCAACTACGAGACGCAAAGAGTTCAAGCGAATGAACGGTATATCCGAGGATATATCCTGAGGCATTGCGATTTTGCAAAACTTGTTGCCACTTCCGGATCGGAAAAATATTACGCCAATCAATCCTTATATTGTCTTGCCAGTGAGAATGACGTGTTGGCTGAATCAGCACCAATACGATCAGGAGCGAGCATGCTGGACCCAAAGCGACCCAACGGTAAACATGATGCCAGTCACCCAAATCGAGGATCCACCCTGAGATGACGTAGGAGAAGCCGGTGCCAACCCCAAAGAACGCCGTATAAAACGCAATATGGCGGGTGATTTCCCCTTGAATAGCTCGATCGGAAAGGATTTTGAGACCTGGCATATAGGTAGCTGCTAACCCAGCGCCGCTCACCATCATACAAGCGCAAGCGCTGATAAAGCCACTGGCGATAAAGCCCATTCCCAATTGACCCGCAATCGCTAACAAACTTCCAGTCATATAAATACGCCGTGCATCCATCTGATCGGTTAGCGCCGTGGCAAATGGTACTACTGCGATATATCCAACAAAGAATGCACTGGCAATTAGACCGGATTCAAAATTAGAGAGGCCCCACTCGCCTTGCAAAGTGGTTAGGGTCACAGCATATGCAGCAAAGCCTAATAGAGCACCGACTTGGGCTACCAACATCCATGGTGTATTCCCTTTCAGAATGCTCATGACGATTTAATTATTGATCTTGCCGGTTTGAAAGCTCTTGAAAACCGTTGTGCCGAAAGGTAATCACCAAGGTGTCTCGATAGCCATGGGCTCCGATGGGTTGAATTGGTGTGGTCTCATGAATCATCTTCGCATCATTCAAAACTAAGGCTGTCCAAGAATCCTGTAAGGTAAACCGCAAACCAATCGAGCCTTGTGCTTCAAAAATACGGGTCTCCCCGCCTTTGACACCCACTCGATCCACCAAAATCACCACAACGTAGTCGACACCGTCGCGATGTGCTCCCTCAGGCGTGGGGCGACCGATACCATCACTGGTATCGATCCGAAAAGGATGGGCCTCGACAAACCATTTTGGAGATACCGGAAATAATTGCGAGATCCCCAGCATTAATTGTTGCCAAGTAGAGTTGTTCTGCAATTCGGGCTCTAGAGGCTCAAACCAACGCTCGATCCCGCCATGCAGAGCGTTGTAATCAGGCGATTGCCAATGGGCACGATGGGGTGCTAATTCAAGAGTTCCTTGATGAATCCAATAGCTAGCATGACGCCGAAACCGATAGCGCCCCCCGTCTTTTAAGTACGGATCGCGCGGCAGATCATTCCAATGGGTCTTCAATGCCCCCAGATCCTTGAGGGGGACCCTCACTAATTGGCTCAGGCTATCGGGGGATATCACCGCATAGCCCCGCTCTTGCAAGGAATGCTGCAGTTGATCAAATGGGGTAAATGGGGGAAGCAGCATCAAATTATTCTTAATACACTTGATTGATTTAATTCAAAAATAACTATTTATTACCATTTTTTTGAAACTCTATTATTAGAAAAAAAAATAGTTTTAATGAGCATCAGTTTATTATTCAACTTTCAACTATTATGCCCTGATTAAATTCATGCCAACGAACTCAAACCCCCTGCGTGTTGCTCTGGTTACCGGTGCTGGAACTGGTATTGGTAAGGCTGCTGCCAAAGCCCTGCTATCGGATGGATTCTCGGTCGTGCTTACTGGGCGTAATCTAGAACGTTTGCAAAAAGCAATTAACGATATTGGTGGAAACGAAAGCAATTGTTTAGCAGTCGCCTGTGATGTAGGCAAACCCGAAGATGTAAAAGCGTTGTTTGGGAAGCTAAAAGATCAATTCGGCCGCATTGATGTCCTTTTCAATAACGCAGGAATGGGTGCGCCTGCTATTCCTATGGATGAACTCAGTTATGAGCAGTGGATGAATGTCGTCAATAGCAATCTATGTGGTGCCTTCTTGTGCGCCCAAGAGGCTATGCGGATGATGAAAGCCCAGTCACCTCAGGGCGGTCGCATCATTAATAACGGTTCGATCTCAGCCCATGCTCCACGACCCAATACTGCCCCTTATACCGCGACCAAACATGCGATTACTGGCCTGACCAAATCCATCGCCCTCGATGGCAGGCCATTTAATATTAACTGCGGTCAAATTGATATTGGCAATGCCGCTACTGAAATGACCGAGCGTATGGCGAATGGCATTATGCAGGCCGACGGCTCGATCAAAGTCGAGCCGCGGATGGATGTTGATCATGTTGGGCAGGCTGTTTTACAGATGGCTAAACTGCCGCCCGAAAGCAATATCTTGTTCATGACCATCATGGCCAGCAAGATGCCATTTGTGGGTCGCGGTTAGTCGTCTAGCGATAGCCTGCTTGATCCAAGATACGCTGCGCCGCTACTTGATTACGGCCAATGGCAGCGATCGACACTTTTTCGACTTGATAAGGTCCGAGCGCTTTTAAAGCAGGATTATCGACTTTTACGCCCGCCACCACCGGCCATTCGTTATTACCATCGGCCAGATAGACCTGCGCCGCATCGCTGGCTAGATACTCTAAAAACTTAACGGCTGCTTGGGGATTGGGAGCGTTCTTGGCTACCCCTCCCCCAGAAATATTGATGTGCACACCACCGGCATTTTGATTGGGCCAAATATGACCCACTTTAGCAACCACCGCGATATCCTCAGGCTTGGTCGAGCGCATTAGACGTGCCAAATAGTATGAGTTGGTTAAAGCAACGGCACACTCACCTGATGCGACAGCACGGATTTGATCGGTATCGCCACCTTTGGGTGCACGCGCCATGTTGGCAACCATACCTTTAGCCCACTTCTCAGTAGCCGCAGTGCCATCACGCTCAATCAGAGCGCCCACCAATGACAACATATAGGGGTGTGAGCCCGAACGAGTGCATACCTTCCCTTTATTGATGGAATCAGCCAATTTCTCATAGGTATTCACATCATCGGGTTTCATGCGCTCTTTGTTGTACACAATAATACGTGCCCGCGTTGAAAATCCAAACCAGGTGGTTCCATCCGGATCAGCCTTAGCACGCAGGTTGGCTGGTATGCGCTGATCCAATACCTTAGACTGAATCGGCTTAAACATGCCATTGACCTGAGCACGCCACAATCGTGCTGCATCAACAAGCAAGATCACATCGGCTGGGCTTTTGGCACCTTCGCTATTCAAGCGCTCAATCAAAGCATTGTCGTCTGCCTCAATCCGGTTAATCTTGATACCAGTACTTTTTGTGAAGTTGGCATAGAGCGATTCATCGGTTTGATAATGACGCGCGGAGTACAAATTAAGAACTGTATTAGGCTCAGCCGCATGGCTAAGTGGGGCACTAATTGCAAAACCCAAACCAAGTATGAAAGATACCTTCTTGATTGAAGATGTGAAGCCTGAGCGAATTCCTTGCATGTCAAACCATTCCTATCAGCAATTACAAAGATTACATTGTAATACGAATGAGAATGATTATCAATAATATTGGTACTTATGTGGTTTTTAACGTTTCTGAGCAATGGCCCTCGATAGCAAGATCACCGGCAAAAGACCAACTAAAACAATGCTTAAGGCAGGTAAGGCTAATTCGGCCAGACGCTCATCGGCTGCTAATTGATAGGTAGCGACCGCCAAGGTGTCTAAGTTAAATGGTCGCAATAGCAAGGTGGCTGGTAGCTCTTTCATGACATCCACAAACACAAATAACAGAGCAGTTAAGACACTGCGTCTTAGTAATGGCAGATGAATCCGCCAAATCATCTCCATCGGCCTGGCGCCCAAGAGCGCAGCGGTCCCATCCATCGCTGGGGTAATACGGGTCAGGCCAGTCTCAATACTTTGCAAGCCTGCCGATAAAAAGCGAATGAGATAGGCGTAAACTAGTATCCCAACGCTTATCGACATCAACCAAGCAATATCCAATAAACCCAATAGAGACAAAATACCGACTCCCAAAACTGCACCCGGCAAGGCATAGCCAACCGTAAGCAAGCGATTAACCCCTTGCAACGTTTTACTTTGAGTGAGGCGTGCCGCATACGCCAAAAAGAGTGCGCAGAATACAGCCAATATCGCAGTAAACGCGGATAAGCTTAAGGAATTTTTTAACCACCCCCAATAGCGCGGATCAGCCTCTAGCCCCTGCTCGCTTAGAAGATCAAATAAAACGGCCATTGGCAAAACAAATGCAAAAAATAGGGTTAAGGCGCAGAATAAAAATGCGTAGAGCGCATGCGAACCGACTAAGCGTTTTGGGATCGCAGGTCGGGTATTGGTGTTAGCGAGGGCATAGCGTTGCCTAGCTCGATTGTGACGCTCCCAATAAAACACAATTAAGACAAAACTTAAGAGCATGAGGGATAAATGAACTGCAGCACTACGATCCCCAAACGATAACCAAGCCTTAAAAATGCCGGTCGCAAAGGTTTGCAAGCCAAAGTACGATACCGCGCCAAAGTCGGCTAGCACTTCCATGAGCGCCAGAGCAACACCAGTAAAAATTGCGGGTCTAGCCATGGGTAATACCAGCTTCATGAATGCTTCCACACTGGTATATCCCAAGGTCTCGGCAACCTCCATAAATCGTGCACTGCGATCTAAAAAAGAAGTACGAGCCACTAAATAAACATAGGGATACAAACACATGGAGAAGGTCCACATCGCCCCACCCAAAGAGCGCGGATCGGGCAATGCCCAGGTAAGGCCCAAATCCTCACGCAACATGGTTTGCACGGGACCAGCATACTGTAAGAAATCCACAAATAAATAGGCCATCACATAGGCAGGAACTGCAAGGGGCAGGATCAAGGCCCATTCAAAGATTGCCTTTCCTGGAAATTGATAGTTCGCTACTAGCCACGCATTACCAACGCCCAATACAAAGACGCCGATACCAACGCCTAAACACAACAGGATCGTCGTGACAATGTAATCGGTCAGCACGTAGTTCCAGAGATGAGTTAGCGTACTCTCGGCGACTATCCCATCGGATACGATGGGGGTAGGCTGCCCCAATAGAGCTGCCAAGATCAACCCCAGAATCGGAAGACTGAGAGCGAGGGCTAAGAGAATGGAGCTAGTACGCATTGACTGCGGTGGCGGGTGGAATAAATGGATAGATTGTGGTGTTTTTATGAATTTTTATGATTCAATGCGAAAATTATAGGGATGAATTCCAATCCAGCACTAATTTCCCTCGAAAACATCGCCATTGAGTTTCCCAGGCAGGAAGGCTCAGGCGTGATTCGGATTGTGAATGGCCTCAGTTTCCAGCTCCCCAAAGGGGATATTGCGTGTCTCTTGGGCCACTCCGGCTGTGGTAAATCCACGGTATTGCGAGCGATTTGCGGCTTCGAACCCGTGCAAGCGGGAGAAATCAAGATTCATGGCAAAACGGTGAGCTCACCCGGTATTCGCGTTCCACCAGCAGAGCGCAAAGTTGGTATGGTCTTTCAAGACTTTGCCCTCTTCCCACACCTAAGTGTTCTTGAGAATGTCATGTTTGGGCTGCGCACAGGTACAGCTGCAGAGCGTGAGCGTGTTGGGATGCAGTGGTTAGAACGCGTTGCGCTAAATGACAAAGCCCATGCCTACCCTCATGAACTCTCTGGGGGGCAACAACAACGCGTGGCGCTCGCACGTGCCATGGCTCCTGAACCTGATCTCATCTTGCTCGATGAGCCCTTCTCCAACCTCGATGTTGATTTGCGCGAGCGTCTGGCCAGTGAGATGCGCGACATTTTGAAAGCCAATGCCGTCACTGCCCTACTCGTGACACACGATCAATTTGAAGCCTTTGCGATTGCGGATCACATCGGAGTGATGAATGAGGGCAAAATTATTCAGTGGGACACCCCCTACGATCTTTATCACAAGCCCAATACACGCTATGTGGCTGAGTTCATTGGTCGCGGTGTCTTTATCAAAGGCAAAACCCAAGATGGGGGCGCCGTTGAAATTGAACTGGGACAGTTGCAATTAGAGCCTGGCGAGGAACTGAGTCCTGGAAAACAAATTGATGTTCTCTTACGCGCCGATGATATTCAGCACGATGATGAAAGCCCCATGCAAGCCGAGGTGGTACGCAAAGCGTTTCGGGGGGCTGATTTTTTATATACCCTCAAACTTAGTTCAGGCCAAGAGGTATTTGCATTTGTCCCCAGCCACCATAACCATTCAATTGGTGAAAAGATTGGGATCCGCTTGGGTGCTGATCACGTGGTGACCTTTAAAAACTAAGCAACTACTCGGATGGGGTTGGATTTTGATTGGGCTTGTTGCCAATTGATAGCAGGATCGCAATCCCAATTAGCACAACCACAATACCAGCGAGCTGTAATGTACTCACCGGCTCACTCAGGAAATACCAACCCAAGAATGCCGTTCCCACTGGGCCAATGGTGCCTGCCTGAGCGGTCAAACTTGAACCAATCCGGTTAACTGCCATCATAATAAAGAGCATGGGCATGAAGGTACAAAACAAGGCATTGACGAGAGCAAAGTAATACACCTCGGGCTGTTGTACAAAGAGTTGGTCTACCCCTAGGACGAGAGACTGAATACAGGTTGCAACAGTGGCAGATGCACTCGCAAGCGCTACTAATCGGATGCTGCCCACGCGTCCAACTAACTCGCCAGCAAAAATTAAGTAGATGGAATAAACCGCGGCTGCTAGAAATACCAAAATACTTCCCAAGACGACTGCGCCATGATTATTGAGCTCGATATCATGCATAAATACCATCATGATTCCTAAATAAGCAACCACCATCGCCCAATACTGCCTGCGATCAATCTCTTTTTTTAGAAAGAATTTTGAGAGTACCAACACTATTGCGGGCGTTAAATACAAAATTACGCGCTCTAATCCCGCAGAGATGTAATGCAATCCCAGAAAATCCAGATAGCTTGATAAAAAGTATCCCAATAAGCCAATCGCGCAAACTTTGATTACATCTTTCCTAATGAGGGGCTGTGGTAATGTGGCTCTCTGGTTCCACCAAACAGCTAACCAAAAGATGGGGAGTGAAAACACCATGCGGAGTGTCAGAACAACATCCGCAGTCGCACCATATTGGTAAGAAAATTTCACCACAATCGCTTTGGCGGCAAATAGTATGGCACCTAAACTCGCCAGAATGATTGAAAGATAAAAACCGGACTGCACTAGCGTTTTCTTAGAATGAGCAACTATTCTTCCCATGGAAATCGTTGGCGCGATAACTCTTCCATGATCTCTCGCTTACTCATGGTGGGTTTGGGCTCAGATTTGATCTCAGCCTTGAGTTGGCTTGAGAATTGATCTTCTTCCTTTTCTTGATCAACTGAATTTGTATTGTTTGGTTCAGATGGATTCATGATGCTGAGATTGTAAGGCTATACCCATAAGATACTGCTGACCTAAAAATAAACCCCCATCGAGACCGATGAGGGTTTTGCTTTCTGGTGGGCCCACCAGGACTTGAACCTGGGACCAAAGGATTATGAGAACAGATAACCAAATAAAACCATTATGATTTCAATGACTTACAGCGCTTAATTATTGGTGTGTGAGCATTCGTGTAGTGTTTAAGTGTTACTTAAAGTAACGCAAAACTTAAGCATTTTTAATCAAAAAATGTGGTCTTACACAATCTTGCAGTCAAGCCACTGATTTATATCTAAGATTTATTCATGAAGCACCTAATAAAAAAGGCCACCATTGGTGGCCAAAATTGGAGACATGCAACCTTCTAACTAAATGTGTTTTCGCCTTTCGACCAATCCCAAAAACTTCTCATATTCCTTTTCATCAACTGTATAACTGTGATCATCATCAGGAAACTTACCGGCTTTAACCTCGCTTATATACTCTTTGATTCCCTTAACAGCAACCTCTGTTAAGTTAGCATATCGTTTTGTAAATTTAGGCTTAAAGTCAGAAAATACACCTAAAAGATCATGACAAAGAAGAATTTGACCATCAGTTCCCACGCCTGCACCAATTCCAATAGTCGGAATTTCCAACTGCTTTGATATAACAGTTGCAATCTTCGCAGGGACAGCCTCAAATTCCAACATGAAGCATCCGGCATCCTGAATGGCAAATGCATCTTCAAGAATTTTCATAGCCGATTCAGCAGTCTTTCCTTGAATTCGAAATCCTCCAAATACTGCAACTGTATGGGGAGTCATACCAATGTGGGATGCCGTTGGAATTCCAGCGTCAACCAAAGCTTTCAAAATATGGGCTTGAGATTTCCCACCCTGCGGCTTCACCGCATCGCATGCAGCATCTTGCATGAACCGCGTAGCGTTTTGTAGTGCACGATCAACTGTGTTGTAGCTTTGATATGGCATGCATCCTAAAACAAATGTATTAGGTGCCCCCCTACGTATAGATGCTGCGTGCATCACCATCATGTCCATTGTTGCAGGTATTGTATTGGGATGACCATGCGCAATCATTGCAAGACTGTCACCAACGACGGCAACATCTACTCCAGCTGTTTCAGCCCACTTCGCTGAGGTGTAATCAGGAACTGACATGTAGACCATTTTTTCGCCGGTCTTTTTTGACTCACGAATCTCTTGTAAATTTCGCTTCTTTTTTTCAATCGCTCCAGATCCAACAGGTATGTTCAAAATATTCTCCTTTAATTTGATTACATCATTGCTTTTTCTACGTCTTCTTTTTGCTGCAACGAAAAAATCGATGAATACCCACCTGACCAATCAGGCGGAATGAGGCATGGCAATGGATCGTGATGAGCGAACTGAGCCCTCTTGCCTGTCAGAATTACCTGATCATGTTTTGGTTTTAATGGATTTACAGTATATGGAAATGCATCCGCAGAAGTTAATGTATAAAGTAACAATGGTCTGCCTAAATTTGATTGATTTGCAGGTGACCCATGGATAGTCCGGCAATTATGTAAGGTTAATGAGCCGGCAGGTCCAGTCAAGTACACGGCTTTTTCAATGTGAATCTTTTTAACATCCTCATCAGATAAACAACCAACCCATTTCCCCGATTCATCATATTGACTCATCATAGGCTCAAGCAAATGACTTTTGGGGATCACTCCCAAGGGCCCCTGATCCATTCCACAATCGTATAAATAGGTACCAATTGTTAATGGTGAGTAGTTGGTATGAGGCCAGAATGAAATATCGTAGTGCCATTTCACCTCCTCGCCACCCTTTTGCCACTTAAAGTTAAGCTTGGAATGGTGGAATTTCACATCGGGTCCAACTAAGTCAGCAACAGCATCAAGCATTGGTGACTTACTAACGTATTCCCAAAAGACTGGATGATGCTCAGTGGGATTGGAGACTCGCCTTAAACGTGGCTCAGACGATGTATGGTCAGGCTCAAGATCGAAGATTGTGTCCGACTTGGAAACTTTTTTACTTTGCTCAACAAGTTCGTTCGTAGCATCGCGTAATTTAACTAACCAGTCATCACTAATAAACTTTTCTAAAAGGATGTACCCATTTATAAAATATTCCTCGCGTTGTTTTTGACTCAAAACACGGGCTGGAATCTTCAAAATTTGTTCCGGGCTCATCATACCTCCTTATCGAAAATTCAACATAATGCTGGGTAAATAAGTCACTAGAGACGGGAAAATAATTACAACAACTAAGGTTAATATTTGAAGCCCAATAAATGGGACAACTCCCTTATACATGTGCTTGATATTAATTTCCTCTGGTGCAACAGCTCGCAAATAAAAAATTGCTGGTGCCATGGGAGGGGTTAGATATGAGGTTTGAATCATGATGAGGAACAAGACACAAAACCATACTGGATCAAAACCTGCAGCAGTTACAAGCGGAGTAAAAAGTGGTACAAAAATTAATACGATAGAGATCCAGTCCAAGAAAAATCCAGCAATAAAAATGATTAACATCATTAATCCCAGAAGAATCCAAGGACTTAATTGCATTTGATTGATAATAGTACTTGCAGTATTAATTCCGCCGCCACCAATAAAAACTCCAGTAAATAACGAGCCAGCTAGGAGAACTGCCATAATCATTGCGGTAATTAGGACAGTTTTTATAAGTGCTTCATATAAACCCTTCCAACTAAAATTACGGTACAAAACTGTTAAAAGAACAGATGCAATCGCCCCTATGGCAGCTGCCTCTGTTGGAGAGGCCAACCCCAAAAGAATTGAACCTAAAACTGCTACGATCATCAATAAAGGTGGTAATAAATTTTTTGTTGATATCCAAACTTTTTCTGAGAACGTAGGATCATCGGGCTCTGGCGGAATTCTTGGCCCATTTTCCGGCTGGATATAGCAAAGAGTAAATATATAGATGAGATAAAGGGAGGCCATAATTAGGCCAGGAAACAACATTCCATACAATAAATCACCCACGGAAACGTTTGCTAACGGGCCCATCACAACCGCCACAACCGATGGCGGAATAATCGTCCCAAGCGATCCACCAGCGCAAATTGATCCTGAAATAAGGCTTTTGTCGTATTTGTAACGTAACATGATTGGTATGGTTAATAAACCAACCACTGATTCAGTAGCGCCAATCACACCACTGGATGCTGCAAAAATAATGCACATGGTGATCGTGGCAATCGCTAAACCGCCAGGCAACCGTCTTGTCCAAATATGAATAGCCTCAAATAATTTATCGGCGATTCCTGATTTTTCAAGAATGGCACCCATGAAAACAAATAAAGGAATTGCTGCAAATACAAAATTAGATGAAATATCTTCAATTTTTTCAATAAATTGAAATATCACACGATCATTAAAAATTAGAAGTCCAAATAAAACTGCTGTAATCATCATTGAAAAAGCAACTTGAACACCCAAAAACATCAGTACAAATGCGACTGGCAACATCAAGAATGGCAAAATCTCAGTCATCATCTATGCCTTGTATTTTTTTAATGATTTAATAATTTCAGCTAGCACTTGCAAAGCTAGTAAAGCAAATGCAATCAAGAAAATAAGTCGAAATGGCCATACGGGCATATTCATTGCCGACTGACCGCTACGCTCATTCCGTAAAAATCCAGAAATTAAATGGGCGGCCAAGCCGTATGTCAGCCAAAGCATCAGCGGAAGAACTACAGAATAAGCAAATAAATCGATCAAAGCCCTGGTCTTTGCAGTCATTGACTGGCTAAAGATATCAATCCGAATAAATTGACCTTTTTGCAGAGTGTATGCCATACCCAAAAGAAAATGCGTTCCAGTCAGTACATAACCAACCTCATAAGCCCAGACTGTCGGCGCCTCAAAAATATAACGAGCAAATACTTCATAAGTTGTTGCCAAAACTAGCGGGACTAATGCAAATGAGGCAAGTATGCCTACATTACCAGTGACTCGTTCTATATTCTTGACCAGTGAATTCATTGAGATTTCTATATCAATATTTTGATTTAAGTGGGCTTAGGAAAACCTAAGCCCATATTCAAACTATTTGCTACTAACTGCTTTTGTTTTTACTGATCTCCAGCCAGAGGCGCCCTCCCATAACTTATCAAGCGCCTGTTGGCTATCAAATACTGGTGCAAAGAATGGGTACTTATTCTCTTTAGCAGTTTTAGTGGCCCAGTCAAGTCCAATTTTCCGGGCCGCATATTGAACCTCAGGGGACAACTCGATAACTGTGTTACCAGATTTACGATAGAAATCAAGCGCCTTAGCATCCTCCTGACCA
The DNA here is from genome assembly GCF_030297555.1 of Polynucleobacter sp. HIN5. NCBI lineage: Bacteria > Pseudomonadati > Pseudomonadota > Betaproteobacteria > Burkholderiales > Burkholderiaceae > Polynucleobacter > Polynucleobacter sp. HIN5. Next base: position 396,016 of record NZ_AP028136.1, on the reverse strand, counting down.
ACCTTGAGCCAACTTTCCAAGGTAACTAATTTAGCAACCATATCAACTAGTTTCTTATCTGCCTCTGAGAGTTTTGCCCATGCAGCCTTATTAATAACAAGCTCAAACGGCGCTGTTGGCTGATGAACTCCTGGGTAAATGATGTATTTCGCAACCTTGTGAAAGCCCATTGGGATATTTTCATAGAGAGTGCCCCATTCAGTGGCATCAATAGCACCCCGCTCTAGCATCGGATACACGTCGCCACCAGCTGTTGTAACGGGGGCTGCACCTAAATCTTTTGCCATTTCAAGCCAGGCTCCGGCAGTTCGCAGCTTCAGGCCCTTAAGGTCATTTAAGGTTCTTACTGGCTTTCTCGAATGTAAAAATGCTTCGGCTGTTCGAATAAATAATGGCATTGAAATTACATCATCAGTCTGCTCACGAAATTTTCTTTGCATCTCAGTTCCGCCGGCAACATATAGCCAATGCAACATGCGTTCTGAATCAAATGAACCCGCATACCCGCCAAACAAAACAGTGGTTGGATCTTTCCCCCAGTCATAACCCATCCAGGTATGACCGAGTTCGGCCACACCATTTTTAACAGTCTCGGGCACTTTTAAAGCATTACCCAAGGCTCCGCCAGGAAAAGTTTGAATTTTGAATCGTCCGCCACTAAACTGCTCCATCTTTTCAGCAAATGCTTTTGCCCCAAGGTCCATTAGAGGACCTCCGCTCCAGCCAGTTGCCATTTTCCAGTTATAGGTGGCTCCCTGCGCTTGAACGGTTAATGGAAAAGACATTGCAGCCGCAACCGCACCACCAGTTTTTAAAAATTCACGTTTTTTCATCTTACGTCTCCCTTATCAACTTACTCTGCTACATGAAATAAATGCTTCCCAAGATCCAACCTACTGCCTACCTGCTTCCTATCTACCCAGAATTATTAAAAGTTTTACGTGTCAAATTCTCAACACAGTCAATTAATGCATCCAAAGCTTTGCCTGCCTCTGATTCACTGCCTTTCGCAATAGCAGCAGCTAATGTGCCGTGCAAATTTGCCATCTCGGTAACGCCAGCAAAATGATGAAAATTTCCAAACCAAAAACGACGAGACATCCCATGAAGGGGAGACATGGCAGCAGCCGCAAACTCATTACGAGCAGCCTGCACGGTCAAATCGTTGAGCTCTTTATCAATTCTTCTAAATAAAACATCATCTTTGTCCTTAGCGGCCTTACGAAATTCTTTTGCTAAACGTTCAAATTCTTTTCGCTCAGATGGGGTCGCTCTTTTTGCAGCTTTTTTACAAATCAATCGCTCCAATTCACGACGAGTTTCAAGCACGCGGAGTTGTTTTTCAGTATTGAGGTCTGAAATAAAAATTCCCCGTTTTGGCACAATGGTGACCAGATGTTCGCGACTTAGCCGTTGAATTGCTTCACGAATCGGAGTTCGACCGATACCTAAAAAATTAGATAATTGCGCTTCGGACATGGGAGTCTCAGGAGGCAGCTGCATCGTGACAATCATTTCTTCAATCTGGCTATAAGCCCGATCAGAGAGTGATGCCTCATCTGGAGAAACAACAAGTGCAAGATTAGAGGATTTACGATTTGTCATTAGGCAAATTGGGCTGGAGCCTCAGCTCGATCAAACATTCCATAGTCACGCAGCACCATGAACCAAAATAATTTGATTGAATCTGCAACTGATAACTGGATCAGCTTGCGATCAATTGATGTGTTTGGTGAAAACTCAATTATTGAGATTCCACGGTTGGGATCCAAAACTCCTCGATATGATTTGTTTGCAAAATCTCTGAGCGGTGCTTGAGTGAGTATTGTTTGAACCTCATCAAACCGACCAATTAACAACAAAATTTGCTCGCGATTTGGACTTTCACTAATCTGTCCCCCTTCGTTTGATACTGAAACACGAAGGCGATAATCATCAAAAACCTTATTACGTCCACAAACTTGTGCGCCATTATGGTCAGGTTGACAACGCCACTGAGCCAAAGATTCTTCATCTTTCCAACAGGAAAATGACAAATACCAATCTCTCTTCTGAAGATTAGCAAAGCGCTCAACCGAGATAAAACCTGGATTTTGCTCCACGATTGGCTTTAGGTGAGCAGCCATTGAAAAGTACTCTTCGACATGACCAGCTTTTGGTAACACATCGAATAGAACTGATTGCATTATGCGATCCTATGATTGAAGCGCTTTTTGTTCCTGTTGATCAAGAATTGGCCCCTCCAAGGTGACCTTTTCCTCTTGTACCCCACCATTACGAAATTTTTCAACAATTGGTCTTAGTTTCGGATCGACGTGCTCTTCATTAAATCCATTTAAGAGCGTCCCAACTAAGCCACGCTTAAGATCACTAGTACCCATAATCCAGTCAGCGAGCGGGAATGTTAGATTCATATTTTTGTGCATCATGATGCCAAGATTGTGATGGGCGGCATGATGACGTCGAATCGTATTAATAAAAGGCATATTACGTACGAACCAGTTTTCCTTGACATGGCAGCAGTAATGAAATGTTTCGTAAATTAGGTAGTGACCAACCATCGTCATATACAAGATATAACCAACATTAGGATTAAAAATTTTTGAGGCTATGTATCCAAGAACTGTCCCTGCAACACCTAAAACAATTAATACCCGCCATGGGAAAAAGACGATCCGATGTTCTTTCACTGTGTCAATGGTGTAGTCTGTATCGGTGAAATATTGATGATGTTGACGTGTATGTCTGTCATATATTGCCCTAAGTGCAAATACATCAATCAGACGGTGCATCACATACTTATGCATCGCCCACTCTACAAAGTTTCCTGCGATCGCAACTGGAATAATCGTTAGCCAAGCCCACGTTGGATTACTAAGTTGACTGGCGCAATAGTAAATCGCAATTAAACCGGCAACATACATCACACCAATGTGTATTAATCCGTTATAAAAAGGACTAATTTGATTCACATAAGACTCACGAAACCTCTTCTGTCTTTCCGTCATCACCATCGGCTTAGAAAAAGTACTCATCGAAGTCTCCTTGTGTAATGAATAACACTTGATATATATTACTAACATATTAGTTGAATGTCAGTAAATTGGAAGTGTTGTTTATCAGGATTAACCCTTAAATTAGGAGAAACCATGCCCAGTGATATCGAAATTGCACAACAAGCAAAAATGTTGCGTATTGCTGAAGTCGCTAGAGACAAACTGGGAATTTCTGATGAATATTTAGAGCCTTATGGGCACTTCAAAGCCAAAGTTTCCCTACCCTACTTGGAAACGCTAAAAAATCGTCCTAATGGAAAGCTTATCCTGGTAACAGCGATTAATCCTACGCCTGCTGGAGAAGGGAAAACGACAACCACTGTTGGACTTGGCGATGCCCTCAACTACCTAGGTAAAAAAGCAATTATCTGCCTGCGTGAACCATCGCTTGGTCCTGTATTTGGAGTAAAAGGTGGTGCTGCAGGTGGTGGCTATGCCCAGATCGTACCAATGGAGGATATCAATCTTCACTTTACAGGCGATTTCTCCGCCATCGCTTTAGCTAATAATCTTTTGGCAGCTTTGATCGATAACCATATCTTCCATGGCAATACGCTTGGTATTGATAGCCGCCGAATTCAATGGAAACGCGTGGTTGACATGAACGATCGCGCGTTACGGCACATTACTAATGGGCTTGGCGGTCCAGGTAATGGGTTTCCGCGTGAAGATGGGTTTGATATCGTAGTTGCTTCTGAAGTAATGGCAATATTCTGCTTAGCCACGTCGCTTGATGATCTTAAAGAACGGCTCTCCAATATCGTAGTTGCCTATACCCGCGATCTAAAACCTATTTTTGCCAAAGATCTCAACGCTCATGGGGCTATGACGGTGTTACTCAAAGATGCATTGGCACCAAACCTTGTTCAAACCCTTGAAAACAATCCAGCCTTTGTACATGGTGGACCTTTTGCCAATATCGCGCATGGATGTAACTCGGTGATTGCAACCCAAGCAGCACTCAAACTGGCCGATTATGTGGTGACCGAAGCGGGCTTTGGTGCCGACTTGGGGGCTGAAAAATTTATTGATATCAAATGCCGCAAATCAGGCTTGCGCCCCTCTGCTGCTGTGATTGTGGTGACTGTTCGTGCTATGAAATACCATGGAAATGCCGAACTATCAGAATTAACCCAAGAAAATCTAACAGCCCTTGAAAAGGGGTTGGTCAACCTAGAGCGCCATGTTGAAAATATCACAAAGGTATACCAAATACCCTGTGTAGTTTCAATCAACCAATTCTTAAGTGATACTCCCGCAGAAATCGATCTTATTAAAAAGCGAATGCAATCTTTGGGAGTAAAAGTGGTTATTGCTTCCCATTGGGCACATGGCGGCAAAGGCGCTAAAGATCTTGCTGAAGAGGTGATCAAACTTTGTGACACGCCATCTCAAATGCAATTTGTATATGAAGAGTCTGATAGCCTCTGGGACAAGATTAATCAAATTGCTAAAAAGGTATATCGAGCTAGTGAAGTTACTGCGGACTCAAAGATTCGAGCACAAATTCAAGACTTGCAAGAAAAGGGTTATGGTCATTACCCTGTATGTGTAGCTAAAACACAGAGCTCTTTTTCAACCGACGCCAAATTACGCGGGGCGCCCAATAACCACGTCATTAATATTAGGGAAGTTCGCCTTGCTGCCGGCGCTCAATTTATCGTGATGGTATGCGGCGATATTATGACAATGCCGGGCTTGCCGAAAATCCCATCTGCTGACAAGATTGACTTGATTGGTGGAAAGGTAGTTGGATTGTTTTAAACACTCGGTTCAATTTTTTTACAAATGTACTCTTCTTACATATAGAGCACGTGTCTAATTACTTCGGTAAAAATTATCAATCAGGATAAGTCCACTGATACTTTAGATACCCAACCAAGACCCATATATCTATTGGGCTCTAGCGGTGATATTTACTGCACACCAACTACACATTTATAAAAAAATGACCTAGCGTTTTCACGCTAAGTCATTGAATTTATTGGTGGGCCCAGCTGGACTCGAACCAGCGACCCAAGGATTATGAGAACAGATAACCATAACAGACCTCTTTGATATCAAGAGGTTACGTCGCCTAAGGATCGGTGTGTGGTGTTATGTGTAGTAATAATAACTTTGCTAAAAGGAGATTAATCTTATTTGCAGGCCGAGCAAGATTTCTATCAAAAGTAGAAAGCACAAAGAAAATGTCTTCAACCAGCTATAAAGCGCAATACAAAATAAGTAATGCCTACTTATCATGGATGACTGCAGGCACATATGGAAACTTCAATGACGCACTAGCCCTAAGAAAGAAAAAGGCTGGCGCTATTGTGGTGAGGATTGAAGATGGCGCTAAGATGGTAATTTATTCATCCTGAATAAATTACTCTCCCATGACCCCGAACTCCATATAATCATTCTAGCTATCTACCGTCTTAAAACCTAGATCAAAAAAGTGGTGTCTCAGTAAACATATCTAGCCGTAATGACTTGATTTTTCAATTTAATAATTGCAATTACCTTAGTACCCTTTTCTATATTAAATTTTCCTCTTATCTCAAAATTTTCCCTATTTGCAGCAAGCTCATATTCTTGCTTGCTTGCTCCATTTAGTAATGTCAGCTTTGCGTTTCCCCCATTAATGTCAATAGGCTTTCCATGATCTCGCACATAAATTTGCACTAAATCATTTTTTGCGACAAGCTCAACATCAATATCCTTGACTACAAATATTTTTCCTCCAAATAGAGGGGCATGATCATGCCTCCCGTCAGCATTTGCAATAGATGTAGTCGATAGAAAAATAACGAACGTTAATATAAGTGATCGAATTTTCATTTTTAATATCCCTCTTGTGCATTTGTAATTAATAATGATTTTTCAGCGTCTTTCTTTCCATAGAGCCAAAACATAGCCGGCGTTAAAAAGGTATCTAATAAGGTTGAGCTAATAAGCCCAGAGAAAATTACAACCGCCACAGGATGCAATATCTCCGTTCCCGGCCGTTCCGCCTCAAAAAGCAAAGGCGCTAAAGCGAATGCTGTAACTAACGCTGTCATCAAAACTGGTGACAATCTCTCAATTGAACCTCTTACTATCATTGACTTACTAAATGCCTCACCCTCTAGCCTCATCAGATTTAGGTAGTGGCTTATTTTTAAGATTCCATTTCGCACCGAGATACCAGCTAGCGTGATAAATCCGATGAGGGCGGCAATTGACAGTGGCTGACCAGATAGCCATAAGCCAATGACTGCGCCAATCATTGCCAATGGGATGTTGGACATAATCATGAGAGAAAAAAGGGTTGATTTGTACTTTGTATAAAGTACAGCAAACATCATTAGCAATGAGCCAATTGATAAAAATCCAATCAACTTAGAGGCCATTTCTTGAGCGACAAATTGTCCTCCTAACGTAACGAAATAACCTTCGGGCATACGGAAATTATCGACTACAACCCTAATTTCTTTTACTACGTCAGATAACGCCCTATTTGATGTATTTGCAGAAATGACAATTCGCCTTTTCCCATCATCCCTGCTAATTTGATTGGGACCATCGCTATCCTCCAAGGAAGCAATCTTTGAAAGCGGTATTCTTCCAAGCGGAGTATCAATTAAAACATCAGACAACCCATCAAGCGTTCGAGAAGTCTCTGGCAATTTCAGCACAAGCCCAAAACGTTTACTTCCCTCGATGATTTGAGAAAGGCGCTCCCCTTCTACTATTGACTGCAATACCTCCATGACTTGAGATGTGGAGACTCCATATTGCGATGCAAGGTCATAATTAATTCGTACTTTAATTTGCGGAGCTAATACTTGCTTTTCAATCTCTAAGTCTACGAGACCTGAAACTCCAGATAATTTTGAGCGTAATAAATCTGCTTGACTGCGCAAAATATCCAAGTCATCACCAAAAATCTTGATGGCAATTTGTGAACGCACTCCTGATAGCATGTGGTCGATTCTGTGTGAGATAGGTTGCCCTATCGCAATCGCAGCAGGTAAGTTCACCAATCTCTTTCGAATGTCATCTTGAATATCAGCCATAGATCTTGTTAATTCTTTTGCAGGCTTAAGTCCCACATCAAGCTCACTAACATGTACGCCTTCCGCGTGCTCATCAAGCTCAGCGCGACCACTCCTTCTGCCAACATAGGTCACCTCAGGGATTTGACGAATAAGTACTTCAGCTTGCCGCGCAATCGCTGAAGATTCGGTTAAGGCAACCCCCGGATTGAGTCTCAAACCTACCAATAATGTCCCTTCATTAAACGGAGGCAAAAAAGCAGTTGGCATTACAAAAATGCTGAGCCCAGAAACGAGAACCAAGGAAGCGGCGTAAACAATATATCTTTTTGGCGCCACCAAAAATCGATTGAGCATTATTTGGTAATGCGATTTAAGCCAAACTAGGATTTTGGTATCTCCATGGCTAGCCTGTTTCATGGCTGGCAATAGGTAATAACTCAATACTGGCGTAACCGTTACCGACACGATCAAAGAGGCCAGCGTAGAAACTATAAACGCTATCCCAAGAGGGGTAAACAATTTACCTTCAATTCCCGAAAGTGCAAATAAGGGAATAAAAACCAATACTATGATGGCAGTTGCGTAGATAATCCCGGTTCTCACTTCAAGTGATGCCATCCGCACTACCTCAATAATGCTGACACGCTCACCTTCTGGCTTATCGGTATTGATTTTCAGTCTGCGAATGATATTTTCAACATCAACAACCGCATCATCCACTAGTCCACCAATAGCAATAGCAAGACCTCCTAAGGTCATAGTGTTAATGGAAAGACCAAAGTATTTAAAAACTAACGCAGTGATTAATATCGATATTGGAATTGCAGTCAATGAAATAAAAACTGGCCTGAATGTACCCAAAAACAGATACAAAATAATTGCTACAAAGATTGAAGCACCAATCAGTTTTCCCTCAAGTGTATTGATAGATGCCTCTATAAATGTAGCCTGCCTAAACGTCATTCTGGGCGCATTCATCCCTTCAGGAAGGCCTTGCTTTAATTGATTCAGTGCATTTTCAATTTTTAAACTCAAATCGATTGTGTCGGCCAATGGTTGCTTTTGAATTCCCAAGATAACTGCGGGACCCCCTTCATAACCAGCATCACCTCGCTTAACTGCTGGCGCAAATGTAACCTCAGCTATTTGCTTTAGCAAAATTTGCTGACCACCCTTTGTTGTGACTGCCAAGTTTCTCAAATCATCCAAGCTAGAAGTTCTGCCAATGTTACGAATCAGGTATTCCTTGTTATTAACCTCAATGAAGCCCCCAGAAGTATTCGATGAATGCCCCCTAAGAACCCCCTCCAGCTGCGATACCGTCACCCCTAGCTCGGACATTCGCCGCGTATTAGGCTGGACTTGAAATTGACGGACCTGACCTCCGATTGGAATAACCTGAGCAACTCCAGGAATCGCCATTAATCGAGGTCTTAAAACCCAGTCTGCATACTCGCGAACTTGCATTGGAGAAATCTTAGCCTCATCAATTGGTATTGCAATTTGCATAATTTCGCCCATGATGGAGCTGATCGGTCCCATTCGCGGTACAACCCTATCGGGTAACGTGTTTTCCATTGTGCTTAAACGCTCACTCACCATTTGACGGGCTCGATATATATCCGTGCTCCAATTAAAGGTGATGTAGATAAAAGAGAGTCCAGCGCTCGAAATTGATCTCACTGACTCGACACCCGGAAGACCATTCATTACCGTTTCCAATGGAAATGTAATTAATTGCTCAACCTCCTCAGAGGCCATTCCACCAGCTTCAGTCATTACAGTTACGGTTGGCTTATTGAGGTCTGGAAAAACATCTACCGGCATGCTCTGGAGCGCAAATGCTCCGTATGCCATGATGATTAATCCAATCAAGATGACAATCAGACGATTTTTCAAGCTAAAGTTTAATAGCCAGGTAAACATAGTAGCCCTTAGCGAATTTGATTAATTAAGGAAGCTGCGCTACTTACAACCCTATCTTGCGCAGACAATCCTGAAGTGACAACGACATACTTTCCATCGAGCGGCTCATATAAGACTACTTTTGGCTCAAACTCTTCTGGCGACTTCTTAATCCAGACAATGTTTTGATTAGCACCATTTTTAACAATTGCCGAGAATGGAATTTTGAAGCCTTTATATTTGGTCTCAGTACTAACAAACACTCTAAGCGGTTGACCAATAGGAATTCCTAGCAAATCATCATTTTTCCCAGAAAATGTAATGGGAAGTGCGAGCTCTCTCATAGATTGACCTCCGCCCAAATACTGAAGTTCAATAGTTTTTCCAGAATATTCAATGAATCCACCAGATATATTTTTGAGCATAGTGCCGTCATAAGCTAATGCCTCAACCAATAATCGACTTGGATTTACTACCTCGAAAATTAATTGCCTTGCCTCGACCACCTGCCCAGAAACAATGCCCATCGTCGAGATAATCCCCGAAACAGGCGCTCTCAATTCTTCATTGGCAACCGCGGCCTGAGCCTCCTCAATCGTTTTGCGAGGTACGGTATCACTTAACTCCCGCAATCGTTTTAAACGGCTTTCAGCTAAAGAACGGGTACCGCTAGGGCCAGCCTCTGGCGTTACGTAAGCAAGCACATCACCTTTCGTCACACTTTGCCCGGGCAATGGAAATCCTTTAGGTCCTGGTGTGATTCTTCCGGCAACAATCGCTTGAACCTTGCCGCCATAGTTTGGATCCATCATGACCTTGCCTGCCAAATCGAGTGTTTTAGGAAAATCGCCCTCTTGAGTCAATTCAGTCTCAACCTTCAACTGCCTTTGCGCTAACTTGGGTATAAAAAGATTGCCATTGGCTTGCCTTTTGGGAGTGTCAACACTCAGTGCAGCAGTTGAATTCTTTTCATCCCCATGATCAGATCCTGCGTATGACAAACTGAAAAAAAATAGTACGGCCGCAATCAAAATAGGTTTAAATAATGTAATAAAGATAATCATTTGCGATCCTTAATTTGCATAAGTATTTTTTGTATTTTCGGGATGATTTGTCCGCGTTTAGAGTAAAAGCGCCAGGAAATCGCAAGCAGAACCAATACACCGATCGCCAACTTAGCAACCAACCACCAGCTAAATTTTGTAGAGTTGGTGTGTTGATTGACAAACGTAGTTGCAATAATGTCGCTTACATCACCATCAATAATGGTGATAGTTACAGGCACGAGATCACCCTTTAAGTTTTTAGCAAGAGGGCCCTCATAGACATTGCCAGGAGCTTCTTTGAGCTCAATTTTTTGGCCGTCTAGATCAATATTGACTTGTGCAGCTTTCACAGGTTTGTTGGTTAAAAAATGATCTATGTAGAGTCGAATCAGCTTTTCATCGAAAACACCAACAACCTCATACATATCAGATTCTGCATAAAAACGGGGCAATGCTACCCCAACGGAATTAACTGCTTGACCAGCATCATGATCATGGCCCGGACCAGCAATAACTAAGTTTACAGACGCAGCTGACAGAAAAATAACTGCGGAAAGTAGAATGAGTTTGCGTTTTAAATAATTCATCGATAAATCCTTATTCCGGTAACAGCCCAAGGGCTTGGCGTAAATTTGAAATGGCCACTGCGTAATTAATTTTTGCAACAGCAGCTTGTCGGCTTGCATCCGATGCCTCTAACTCAATACGCAATCTTGTAGGTAAATCCGTCTCACCAAATCGAAACGACTTTTCAAAAAAAGATCGTGTTTCATTAGCCAATACGGCTCTTTTTTCAGATGAGTCGGCTTTTAGTCGAGCAGTCTTTACCAGCAAAACACTTGACTCAATATTCGAGAGAGTCCTCTCCCTTTCAAGCGCCAACTGCGACTCAGCTTCTACCATTTCAGCAGTTGTTGTTGCTAATTTATTTTGATAGCGAGAATCCGAACCAAACGGAATGCGTATTCCTAGAGTAATGGATTGTTGAAATGGAACACCATAAACATCCCGCCCTCTTGTTGTCAGAAGTTGCAATTCCGGTGTTGATCGCGTTTGCGCTTTAGCTAGTGAAACTGCTTTCTTAGCTACCTCAAGCTGATCAAGTAATGCTGCTACTACTGGTAAATTGAAATCTAGACTCGATAAATTATCCGGAACCTTTGGGATTGGCTCAGCAAGCTGATTTAATAATCCGGTCTTGATAGATTTTTCCACCATACCAACACCCAACAATGAGCGAACCTTTTGCTCTGCATTGATAAAGTTGGCTTGAGCTTCAGCTAGACTTGCTTCTGCATTGGCTAATGCGCCATTAGCTTGATGCAAATCTGCACGCGATAAGTCTCCAGCCCTAAATCTTTTTTCTACATCAAAACTTAGTGCCTTTGCGTTTTGAAATCTACCATTAGCCAAATCTAACTCTACGCTAGATCGTTTATATGACCAGTAAGCATCGCGAACTTCAGCGGCCACTTTCAGTTGAATTAGAAGATACTGAGAAAGCAATCTCTTATATTCAGCATCCGCTAACCCGATAGAATTGGCGCGCTCACCCCACAACCAAAGCGGGATGCCCAGACCCGCAATGGTCTCGCTTGCACCTTGATTGCTATTCGCTCTATCAGTTTTTTGAGCGATCTCAATAGATGCAGGGCTAGCCAAGAAGCTACTTGCAATCTTTTGCTTCGCTAATGCAGCATCCACTCTGAATTGATACGATTTTGACTCAGGCTGACGCTCCCAAGCTATTTCATACAGGGACTTTAATTCGCGCTTATTCAGCTTTGCATCATCGGCATAGGCAAATATTGACCAGAATATCGATGGAATGCAAAGCATCCAAACAGAAAAATTTCGCCACAACGGCATTTTCTCTCGAAACATAACAACTCCATTTGATTTAACAATTGAGAGTTGACGAGAATTTTTTAGTTGAGTTTAGGGATGGTTCTCGCCAACTTAAGCGAGAGGAATCCAATTAGGCTTATATGGCGGAGGGATACTAAGATCGGGGAAATGCAGATCGATAGCTATTACAAAGTGAAGCTTATTTAGATAAAGATAACTTACGCTGGATTCGTTGAAAAAGGACGAGTGGGTTAAATGACATGTTCCGCAATCAGAATCATTAGCTAAATTTGACCCGACCTTTTCTGTGGGCACTTTATGGTCATGCTCATGGTGCCCCGGGTGAGAAATGGTGGACTGCTCATGAAGGCAATAGCTCGCAACTACTGCAAACGACGTTTGCAGCCCAATAAAAAACACAGCAGCGAGAATTATTAATCTTTTCACAGTCTTATTTTTACACACTTCTTTAATTCGTGCACACCTTCCAAAATACATAAAAATAGGCTGATAATTGGCTTTATTGGATTAGGCGGACCAACGGACAATTCATCTGCTGATCCGAATATTTCTTAATATGATACTAGGCAATCATTTCACGATAAGTACAAGAGCCTAGCCTCCCACTATTTACTTTTTGGGCTGATCCATCCATATATAATTTTGTTGCATCATTTGATTCATCATATTTTGTTGCATGCCCATGTATTGTTCCATCATGTATTGGCGTTGCTTTAACTGCTCTGGAGTTAACTTGGAGTAATACGGACTCATTCCATTCCAATCCATCATCGGACCCATCATGTGGCCGCCCATCTTGCCCCCATTGCCACCACAACACCCCATCATTCCCGAGTTCCACATGCCTTGCATCATATTCATATTGCCTTGCATTGTGTTCCAGTGATTCTGTATGAGCTTTTGTCTTTCTTGAGGATCTTTAGTGGCACGAATCTTATCCATCTGCTCTTGCATCTTTTTAAAGTTCTCCTGGATTTGAGCCGCCTGCTTGTCAAACTCTGCAACATCAACATTTTTTTGTTGGGTCTGCGTAGTCCTAGTACCCGTTCCTGCTGATTGCGCTAAAACGGGCGTACTCAATAAAACACCTAAACTTAAACCAGCAATCCATCCTAGCTTTTTCATCATAGCGCTCCTTCTGTTGAATGCTTAATTTTCAAAAACAATCATGTCTGCATATTCCATTGAGATCTTATTTTTGGCGTCTGTCAATCTCGCAAGTTGATAAAAATCACAATTAGCTTGATTTTTTCGATAAATTGATCTGGGATTGCCAGGATTGAGCATGTCCACTAACCCTTAACCGTTGCTTAAAACACTCTAATTACGCAATAGCCGCAATCCGTTAGCCACTACCAACAAGCTAGCCCCCATGTCAGCAAAAACTGCCATCCACATAGTTGCCTGTCCTGTAAAAGTCAGCGCAAAAAATATCGCCTTAATGCCAAGCGCCAAGGTAATGTTTTGATACAAAATATTGGCCGTTGTTTGGGATAACCTAACAAAGCTAGGTATCTTTCTTAAATCATCATCCATTAATGCCACATCTGCTGCCTCAATAGCTGTATCAGTTCCTGCGCTTCCCATGGCAAATCCAATACTTGCCTTTGCTAAAGCTGGCGCATCATTAATGCCGTCACCAACCATGCCAACCTTGCCATCAGGATTTTTGTTTAGTATTTCATCAATGATTTTAAGTTTGTCTTCAGGTAATAAATTGCCCTTAATTACGTCAACACCCACTTCCTGGCCAATAGCCTCTGCCGTATAGACATTATCACCAGTAAGCATCATCGTTCTGATGCTCAAATGATGAAGGTCTTTAATGGCTTGCTTGCTGGTATCCCTCACTGTATCAGCGACTGCTATCAATGCTAATACTTGTGATGAGTTAGTAAGCATCACTACGGTTTTGCCTTGTTGCTCTAACGGAAGTAGTTGAGCTTCAATTTCAGGCGAGCATAAGCCTAGCTCCTCAATCAGGCGGTGATTACCCAGTTGATAAGTAACCCCTTCAAGAGTGCCTCGAACTCCTCTGCCCAAGATGGCCTCAAACTTATCCACTTCAATTAATGAAAGATTGTTTTCCGCAGCACTATCGGCAATCGCTAAAGATACGGGATGGTCTGAACGAGCCGCTAAGCTGGCAGCAACTTGATGCGTATGCTTGGCCTCACCGCCCAAAATAATTAAATCGGTTTGCTTAGGTTTGCCATAGGTAATCGTTCCTGTCTTATCCAGTGCCAAAACTTTCATATGGCGTCCCATCTCAAGAAAGACGCCGCCCTTTACTAAGATGCCTTTACGTGCGGCAGCAGCCAATCCACTAACAATCGTCACTGGCGTGGAAATGACCAAAGCACATGGGCAAGCAATGACTAACATCACTAACGCTTTATAAATCCAGTCATGCCACGACATACCTAGAGCCAACGGAGGAATGACAGCCACCAATACCGCAATTAAGAAAACAGTTGGCGTATAAATCTTCGCAAACTGATCAACAAATCTCTGTGTTGGGGCACGACTGCCCTGAGCCGCCTCTACCGCATGAATAATTCGGGCAAGCGTAGAGCCTGTTGAGGTTGCTGTCACCTTAAACTGAAAAGAACCTGTTTGATTAATGGTTCCCGCAAAAACAGTATCGCCTTGCACCTTATCAATTGGCAAACTCTCACCCGTTATAGGCGCTTGATTGACTGTTGAATTCCCGCTTGTGAGTACGCCATCTAACGCGATACGCTCCCCTGGGCGAACTTGAACGATTGAGCCTAAGGTAATGGATTTGACTGGAGTTGGCAACCAACTGCCATCAGCTTGAAGCACAGTAGCTATCTCTGGCGTTAAATCTAATAAGCCACTAATCGCATTACAAGCACGGTCAAGGGACTTAGCCTCAATTACTTCAGCCATTGAAAATAAGAACATCACCATAGCGGCTTCAGGCCAACTACCGATTGCCATCCCACCGGTCACCGCAACCGACATAAGGGCATTGATATTTAGATTGCCATTCTTTAGGGCAATCCAACCCTTTTTATACGTTGTTAGGCCACCACTAGCAATAGAGAATATAACCAAGGCAATCACAAGATACTGACTACTAAGTTGGTTTACCTCAAATGGGAAGAACTCAATTAACTCAGCCAAAGCGGCCGTCACACCAGCGATAGCTAGAGGCCACCAATTTGTTTTGGCTGGCTGTTGATGTCTTGAGCTTTTAGTGGGCGAACCCTCTTCAAGAACCGCTTTCATGCCAACACTCACTAAAGCAGATTGAATTGTCTCAAGCGAATCTAAGTTATGACTTACCGAAAGTTTTCGTTGAATCAAGTTGAAATCTAACCCCGCAATGCCTTCAACCGTAGCTAGCCTCTTTCGGATTAACGCCTCTTCCGTTGGGCAATCCATATTCTCAATATGAAAGACGGCTTTATTCCCACCAACAGATGATGTAGATGGTTGCGGTGTGGCAGGCGAAGAACAGCCGCAAGAAGACTGGCACTGACTCATTTCAATAACCTAACTATTTTTAACATTTGTCTATTAAAAAGCCTATAGTAGCTATAGAGTCAAGAAATTAAAATAGTTAAATAAATGCCATTGAGGTGAACCCAATGAAAATCGGTGAATTAGCCAAAGTTACAGATACTCAAGTAGAAACCATTCGTTTTTATGAACAGGAGGGTTTATTGCCTAAACCCGCTAGAACTGAAGGCAATTTTCGGATTTATGGCCAACAGCACTTACAGCGCCTCACGTTTATTCGACATTGCCGCTCATTGGACATGGCTTTAAATGAAATTAGGCAACTACTTCGTTTTAAGGACTTGCCCAATGAAAACTGCGGCTCTGTTAATAATTTTCTTGATTCCCATATAGAAACCGTAACCAACCGCATAAAAGATTTACAACAACTTGAAAAACAATTAAGAGAGCTAAGGGAGCTGTGCCACGCTAATCAAGACTCGGCTCATTGCGGAATTCTGAACGAATTGTCGCAACCTGTGAAATCACTATGAGACAATTTCTCGCCTCATAGTTAGATTATTTCTTATTAAAGAAAAGGTGCTTGACTAAGGCGGCTATAGCCAGAACTAGGGCAACTGAAACCAAAATGCCAATTATTCCAATGCCGCCACCAGCAGACAATTCTTGCTCCATACGCTCAACAGCTAACTTGGCGATATCTTTAAAGCGGCGGGTTATTACTGGCAGATTAGAGCGATTACGAATTTCCGCTTCAAAAAAGATCTCTTTAGCCCGATCTTTAGCCAACTCTAATTTGCGCTGCTTAGTAGAAGCTCTTTGCCAGACTCCAGCAACCTTATAGCGACATTGCCAGAGAGGGCTATTTGGCCTGCGGAAGATAACAACTTCGCCATCACGTAAAAATAGTGATTGTGGCTCTGCGAAATGAAGTGTTGATAGCTTGGGCTGGAGATACTGCGGAGATGAGGGTAAAACTTCTAGATTTATAAGCTTGATGACCAAACCCTTAGGCATGAATTTGCTGTAAAAGTTTTGAACTCATACAGCAAGTTTATTTTCAGCGCTTTATTTGGACAACCGATATAAAAAAATGTCTTTTAAAACGACATCATGAACACTTACACCCACCACCACAGCCGCCACCTTGCTTGGCCTGAGTAGTGCCACCAGTATCCAGTTGAGCTGGGTAACCGTCCTCTATTAAGGCCGCAATTAAGTCATCCGCCTTATCAGTAGCCCTTGTCACCTTAACTTTTCCAGTAGCTAAGTCCACAGATACATCCTGTACACCCTCCAATGGTTTAAGTGTGTTAGTGACATGTTTAACGCAAGAGCCACAAGTCATACCACTTACATCTAAATTGATTTCGCTCATCTCAAATTCCTTTATCTGTAGGATTGATAAACGCTGGGCTTACCATTTAATCCAATTAACAAAACATCGTAGGGGTCTTTTCTGCCCTTGTACTCAGGCCCATCCATACCAGGGGAGCCAACTGGCATAGCAGGAACTGTTAATCCAATTGCTTTGGGTTTTTCAACTAGCAGTCGCTTGATTTCTTTAGCAGGAACATGGCCTTCAATGGCATAACCATCAATTAAGGCTGTGTGACAAGACCCAAACTGAATAGGCATACCTAACTTCTTACGAATTTCATCATTTCCATCTGTATAAGTCTTAACAGCAAAGCCATTCTTTTCTACATGGTCAGCCCAGTCTTTACAACAACCACAGGTAGGGCTCTTCCACATCGTAATAACTGGCTTTTCAGTCACAGCAAAACTCAATGTCGGCAATAAAGCTAGGCCAAACGAAATAAGCCTTCTTTGTTGATTTACCAATCTAACAGTATTCATCACTTCATCTTTAATTAAATTCAATTGGGCCTCCTACTGAACTTTTCTAAACTGCTTTGCGAATAATTTTGTTCCCTTTTGCTCCGCTACAAATTCAACTTGATCCCCAGGGTTAACTCCCTTTAAAACTTCTGTAGTCTCAACATTAAAAACCATGGACATCGGCGCCATATCAAGGCTCTTAATTTCCTCATGCTTGATGGTGACTTTCTTATTTTCAGCATCAACACGACGAATTTCGCCCTTAGTCCACTCGGTAGCTCCGACGGCAAAACTAGCCAAACACATCATTACGGTTATTATTTTTTTCATTGCTGCACCTCAATCTTTCCAACCATTCCAGCCTGATAGTGCCCGGCAATCAAGCAAGCAAAATCAAAACTTCCAGCACGATTAAATTTCCAAATAATTTCACCTTTTTTACCAGGTGAGATATGTGCCATGTAGGGTTCATCATGCTCCATATTGGGATGCTTTACCATCATCTCGGCATGCTTATCAAGCATTTGCTTTGTGCCAATTACCATTTCGTGCAACAGCTTTCCGTTATTTTTAATCTCAAAGCGTATGGTTTCACCAACCTTGATATTGATTTTTTCTGGCTTAAATTTCATATCATCGCCCATTGATATAGCGATGGTTCGATTCACTTCATCCTTTGTGCCGCCAATACCCCACTCCTCTTGTTGAAAGGATGCCTGTTGATTCATTTTCTTATGCTGATCCCCATGCGCAAAGCTAAGCTGAGAGATTGCTAAGCTAATCATTAAAAAAATTATTTTCATTGCTTGCTCCTAGTGTTTGTGATTAGTAGTGCCTGGCTTTTTAACCTGTACTTCTACCTCGGGTTTGGATTGAACGCGATTCATCGCTGATTCGCCAGCATTATTACTGCGCTTGGCTGCGGGCATGGCGCCCTTCCACTCATACGCCCTTGTGCCTGCTGGCTGTTTAAACCAACCAGAATTTTTATAGTCGTTAGGCGCTTGATCTTTCCGAACCTTTAATACAGTAAACATGCCACCCATTTCAAGCGAGCCATAAGGGCCATCACCCGTCATCATTGGAATAGTATTAACAGGCAATGGCATCTCCATCTCCGTCATATCAGCCATACCTCGCTCACCCATAGCCATGTAGCCTGGAATAATCTTCTTTATCTTTCCAGCCAATCCCCGATGATCCACACCAATTAAATTAGCAAGATCATGACCCATAGCATTCATGGTGTGATGACTCTTATGACAATGAAATGCCCAATCACCTTCTTCATCTGCCAAAAATTCAATTTGACGCATTTGACCCACTGCCACATCTGTGGTGACTTCATACCAACGGGTTGCTTTTGGGGTTGGTCCACCATCAGTCCCGGTAATATGAAATTCATGCCCATGTAAATGAATAGGATGATTCGTCATCGTCAAATTACCGACACGGATACGAACTTTGTCATTCAAGCGGACATTTAGGGTATCAATGCCAGGAAAAACTCGGCTATTCCACGCCCAAATGTTGAAGTCCAACATTGTTGCTGGCTTAGGTGTGTAGCTTCCTGGATCAATATCAAATGAGTTCAAAAGAAAACAAAAATCACGATTCACCTCATCAATGTCTGGATGCTTCTCTTTCGGGTGAGTGACCCAAAAACCCATCATTCCCATTGCCATTTGAGTCATTTCATCAGCATGAGGGTGATACATGAACGTACCAGGGCGACGAGCTGTGAATTCATACACAAATGTCTTGCCTGATGGTATTGCCGGCTGATTTAGTCCAGCCACCCCATCCATACCATTCGGTAGACGTTGGCCATGCCAGTGTATCGATGTGTGCTCGGGCAGCTTATTTGTGACAAAAATTCTGACCTTGTCACCTTCCACCACTTCAATCGTTGGGCCTGGGGATTGACCGTTATAACCCCATAAATGTGCTTTAAACCCTGGCGCCATTTCTCGCACTACAGGCTCAGCAACAAGATGGAATTCTTTAACGCCATTGTTCATTCTCCATGGCAAGGTCCATCCATTTAAAGTCACAACTGGGTTGTAGTCTCGGCCACTATTCGGTATCAATGGTTTTTGCGTATTGGGACTATTTTGGATTACTGGCTCAGGCAAACCTGCTAAAGCATGACGACTCACACCAGCCGCAGCCATTGTCACTGCCGCCCCAGTTAAAAATTTTCTACGTGTGTTCATTAATTACCTCACATTAATATTTGAGAAATCCATCTGGACATCCATTAGATCTTTGTCTAATCGAGCAGACTGAATTAAAAAAGCTGTATTGACATCGATATAGTCCATCACAGTTTTACTTTGAGTTTCTACATCTTCTAGCAAATGAAACACATCAATGAGCATGCCGTTGTATCTCAGTAAATTCTCTTCAGAAATTTTCTTCTGAGTTGGTAAGATTTCTTCTTTATATGATTTAACGCCCTGATATTTTTCTAAATAGCTTTCATAAGAGAGGCGTGCTGTTGAGCGAGTTTTTACTGACTCTGGATTATTGATGTCCCCTAGCCCAATAGCTTTTAACTCTCTAGCGCTTAACTTTCTTTGCTCTTTGGGAGGTTCTGGTAAACGAGCATCAACATCCACTCTGACATCGCGATCATCAAAGTTCATGCGCTGAATAAAGCGCTCCTTTGCCTCTAGATATTTTCCCTGTAATGCTTTGTATTCAAGCCTTTTTTTGTATAAAGCCTTGTTCTGCTTCAAAAGCGCCAGCTCATTAATGTTCCCAACCTTGTACATACGAGCACTGAACTCAGACGCTGCCTCTACAGCATCAAGAACATCTTCCATATGTATCAGCTTTTCTTTAAGTGCTACAAACTCATAATATGACTTAGTCGTCTCGTAAATAATTGATGAACGCTTTTGTAATGCTGAGCGTTGCGCAGGCGTTAAGAGATAGTAGTCAGATGTTGACTCGGAGCCACGAAGATAATTAGTCCAATCAAGCTGTTGATTTAATGCTCTCTCAATTGCCTGATTCAAAGTAAATATATTTTGATTGGCAGGGCTCTCGCGTACGACTTGCTCCTTTGAGTAAACCCTCCAACCCCCTATTTCACCAACAAGTTTGTTTTGCTCAATCCATGAAGATGGATTAGCAAATGCCTGAGATATAGCAAGGCTTAGTACAGCAATAACAATTTTTTTCAATTTAACTCTCCAATAAGAATTTAGCCCAAATTTTGGGCGGACTTATGCTAGAAGAGTTAAAGAATGGGTGGTTTGATTAGAGCAGAGAGATCACGACTAGCAAAACTAGTCTTACCGGAATTAAAAATCGCAGTCAATGTGATTTGATCAAAGCTGGAATGAGTGGGAATGAAACCAAATCCAACACAAAGTGCGCAGGAGTTACAACCATTACCCTCGGACTTAGCGCTTAGTTTGGCGCCCTCTTCATTTGAAGCTGAGGCTTGGTGGCAATTATGAGAAATTTCTTTTGCCTCTACACCAGCCATATTGGTTTGATGTTTAAATGACATATCTAATCCCGCCCATGCCTGGACTGGCAAAAGCAATACCAGCGAAATTAAAAATATCTTTCTCAACATATGAATTATGGTAGCACAATTTTCAACGTAATGTTTAGGTAACTCTTTGCTTGGTAAATGTTAAATTTTTCGCCATTATTTACCCTAAACCATTGGGAGGCCTTGATGACTTGGTTAATCACCAAATACTTACTAACAGCCGGGATGGTTGTATTCATTAGCGAAGTTGCCAAGCGAAGCGATAAGTTAGGCGGATTCATTGCGGCATTGCCGCTGATGACACTACTTACCCTGACTTGGCTTTATGTTGAAAGCCAACCTGAAGAGAAAATAGCAAATCATGCCTATTACACATTTTGGTATGTGATTCCGACGCTGCCAATGTTTCTACTATTCCCCTACCTGCTACCTAAACTAGGTTTTTGGATGGCAATGGGGGCAAGCATAGTTGTCACTGTTATCTGCTTTGGTTTATTTGCTTTGTTGATGAAAAACTTTGAGGTTCAGCTGTTGTAATGTTTTGTCGTTTAAAACGACATTACAAATACACACCATAGATGGTTCTCACGGTTAGACAGAGTTAAGGCAAATAGACAGCGGTAGACAAAGTCGAACAGCGTCTAGGGCTGTGAATGGAGAGTGAAAACGAAAACAGCCGCCGAAAGGCGACTGTTTGAGTTCTTGGTGGCCCGGAGCGGAATCGAACCAGCCCTATCGAGGGTTGAAAAGTTAGAAATCCAGTCCACAGATTCGAACTTTGCACCAAAATCCGTTGCACACTTTATTGCACACCGCATTTTGACCCTTGTAACTCATTGAATTTATAAGTGATTTATGTGGAACAATTTCCTTTTAATCCGTTGGTCGTTAGAGCTTTAAATCGTAAGCGTTACTTTAAGTAACGTTTGCAACCAATCTAAGCAGCTAATAGCTTTTGCCCGGCTTGCCTTCCTCGCTTTTTACTTTGATAGCTTGCACTCACTTTAGCGTCAGCCTCAATCAACCGCCTAGTTTCAGCGCCTCGCAATTGCTCAGCCGCCTGGATAACTTTTAAATGGCTATAGTGACGCTCAATCATAACAACACTTGTACCCATTTGCTTGGCAAGAGTATGAATAGGTACCCGATCATGGGTTAATGCCAATGTTGCGTAAGTGTGGCGCAAGCTATAAAACACCCGCTTTTGCTCAGTCTTAGGATCCTTTAGCAAATTGTGATCTTCTAAGAAACACATAAACATCTTTTGAAAGGATTCGCTTACATCCTCTTTTTTGTCCTTAGTCCTAAAAACGTAATCTTCATTATTAGGATTAATTAAGTCTTTGAGTGGATCAGTTAATGAGCTATCTACTCCATAGTTTCTTTTAGCAATGCGCTCTAGCACCTTTACTGTGGGTTGCCTTCCAATAATCTGTCTGGTGCCAGTCTTTCCAGTAACAGTAAGTTCACAACTACGGTTTAGGTTATGTACCTCAATTCGATTGCCGTGCTCATCGACTTGATCGGTCAAAGTGGACGCAGGGCTCATCATGAAGCGGATTTGCTTCCACTTAATATCCAATAACTCAATACCAGGTCTTGCACCAGTATCTACCAACATCTCAATATAGTCGCGCATGATTAATCTGCGTTCACGGCTAGCAAGATTGCGAGCAGCATCAATCCAAGGTTCTAAATTAGCTAATAGCGCTTTTAGCTCATACAATTCAAAAGCAGGTCTGCGATCGCTCTTCTTACCACTACTTGCTACCAGCTTAGGACGATTAGCCTCTGTTAAAAAGCCCCGAATGACTGCTTCATCAAATACCCTGTTCATTGCCGCATTTTGCGTATGTAAAGTACTAGAAGTGGGCTCCTTGCCCATAAACTCAATGCGATCACGATCAAATTGCTCTAAAGCTTCGTAGTCAATATTAGTAATCATGCGATTGCCCAATGAAGGAATGATGTAATCCTTAATCACCCGAATGTAGTCTCTATAGATCACCTTGCCTTTACCAGCAGACAATTCTTGCTCCATACGCTCAACAGCTAACTTGGCGATATCTTTAAAGCGGCGGGTTATTACTGGCAGATTAGAGCGATTACGAATTTCCGCTTCAAAAAAGATCTCTTTAGCCCGATCTTTAGCCAACTCTAATTTGCGCTGCTTAGTAGAAGCTCTTTGCCAGACTCCAGCAACCTTATAGCGACATTGCCAAATGCCACTCCGCTCACGGCGATATATGACTAGCTCTCTAGGCAGCAGTTCATGGGTAGTTTCAACGATTTGCGGCATATAGTAACTTTAGTTTCTGATAGCGGCTTAGGACAACCGGTATTGGGCAAATCGCCTGATCAATTTGTCCAAAGCAAACTGGCTGATTAATGGTAATTCTTGGAATGTCATGGTGATCTCTTGGGGCTCTCTTGGAATTCGTAGCGTTACTTGAAGTAACGCTTGATCTACGCAAGCACTCATTGCGCCTCCACGAAAATAATCCCATGCTTTTCTAGCGCATCGCCAATACCAGCTACTTCAATGCTAGAAAACACTGAATGCCCCAGTCTTTGCTGAAAATAGTCATTCACAGCAAACAACGCCACCAAGTCGTCCATATCCAATTCATCACCAAGATTAATCTTGGCACTGGCATATGCTGAAGTTTTTAAAGTGTCAAAAGAGATAACTTGATTAACTGCAAGATTGCTTTGATTCATTTGCTTCTCCCGTATATATGGGGCTATCAATATCGATAACCCATATACGTACGATAGGCGTTTTGACCTACTTTTCGGATAAACAATCAATTTAAATCGAGTTTGTTAATAGGTTGTAGAGCCAGGCTAGGACAACCTAATTGGATGAATTACTGGGGGCAATTTAGCCAAAAGAACTTGTGGCTAAGAGTGGGGATTATTGGATGGTTTATGGAGAAGAATGGAGGGGTGAGCGTTACTTTAAGTAACGCTTATTTGAGCATTCCCTTTAACTCATTAATTTGATCATCAAAATACTCAAAATTAACCATAGCATTTATTGGAATATATGCCTCCGTACACCCAAGCCTATGAGTACTATCCCAGATTTCTAACACCCCATTAGACAAGATACATCTTGTAAATTCAAGCGCAGTAATTTCATTACTTATTGCCGATTGATCGCTCCTATTTGAGGTGACATTAAAATCATGAAGCGGATCAAATCTTAGTTTTTCATTTAGAAAATCCAAATAAATTCGTAGCTTTATAAGCTCATTTGCAGATTTGAAATTAAGAATAATGCCGCCTTTCGTCAATGCATAGGTATCGGCGTTAAATGACTCTAGGGCATAAAAATGTTGCTCTCTTCGCGCGACGAATCTCAAGTTGTCGGGAATATTAATAGCTAAATCTCGATCTAATGTTCCACCATTCTTAAGGATTGCATACGCCTCTGAATCTACGAGACCCCTAAATCCACCCAACTCATATAAATGCTCCTTATATATTGTCTTTAGCCTTTTAATTCCAAAACTTTCTTCTAAAGCTAGCTCAACATAATTCCTAATAAGGGGTAAATTCTTAGAAATTTCAATTAAATCTTCAGACTGATCTGGATTAACGAAGGGCTCTGTATCGGCATGAGCTATTGCATGCCTACATCCACTATATAAATACTCCCCAACATCACGTCCATCAACTTCCAGCTCTCTTAATCTTTTAACAGCCAGATGATCGTCAAGATTTCCTTTATTTGCATTCATCCAAATACCACGACTCTTGGCATTTGATATTGCTACAGTAAATGCTTTATACAAACTGAAAAATGAATAGAATGGATTTTCTAGAGAAATACCCTCTCTAAAAAATGCCAATGCAGTTCTTGCGTTCTCACTTAAATGCTGCGGAATATGCTCTGGATCTAAATAATCTGAAATTCCATTATTTCGCATGATCCCCATTGACCTTGGGCGGTCCCCACCCGTCCAATGTACGATTTCAAGCTTCCCACCTTCAAGCCAAGCTAGCGCACTAGCAAATTCCAAAATTACTTTTTTAGCTGCATCGACACTTAAATTGTATGAGTCTGCTTTTAACGCAATAGCTGGCAATGTTGGAGTGGGCGTCCCTTGCGCTTGTTCATAAGGCATAAGAATGAAATTTTTGCCTTCGTATTCAACTGATTGAATTTGGGGAGGCCAAAATATGCTTGTCTCTATAACAGCGACAGTCCAGCCGCCTCTCTCTTGTATAAGGCTTTGAGCAAAAGTGAATGGATTTATCAAGGGCTTCATATTAATTGCCTAATTTAAGTACATTCACTTTAATACTTTCTCATGTATATAAAAAGACAAAACCCCAGCTATCTCTAACTGGGGTTTGCTTTTCTGGTGGGCCCACCAGGACTTGAACCTGGGACCAAAGGATTCCGGTTTGTGTTAGTTTCCTAACTCCCTGGACTATGCCTTCATCATATTGATTGCTCAACTTAGATGGGTGCCGTCTAGTCTCTACACCTTCAACAATAAACAAGACTTTTGGCAATATCGCCAACCCGCTGACTACTGTTTGTCGGTTCTATGAGAATTTCTGCATTCTAAGCACGGCTTGTTAATGTGGCGTCGCTGGTTTTAGGAAAAAATCCATTGCTACCGAAACCACTGCTGGCTCGATGCGGTGCGGACCTTTGAATTCCAAAGAAGTGACGTCATAACCTGCAGCCTTAAGTTTGGTTACGTGAGGACGCGCACTAGTTTCAATTGACAGTTGCTCGTCTTCCAAACCGTGGGCGATGAAAATGCGGGGCGCACCATTTTGCTGAAGGACTGACATAAAGCCCCCAGAAAAAATGATCACGTGGCTAACAAAGTCGCCATTGGTCAGTCCTACTGACAGTGCATAACTGCCTCCGTCTGAAAACCCAGCAAACCCCAAGTGGGATGGATCGATATAAAAACGTGAGGCTACTTCGTGCAATGCTTTATCCAGCCGCTCTAGGTCTGGGCCATTACCACCCACAACCAAGTCCCAAGTTGGAAACTGAGACTGCGGTAACAGAAGCAAAAAGCCATGCTGACGCGCATGCTTGATCAAAAATGGCAATACCTTATCAGCACTGCCACCAGCCCCATGAAACATCACAAGTAAAGCAACTGGAACTCCGGGCTGGAGATCGTCCGGCACGATCAATACTGCATCACGCTCGCTAGCGATGCCCAGGTTGTGACGACCAGCGGGCAAGGCTTGTTTGTCGGGCAAGTTGCCGGGTCGAAAACTGAGCCGGCCCAGTAGCAAATCTCCAAGGATAGATGTGTCAAACGTTGCCATCTTAGACGGATTTACTGATGCTACGGAAAGCTGCACACTGAGCAAATGCTTCTTCGTTCAGTAACAAATTCCTGCCTTTGCAAAACTTTAGCGTCAGCTTGAGCAACTCCTTGATATCGCGGCCGCTAGCAGCTGGATAAGTTACTATCAAGCGCTCAACTAGATCATCGGGCAGTTCGGTGTTGAACTGCTGCGCTAGCGATTTCCATAGTTGTTTCGCCTGCTCTTGCGTCGGTGTCTCGAACTGGATGATAGCGATGCAGCGCGACAAGACGGCGTCATCAATATCGGCTACGCGGTTGGTGGTCATGAATAGCAAGCCGTTAAAGTACTCGAGAGTACGCAGAAACTCAGCTACGATAGCGTTGTGCTGGAGATCATTGTCGCGGCGGCGAATGTAGACATCGGCCTCGTCGAGCAACAGTACTGAATCCCAGCGTGCTGCGCGCCGCAGGATTTTCGAAAGGTTGGCTTCCACTGAGCTTGCCGTCACGCCGAGTTGACCAGAGTGTACGCGGTATAAAGGTTTCTCGACGACCTCGGCATAGACCTCTGCTGTCAGCGTCTTACCTAAGCCAGGCGCGCCTTTGCAAAGGATGGTTGTACCGCCCGACTTACCCTCGACAATGTCCTCCATTAGGAAGTTACGATCAGCGGTCAAGATATCAATCAGGTCGCGATGAGCATGCGGCAGAACCAGCTTGTCACGCAATTCTGGTTTGTAACGATAAGTCTTAACATTTTGCACATGCACCCATACATTACGGTGGTAATCCAGGTGGAATAGATGTAGATAGCAATGCTGGGGAATCCTCTCAAAACCCTCGCTGATGCCGCTTCCGCGCCAGAAGCCTGCATCGGCGGTGGTGTCAAAGTGGCGTTCTAGCAGCTCTTCGTCATTGACGCAGCGGGCGGCTGTGCCTGCCTGCAGCCGCACGCATTCGAGATGTGGACGATGTCCTTCGCTGGACATCCAGACAGTGCCAGAAACAGTAAACTGCGCACCAAACTTCGGCTGTATCTGCATGAAATGCTTTAAGTGTGTCTCGTATTCGTTTTTGAATTCTGCACATTCTTTAAAGTAACCATAACCCGTCATCAATTCGGGAATCGTGCGATCTTGAATATCTTCGGCATAAAAGGTGATGCTGTAGGTCATGCCGGTGCGCTTTAACCTCGGATCGTTAATTGGCTCACGATCTGCGGCCTGCAAGGTGTTAGCCAGAAGGCCGATGATGACGTAAGCTGCGCCATCGACAGGCTGCACATAGCGCATAGAATGGACCAGCCAGGGCAGCAACACACCGTCCTTGCCAAGTTTGTAGAGCCAGCCATCGATCATGTCGCGCGACAACCAAGCGATCAGACCAGGGATCAGATGCTCCAAGCTTGGGATTTTTCGGGCAGCCGGCGCGGCGTGGATATTGTCCAGCGCAATCATTTGGAACATCAGCTCACGCTCGTCGGCCGTGCGGCACAGGCCGTAGAGCGTGTTCAATGAGGTGGCGTCGAAAAGTCGGCTGGATACCACACGTTTACCGCGGGAAAGGCCGTACTCGCTAAGCCGCTTCGCAAGCAGCGTATCCTCATCGATCATTCCAAGAAGCGTATTGGCTAGGGTTTCTGGTATTTCGAATTCCATGTGTTCTTTTTACTCTTTTACTCGTTGAATAAATCATAGAAAGCAAAGTCTGAAACATGATTGACTGCAGTCAATGCGAGTCAAAATTGGGTCTATTTCAGGCATGATATACGCATTAGTAATACTCAAAAGACAAAAACCCCAACCATTACTGGTCAGGGTTATGTATTCTGGTGGGCCCACCAGGACTTGAACCTGGGACCAAAGGATTCCGGTTTGTGTTAGTTTCCTAACTCCCTGGACTATGCCTTCACCGTATAAAGATTTATAAATCCTTACTTAGGTGGGTGCCGTCTAGTCTCTACACCTTCAGAATCTTGCGATTCCGCTTGGCTCGGCGTTGGCATATGTAGTTTTTAACTACCTTTAGCGTTCACCGAATTTGACACCATTCACACAGCAGCTTTCGCTATCTGGTGCACAACTTTCGCTATGAGTCCTCTGCTCTAACCAACTGAGCTATGGGCCCTACTTAACTTTTTTAACACACCAAAAACCACACTAAAACCCTATTTACTACACACCATGAAAAACCCGTTGGTGTGTAAGCGGTGTGTAGTGAATTTAAACCACTCATTTCACCACTAACCGCTTGAAATCATTGAGGTCTTTACTGCTAGACCTCATGGTTAAGTCCATTATGAGTCCTCTGCTCTAACCAACTGAGCTATGGGCCCCTGAGAATTAATCAATCCTCTTCGAGGAAAGTCTTCAGCTTATCGCTGCGACTCGGATGACGCATCTTACGCAACGCCTTCGCTTCAATCTGACGAATGCGTTCACGCGTCACATCAAACTGTTTACCAACTTCTTCGAGGGTGTGATCCGTGCTCATCTCGACACCAAAGCGCATGCGCAATACTTTTGCCTCACGTGGTGTTAAGGAATCAAGCACATCCTTCACCACATCGCGCATCGAGTCATGCAATGCGGCCTCGGCTGGCGCCAGCGTATTGGAGTCTTCAATAAAGTCACCCAAATGCGAATCCTCATCATCGCCAATCGGGGTTTCCATCGAGATAGGCTCTTTCGCAATCTTCATAATCTTACGAATCTTATCTTCTGGTATCTCCATCTTTTGCGCTAAGGTTGCGGCATCCGGCTCATGTCCTGTTTCTTGCAAAATCTGGCGGCTAATACGATTCATCTTATTGATGGTTTCAATCATATGCACTGGGATACGGATCGTTCTCGCCTGATCCGCAATCGAGCGAGTAATTGCCTGACGAATCCACCAGGTCGCATACGTTGAGAACTTGTAACCACGACGGTACTCAAACTTATCGACTGCTTTCATGAGACCAATATTGCCCTCTTGAATCAGATCCAAGAACTGTAAGCCACGATTGGTGTATTTCTTAGCAATCGAGATTACCAAGCGTAAGTTTGCAACGGTCATTTCGCGCTTTGCTTCACGTGCCCGCTTCTCACCGGCAATCATTTGCTTATTGACTTCTTTGAGTTCATTGAGCGGCAGCACCACTTTGGTCTGAATATCAATCAACTTTTGTTGCAGCTCTTGAATCGCAGGGACATTGCGCTCCAAGAGGGCGCTATATGACTTTGGCTCTTTGAGAAGATTTGCAGTCCAACGCAAGTTCATGGCCATTTTTGGAAATGCTTGCAGAACTTCAGCGCGGGGGATTCCGATCTTATCGACCAAAATACTCACAATGCCACGCTCAAGCTTCCAAACTTCATCGACTTGCGCACGCATGGTATCGCAGAGTTTTTCAACACTCTTTGCGGTTAAGCGAAAGCCCAAGAGCTCGTTACGAATCGCGTCTTGCGCCTTTAGGTAACCGGGTGAGTTGTAGCCGTCGCGATCATGGGCGCGACGCATCTTGTCAAACTGAGTGCGAATCACCGCAAACTTTTCAAGGGAACGCTGCTTTAGCTCTTCCAGCTGCTTTGCACTGGCAGTGCTTGCACCACCGCCGCCACCTTCCTCATCATCACCCTCTTCACCCTCATCCATCATCTCAAGATCCTCAGGCTCATCGGCAGCCATCGGAATATCTTCAGCATTGGGATCCACTAAGCCATCAACAAATTGATCGATTTCCATTTCACCGGAAACGATCTTGTCAACATTGGCAAGGATCTCCGAGATTGTGACCGGGCAAGCAGATAAAGCCATCACCATATCTTTCAGACCGGCTTCAATCTTTTTGGCAATGACAATCTCACCCTCGCGGGTTAAAAGATCGACGGTACCCATCTCGCGCATATACATGCGCACGGGGTCGGTAGTACGACCGAACTCCGAATCAACAGTTGAGAGAGCAGCCTCAGCTTCTTCTTCAGCCTCTTCTTCCGAAGTTGCGGTGGGGCCATGTTCATTTAAGAGCAATGTTTCCGCATCGGGAGCTTGCTCATAAACAGTAATGCCGATGTCATTGAGAAGACCGATTAAGGTTTCCAGGGCGTCCACCTCTGACAACTCATCGGACATCACGTCGTTCATCTCGCCATGGGTTAGGTAACCCTTGGATTTACCCATTTTGATGAGGGTCTTCAGGCGCGCACGACGCAACTCTTGCTGCTCTTCGCTACCTAATTGTTGTGCAGCAAACTCTTTGAGGAGTGCTTTTTCTTTTGCTTTGCGGTCCCGCGCTTTTTGGCGATCGGTGCGGTTATCAACGCCAGGCTCTCCCGCCACTTCGACCTTTGGTTTACGACCACGGGTTTTTTTAATCGGCTGACCATTTTCATCAAGCTCTACAGCAGCCTCTTTGGCTTTTAATTTGGCAGCTTTGGCTTCTGCCTTTGCCTGCTCTTTAGCAGCTTTTTCTTGGGCCTTCTTTAAGGCTTTTTCTTCGGCTGCTTTTTTGGCCAATTCTTTCGCGGTCAGCTTGGGTGCCGCCTTCACTGATTTAGCACTTGGCTTGGCAGTCTTTGCCGCGGGCTTTGTGCTTTTAGAAACTACTTTTTTGGCTGGCGCCTTCATTGCTTTACCCGCTGGTTTGCTAACTTTTTTTACTGGAGTCTTTGCGGGCTTCTTAGCAACCGCCTTTACTGACTTCTTTGCCGGTGCTGGCTTTGCCTTTTTAACTGGGGCTTTTGCTTTCGCTACCGGTTTTGCTAATTTTTTAGAAGCGGCTTTGGATGCTGGTTTTTTCATGGATATCTTTGCAATCGATCAATCTAATAAGTTAGTGATTACTTACTTAAGCCGTATGTCCTGACAATCTGGTTCATTTACCCGTATCGATCATCCAAAGGTTCTCAGGCCAAGGAGGTAAGTGGCTGATTCAAATAGTTTTTTCTGGAAATGCGTATTATACTCGATTGAGTCAAGTAAGACCTACAAAAGCATAAAAAATATCGATTTAAGTCATCGACATTCTGTTATTCCTACCCCTTACTCAAACGCTGGCTAATTTGTCGATACCGCTCTAAATCCTGTGGATTTGCACGTCCTTGCGTCATTTTTTCGGTAATTTCAGTCATTTCGGCTTTCAAATGACCGAGTTCGAGCTTATTTAAGACCCCCTCAAGATCTTCTTTTGCGCCAAGATACTCAATCTCAGAACCCAAAATGCGTTGCCTGAGGATTTGGTACAAATCGGCCAATGGACTGGTTGCTAACTGATCCTGAAAAACTGCAAAGGAAGAATTTGGATTTTGAGTATTGATCTCCAGAATGTCGCATTGATGAATCAGGTCGCTCATTAAGTTATGCGCCTTATCTGATCGTTTTTTGGCGACCTCCATTGCCAATTGTCGTTGATCGGGGGTCATGTCTTTTCCAAGAATCGGGAACTGAATCAGTAAACGCATGATGTGTTCTGATAAATCGGTTGGCTTGGGTGGTTCAACGTTGGGACGAGACTGCTTTGCCGAGCGTGGGTTGGCGGGTTTTGTAATTGCCGGTTTGATAGTCTGCAGTTTAGTTTGGGCTTGAGTGGCAGGGGGTAGTGTTTTAGTCGCTGGGGTCAGTGCGCAAAATTGCTCGAGCTCACTCACACTCGATGCGGTGCGATTCGCAAGCTCACGCAGCAATTGAGAGCGCAAAGCAATGGCTGGCATCGATTGCAACCAAGGTTTGGCTACGTGATGGGTTTTTGCCCGACCCTCAGGAGTTGCTAGATCATTGCCTTCGCTCGCGAGCTTGAAAAAGAATCCCGATAATGACATCGCCTGATGAATCGCCTGCTCAAACGCAGCAGCTCCATACTGCCGAATATAACTATCGGGATCGTGCTCGCTCGGTAGGAATAAAAAACGAATTTCTTTATCGTCACTCAAGATGGGTAGGGTTGCCTCTAGCGCGCGCTGCGCGGCACGTTGACCAGCTGCATCCCCATCAAATGAGAATACGATCCGATCGGTTTGGCGTAATAACGTACGCACATGAAAGGGTGTGCATGCAGTTCCTAGGGTGGCAACCGCATTAGCGAATCCCAGTTGAGCCAAGGCTACGACATCCATATAACCCTCACACACCAACACAAATCCCCGATCCCGAATCGCCAAGCGCCCCTCAAATAATCCGTAGAGGGTATTTCCTTTGGAGAACAGTGGGGTCTCCGGAGAATTTAAATACTTTGGCTCTCCTTGATCCAGGATTCGTCCACCAAAAGCAATCACCTGTCCCTTGGGATTACGAATGGGGAACATGATCCGATCACGAAAGCGGTCATAGCGCTTAACCTTACCCAGGCTATCCGTTCCCTCGCCCTGAATAATTAAGCCAGCCTCAATCAGTAACTTAGCGGTTTCATCTTTACTATACGAATCAAATACCGCTTCGAGCCCCTGCCAGCCATCGGGCGCATAACCAAGGCCATAGCGCTTGGCAATCTCGCCAGTCAAACCACGGCCCTTGAGATAGTCAATGGCTCGTTGCGATCCTTTTAGTTGCTGGGAGTACCAATCACTCGCCATCGTCATCACCTCACCAAGCGCGAGGGCCTGCTTTTGCGCCATCACATCACGAACATTGCGCTCTTCACGAGGAACATTGAGGCCTACCGAGCGAGCGAGCTCTTCGATGGCATCGACATACGATTGGCCAGAGTACTCCATCATGAAGCCGATTGCCGAGCCATGCGCCCCACAACCAAAGCAGTGATAAAACTGCTTCGTGGGAGATACTGAAAATGAGGGTGACTTCTCTTGATGAAAGGGGCACAAGCCTTGATAGTTAGCGCCTGCCTTTTTGAGTTTGACGTGCTTTCCGACCACATCAACAATATCGACCCGATTGAGTAAATCGGAGATAAAGGATTGAGGAATGAGCGCCATGGATTAAAGCATTATTTTGCGAGAGCGGCTTTGACCAATCCAGATACCATTCCCATATCCGCTTTCCCAGCAAGTTGCGCCTTGAGCGCCCCAATCACTTTGCCCATATCTTGCGGGCCTGCAGCTCCCAAGCTCGAAATTGT
Source organism: Polynucleobacter sp. HIN5 (assembly GCF_030297555.1). NCBI lineage: Bacteria > Pseudomonadati > Pseudomonadota > Betaproteobacteria > Burkholderiales > Burkholderiaceae > Polynucleobacter > Polynucleobacter sp. HIN5. The sequence continues at coordinate 362,931 of NZ_AP028136.1, read as the reverse complement.
CTTTTGAATCACCGCCTGCACTTCAGCCTCTGATAGTTGAGCTGGCATATAGGCTTGTAAGATACCTAACTCTTTTGATTCTTGGTCAACTAGGTCAGTGCGCCCTGCTTTCTGAAACTGCTCAATCGAGTCTTTACGCTGCTTAATGAGTTTTTCAATGATGGCAATAATTCCAGCATCATCCACCGTAATACGCTCATCCACCTCTCGCTGCTTGATCGCGGCTAACAGCAAGCGAATGGTGCCAAGACGCTCGGCCTCTTTAGCACGCATGGCTGACTTCATGTCTTCGGTAATTTGCTCTTTGAGAGTCATTCAAGTTCTCCAAATATCAATCGAATGGATCCATTATCCAAGAGATTAAAAAAATAAAGCCCGCACAGCAGGCGGGCTTTGATGATTGGCGGTTTTCGGGAATTTCCCGAAAACCCCAGGAATTATTAGTAAAGCTTTTTGGGCAACATCTGGCTACGAATCCGCTTGTAGTGACGCTTTGCAGCGGCTGCTTTTTTGCGCTTGCGCTCGGCCGTGGGTTTCTCATAGAACTCACGTGCACGAAGATCGGTCAATAGACCATTCTTCTCGATGGTGCGCTTAAAGCGGCGCAATGCCACTTCAAATGGTTCGTTTTCGCGAAGGCGGACTGTGGTCATGCTGTTTTTACTCGCTTTTACTCTTTGATTGCTAGAAAATGATCAAAATTTACTAAAACACGGATTCTAGCACGACCCCGCCCCCAATGATAGTCCTCGGTATTGAGACCTCCTGCGATGAAACTGGCCTTGCTGTTTATGACACAGGGGCCTGGGAGGCTGGAAGACCCGCCCATCAAGGCGTTTTAGGGGCCGCCTTGCACTCCCAGATTGAGATGCATCAGGATTACGGTGGGGTTGTGCCTGAACTAGCCTCGCGGGACCATATTCGACGCTTAATTCCTTTACTAAACAAGGCGTTAAAAGAATCCTCCTGCAATATCAATAAGCTCGATGGGGTGGCCTATACCCAGGGGCCAGGCCTTGCCGGCGCTCTACTGGTGGGATCGGCCTTTGCCAATGCCTTGGCAGTGGCAATCCAAAAACCCCTAATCGGGGTCCATCACCTAGAGGGTCATCTGCTTTCGCCATTATTGGCAAACGACTCCCTAAAAAAGCCAACTTTTCCGTTTGTCGCCCTTTTAGTGTCGGGAGGGCACACCCAGCTCATGCAGGTTCGACAGATTGGCGACTACCAACTCCTTGGGGAAACGGTTGATGATGCGGCCGGTGAAGCATTTGATAAGACTGCCAAATTATTGGGCCTCGACTACCCAGGCGGGGCCGCGCTCTCGAAATTGGCAGAGTCTGGAAAAGCTGCTGGCTTTGATTTACCCAGACCGATGTTGCATTCCAAGGATTTGGATTTTTCGTTTTCGGGACTCAAGACCTCAGTTTTGCATCAAGTTAAAAAGTCACAGTCCAATGATTGCTATAACGAGTCCTTTCGTGCCAACCTCGCCTGTGCATTTGTGGAAGCAGTGACCGATGTTCTGAGTCATAAAGCAATGGCCGCACTCGAGCAAATGAATTGTCGTGATTTAGTGGTTGCTGGAGGTGTGGGTGCCAATACTCAGCTTCGCAAAAAACTCACTACGATGGCAACCGCGCGCGGGTACCAGGTTCACTATCCACCAATCGAGTTATGCACTGATAACGGAGTGATGATTGCGTTTGCAGGAGCACTTCGACTACTACAAAGTGGTTCAACTACGCATGGGGCGTTTGATATTAAGCCCCGTTGGGATCTAAGCTCTTTAAATACTTAGAGAAACTAGGGAAGACTAATGCGGGCAAACGCGCTGTGGTTATGGATGGACTCAAAGTTTTCCGCTTCCACTGTCAACGACAGAATACGCTGATCATGCTTTAGGCGGGTGGCGACATCCCGTACCAGATCCTCCACAAATTTTGGATTCTCATAGGCGTGCTCTGTGACCCATTTCTCATCAGGGCGCTTCAAAATGGCCCATAACTCGCTAGACGCTTCTGTTTCAGCAATGCGTAACACCTCTTCCACACCAAGATTGGCACCGGCATCCAGTTTGACCAAAATGGTGACATGCGAGCGCTGATTATGAGCACCATACTCTGAAATCTCTTTGGAGCAAGGGCATAAGCTCATCACCGGTACGATAGCCTTTAAATAAAGATCGGCCTCAATCGTTTGATCGGAACCTTCTTTTGCCTCAACTAAATACGTTACCTCGTAATCCATCCAACTCTCAACTGCGGAGATTGGGGCGCTTTTTTTGACAAAGTGGGTGTATTGCATTTGAATACGACCTTGCTTTGCATGCAGGAGAGGCAGCATGTTTTTGGCCATTTGCACAATCGCCAAGCCATCATAGGCGCCCTGCTGTTCTTGCAGTAACTGCACAAATCGCGACATATGCGTACCCTTTTGATCGGCGGGTAATGCCACGTCCATTTCAAAACGAGCGACCGTTGGAAATGAACCGGAGCCACTTTCTACCTGAATGGGATGCTTGATGCCACGGATCCCGACGCGCTCAATCGCTAGTGATCGCGCATCGTCACTGCCTTGCACATCAGGCAATGCTTTGGTGTTAAGAAAGCTGGTGTTGAGATCGTTCATATCATTATTTTCGCTCAAAATAATCCAACCGGTTCAATGAGCGCTTTTACAAGCGCATTATTTACCGACGGGGACCTGATCCGTTGGGGTCTTGAGGTTCAGTGACGCAGTACCCAAATCTGGGAAACGGGCAAGAATTGCTGCTTCGATTCCTGAGGCATCCAATCCGCACTGAGCCATCAGCAAGTTGTAATCCCCGTGCTCAATGAAGGCGTCTGGCAGGCCCAAAGACAATAATGGTTTAGTGATTCCCAAGAGGTTCATGGCCTCCATACAGGCACTTCCCGCGCCACCTTGAACGCAACCATCCTCAACTGTTACAAAGTAATCATGATTGCGGGCAAACGTCTGAATCAAGTCAATATCAAGCGGCTTCACAAAGCGCATATTGACGACCGTAGCATCGAGCTTCTGCGCAACATCAAGTGCTGGATATAGCAATGTTCCAAATGCAAGAATGGCTAGGCGCTTACCGGTCGTTTGCGCCTCCCGCCGAATCTCACCGCGACCGAGTGGTAAGGTGCGTAATTCTTTGGATGGTAGATTGCCAATACCGGCACCCCGTGGATAGCGAACCGCTGTGGGGTGATTTTGATGATAGGCCGTTGTCAATAAATCACGGCACTCCGCCTCATCGGCTGGGGTCATGATTAGCATATTGGGAATGCAGCGCAAATAAGCAATGTCGTATGCCCCGGCATGAGTCGCACCATCAGCGCCTACCAACCCAGCGCGATCAATTGCAAACACAATCGGTAAATCTTGCAAGGCCACATCATGAATCAATTGATCGTAGGCACGCTGTAAAAAGGTGGAATAAATGGCAACAACGGGCTTCATGCCCTCGCAGGCCATGCCAGCTGCAAAGGTAACCGAGTGCTGCTCGGCAATCCCCACATCGTAGTAACGATCGGGAAAGCGTTTTTCAAACTCGACCAAGCCGGAACCTTCGCGCATCGCAGGAGTGATACCGACCAACTTTGGATCGGCTTGCGCCATATCGCATAACCACTCCCCAAATACCTGGGTAAACGTTTTTTTACCAGCGCCACTCGATTTAATACCTTCCTGAGGATTAAATTTACCGGGACCGTGATACAAAATGGGATCCGCTTCAGCCAACATATAACCTTGGCCCTTGCGCGTAATGACGTGCAAGAATTGAGGACCGTTACCTTCTTTGGCCAAGCGGCGCACGTTTTGCATCATCGGAATTAAGGTATCCAAATCATGCCCATCGATTGGACCAAAGTACGTAAACCCGAACTCCTCAAAGATGGTCGATGGTGATACAAAACCCTTGGCATGATCTTCAAGGCGCTTGGCAAACTCCCTTAAAGGCGGCGCCATCGAGGACAGAACCGAATCAATTCCTTTTTTGGTTGCCGAATAAATATTGCCGCTAAGTAAACGTGCCAAGTAGCGATTAAGCGCCCCAACCGCTGGCGAAATTGACATGTCGTTGTCATTCAGAATCACTACGAGCGGCATGTTCTCATACACGCCTGCATTGTTCATGGCTTCAAACGCCATCCCCGCACTCATCGCGCCGTCGCCGATCACAGCAACTGCCACCCGATCCTCGCCCTTGGTTTGCGCTGCGCGCGCCATTCCCATTGCAGCAGAGATGCTGGTAGAGGAATGTGCTGTACCAAAGGTGTCGTACTCACTCTCAGAGCGTCTTGGAAATCCTGAGAGCCCGCCAAATTGCCGCAAAGAATGCATCTGATCACGTCGTCCAGTCAAAATCTTATGCGGATAACTTTGATGACCCACATCCCACACGATCCGATCGTGCGGTGTATCGAATACATAATGCAAGGCAATCGATAGCTCTACCGTTCCTAAATTCGACGAGAGGTGACCGCCCGTCTTTGATACAGAATCCACGATGTACTGTCTTAGCTCATCGGCAAGTGCCGGGAGCTCCTCACGTGTTAATTTACGTAAATCGCGAGGGTCATTGATCGAGTGCAACATACTATTTTTTGCGATCCACAACTAAATGAGCAATATGACGCAAGGCATCGGCCTGTGGCCCAAACTCATTCAGACTGTTTAGCGCTCTCCCCTTTAATTCATTAGCCAGTTCGTTTGCATAGTCTAAACCCTTCAGGGTCACATAGGTAGGCTTATCTTGCGCCGCATCTTTGCCCGCCGTTTTTCCAAGTGTTGCACTATCAGCGGTCGCATCCAGAATATCGTCCACCACCTGAAAAGCCAAGCCAATCGCCTTTGCGTAAGTATCAAGTTGAGCCATCGCTTGATCGGACAATTGGGCGGCAATCCCTCCGAGCTGGACAGCGCAAATGAGCAGAGCACCGGTCTTCATGGCATGCATTTCTTCTAGAGCGGGCAAGTCCATTTTTTTGCCCACGTTCTGCAAATCAATCGCCTGTCCACCGGCCATGCCCTTAGAACCGGAGGCGTAGGCCAAGGAAGCAATCATGCGCAGCTGTGCAAAACCGGTCTTTGGGTCAGGACCGACTGGATACGAGAGGATTTCAAAAGCACGGGTTTGCAATGCATCGCCCACTAGTAAAGCAGTCGCCTCATCATAGGCTTTATGAACTGTAGGGCGTCCGCGGCGTAAATCATCATCGTCCATGCATGGCAAATCATCGTGCACCAGGGAATAGGTATGAATCATCTCAATCGCACTCGCGGCACGATTCACAAGCGACCCATCCACTTGATCAACTGACCCTAACTCACTCGCAGCAAATACTAATAGGGGACGAATTCGTTTGCCACCACCAAGAACGGCATAGCGCATCGCGGTATGCAAATGCTGCGGCGCTACCGTATCCGGATCAAGGTACTGAAGAAGCGCGCTTTCTGCTCGTTGCGATTGGGAGGCCAACCATGCCTCGAATGAAAATGAGCTCATCGATGCAGCGTTAATCGACCTAACTCTCGATCACTTTGACTTGTTGCTCGACCTGAGCCAAAACACCCTGACAGTGTTTGAGTAAGGCAGCACCGCGCTGATAGGCGGCCAAGGTCTCCTCTAGGGATAATTTGCCGGACTCCATCGCCATCACCAAGGACTCCAACTCCTTGAGGGCTGCCTCATAGCGCATTTGGGGGTCAATGCTGGATTCGGGCGAAGCCGAGGTGGTTTTCTTACTTGCCATTTCGTCATCTTAATACCGAATTCAATTCAAGCTAATTTGCGGGTTTATTGAGGTTTTCGTCTTTTTGATAAAAGTCACAGGCAGATTTTTGCCCCATGGGTATAATCCCTCTTCCTTTCCAATATCGACATGTCGATGGTTGGATTGGTTGTTCCGCTTAGCTTCGGCTGACTTTTCGGGGGTGGGGAGAATGACTAATCTGGCTACCGCGCAATTTCTTGCGCCGTCCAATTTACAACTGCCGGTTTCGGCATATTTTGACGTTGATTTATTTCAACGGGAGCTGCAATTGCTATTTCAGCAAGGGCCTGGCTACGTCGGCCATGAACTCATGGTTCCCGAAACAGGTTCGTACCGAACCCTGCTAGCGGAAAATGAGGGGCGAATCCTAGTTCGCAACCATGAAGGCCCCAATGGCGTGGAACTGCTATCGAACGTCTGCCGCCATCGTCAAGCCTTGATGCTCAATGGTAGCGGCAAGGTCGATACTATTGTTTGCCCACTGCACCGCTGGACCTATGACCTAGAAGGTCAGTTGCTAGGTGCTCCGCATTTTGGTGATAAGCCTTGTTTGAATCTTGGTAAATCGCCTCTACAAAACTGGCAGGGTCTATTGTTTGAGGGTCCTCGCGATGTACAAGCAGACCTCGGAAAACTTTCTGTTGGACGCGATTTAGATTTCTCGGGTTATATGCTCGACCATGTCGAGGTGCACGAGTGCAATTACAACTGGAAGACCTTTATTGAGGTGTATCTCGAGGACTATCATGTAGTCCCTTTTCATCCGGGGCTTGGTAAGTTTGTGTCGTGCGATGATTTACGCTGGGAGTTTGGTGACTGGCACAGCGTCCAGACCGTCGGCATTCATAAAGAACTAAGTAAGCCCGGCACACCCACCTACCGCGCCTGGCACGACGCGGTTTTACGTCATCACCAAGGTCAGATGCCAAAGCATGGCGCCATCTGGCTGACCTACTACCCCAATGTGATGGTCGAGTGGTATCCAGGCGTGCTCTGCATTTCAACGCTGCATCCGATTGCCCCAAATAAGACCCGCAATATCGTGGAGTTCTATTACCCTGAAGAAATTACTCTTTTTGAGCGGGAGTTTATCGAGGCTGAGCGCGCAGCGTATATGGAAACCTGCATTGAGGATGATGAAATTGCCGAGCGTATGGATGCAGGTCGTGCGGCACTACTTGCTCGCGCTCAGAACGAAGTGGGTCCTTATCAAAGCCCCATGGAAGATGGTATGCAACACTTCCACGAATGGTATCGTCGTGAAATGAACTACTAATTGATCTTCACCCAGGAGGCCACATGAATCCCATCATTACCGCAAATCAACTGGAAGAACTCATCAATGAGGGTAGTGATGTCTTAATTTGTGACTGCCGTTTTGATCTCACCAACGCCAACGCCGGCTATGCAATGTACAAAAATGCCCACATCACTGGCGCCATTTATGTCAATGTCGATAAAGATTTATCAGGCCCCAAAACGGGGAAGAATGGTCGGCATCCACTCCCAAGCCCTGAGGCTTGGGCAAAAACCCGTCAACGTCTTGGGATTGCCAATCACACGCATGTGGTTGCCTACGATAGCCATGGCGGCACCTTTGCAAGCCGCTTATGGTGGATGCTGCGCTCGATTGGCCATGCCTCGGTTCAAGTACTTGATGGCGGCTTAGATGCCTGGAACGGCAGTATTGGTCATACAGGTCGTGAGCCCACTCCATTAACCACTTCGCCAGAGGCTTATCCCTACCAGGGCGTGGTCACGATTGATGAGATGGAGCAAAACGTCCAAGCCGATGCTCGCAAAATGGTGATTGATGCGCGCACTGCCGATCGCTTTCGCGGCGAGAACGAAACTTTAGACCCGGTCGGTGGTCATATTCCCGGAGCGACCAATCGCTGCTTTAAGGAGAATTTGGTCTCGGGTAAATTTAAATCACCAGAACAGCTCTATAAAGAATTTGTTCTCCTGATTGGTCAGCAAAAACCAGGAACGATTATTCATTCGTGTGGGTCTGGGGTTAGTGCTTGCCATAATCTGTTAGCGATGGAAGCAGCGGGCCTCAGTGGCTCACGCTTACATGTGGGCAGTTGGAGTGAGTGGTGTTCGGATCCAAGTCGTCCGATCGAGCGATAAAACGAGTTCGTACTCTTTTAAATTAGTGGTTGTGGTCGGTCAGTAAAACCACAATCCCGACCCCGATTGCAATCAATACGATTTGGCGTAGTGACTCCTGCCAATGGGGTCGCCGATGCATCTGCGGAATTAAATCACTCACTGCAATGTAAATAAAGCTGCTCGATGCAATCACCAGTAGATAGGGCATCACTTGGGTAGCGCGCTCTAAAAAGTAATACGCCAGCACCCCGCCAACCACTGCCATCAAACCGCTAATTCCGTTGTATAGCAATGCGCGTGCCCGAGAGAAGCCCGCATTGAGAAGTATGATGAAGTCTCCAATCTCTTGCGGGATCTCATGCGCAATGATGGCTAAGGCAGTAAAGATGCCGATTTGCACATCCACCATGAAGGCCGCAGCAATCAATACACCATCCACAAAATTATGAATACTGTCACCCACCAAAATCATCCAACCACTACTACCCGCCGCTTCTTTATCGTGGCCGTGGTGATGGTCATGACCATCGCCTTCATGATGGTGACTATGACGTAGGAGCGCGATTTTTTCCAAGAGAAAAAATCCAAGCAATCCACCCAAGAGGGTGGCAAATAGATAGTGGGCTTGCGCACCTGGGATCTCAAAGGCCTCAGGCAAAGAATGCAAAAAGGCGGTGGCCAACAAAATACCGACCGAGAGGCTCACCATGTGGTTGACGATCTTGGCCAGCAGGGTTAATGAAAGGCTTGCGGCAGCGAGCACACTCGCAAGCCCGGCGCCTGCGGTGACCAAAACAATCATTTGAAGTGTGCTCAAACCCACAGGCAATCCGCTCGACTAACTCTATTTTTAAGAAACGCCGTACTGCTTAAACCAAGCTAAGCATTTTGCCCAGCCATCTTTTGCGGGACCCTCGCGGTAGGTATTGCGGTAGTCCGCATGAAAGGCGTGAGGTGCATCCGGATAGATCTCGAACTTGGAGGCTTTCGCTGCAGAATTGGAACTTGCTTTAGCGAGCGCTGCTTTCATTTGCTCCACGGTATCGAGTGGAATACCAGTATCAGCTGAACCGTAAAGGCCCAATACTGGGGCTTTGAGATCGGCTGCAATCTCAACGGGCTGTCTTGGGTTATTAGCGGTTTTATCGCCCACCAGGCGTCCATACCAAGCCACGCCCGCCTTCACCTCAGGCATCGTTGCGGCTAACCAGGTAATGCGTCCACCCCAGCAAAATCCAGTGACACCGACTTTTTTAAGATCGCCGCCATTTTTACCAGCCCAGGCAATCGCAGCCTTGAGATCGCCCAATACTTGAGCATCGGGGGTCTTGGCCACAATATTGCTCTGAATCTCGGCAATGGTTCCAAAGGTATTGGGATCGCCTGCACGGGTAAAGAACTCTGGCGCAATCGCCATGTAACCCAACTTTGCAAAACGCCGAGTGGTGTCAGCGATGTACTCATGTACACCAAAAATCTCACTCACGACAATCACGATGGGTAATGGGCCACTCGCTTTCTCGGGACGAGAAATATAAGCCGGCATATTAAATGTCCCAACTGGAATATCCTGCTCACCCGCTTTAATGCCAGTAAAGTCGGTTTTAATCGCTTGGGCCAAAACAGGATCCGAAGCGGCTACAAACCCAATCCCCAAGGCTCCGGCGGTCACCGTTGCAGTTGAGGCTTTCAGTGAGGTCTTCATGAAATCACGTCGACCTAAATCATTTTGCTTATGATCATTACTCATTGTCTTGTCTCCTAGTTTGATTTCAACAACGCGTGCGCTAATGCGCTTCTTCCCAATTATCGCCAACTCCGATACTCACAATTAGAGGCACCTTCAGTTCGGCAATCGATCCCATCAGTTGAGGTAGAGATGATTTTAGATGCTCAAGCTCGTCAGGCGGGGCCTCAAAGACAAGCTCATCATGCACTTGCAAGAGCATACGGGTCTTCAGTTGCTCTTGTTCAAGCCAATTTTGTACCGCGACCATCGCCAACTTAATAAGATCAGCGGCTGTTCCTTGCATTGGCGCATTAATCGCCGCGCGCTCGGCTCCCTGGCGTTTTGGTCCATTGGCTTTGATATCCGGCAACCATAAGCGTCGCCCAAATACGGTTTCTACATACCCATTGGTGCGAGCCTCTTCTCGAGTGCGTTCCATATATTGAGCAACGCCTGGGTAACGCTCAAAATATTTTGCAATGTACTGCTGTGCAGCGGCGCGCTCGATCTTTAAATTGCTAGCTAATCCATAGGCACTCATGCCATAAATGAGACCAAAGTTAATCACTTTGGCATAACGCCGTTGTTCCGAACTCACTTGCTCCAGTGGAATCGCAAAGATCTCGGCGGCAGTCGCTTGATGAATATCCTTGCCCGCTTTAAACGCAGCTAATAAGTTTTCATCCTCGGCAATGTGCGCCATGATGCGCAGCTCAATTTGCGAGTAATCGGCCGAAACCAAGCGATAGCCTGCTTGAGGAACAAAGGCCTCCCGAATCCGACGACCTTCTTCGGTGCGTACTGGAATATTTTGCAAATTAGGATCATTTGACGCCAAACGGCCGGTGACCGCAACGGCTTGGGCGTAATTGGTATGGACGCGCCCTGTTTTGGGATTGATCATGCGCGGTAATTTCTCAATATAGGTTGACATCAACTTGGCCAAACTGCGGTAATCCAAAATCCGTGCAGGCAAGGGAAAGTCTTCAGCAAGCTTTTGCAAAACCTCTTCATCCGTGGACGGGGCTCCCGATGGGGTTTTTTTGACAACGGGGAGTTGCAGCTGCCCAAATAAAATTTCACCGATTTGCTTGGGGGATTGGATATTAAATGGCTGACCCGCCAGTTGATGAATTTCTTTTTCCAGGATGAGGAGTTTTTTTCCAACCTCCTGCCCCTGGATTGCTAACTTCTCACGATCAATCGTGATGCCATTATTTTCCATGATGCCCAAAACGCGCATCGCTGGCATTTCAATCTGTTCATACACGTACCGCAAGCTGGGCATGCGTTCCAATTGCGGCCATAAATGGTGATGAAGGCGTAGGGTGATGTCAGCATCTTCAGCGGCATACTCGGTCGCAGTTTTGAGATCCACCTGATCAAAGCCAATTTGATGCACGCCTTTGCCACAGACCTCTTCATATTGAATGGTCTTCACTCCCAAATGGCGCTGGGCTAAGTTATCCATGCTGTGACTGAGGTGCGACTCCAATACATAAGATTCGAGTAAGGTGTCGTGCTCCACTCCTTGCACCTGAATTTGATAATTGCCAAAGACGTGTATGTCGTATTTAAGATTTTGACCAAGCTTCTTCGCTTCAGGATTCTCAAGCCAGGGCTTTAGTCGAGCGAGCACCCAATTCCGTTCCAGTTGCTCTTCGCCAGTACGATGCGCAACCGGGATGTAACAGGCCTTACCCTCTTCAACCGATAAGGAAATCCCCACCAGCTCGGCTTGTAAGGCATCTAGGCTCGTGGTCTCGGTATCAATGCAAGTTAGTGTGGCATGTTCAATTTTCTGCAGCCATTGTTCAAACACTTCTTGCGTTGTCACGCATGTGTAGTCACGCGCAATCTCACTTTTAGATGGTGCTTGAGACTCCTGCGAAAGAGGCTCTTGCAAGACGGGGGCATCTGAATGATTCGTGGCACTCTGTGAAGTCGGAGTGGATACGCTCTTAGCGTCTAGTTCTTTCAACCATGATTTAAATGCGTAGCGCTCAAAGAGTGCTCTTAGTTGGCTTGGGTCTTCGGGCTTCGCGTGTAAATCATGTAATGAACCGATGTGCGGATTGAGGTCGCAATCGAGTTTTACTGTCAGCAGTTCTTTGGCCTTGGGCAACCAATCAAGACTCGCTCGTAAGTTATCACCCACCACTCCTTTGATTTCGCAAGCGTGGGCGATGAGTTGATCCAAATCACCATACTCAGCCAACCATTTATTTGCTGTTTTGGGTCCGGCTTTATGAACCCCTGGAACGTTATCGACGCTATCGCCAATAATGGCCAAGTAATCCACAATACGCTCTGGCGGCACGCCAAATTTGGCCACCACACCCGTGCGATCTAATTTCTCGTTGGTCATGGTGTTCACTAAAGTTACTTTGTCATTCACGAGTTGCGCAAGATCCTTATCACCCGTGGAGATCACGGTTGACCAGCCCATCTCAGCAGCTTGCCGGGCCAGAGTGCCAATCACATCATCGGCCTCGACACCGGAGATCATGAGCACTGGCCATCCGAGCGCCTTAACTACCTCATGAATCGGCTCGATTTGTGCCACCAAATCCTCGGGCATGGGGGAACGATGCGCCTTGTACTCAGGATATAAATCCTCTCGGAAGGTCTTACCCTTGGCATCAAATACACAGGCAATGTGATCGGCGCCGATTTCCGCACGGGCGCGTCGCATCATATTGACCATACCGTAGATTGCCCCGGTCGGCTCCCCAGCACTATTTCGTAGATCCGGCATGGCATGAAAGGCTCGGTAGAGATAACTAGAGCCGTCGACAAGGAGTAATTGGTGTGCTGACATGCCTCAATCGTACAATTTAGTTGCTGGGGTCTGGAAAACCCCTGATTTTGCTGTATCGGCGCAACGGTGGGGCAAATCCTAGTTTCTTAGGATAATAGGTGGCATTCTCTCTTAATAAAAATGACGATATCCCTCAATTTACCTACTAAATCTGGACTACTTATGAGGCGCTATGCTTTCATCGTATGTTCTGCCGCACTCTTATCTCATGGTGTGTTTGCCCAAACATCTGGCACACAAGCGCTAAGCAAAGAAGATCTGAACCAAATTAATAATCAGCCATTAGCTCCGTCATCCAGAAATCCTGCGGGTCTTGGCGTCAAGGAAGAGCGCAAGCCCAGCTTTGAATACACCGACCCCTCCGGTACTCAAATCCGCGAATACCGGGACAGTAATTTACCTACTGAGATCGAGGTGAAATCCGCCTTTGGTACTTATGAGATGTCACCCCCACAAACGGTATTTCCAGCAGGCGGGATGTCATCGGATAATTTGATTAGCGTTCCGAGTATTCGGATTCCGATAAAGTAATCCGACTCATGGCGGTTTATACCTCCCTCACTCTTGACGAGATCGCTCCTCGCATTGCGAACGATTTTTCAATTGGCAATGCCATCGAACTTAAAGGTATTCATGGTGGGATTGAGAACTCCAACTTCTTTCTGGATTGCCAAACCTCTGAAATCAATCACTATGTTCTGACCATCTTTGAACGGTTAAGCGCTGCGCAACTGCCCTATTACTTGGAGCTAATGCTTCATCTTGCTAATCAAGGCATCTCAATTCCCAAGCCGATTGCCAATCGTGCTGGACAGCTATGGTTTGAGATCAAAGGAAAACCGGCAGCGATTGTCACCAAACTCTCGGGTCAATCAGAGCTTACCCCCCAGAGCGAGCATTGCGATGCCGTGGGTAGAGAGTTAGCGAAAATGCATCTGGCTGGGCAATCGTTTGCGCTATCCCAACCCAATTTACGAAGCCTCTCCTGGTGGCAAGAGACCGTTCCTGTCATCGTGCCACACCTTAATACGTCTCAAAAAGAATTGCTCTTATCCGAGATGCAATTTCAGGAAGCATTTTTTCAGTCGGCGGTATATCAGTCTCTTCCTCAGGGCCCTTGCCATTGCGATCTCTTTCGGGACAATGTGCTTTTTACTCGCCACCACGGTCAAGAATCCTTAGGTGGTTTTTTTGACTTCTACTTTGCGGGCAATGACAAATGGTTGTTTGATTTAGCCGTCACTGCCAATGATTGGTGTTTGGAGGAGCCCTTTACCAATGGCTCAGGCGCTCTCAATCGCGAGCGTTTACACGCCTTATTGGCGTCCTATATGGCAGTGCGCCCACTCACCGATGGCGAAGAAGCATCGTGGAGCGCGATGTTACGTGCAGCCGCTCTGCGGTTTTGGATCTCGCGGCTTTGGGATTTTTATCTACCGCGTAATGCGCAGATGCTCACACCCCATGATCCAACGCATTTTGAGCGAATTCTACGCAACCGCCGTCACACAAGTTAAGGTAAGCTAAGCGCCTATGAATCTCAATCCCGTTGCAACCAATGAAGGCTATGTATGGGTCCGCCAGGGGGTTTGGCTCTTCAAGCAAAACCCGCTAGGCTTCTTGATGTTGGTCTTTATGTATGTTTTTCTGGCTCAGCTAGCCATCATGATTCCATTGGCTGGAGTATTTGCGGTCCTCATTTTGACCCCTGCTCTATCGGTGGGTTTTATGACCGCATGTCGTCAAACGATTCAAAAGGAACGAATTTTGCCAACGGTTTATCTGGCAGCATTTCGCTCCAATAACCCAGAGGTTAAAAAACGTATCTTGCAACTGGGGCTAGTGTATGCCCTCATGATCTTCACCATGAGCTTGATTGCCAGCATGGTGATTGATTTTCAAGCGCTCCTGCCATTCATTACCAATGACAAACCGATCACCTCTGAGGTCATGCAGCAGTTGTATTACTCACTCATGATCGGTGGTATTTTGTATATTCCAGTAGCCATGCTGATGTGGTTTGCGCCCGTCTTGGTGGCATGGGCTGATATGCCACCGAGCAAAGCTTTATTTGCGAGTTGGATGGCGTGCTGGACCAATAAAGGTGCGTTTTTTTACTACATCACCATTTGGAGCGTCGTCTTGATTGTGATTCCGCTCACTCTGGGAATGATCATGGATATCATCGGTTTGAGCCGTTACGCATCCTTTGTGGTGGCGCCCTTCTCCATGGCTGCGTTAACCGTGATGTACTGCTCGTTCTTTGCGACCTGGAAGGGTTGCTTTACGGGTAATGATTACGAGCAGTTACCGAATTAAGGAGATTTGCTTAACTTTTAAAGTTTTATTGTGAGATTGTTTTAATAATCAATTTAAAATACAATGTATACACTGTATTAAAACCCAATTAATTATATGACCACTGCCGTTTTAACCCTTCGAATAAATAGCAAAACTAAGCTCATGCTTGATAAACTTGCGGGCGCTACCCATCGCACCAAGTCCTTCTTAGCTGCAGAAGCTATAGAGCGTTATATTGAACTTGAAGCTTGGCAAGTTAATGAAATCAAAGCTGCCCTTAAAGAGGCTGATAAGAAAGACTTTATTTCGGAAAGAGAATTTGCAAAGCTAGTGAGAAAACATGCAGGTTAAGTGGTTAAGAACAGCAGCTCAAAATTTAGATGACGAAACAAATTACTTAGCCAAAGAAAATCCCAAAATTGCAAAAGCATTCTTTCCTTATGTAGTTAAAAGCGTAAATCAATTAGCAAAGTTTCCAGAGCTTGGACGACCTGGCAGGGTCTCTGGAACCAGAGAACTAGTTATTCAGAAATATCCGTATATTGTTCCTTATCGAATTAAAGACAATTCAGTGGAAGTATTGCGAGTTTTTCATACATCCAGAGTTTGGCCGAAGCTGCTTTAATTGCAACCTAGGAAACTTAATTTTCAACCGCCACCAGCTTGGCAATCGATAGCTGCAACCACTTCGCACCATGGCGTTTGAAGTTCACCTGCGCTTTGGCATCGACTCCTTCGCCCTCTAGTGCGGTCACCCGTCCTTCACCAAACTTGGTGTGGAAAACCTCTTGTCCTACTCGAAAAGAATGTCCGCGCTTCCTGTTTTGCTCTAACTGCAGAGAGCTCGTGACAATCGCGTTACTCACCTGATCATTACGTACGGGCACATCACTCTCGTTACCGCCCCACCATAACTCATCGACACTGTTTGTATTCGCAGATCGTCCTTTTTGCCACGATGTTGCTCCCCAGCGGGCATCTTTTGCTTTAGGTGTTAAGTGTTTGAGGCTCTCCGCAGGCAATTCATCCAAAAAGCGTGAGGGCATGTTGTAACGCACTTGACCATGGAGCATGCGTGACTGCGTATGCGAAAGATACAAGCGCTCTTTGGCACGCGTAATTGCCACATACATGAGACGTCGCTCTTCCTCAAGTCCACGGGGCTCTGAAATACTGTTCTCGTGAGGAAATAATCCTTCTTCCAGACCAGTCATAAACACAGCGGAGAACTCCAAACCTTTAGCCGAATGCACAGTCATCAACTGAATCGCATCCTGACCGGCCTCAGCTTGATTGTCACCAGCCTCGAGCGATGCATGAGCTAAAAATCCGGCCAGCGGTGAAATATCCTCCACTCCAGCTTGCTCAGGGCTGGGTGGCGTAGCGGCTTGAACATCTTGACCATAGCCCTCTTCGGCCACAAATGCGGTCGCAGCATTAATCAGCTCTTGTAAGTTCTCAACGCGATCTTGCCCCTCACGCTCAGTCAAATAATGCTGAATCAAGCCACTATGCTGAATCACATACTCTACCGTCTCCGGTAAGGTATTGTGTTTAGTTGAGTCACGCAAATGCTCGATCAGACGCACAAACCCCGAGATGCTATTACCGGCTTTACCCTCGATGAACGAGGCTGCTGCATAGAATGAGCACTGGTGTTGTTTGGCAGCGTCTTGCAAGGCCTCAATCGAACGCGCTCCAATCCCGCGTGCTGGAAAGTTCACAACTCGTGCAAAGGAGGTGTCGTCATTCGGATTCTCGAGTAAACGCATATAAGCTAATGCATGCTTAATCTCAGCGCGCTCAAAAAAGCGTAGGCCTCCATACACGCGGTAAGGGATATTGGCTGAGAACAACCCGTGCTCAATGATGCGTGACTGAGCATTACTACGATAGAGCACCGCAATCTCACTGCGGCTCATGCCACCACGAATCAAGGCTTTAATCTCATCAATCAGCCAAGCGCACTCCATGCCATCGCTTGCGGCCTCATAAATACGAACCGGCTCACCTACACCGGCTTCGGTACGCAGGTTCTTACCCAAGCGATCCTGATTGTGTGCAATCAAATGGTTAGCAGCATCGAGGATATGCCCGTGTGAGCGATAGTTTTGCTCCAACTTCACGGTTACAGGCTTAAATTGCTTCTCATAGAGTCGCATGTTCTCGACATCTGCACCCCGGAATGCATAGATACTCTGATCATCGTCACCAACCGCGAATACCGAGCTACTAGTCATCTGACCATTGCCGGCTAAGAGCTTGAGCCAAGCATATTGCAAGGCATTGGTATCTTGAAACTCATCAATCAAGATATGTTTAAAGCGCTCCTGATAATGCGTGCGGATTAGCTCGTGATGTTTGAGCAACTCATAACTACGCAACAAAAGCTCCGAAAAATCGCACACCCCTTCACGCTGACACTGGGCATCGTATGCCTCATACAACTGAATCATGCGGGCCTCAAAATCATCCCCCGGATCGAGATCCTTGGCACGCTTGCCCCGCTCCTTGGTATTGGCAATAAAGTACTGTAATTGCCGTGGTGGAAACTTCTCATCATCGACGTTGAGGCTCTTTAAAAGCCGTTTAATCGCGGAGAGTTGATCTTGTGTATCCAGAATCTGAAAGGTCGATGGCAGGCCCGCATCGCGATGATGCGCCCGTAGTAATCGATTACACAAGCCGTGAAAGGTGCCTACCCACATACCTCGGGTATTAATGGGCAGCATCGTACCCAAGCGGGTGAGCATTTCTTTAGCTGCTTTGTTGGTAAAAGTCACCGCCAAAACCCCAATCGGAGAAATTTGTCCCGTTTGAATCAGCCAGGCAATGCGCGTAGTCAAAACGCGGGTCTTGCCGCTACCTGCACCCGCCAAAATCAGTGCTGATTGAGGGCGCCCATCGGGGTGAGTTGGAGGTAGGGTCACCGCCTCCCGTTGTTCAGGATTGAGGTTCTCAAGTAAATCAGCGTACATCGTCCCAATTATAATTTGATGCTTATGTCTGACGCTACCCATTCCCCTGAAAAACCCTCGCTCAATCACAATCCTGACTTAGCCAAATTAGCCAAGTCATACGAGCCGGCTCCCATTGAAGCGTTCTGGGGACCCGAATGGGAAACACGCGGCATTGCCACCGCTAAGGTTGATGACGGCAAAGACAATTTTTGTATTCAGCTACCACCACCGAACGTCACAGGCACCTTGCATATGGGTCATGCGTTTAATCAAACCATCATGGATGGCTTGGTGCGCCATGCACGGATGTCCGGCAAGAATACCCTCTGGGTTCCCGGCACCGATCACGCCGGAATTGCCACCCAAATTGTGGTGGAACGCCAACTCGATGCCCAAAAAATCTCCCGCCATGATCTTGGGCGCGAGGTCTTCCTAAAGAAGGTATGGGAGTGGAAAGAAGAATCCGGTTCCACGATTACGCGGCAGATTCGGCGGCTTGGTGCATCCATTGATTGGTCACGTGAGTATTTCACGATGGATCCGAAGATGTCTGAGGCTGTGATTGAAGTTTTTGTGACACTTTTTGAACAAGGACTGATCTATCGCGGCAAGCGCCTGGTCAACTGGGATCCCGTGTTAGGTACTGCCGTTTCGGATTTAGAGGTAGTCAGCACAGAGGAACAAGGCAGCCTCTGGCATATACGCTATCCCCTCTCCGATGGAAGTGGCCACTTGGTGGTCGCAACCACGCGCCCTGAGACCCTCTTGGGTGATGTGGCGGTCATGGTGCATCCAGAGGATGAGCGCTATCGTCACCTGATTGGTAAAACTGTTGAGCTTCCCCTTTGCCAACGCAGCATCCCGATTATTGCGGATACCTATGTGGATATGAGTTTTGGGACTGGGGTAGTAAAGGTCACGCCCGCCCATGACTTTAATGACTACGCGGTAGGTCAGCGTCATCAGTTACCACTCATTAATGTCTTAACGCTCGATGCCAAAATTAACGAGCATGCTCCGAAGGCCTATCAAGGGCTCGATCGCTTTACCGCTCGTAAGCAAATTGTGGCCGATCTCGAAGCAGCTGATCTATTGGAAAAAGTTCAGCCCCACACCCTCATGGTGCCGCGGGGTGATCGAACCCAAACCGTGATTGAGCCGATGCTCACCGATCAGTGGTTTGTGGCGATGTCGAAAGCAAGTCCCAATAATCGCTACCAACCGGGTCAATCGATTGCTGGAGCCGCCTTGCATGCGGTCACCTCGGGTGACATCCAACTCGTACCTGAGAACTGGATCTCAACCTATACCCAGTGGCTCGAGAACATTCAGGACTGGTGCATCTCGCGGCAATTATGGTGGGGCCATCAAATCCCTGCATGGTATGGAGATAACGGCGAGATCTTTGTGGCGCGCAATACCGAAGAAGCCAAGGCTAAAGCCAAGGCAGCGGGCTACCACGGGGAACTTAAGCGTGATGAGGATGTCTTAGATACCTGGTTTAGTTCTGCCTTGGTACCATTTAGTTCACTGGGGTGGCCCAAACAAACCAAAGAGCTCGATCACTTTTTACCCTCCTCGGTCTTGGTCACAGGCTTTGACATCATTTTCTTTTGGGTCGCGCGCATGGTCATGATGACCTGCCACTTTACTGGGAAGGTACCATTTAAAACTGTTTATGTGCATGGCTTAGTGCGCGATGCCGAAGGCCAGAAAATGAGTAAGTCCAAGGGCAATACTCTGGACCCCATCGATTTGATTGATGGTATTGCACTCGACGACTTGGTTCAAAAACGCACTGTAGGCCTCATGAACCCCAAACAAGCGGAGAGCATTACCAAGAAAACAAAGAAAGAGTTTTCA
Organism: Polynucleobacter sp. HIN5; assembly: GCF_030297555.1. Lineage (NCBI taxonomy): Bacteria > Pseudomonadati > Pseudomonadota > Betaproteobacteria > Burkholderiales > Burkholderiaceae > Polynucleobacter > Polynucleobacter sp. HIN5. Next base: position 343,353 of record NZ_AP028136.1, on the reverse strand, counting down.
GAAGGCATTCCGGCATTTGGTACCGATGCACTGCGCTTTACCTTTGCCTCGCTTGCCTCACTGGGACGTAATATTAACTTTGATCAAAAACGCTGCGAAGGTTATCGCAACTTTTGCAACAAATTATGGAATGCCACGCGCTTTGTCTTGATGAGTTGCCCTGGCGATGAAAAAGACAATGGCTTTGCACCTTGCGATAACCAATGCGGCCCTGAAGGCTATTTGGATTTCTCGCAAGCGGATCGCTGGATCGTCTCGCAACTGCAGCGCACCGAAGCGGATGTTGCTAAGGGCTTTGCCGACTATCGGTTTGACAATATCGCCTCAGCCATTTATCAATTTGTGTGGGATAAATACTGCGATTGGTATTTAGAGCTTGCCAAAGTTCAGTTGCAACAAGGTACTCCTGCTCAACAACGGGCAACCCGTAGAACGCTTTTGCGCGTTCTCGAGACCATTTTGCGCCTGGCTCACCCCATCATTCCATTCATCACCGAGGAGTTGTGGCAAACCATTGGTCCCAAGAGTGGTAAGGTGCTTTCCAATCAACCGTTGCAATCCATCGCACTCCAACCCTACCCTGTATCGCAAAGTGACAAGATCGATCCGGCTAGCGAGGCATGGATGGGTGAAGTTAAAAGCATTATTGACGCGTGCCGTAATTTGCGTGGAGAAATGCAAATCTCGCCTGCTCAGAAGGTGCCCTTATGGATCTATGGCGATAAAGAGTTTTTAACCAAAGCGGCTCCCTACCTAAGTGCACTGGCAAAACTTTCCGAGGTGAAAATCGTGACCGATGAATCCACTTTGGAAAAGGATGCGCCAGGAGCACCGATTGCCCTCGTCGGTCGTAATAAATTACTTCTGAAGATTGAGGTTGACCCCAAAGCAGAGCAGGCACGCCTCACCAAAGAAATTACACGTCTTGCCAATGAAATCGCCAAATGCCAAAGCAAACTGAATAATGAATCTTTTGTGTCCCGTGCTCCCGCCGCGGTCCTCGAGCAGGAGAAAAAACGGCTAGCGGATTTTGAAGTAAGCCATGCGAAGCTGACTGAGCAATTAGCCAAGTTGAAGTTGTCATCCTAAAGCCCCATAATTATTGATATGAGTTCAAAACCCATCACCAAAGCAGTCTTTCCTGTTGCAGGATTGGGTACTCGCTTTTTACCAGCTACCAAGGCATCTCCTAAAGAAATGCTCAATGTGGTGGATAAACCATTGATTCAGTATGCAGTCGAGGAAGCCATTGCTGCTGGCATTACGGAAATGATTTTTGTGACCGGTCGCAGTAAGCGCGCGATTGAGGATCACTTTGATAAGGCGTATGAGCTTGAAGCGGAACTTGAAGCGAAAAATAAGCAAAGCCTTCTAGAGATCGTGCGCAATATCAAACCCAGCCATGTGGATTGCGTCTATGTACGCCAAGCAGAGCCATTGGGCCTCGGACATGCGGTTTTATGCGCTGAGAAATTAGTACGTGACGAACCGTTTGCCATTATCTTGGCTGACGATTTGTTGGATGGCAAAACTCCAGTCCTCAAACAAATGGTTGATCTGCATTCCAAACACAATGCTTCAGTCTTGGCTGTCGAGAAAATTCTGCCAGAGCAAACCAAATCGTATGGGGTCGTAGCAGCCAAAGCCCAAAGCGCTGGAATCCACTCCGTTACCGGCATTATTGAAAAGCCGACATCAAAGGATGCCCCATCCAATCTTGGGGTGGTGGGCCGTTATATCCTTTCGTCCTCGATCTTTGGTCACATTCGTAATCTCAAACCTGGTTCTGGCGGGGAATATCAACTCACCGATGCCATACAAACTCTCCTAAAGGATGAGCCGGTACTGGCTTATGAGTACGAGGGTGTGCGCTATGACTGCGGCAGTAAGTTGGGCTACCTTAAGGCAACTATTGAGTTTGCACTCAAACATCCTGAACTCAAAGATGAGTTTGGGTCTTATCTTAAAAATCGCTCATAAAAATTAGGCGTACTGAATTTCTACCGGATTAGGGCTTGAGCCTGTTTTACTTCCCAAAATCTGATGCAAGTTGCGTAGGCAATTGTCATCCGGGTAAAGACGGACATCTTCTGGAAACTGGACTAAACAAGCTCCGCCTTTAGCCATTACAGCGGCAGTCAATGGCAGTCCTTTCGGTGGATTTTGTAGGGCGCTCCCCATTGGGGCTTTGACTAAAAATGGATTGATCTGGGCTTTCAGAACCTTTAGATCAATGCCGGTATCTAAGTTGAGATGAACGTTTCTGGCAAAGCGTAGACGTGCGCCCACAATATCCATCACACTCTCAGCAACAATTCGCAAGCCTCCTGAGAATTTATCAGGACTGACATTCACCTTAGCAATTAATAACTCATCTTCTTTAAGCCAAGAGCGATTGGGTTCGTACACTTCGCTATAGAGCGTGAGCTCAACGGCTGCACCACCATCATCAATCGTGGCAATCATCATCCGTCCACGCTGCCCCATCAGCATCCGTGACGAGGTAATGATGCCGGCGACGAGTTGATCCTTACCCTCTGTGAGCTTGATGAGTGGTTGACGAATAAAGTGCGTTACTTCAGGCCGGTAGGCATCAAACAAATGTCCGGTTAAACACAGGCCCAATGCCGCTTTTTCATCTTGCAGACGCTTCTTCTCAGAAAAAGGAAGTTCCTTCACGTACTCGGGTGCATGCGCTTGCGCCACATCCTCTGCATCAAAGAGACTTACCTGATGCACTGAGGCTTCGGCCTGCTCGGCAGCCTCGATCGCACGGGAGAGTGAGGCTAGAAGTGTGGAGCGCGCATCATAGGTATTTGCGAAGCCTTTAGCAGCATCGGTCGCAATCGAATCAAATGCCCCCGCCCGAATCAAGGCTTCAATGGCACGGCGATTGACTTGGCGGCGATCGACCCGGGCGCAGAAGTCAAAGAGATCTTTAAATAGGCCAGCTTTGCGCGCTTCTACAATAATTTGGATTGCACCCTCACCGGTACCTCGCACCGCTCCTAAGCCATAACGAATCGTACGAATCCCTACGCTTTGTTCTTGATCATTGGAATCTGCAATCGGTGTGAACTCGTACATGCCGGTATTAATATCTGGCGGCAAAATCTTCAAACCATTGTGCAGACTATCGTCATACAAAATCTTCACCTTATCGGTGTCATCCATTGAGAGCGATAAGTTGGCCGCCATAAATTCAGCGGGGTAGTAGGCCTTAAGCCACGCGGTTTGATAAGCCAAGAGCGCATAGGCAGCCGCATGGGACTTATTAAACCCATATCCTGCAAAACGCTCCATGAGGTCATAGATCTCATCGGCCTTGTGCTCGGTGAGTCCATTTTTTTGCGCCCCCTCGCGAAAGATCTGGCGATGTTGAGCCATCTCCTCGGGCTTCTTTTTACCCATCGCGCGCCGCAATAGGTCAGCACCCCCTAAGGAGTAACCTCCAATCATCTGCGCCATTTGCATAACCTGCTCTTGGTAGACCATGATGCCGTAGGTCTCACGCAATACGGGCTCAATGCGAGGATCGGGATACTCCACTTTCTGTTGCCCGTGCTTGCGTTTAATGTAATCGGGGATAAGATCCATAGGACCTGGTCGGTATAACGCCACCAAGGCAATAATGTCTTCAAAGCGATCGGGTTTGGCATCGCGCAGCATCCCTTGCATACCCCGACTTTCCAGCTGAAACACGGCAACCGTATTACCGCGCTTTAAAAGCTCAAAAGCTTTGGGATCATCGAGAGGGATATCACTGATACTCCAATCCTTACGTTCCGCATGTAGTTTCTGAATCCAACGCTCGGCACCCGCCAAAATAGTCAGTGTGGTGAGTCCCAGGAAGTCAAACTTCACCAGACCAATCGATTCCACATCATCTTTATCGAATTGGCTAATCACCCCTGCATTGGCGTCGCCCCCATCTTGGGTATAGAGCGGGCAAAAATCGGTGAGTTTGCCAGGGGCAATTAACACCCCTCCGGCATGCATCCCCACATTGCGGGTCATACCCTCGAGCTGCTGTGCCAGCGCCAAGAGTTGGCGTACTTCCTCTTCATTTTTTTCCCGCTCGGCGAGTTGCTTTTCTTCTTTTTTGGCGGACTCAATCGTGACCACTTGCCCTGGCTTAAATGGGACGAGCTTGGCAATGCCATCCACAAAGCCATAGGGCTGCTCAAGTACTCGGCCCACATCCCGAATGGCCGCTTTGGCCGCCATGGTGCCAAAGGTGGCAATTTGACTCACCGCATCCTTGCCGTACTTCTCTTTCACATAGGCAATGACGCGATCACGCCCGTGCTGACAAAAGTCGATATCAAAGTCGGGCATCGAGACGCGCTCGGGATTTAAAAATCGTTCAAAGAGTAAGTTGTAGCGTAATGGATCGAGATCGGTAATCCCCAATGAGAACGCGACCAAGGATCCGGCGCCCGACCCACGACCCGGGCCCACCGGCACGCCATTATTCTTTGCCCAGTTAATGAAGTCCGCGACGATCAAGAAGTAGCCTGGGAAACCCATCTGCGCAATCGTATTGACCTCAAAGCGCAAGCGTTCGCGATAGCGGGGCTCAAGGGCCATACGCTCTTCTTCATTGGGATAGAGTTTGCGCAGATTTTTATCCAACCCGATCTCTGCCTGTTGCATGAGGTATTGATCGAGTGGCATGCCATCGGGTGTTGGGAATTCGGGTAAACGTGCCTGTCCTAAGGTCAGGCTGAGATTACACATCTTGGCAATTTCTACCGTATTGGCAAGCGCCGTCGGGAGATCCGCAAAGCGCTCCTGCATTTGCGCTTGCGTCAGAAAATATTGCTCTTCGGTAAAACGTTTGGGACGACGCGGATCACCCAATAACTCGCCTTCGGCAATACAGACGCGCGCTTCATGCGCCGTGTAATCCTCGGGCTTCATAAACTGAATTGGGTGTGTCGCCACGACCGGAATCTTCAAATCACTAGCGAGTTGGCATGCAAGCTGAATATGCGCCTCTTCTTGAGCATGACCAAAACGCTGAAGCTCCACAAAATAGCGGCCACCAAAGACCGTTTGCCAGTGCGTGGCCAACTCGCGCGCCTTAGCCTCATCCCCATTAAGGAGTGCAACTCCCACATCCCCCAGATGTCCACCCGAGAGCGCAATTAAGCCCTCGGCCAATGTTTTCTTCTTTGATCCTTTAGTACTTGCGGGCAGCGACTCACTCAACCATTCCGGTTGGATCTCCGCTCTTCCATGACGCTGATTATGAAGCGATGCTTTGCTTAGGAGCTCGCAAAGATTGAGGTAACCGGTGTGGTTTTGTACCAGGAGCAACATGCGATATGGTTGGTCGGGCTCCTGGGTGTTGGTCACCCACACATCGGCACCAGCAATCGGCTTCAGACCGGAGGAGCGGGCAGCCGAGTAAAACTTAATGAGACCGAACAAATTGCCCAAGTCGGTAATTGCGAGGGCGCCCATGCCATCCAAAGCAGCGGCCTGCACCGCGTCATCGATGCGCACTACCCCATCGGTAATCGAGTACTCCGAATGCAAGCGAAGGTGGATAAATTGGGGCGCTGCCATATGAGATGATTTTAGCTGTGCGCACTTCCAAATCATGAGACCGATGACCTCCTCTTCAAATCCTCAATTCAATCAAGGCACTAGGTCAGGAGGTGGTCACCAAAGTCCAAAACCCTACCGCGGCCGCTTTGCTCCATCGCCCACTGGACCCCTTCATCTGGGTTCGCTCACAACCGCTTTAGGAAGCTGGCTCGATGCCAGGGCGCATGGTGGAACATGGCTGGTTCGCATCGAAGATGTGGATACTCCCAGATCAGTACCTGGGGCCGATCGGTTGATCTTGGATCAACTGCAAGCATGTGGCTTGGAATGGGACGAAGCACCGGTCTGGCAATCGCAACGAACAACTCATTACCAAAACGCTCTGGAACAACTCAACACGATCGATCGCATCTATGGCTGTCAATGCTCCCGCAAGCAAATTGAAGAGGCTTTACAGAAAAAATGTGTTTTGATTAAACCTAATCAAGAATTGATTTACCCAGGGGTGTGTCGAGAACGAAAGGTATCGATTGAAAATCATGCCTTGCGCATTTGCTTGCCACACGAGTGCCAGATCAGCTTTACGGATCGAGATTTAGGTAAGCAAATCCAAGACCTCAATACACAAGTGGGGGATTTTGTTCTGCGCCGAGCTGACGGACTCTTCACCTATCAGTTAGCGGTGGTGGTCGATGATCATTTACAAGCGATCACGCATATCGTTCGGGGCGAAGATTTACTGAGCAACACCGCACGCCAAATCCATTTACAACAATGCTTGGGTTATCAAACCCCGAGTTATTTGCATTTACCACTCGTGACCAATGACGCTGGCGAGAAACTCAGCAAACAAACGAAAGCAACTGCGGTTGATATCACTCACCCGGAGTCGATTCGAGAAAGCCTCTGCCGTGCGGCAAATCACTTGGGATTACAAAACGATCCAATTAGTGGAAGTATCACGCAGTGGTTAAACCGTAAGGTGCAGGAGTGGCAAGAACGCCACTTCATGTAGTTACTTTTTAGTGCCGCCCAAAAGTGCCCCAAGCACTGGCTTTTTTTGATTGGCACTTGGCTTGATCGATGGACTGGTTGATTCTTGCTTTGGTACTGCCGCGGTTTGCCCAGGCTCATAAGGCATGTAGAAAAATGGGTCGGCTGCAATCGCTTTAGAACCACCGCTTTTACTCTCTCGCTCACTCGTGGGTAAGCGCGCAATCGTGAGTTTGCGCTTCATAAGCTTCTCAATATCCTCGAGTAAGCGCTTTTCACTGTCATCGACTAAGGCAATTGCATCACCTTTGCTACCGGCGCGCCCAGTGCGACCAATTCGATGAATGAAGTCTTCCGCATTAAAGGGTAGCTCATGATTAATCACGCACGGCATATCAGCAATATCTAAGCCACGTGCTGCAACGTCGGTAGCAACTAAGGCATCAATCGCGCCGGTCTTAAAGGCTTCCAAAGTTGCCATCCGTTCGGTTTGACTCTTGTCCCCATGAATCGCAGCCGCTTTAATGCCATCGCGCTCCAAGGCACTCGCTAGGCGCGCACATCCCATGCGGCTATTGGTAAAGATGATGCACTGGCGGCTTAAGCCGGCCTTCACCCGGTTTTGCAAAATTGCCACAATGGCTGCGCGCTTATGTTCGGAGGGTACCAAGTGCACCACTTGATTGACCGTATCGGCTGCGGCATTTTGCCGAGCCACTTCAATGGTCACGGGATTGCGCAAGTAGGTTTGTGCGAGCTTCTTAATCTCTGGAGAAAAGGTGGCAGAGAACAATAGGGTCTGGCGCTGTGCGGGGATTAAATTGATGATGCGTTGCAGGTCGGGCAAAAAGCCCATATCGAGCATGCGATCAGCCTCATCCAATACCAAAAGTTGCACTTGTGACAAATCGGCCGTTTTACTGGTGATGTGATCGAGTAAACGCCCAGGGGTTGCAATCAAAATCTCTACCCCCGATCGCAGCAAGGCTGTTTGAGGTTTGATGTCAACACCACCAAATACAACGGCCGTGCGTAGATCCGTAAATTTGGCATAGAGGCTCGCGTTATCAGCCACCTGATCGCTTAACTCTCGGGTCGGGGTCAAAATTAAGGCCCGAATCGGGTGGCGCGCAGGCGAAGTACTCGTATTCGCCTGAGGCAAGAGCTTCTGAATAATCGGCAAGGTAAAGGCGGCGGTTTTACCAGTTCCAGTTTGGGCTGCGCCCATCACATCCCGACCTTCTAGGACGACTGGAATCGCCTTGGCCTGAATTGGGGTTGCTTGGGTATAGCCCTGCTCCTCAACCGCTTTGAGGATCTTGGGATCTAATTGGAAATCAGCAAAATTAGCGCTGGGCGCATTACCCGAATCGGGTAGGTTTGGATCAGTTTTTGTAGACACCCCTTGATTTTACAGGCTTTAGAGACCCATTTAGGATTTTGGTCAAATATTGCCAACTAAAGCATGGATCAAAAACCACCAACCAAGTTCCGACTTTCTCAATAGAACTGTTAAAAAAGTCAGGTAAACGGCCAATTTATACGAATCGGCTCACATTTTGAGCCGTATTTTTAAAAATACGGCTCATGTTTTTCTACAAACTGGCTTTTTGGATCAGGGCAAAATCGAGGCAATACCGGCACGGGCAATGCCCGCATCATCGGCTGACTTCACGCCAGAAACTCCTACCGCACCGATGGTGTGCCCATCCACATCAATATTGACCCCGCCTTCGAGCATGCCCTTAATGTGAGGAACGGTCGCAAAGGCAGTTCGGCCATTATTAATGATGTCCTCATACACCTTACTCTCGCGCTTACCCATCGCTGCAGAGCGCGCCTTGTCTTGAGCAATATAGGACGACACCGGGGCGCAACCGTCACGACGAATCAGTCCCAACAAATGCCCGCCGTCATCGCACACGGCAATCGTGACCGCCCAGTTGTGTTTCTCGGCATGGGCATTGGCGGCATCTAAAATTTTTTGCACATCGACTTGGCGCAAATAGGGTTTATTGGCTAGCATCGCGGTCTCCTTGGTATTTTGATTCTTTCTTTAGGGTCATTCTGCCATGGATTAGGACCCTCCCCCAATTTAACCCCAAATCAATACAATCAATTGTTTGTTGATTTAAATTCGTTTGATTCATGACCAAAATTGCACCCGATCCTAGCTTTACTGTAAGCAGCCTGCCGCCTGAGATTTCCACCAAACTCCAACAGCACGTTAAGGGTGAGGTATTAGTTGATGGCGCAAGTCGTGGGCGCTACGCCACCGATGCATCGATCTACCAACAGTTTCCGGTAGCAGTCCTCGTTCCTAAATCGGCGCAGGACATTGAAGCGGCTCTTGAGGTTGCCAATGAGTCAGGTATTCCCGTTTTACCCAGAGGCGGCGGCACCAGTCAATGCGGCCAGACCACGGGTGCTGCACTCGTGATTGATAACAGCAAACACTTTCGTAAGATCCTCTCTTCTGATCTCAGTGATCCGGATCACGCTACGGTAGAGGTGGAACCAGGTATGGTGCTGGATCATCTCAATGCCCACCTTAAACCCCATGGACTTTGGTATCCGGTTGATGTCTCCACAGCAGCCCAAGCGACCATCGGCGGTATGGCTGGTAATAACTCGTGTGGCAGCCGCTCCATTGCCTACGGCAATATGGTACACAACGTTTTAGGGATTAATGCCTGGCTTGCCGATGGTGAGCTTGCCAACTTTGGTCCTTATTCAGAGAGCACGGGTCGTGCCAAAGAGCTAGGCGATTATGTGAAGCACTTGGTAGACGATCTCAAGCCCGAGATTGACGCGCATTGGCCTAAAGTGATGCGCCGAGTCGCGGGTTATAACTTAGATGTCTTTCATCCCCAAAGTGAGTTGCCCTACACCTTAGATAACAGTGTCAATCTTGCTCATTTACTCGTAGGTAGTGAAGGTACTCTCGCCTATTTCAAATCCTTAACACTCAAACTTGCGCGCTTGCCCAAACACAAGGTCTTAGGGGTCGTAAACTTTGCGAGTTTTTATCAAGCGATGGATAGCGCCCAGCACATCGTGAAGTTGGGACCCACCGCCGTGGAGCTGGTTGATCGCACCATGATCGACCTCTCGCGCAATAACCCCGCATTTCGTAAAACCATTGAGACCGCGCTCGTGGATGCCCAGGCTAAAACAGTCGATGCCATTTTGCTCGTGGAGTTTAGTGGCGATGAGCATGCACCCCTCTTACAAAAACTTCAAGATCTCAACACCCTCATGAGTGATCTGGGTTTACCTGGGTCGGTCGTGATGATGCCCGACGCGGCGATGCAAAAGAACTTATGGGAAGTGCGTAAAGCAGGGCTCAATATCATGATGAGCCTTAAGGGTGATGGTAAGCCGGTGAGCTTCATTGAGGATTGTGCTGTGCCCCTAGAGTACTTAGCTGACTACACCCAAGCCTTGACCGAGGTCTTCAGTAAATATGGCTCACGCGGTACCTGGTATGCCCACGCATCAGTAGGCACCCTGCATGTGCGCCCAATACTGGATATGCGCCGCGATGGGGCTCTCAAGATGCGCGCGATTGCAGAGGAAGCGGCGGAGCTCGTGCGCAAATACAAAGGTGCCTTTAGTGGCGAGCATGGCGATGGTCTGTGCCGAGGGGAGTGGATTAGCTGGCAATTTGGTCCCAAGATTACCGAGGCGCTTGCCAAGATCAAAACACAATTTGATCCCAAAGGGCTTCTTAATCCCGGCAAGATCGTCAATCCCCCCAAGATGGATGACAGCACCTACTTTCGCTATCCACCTTCCTATCAGGTCATTACTGTTCAACCGAAGCTCGATTGGTCCGCCTGGAATGTGCAAAACAATCCCGTGACCGAAGCCGTCACCGCGGTAGGTACCGGTGGCGATCCTGCACAGGGTCTCGCCAAAGCGATTGAGATGTGCAATAACAACGGGCATTGCCGTAAGTTTGATGCCGATGTGATGTGCCCGAGTTATCGCATCACCCGCAATGAAAAAGATCTCACCCGCGGTCGTGCCAACACCTTGCGTCTAGCGATCTCAGGGCAAATTACGAGTACGAGTGATACTCCTCCTGCCCATTTGCCACTCGCCACCCAAGCAGTGAAAGAGGTGATGGATTTGTGCGTGAGCTGCAAAGGCTGCAAACGTGAGTGCCCCACGGGCGTGGACATGGCCAAAATGAAGATTGAGTATTTGTCGCAATACAAAGAGCGCTTTGGCCATACCCTACGTGATCGCTTAGTGGCCCATTTGCCGAACTATGCCCCCATCATTGCACGCATTCCTGGTTTGCCCGCGCTCATGAATCTGCGCAATCACATCCCACTCTTAGCCAAGCTCCAAGAGTGGCTTACCGGAATTAGCGCCCAGCGCTCCTTGCCGGTGTGGAAGAGCAAGCATTTTTGGAATCAAGCGCCCCTGCCATTTGCAACCCCTGAGGCACTAGCCAAAAGTGACAAACGCGTCGTGCTATTTGCCGATACCTTTAACGCCTATTTTGAGAATGAGAACTTGCAAGCGGCACTTGCCCTCTTACAAAGGTCGGGCTACGCGGTTCATGTGGCGCAACCTGCAAAAGATCAAGATGAACAACAACCATTTTGCTGTGGTCGCACCTACTTAGCCTCTGGCATGGTAAGCGAAGCAAAGGCACGACTCTCAGCACTCATTCATCACATAGCACCCTATGCAAAAGAAGGGATAGCGATTGTGGGTCTAGAGCCCTCTTGCCTATTTACGCTACGCGATGAAGCACTCACCATGGGCCTGGGTGAAGCTGCGCAAGTCGCGAGTAAGCACGCCCAACTCCTTGAAGAGTTTTTAGCCAGCGAACACAAAGCCAATCGGTTTGTGCCCAACTTCAAGGAGTCCGCTCAGTCTATATTGGTACACGGCCATTGCCATCAAAAAGCCTTTGCGGCCGTGAGCCCCGCCCTTGAATTACTGAAACTCATTCCGAATGCCAACCCCCAGCTGATTGAATCCTCGTGCTGTGGCATGGCGGGTAGCTTCGGGTATGAGGTGGAGCATATCGAGGCTTCCAAACAAATGGCAGAACTTAGTTTATTGCCACGTATTCGCAAGGAGCCCAATTCAATCGTGGTTGCTGATGGCACCAGCTGTCGTCACCAAATCGCCGATGGGGCAAGTCGCGAGGCAGTGCATATTGCGAAGGTTCTAGAACAGCATTTGAATTAGGTCGACCGACTTAGAAATTGGGGTCACGAGTTACCGCATCACACCAATCGTGACCATCAATAAAGTACCGGTGAGCAATGCCGGCACCAAACGCCGATTGGGATTGGAGAGCATTACCCCCAAAGCCAAGATGCACACCAGAATACGCAGATAGAGCGGCACCGTAGCTAAGAGCCCAATCGGTAAAAAAATCAAGCGAATCGTGAGTGCTGCCACCATCGCATAGGTCACTGCCGAGAGCCAGCGAAAGAATTCGCTATCTTGACTGACTTGCCCCGAGAGCATCACTCCTACCGCGCGGCACACATAAGTTCCAAGAGACGCTGCCAAAAGCGCAAGCCATGCGCCCCACCCTTGCTGAATCGCAAAGGCGGTATCGAGGTTTTGGGCTAGAGATGCTGTCACACTCATTAAGACACCTTTCGGTCATAGCGCCTGATCCAACGCCGATCGATCCAGTAGGCTAAAGTGCCGCCAATCAGTCCGGCGGTTAACAGGCTCGTATCGCGATCGAGCAAATAACAGATGGGGCCGGCAATGCTGCCTAGAAGAATGGCTAGGCGATAGCCACTTACCTTAATCTCGGTAAAAGTGAGCAAGAAAAAGAGGGGATTAATAAAGATGAGTCCCAAAGTAATGGGCATAGGGACCGAGCCCGCAATTAAAAATCCCACAATCGTTCCGGGTACTGAAATTAACCAGCACAAGATCCCAAGCCCCACAAAGTAACTTAGGCGATGTTTAGGTTCAATCGTTTGGAATTCTTTCAACGAAACTGCCCAGGCAGTCATTGCTAGAAGGTGCACTTTGGCATAGAGCGCCTTATTGCGATCGCGCTGATGGAGCATCGGAAACAACGTGGCGGTCATGGTTACAAAGCGGGTTGCGGTGAGCGTGGTCGCAAGCACAATGGTAAGTGATGAGGCGCCCACTAAAATCATCTCGAGCATCACGATCTGACCGGGAAGTGCAAACATTAAAAAGCTCGTTGCGGTGGTAAACCACAGATCAAAGCCATTGGTGCGTCCCATCGCCCCAAAGCCCACCATGCCAGCAAAGAGCACCATGGCAGGGGCACCTCGCGCATCGCGCACCCCACTCCAAAAGGCATCGTGCGCGCTAGTAAAGCGCGGAGTGATAGGTGAATTAGATGGCGATTGAAGCGCCTTCTCATGAGACTCGAGCGCATCGATTTCGCTCACCACCCGATCAGCCGGACGCTCAGCGCCCGTTTCAGATACATCGTTCGAATGGGTGGGCGGTGTACTCATAGTGGATCTACCCTATTTTAGCGGCTTGACCCTTGGGGATCTTGTGAGCTATCTCGACTGAGCGCCCATGAGATATGCTCGGCGACCAATGGGCTGGCGCTCGGTAAGGCCTCTTGTAAGTGCCAAACAATCTCCCTCTTTACTTCATCATCAAGATTCGATGCCAAAGCATTTCCCAGAGCAACGGCTAGATTGCGTCGCCAGCGCTCATAGCCAATGCGCAAAATGGCGCTACCTGCATGGCGCTCGATAAACTGTGCTTCGCTCCAGCTCCAGAGTTCCAGTAGTGATGCACTTCCCAATCCATTTCGCTCCCCAAAATCCGCTACGGTCGAGAGCTGGGCGTATTTATTCCAGGGGCATACGAGTTGGCAATCATCGCAGCCATAGATGCGATTACCCATGGCGCTTCGAAACTCCACTGGAATTGCGTCGTGATGCTCAATTGTTAAATAGGAAATGCAACGCCTGGCATCCATTTGATAAGGAGCAACAATTGCATTTGTGGGGCAAATATCCATGCACGCCTGGCAAGATCCGCAATGCGCCTCCACAGGCGCATCGATTGGTAATGGGACGTTAATGAGGATTTCGCCTAAGAAGAAAAACGACCCGGAGTCGCGATTAAGCAGCAAGGTGTGCTTACCCCGCCAGCCCAAACCGGCTTTGCGCGCCAACTCCACCTCCATGAGCGGCGCAGAGTCGGTAAAGACGCGGTATTGTAAGGAATGATTTAGTTCACTGAACGCCGCTTGTAGTTTTTCTTCTAGCTCCATCGCTAAGATTTGTAAGCGCGAGCGAATCACCTTGTGATAATCCCGCCCTCTGGCATAGAGTGAAACCACCGCTTGATCGCTCTCCAAGAGACGCTTCTCTTCACGCTGAACGATTTGCTCGACTGAAGACGCATCTATCTCATGCGGCTCAGGCTGCCCATGCTGCTCATGAAACTTACTTCGCTTACTCAAATACGGCATGGTGAGGCAAATGCTACGAATCGCGCCTGCTTGTAAACGGCTCGGGTCGGAACGCAGATCCTTGTGATGCTCCATATAGGCCATCTGGCCATGACGACCCTCCTCTAACCACTCTACTAAATGAGGGTGAGCATGACTGACATCGGTATCGGTAATGCGTACTTCCCCAAAACCCAACTCCTTGGCACGGGTATTTAGCCAAGTACGCAACGCTCCCCACTGGGTGTGCAATTCTTGCGAAAATGCGTGAGAATGCATGGGCAATTTAGAATCCATCCCTAAATGAGTGTGAACGCACGAGGTCATGACGCGCTTGGCAATCAACCATACGATCCATTGTAAAGATGAGAAGGCCACCGCAGAGGCGGTGCAACTGCTCGCCAATGCAATTCTTGCGTTTTATGCCTCTACCCCCGAAAAACCTCAATCACTCTTTATGAATCTGAATGGGGATCTAGGAGCAGGCAAAACCACCGCCACCCGTTACCTGCTCCAAGCAATGGGCTATCAGGGCAATGTCAAAAGTCCGACCTATAGCCTGTGTGAAGAGCACATTTTGGATTTACCCAATCAAGCACTCCACGTCTTTCACTTTGATCTCTACCGCATGCAAAGCCCAGCCGAATGGGGCGATGCTGGTCTCTTAGAGCACTTCACGCATTCCGAATACCCGACGCTGTGCATCATTGAGTGGCCAGAGAAAGCCGAGCACACGCTTCCCACGATGGATCTTGCGATCACCCTCATTCATCCCCAAGACCATGAATCCGAGCTTGCGAGAACGGTTGAAATTGCCGCACAGACCCCTAAGGGTGAAGCCGTCCTTCAATCCCTCATCACCCAATCATCAATCAATCCATGAACCCCAAACGTCGCCAGATGATTTCGCAAGGGCTGCAGTCGATGGGGTCACTGGGTGTGCTTTATCTCTTGCTAACTGAAAGTGAACTGGTGCAAGCCAATAGCGGTGCCAAACTCTTAGGGGTGCGCATTTGGCCCTCGGAGGATTACACGCGCATCACCCTAGAATCGGATAAGGCATTGCCGATTTCTCATCAACTACTCACAGGTCCTGATCGATTGGTGGTCGATATTGATGGCTTGGAACTCAACCCCACCTTGAAAGATTTGGTCGCGAAGGTCAAACCCAATGATCCCTATGTGGCGCAAATTCGGGTGGGGCAATTCCAACCGACCGTGGTACGTCTCGTATTTGATCTCAAAGAAGCGGTCAAACCCCAACTCTTCACCCTTGAGCCGATTGCCGAGTATCAATACCGCTTGATCTTTGATCTCTATCCCACTAATCCTCCCGATCCACTCATGCAACTGGTGAAAGAGTCCGCCAGAAAAGAGAAGTTATTGGCAGAAGAACAGGCGAAAAATCCAAAAGGGAGTGCAGCTGAGGATGACCCGATTGCTGCCTTTGCCAAAAAAGATACCGCTCCCAGTAAAAAGGGTGGTTCCAGTACCACTCAACAAAGCCCACTGAGTCCACCAAGCGCCACCACTGCTAACACCCAACGCATTCCCTTTAAGCGCTTAATTACGGTAGCACTTGACCCCGGTCACGGGGGCGAGGATCCAGGCGCGATTGGCGCACGAGGCTCGCACGAGAAAAACATTGTGCTCTCGATTGCCAAGCGCTTAAAGAGTAAGATCGATCAAGAAGACTCGATGCGGCCCTTTTTAACCCGCGATGGCGATTACTTTGTGCCCCTGCATCGCCGCGTCTTTAAAGCACGGCAAGTGGAAGCCGACCTTTTTATCTCGATTCATGCAGACGCGTTTATTCAGCCGCATGCGAAAGGAGCATCGGTCTTTGCACTTTCTCAACAAGGAGCGACGAGTTCTGCCGCGCGCTGGATGGCCAATAAAGAAAATGCCTCGGATCTCATTGGTGGGATCAACATCAAAACCAAGGATAAGCAAGTCGCGCATTTACTTCTTGATATGTCGACCACGGCGCAGATCAACGATTCTTTACGGGTGGGTAACTCGGTCTTACGCAACATTGGTAACTTTGCGCCACTACACAAGAACCGCGTCGAGCAAGCCGGCTTTGCGGTCTTAAAAGCTCCTGATATTCCCTCGATCCTGATTGAGACCGCGTTTATTAGTAACCCCCAAGAGGAAAAAAGGCTCAATGATGAGACCTACCAAGAGCGGATAGCAGATGCGATTTTGGCGGGCATTAAGGATTACTTTGCCAAAAACCCACCCATGGCACGGCGCAGCTAGGAGCAATTCATCGTCAGGTGAAGATAAGCCAGAAGTCAAAACGGGGGACCCAGTAAGCTCCCAACATCTTGCTATAATCTTGGTTTTGCTAAATTAATGAATTAAAGCGGTTTTCATGCAGCATTCTCATTTGGCAAATTTCTTGCTCGTTCAGTTTTGAATCTAGCAACACCACACTGGGTCGGTAGCTCAGTCGGTAGAGCAGCGGACTTTTAATCCGTTGGTCGCGAGTTCGAGTCTCGCCCGACCCACCATTACAAAGCGGGTGTAAACCGGTCGCATGGTTTACACACCGCTATAAACTATATTGATTTATCAAACGCGATCATTTTTACGATGATCGTTTGCGGGTTCTGAAAATAAGATAAGAAGCCTAGATGAGTTTAAACATTTATTAGCGTTTAAATTTACATCAACAAATTTTCAAGCCGCCATTGCGGCAAATATTTACCCTTAATATTTATCCACAGCTAAGTTAACCAATTACATGGGCCTAAAAACCAATCGTGTAGGTCGCCAGCACTGTAGTTGTAGATACGGCCTGATAGGCTTCTTGTCGATAGATACCAGTGATGCCAATGCGTTGGTTCTTGAGGATATCGTAATAGCCACCGAGCGTTGCAGTGGATCTGGTTTTGACAGGATTGGCATTAAAGTTCACCGGCGTAAGCGCACCAATCGACGCATTGCTGGCGGTATAGGTGCCATTAGCAGTATTAGTATCAGTTTCAACACCAGCACTTGCAAAGGTCGTTAAGCTTGGGGTTACTCGATAGCTAGCACCAATTCCAGCCAATGCAGTCGTGGCATTGGTATTTAAGGCGGAATACGTAAGCGGTGCGGTCACTGAGCTTGATGTTGCTTCGGTATAGCCACCCATGTTATTTTGGGTATAGCGCACACCAAAATACGGGGAGACAATCAGGTCTTGAGTAATTCCAAAGCCATATTTAGCCGTTGCTTGCACACCTAAGCTATTGAGCTGGGATGAGCCAGATCCCGCTTCTGAGGCGCCATCTCCAGAACCGACTGCTGAGCGAGTGATGGTCGCATTCTTTTGACCATATGCGGCCGCTACTTTGACTTCAGCACCAGTACCGTTTAGACGTTGATTCCAAGCGCCGAAAAGGCCAACAAGCGGTGTGCTGTTACCCAAGTTCACAGTACCGCCCGGATTGGTCACTGATAAATTTTGGTCAGCATAAGCGCCAATACGGAAATTTTTAGTGAGGCGATAAGCAGCAATGAGGAGTGCGCTTGTATTATTCAGACCATTTGCGGCTTGAACAGCAGTATTACGACCGCCTGCAGACACGCAGACATTATTGGCACCAAAGACATTACAGTCATAAGTAAAGCTATTAGCAAGTATTGAGTTTTGTAATGCATAGGTGCCTTGCAATACAGAAGCGGTGTTAACTAAAGATTGATTGGTATTGGCGATCGAAGGCCCGGCGTAGTAGGTTGGAAATAATAATTCCCAAACATCAACGCTACCCGACTCTAAAGCGAGGGTATAAGCATAGGTCTTGCCGCCACTGGTATACGTTCCAGTCAATGATGATGAAGTAAGTAGGCTGGCAGTCACACCAGAAATAACTCCAGCATAGCGAGTAGACTTTACTGAGCCACCATAAATACCGAAGTTAGTAGTGCCACTTGCACCATCCCAGCTGGTTGCAGAGGTTACTGTCAACTTACCATAAGCGGATGCAGTAGAGCCGAGAATGATTCCGTAATTTTGAGGAAGACGCCCAGTGAAGGTCAAACTATCCTGAGCGTTATTCAGTGTATTGATTGTTCCAAGGTTATTAATACTGGCGAGGGCACCACTGATTGCTCCCCCAATATCGTTGGTTATTGTGGTTATGGTTCCAGTCGCAGTATTGTCGATACCATACCCTGCTCCAGTAATAAGTCCAGTATTACTTATCGCGGCGATCGTACCTTCATTTTGAATACCATATGCAGTTATAGAGCCATAAGCTGAAATAGTTCCTGCATTTGTAATTGTTCCAGATATCAGGGTTCCATTGTAAATACCCCAGGCACCACCGCCAAGACCGGAATACGGAGATGTTGCAGTAATTTGGCCGCCAGAGAGATTGGTGATATTTGTAACTGAGCCATAGTTTCCAATAGCTTGCGCATAACCTGCAGTAGCATCTCCCGTTGCTGAGATTACTCCTGAATTTGTAACAGTAGTTATAGAATTTACAGCGCTGTTCAGGATACCAAAAGTGTTATTTCCAGATCCACCTGAATCACCCGCAATAGTCCCCGTATTTTGTATGCTACCGATTGTGGAAAAACTAGTATTTTCGATACCGATATTTGGTTGAAGTCCAGTAATTCCAGTGGCTAAAATGTTTCCACCGTTAACAATACTGTTAATCGTTGCACCATTAGTATTTTTGATAGTACTTTCATCATATACGGAGATGGTGCCCGTGTTAGTAATCTGATTAATAGTACCAGTGTTGTAAATACCAGTATAGGTATTGGTGAGCGAGCCTAGATTTTCAATCAGTCCTATAGTGCCGTTATTGCTAATTAAAGGGACTGTCGTATTCAATAGTAATGAAGGATATGAAAATACCACATCTCTTGCTACCACTACATTATCAATGTTATAACCCGCGGAAAGCAGATTGCCATTTTGGATGGGCATAAAACCTGAAATAGCATTGATGTTGATGCTATCGCTATCAATAATTAAATATTCAATATTAGACGATGGGTATGTATTGGATGGAGAAGTATTGCCAACATCAATGTTGACCGTGACAGGAGCGGTTGGAATGGTTGCGTTAATAAATCCTAAGGGGAATGAAGCAGGAAACGTGCCATTGCTATCGGTCACGTAATAAGTACTGGTATTTGCGTCATAACTTAAGGTTGCGTCTTCTTGTATTAGAAATGTTGATTGGGCATAACTTGCCGAACCCCAAAAAACACCAAGGAATATGCAAAGCGCAATATGGGATACGGAGTTTTTTAATCTAAACACTTAATTAACCTCAAATTATTGACCCCCACCCAGGAAAGGGAGTTTACGAAGGAAAGGTGATTCTAATATCAATAATACTACTTTAGGTATTTTTACTTTAATTTTTTGATGTAGTTGATCCAGCACCTTCATCTTTGAATATGTTTCAAAACTATAAGTTGCAGCCTTGGTTTAGATCCTAAATTTTTGGAATGAATTCGTTTTAAGATTTATAATGAAGTGATGTGGTTATTAATCCTCTCTTTTGCGACGAGCGTTATCCTCACCGGCTTTGTAATTCGCTATCAGCATTTGCATAATCATGTCAGTGGCGATCATGATTTTGATGGTCCCCAAAAGTTTCATACAGCCATCACCCCTCGTATCGGTGGCGTGGCCATATTAATGGGAATTGCGATTGCAACGCTCTACCAATGGATCGTCAACCCAACGCTTGGCATGCTCCTCGTGCTGGTATTGGTTGCCAGCCTTCCCGTCTTTATCGCCGGCATTGCGGAAGATCTCACCAAACGCGTGGGTGTGAAAATGCGACTCCTTGCCGGCTTTATCGCGGGTCTTCTATTTTTATGGTTTTTTGATATCACCACCATGCGCTTTGGTTTTGGCGCACTTGACGTTTGGCTGAATCACCCCTGGTTTGTAATCCTTTTTTTAGCCTTTGGGGTTACGGGGCTCTCGAACGCCTATAACATTATTGATGGCTTTAATGGACTTGCCAGCATGGTCGCCATTATTACTTGCCTTGCGATTGCCTATGTAGCCTTTAAGGTGAGTGATCCCTTGGTACTGCATCTTGCATTCATTCTAATCGGTGCAATTGCAGGGTTTTTTCTTTGGAACTATCCAAGGGGTCTCATTTTTTTAGGCGACGGTGGAGCCTATCTGATTGGCTTTGTCATTGCTGTGCTATCGATTGCGTTAGTCGCGCGCAATTCCAGCGTCTCGCCCTGGTTTGCCATCATGGTCAATGCCTATCCGATTTTTGAAACGCTCTTTACGATTTGGCGACGTAGTGTCCATCAAGGCAAGAACCCGGGTCTGCCCGATGGTGCGCATTTTCATAGTCTCATTTACCGACGCATTATGCGCTGGGCGCACCCAGGTGATCAGTCCTATTGGGCCAATGCCAAAACCTCCCCCTACCTTTGGGTGCTCTCAAGCGTAGGTGTCATTCCAGCGCTTTTATGGTGGAACTCCACCCCAGCGCTCATGGCAAGTGCCGTGGTTTTTGTAATTCTCTATAACCTCACCTATCGACAAATCGTCACCTTTCGCACTCCCAATTGGTTAGGCAGCCCCCCAAAAAAAAGTAAATCAATCAGTAAATCAATCGACTGATAGATCCAAATAATCCTTTTGCCCAATTGATCGATCCGCTAAATGCTAACCCCCTGATTTCGCTGATGAATTCAGGGGTTCGTTTTTTAAAACACTCACTCCGATAAGCGCTTAGCGGCCGATGCCTGGACTTCTTGCTGATTCATGGCGGCCAATCCAGCAAGTGATTTGAGGACACGATTTTGAATCGCGGCGGCGCGCGCATAACTCTTATCAACGTCCACTAACTTCTCAGTCACGTCCGAACGTAAACCATTGATGAGCAATTGATACCGCTCGGGGGCCTGTGCCCAGGTCAAATGGTGTGGGTAGCGCTCGTACAATTCATTAATCAGAGCCGCGAGATTCAAAATAGGCGTCTGTTGTTTATAGACCTGCCCCAGGGCAATCAAAAACGAGGGGCTCGTTTTGTGTTGATCCATGACATACCTGTATAAATGCGGATAGTCTTTTGGAATCTGCCCAACTAAGCGATCGTGGTACTGCTCTTTTAAATGAAGCGCCTCCAAACAAATATTCCCAACAGTGATTGCCCACTCTTTTTCACCCTCATCGTCGATGGTGAAAAACCAGGTGGGCAGGTTCATGTAGGTAATCGTCGATAAACCAGCGCGCTTACAAAATTCCAAGGCCACATCAACCGATTGCATCGCTCCCAAAATCTTATCGCGCTCGATCACCATGAGGCGCTCTTGCTGCAAGAGAGCAAACTCCAAACCGCGAAGTAAGCCCACCCGGGCGGGATCATGCGCACCCCAATAGTCCACTAATGCTTGCCACTGCGCTTCTTGACGCTTAGCATCTTCCCAAGGCAAAAGGCCTTTACTAAAAAAGCCGCTTTTAAAGGCATTGCGCGCAGATTTTTGTTTGCCCGCCTGAGATTTAGGTCCTGACTTATTCGCTGGCTTACGATCGATCTTGGTTTTTGGCATCTCAGTGACCGCCAGCTCTTGATTCGAGGTTACATAATCATCACCAGTGATCTCGGTGATGGCTTGAATGGCAATTACATTTGCTTGTGTCATGCTTGCTCCTTAATAAGGGTTATCGGAGCATCAAATATAGAAAGAAAAACAAGAGTTGGTAAGGCCCAAAAGGGCAAAACTACCCCCCGTTTAATCGCGAGATTTTGCTCTCGCCATTAAGCTGCGGTGACTGACACGCCTTGCAATGCTCTTTTGCGATAGGATTGATAGCCTTCTAAGTGCATCTCTAGCTTCCCAATGCCCTCATGGCGCAAAATCAGATGGGCAAATTGCACAAACGGGGTGCGGGCAAAGCCCCTATTGTTAATTTTGGGCTCCTCGCCAAAACCAATCACCCACACCCGAAATAAAGTCGACATCAGGTGGGCGCGCTTGAGATCCTCATTTTTACGACCCCGACCTTTGGGCCACACAAAGCGCTCCGCATCAAAACGGTCGAGCACATCCTGGGTATTTTTAAAGCGCGTGGCTGGAACATGGCGATTTATTAGCCGTGAGATGCGAATCTGCCGCACCAGAATATCTTCGACCTGTTTAAAAACCTCGCTTGGGAATTGGTAGCGCGTGAGTGCTTCGCGTACTTCACGCCGAATAGAGCGCTTGCGATACATCAGCGCTGGATGCAATGGAAATGTGATGGATGTCATATCAAACGTTTTGATAGAGTCATCAAAGTCCAAGTGATTAGTATGGCCAGTAAATTATCATGAAATACCAAAACTCACAGCGGATGCTATTTGGCGACAGTCCCCGCACGGATGATCAACTTGCATGAGAGGTCGCCGCCGATATTTGCGGTGGGGAATATTAAATAATTAGAAATCCAGAATTTTTAATATTCTGCGGTTCGCATGGCCCGAATAGCGGATTTGAAGCAATTTAAAATTACTTATTGGATTTTCCACCGCACCCCTGCTCCAGATTCAGGGGTACCAATGAATTCAACTCCAGCCTCTTCAAAAGTCTTTTGAATGATCTCTAGTGTTTTTGCCTGAGCACTAGGTACTCCCTCAAGTACCTCTAAACGCATCAAAGTAGAAAAACCTAGACCTGTTTTATCAGCCAAGTCCTTCCCGCTCCATCGCAACAAGGCTCGAGCAGCACGAATTTGATCGCTTGTAATCAAGTTATTTTTAATATATTATTAGTAATAATTACTAAGTATCTATTAATTATTAATATGAAAGGATTAAAAAATGCTTAATAATCAAGATTTTACACACAATCGGGCTTCTTTCCTAGGTGGCAGTGATATTGGAGCGATTCTCGGGGTCTCCAAGTACTGCTCGGCCATGGATGTGTGGTTGGAGAAAACAGGGAAGCGCGTAGATCACAAAGATAGTTTTGCCCTGCGCTTTGGTTCGTTTGCGGAGTCCTTTATTGCCGATGAATACGCTCTGCTCACCGGAGAGCATCTGATTGAACATTCAGAGGGTCTGGCTCATCCTCAGTATTCCTTTTGCGTGGGGCACATTGATCGCTTTGTGTTGGAGAAGAAAGAATTACCTCTCTTTCATTCTGACGGAGGTCTTAATGCCAAGAAGCTTTTGGAATGCAAAACCGCTAATCATTACAGTCAAAGTGATTGGGGTGAACCGGGAACCGATGCCATTCCCCTACCCTATCTCTGTCAGTGCTTGTGGTACTTAGGCATTACCAATCTATCAGAGATTGATGTTGCCGTGCTCTTGGGAGGGTCAGATCTTAGGGTCTATACGGTTACCCGAGATGTTGAGCTTGAGTCCTTAATGTTCGAGAAAGCCGCCTTCTTTTGGACCGAGCATGTTCAGAAAGACATGCCGCCCAAGCCTCAATCCATTGATGATTGCCAAGCACTCTTTCAGCGAGCGAGTATTGGTAAAACGCTAGAAGCTTCCTCGGAAGCATTAGAACTCATCCGAAAGCTCAAAGCCTTGGAGTCTCAGACTCAGGTTGAAGAGGTGCAAATTGATGGGATTAAGCAAGCCCTCATGGAAACCATGGCGGATGCTGAAGTGCTGACTTACCTTGGCAAACCTGTAATTACCTGGAAGGCTCCGAAAGCTTCCTATCGGATTGATACCAAACGCTTGGGTCTAGAGCATCCCGAGCTAGTAAAGGCTTACCAAAGTCCAGTTCAGAGCAGTCGGCGGTTTGTAGTGAAGGATTTACCAGAGGAACTGATGCCATATGAACTAATCCTTGAGGAAAAAGCAATGGAAGGGGTGGCTTTATGAAGAGAGCATCCATTCAAGATTTACCCGAGGATCTTTTGGAAGAGGATCCACCCAATCCACCCAGCGATCCCAAACTGGATACATTGGTGACGGAGGTGGCCAATACCTTTGGGATAATCACTCAAGAACTCAGTGATTGGACTAAAGAAGCGGTAGTTCCCAAAGAGGTCTTGAAATTGATCCTAAGGGTTGCTAAACGCTATCAGCTCAATCCCATATTGGGTCAGATTGACTGGGAACTCAATCTAGATGGAAGCTATGAAGTATATATACCGATTGATGGCTGGATTGCCATGGTCCACCGGGAACCCAGTTTTAAGGGGCTCACCTTTAGTCAAGCCACTGAAATCGAGGAGGGCATTCCGATTTGGATGGAGTGCTCTATCTATCGCGCAGATCTCATCCAACCGATGACTGTGCGGGAATACTACGCAGAACTCAAAACCGATCATCCCATCTGGAATCAAATGCCGAGGCGGATGTTGCGACATAAAACCCTACAACAGTGCGCACGACTGGCATTTGGGATTAGTGTGCCGGAATTGAAAATACCGATAACACCACCAATGCTGGAAAAGCCAGCGATGGTGTACGCAAGTCAGAGCGCACCGGATCGTAAGGCGATACTGAGACAAAAGTTGATATAAATAATTCATAAGCTTAATACATGCGCCACCAAAATTCATTACAACATCAACTATCCAAAGTGATTGATAATTATTAGGGCCAACAAGATCAATGACCACCGCCCTTAACAATGACCAATATGCCCTTCCAAATAATCCAAAGATCAAGACACAACAAACTGAATGATGAGCGCTTTAGATACTGATCAACATATTCATATTCGTAAACTGGATTTCCCATCTCAGTGGTACCCTTATTAATATGACCTAGTCCCAAAAGACCGCCACGCAATAAAAATCGAGTGACATTGCCCTGGGCACGATCTCTCTCATAATGCAATACTGATAATGGACGTGGACCAACAATACTCATATCACCTTTAAGGACACTCCAAAACTGAGGCAATTCATCAAGATAGAATTTCTTAACAAATTGACCAATATAAGTGCGACTATTTGGAGTCCACTCTGCGGAATAAGCAATCCAATCGTGCCGTTTTGCACCCTCAGGATCGATATATTTTGTCTTTATTAGACGAATCTTATATTTAGGAATCACCTTTCCTGCACTTATACCATTGTAATAAAAGAACATGGGGCCAGAATTTTCCGGAATAAGCCAACCCTCAATAACAAAAGCTAGTTTAAGTAGTATTAGTATTGGCACTGAAATTACTAAAAATATTAGTGCAGTTATTTTGTCAAAAAGAACTTTAAAAAAGCGGGGGGGGAGCGTTTGTTTTATTTCAAAAATATGAGGATACTTTTTAACTATTTCTGCTGTCGGAGGTTTATAAGGAAAAGCCTCTGTTGGCTCATTAATGTTTAACATCATATTAATTATTTAATTTAAATAAATTAAAGCCCAGACGGTAATATTTTTTTTAACCTAGATTCAAAGCTGAGCAAAATATCGTTTTTATTCAAATTTTTGGATACATAACTATATCCTGCCGCTCCAAGTTTTTGCCTAAAATCCTTATCGGCGCTCAAAATTAGTAGGGCCTCATAAAAAGCGTCGGGGTCCTCTGGTGGCACTATCAGGCCACAATGTAGAACTATGTTGGCAAGCTCAGTTCCCATTTGAGCACAAGCTAGTACAGGTCTTGAGCTAGCCATCATTCCGATGAGTTTGCTTGGCAAAACTAAATCTGCAGCGCCGGAAAGTTGGGGCAACAAATGTATATCAGCCGTCGCCAAAAATTGTGATAATCTCTCTGTTGGCTGCAATTCCAAAAAATGAACAAAATTTAGATCTTCACATTGCTTAACCAAATTGTCCTTAGCAATACCATCACCACAAAAAACAAAATGGATCGGGGGCGATGATTTATTATTCCGCTGAAATCGAATCGCAACCTGCCCCAATATTTCCAAGCCTTGCTTTGCGCCCATATTTCCGGAATACATAGCAATAACTGAATCGGAAGGAATTTTTAAAAGCTCTCGATAGGAAAATTTCTCTTGACCATTTGCTGCATTTAGATTTAAGGGTAATCTACGCACAGCTTGAATATCCGCCCAGTTGGGAAATAAGTAAACATTTTCAGCGAATACACCTTTACTATGAACCCTATTAACCATTGATCTTGAAATTGTACAAACTAAATCAAAGCGCTTTAGTAAAAATTTCTCAATGCCTAGAATTATTTTTTTAAGCCATATATTCTTCAGTAAACCCAAATCAAAAGCTGCGTCAACCTCAAAATCTTGAATGTGCATTACGGCCTTAGCTCCACCAATACGAGCAGTAATTAGCGCAGCAGACGCTGCAAATAGAGGTGGCTCAATGGTAAAAATAATATTCGGACGCCAAAATATTTGCGCTAAGATAATTGGAAAGCTACTAAGCGCAAAACTTGCTAGGTGCAATATCCTTGTGACACCACTTGGCCTCATTGGAACCCAAATTGGACAGCGCCAAACTTTTACGCCGCACCATGTTTCTTTACTCCAAAAGTATTTTTTATACCCTGATCTGATTTTCCATTGTGGATAATAAGGGGGAGCAGTTATTACGTGAACGACATGACCTTTCGAGGCAAGCCAGCTCGCCATTTCACTGGTATATTTTCCTATTCCAATAAGATCCGGATGAAAATTTATGGATTGAATGACTATTTTCATTTTAAAAAAAATTGAAAAAAGGCATTACAAATTAAATAAATTTTTGTTTAAATAAAAAATCAGCCTGAATAGCTTGGCCCGATAGATCATAGTTAGAATTAAAAATTCCGATAAGATTAAATTTGTGATGGTGTAACCACTCAATAATCTCATAAGCCAATTTTTGTCCAGAATACAGTTCAATGAATGAACATTCGCAATAAATAAAATCAAATTTTTCAATCAATGCCTCACAACCCTTTAAGGCCTCCATCTCAAAGCCCTGCACATCAAGCTTTAACATAGCAGGAGAATTTATATCCTCTGGCATTAAGTATGAAGTCAGCGGAGCTACGTCAACCTCGATTATATTTTTCTCTTGAGTACCTGGATAGAATTCAATTTGATTGGGGCCTATAGGTAGTAAAGATGAGGAATCTTCGTGGGCAGATACATGCATCACTGAACGAATAGTTTTGGGGCCAATTGCCACTTCTTTCAAACAGACACTGGCATCATTTCTAAATAAAGTCTTAAATTTCTTTGCGGGGGCTTTTAGGGGCTCAAATGAAATTATACGAGCATGAGGAATGCGTTCTCGACAGGCTAGAGCAAACTGTCCCTTATTAGCCCCTATATCAACAATTGTCTTAAAGCCAGGTTTCAAAACTGAGTAGTGCTCAACACCAGCAAAAACACCATACCTAAAAAATGCGAGCAATAACCTAGGAGACCTCAGGATACGACCGGCTTTTTTGATGCGAATAATATATAAGTCGATGCTCATTTATTTAACCAATCCTAGGCGGGTAAAAACTATGTTCAAGCCTTAGGATCACCAATGATCCTAAATTTGTCCGCAAAAGAAGGAATCATCAAAGCTTAAAGCCAGCGGCTACTGCATCTGTATAAAACATTTTTACGGTATCCAAAGAGTACTCCTTTAAGTCATAACCAATAAGAGGCAATTTTTTAAGAATGTCATTAGTAACCGTAATAACGTGACAACCAATTTCATCAGCCTGAAATATATTCAATAACTCTCTTGGACTTGCCCAAATTAATTCAGCTGCAGGTGCCGACTTTAATAAGCCCAAAGCAGAGGTCATGAGTGGAACTGGATCATTCCCGGTATCAGCTATACGACCAGCAAAGACTGACACGTAACTTGGAGTATTTGGATCTAAAGCGGCAACCACATTGCGAACCTGATCTAGAGTCATTATTGCAGTCACATTCAATTTAACCTTTTGATTTGCAAGTTTTTCTACTAGCGCGTAACAGGTTTCTTGCCTGGTATTAGTGATGGGAATTTTTACATAAACGTTATCTCCCCAACTGGCAATCTCCAAAGCTTGACGCTCCATTTCATTGAAATCATCAGAAAAGACCTCAAATGAGAGGGGCTTATCTTTAATAAAAGTTAGAATATCTTTACAAAATGCTCGGTAATCTGTGATGCCCGCCTTCCTCATTAAAGTGGGATTGGTTGTCAAACCTTTGATAAAAGTCTTTTGATACATATCAAGCATTCCGGCTTTATCGGCCCCATCAGCAAAAATCTTCACTTTTAAATCTTCTACTTTTTTCATTTAAAACTCTCCAAGGATAATTTTTTTTACTTCTAATAAAGATGACACAATAAAATCGGGCGCATCTGGTTTTTGTTCGGCATAACGGTAATTTATAAAAAAGGTCTTACATCCAGCAGCAGCTCCCGCCTCAACATCGCGCCAACGATCCCCGACCATAAAACTTTTAGACAAATCAATATTGTGCTCCTGGGCTGCCTCAAGCAATGCACCGGGCAACGGTTTCCTGCAACTACATCCATCGCTACTATCGTGATAGCAGGTCTTAAAGCCGTCTATTGGCAATTGAGACGCCAAAAAAGCATTCATCAGCTCAACGTCTTCCCTCTTTACAGCACCTCTCGATACATCGGGTTGATTAGTCACAACTATCAATAAATAATTTGCATCATGAAGCTTTTGGAGTGCTTCATAAACTCCCGGCAAAATTTCTAGCTCCGCCAATGAAGACGGAGGGTGGGGCTTACCATCACGCACAATTGCCCGATTAATTACCCCATCCCGATCTAAAAAGACTGCGCGCCTCAATGAATTTATATCACCAACTTATTTAGCGGTGGATTCCCATTTGGTTTGATTTGCTTTTAACTTAGGATGTGAAACCAAGAGGTGCCAAACTACTGCCTGAAAGGCTTCTGAATGTGGGGTCACATTATCGGTATTTACCGTTGGAACAATCACGCAAGCATCGGCGACTTGGGCGGTATATCCCCCATCACGACCTACCACCCCAATTACTCTAGAACCGACAGATTTGGAATACTTTAAAGCTTCAACTAAATTAGGGCTTATATTTTTTTCTAGATTGCCACCGCCAACAGAAAAAATGAACAGCATATCTTTAGAGGAAAGTTTGCTAATTTTGAGCCATTCAACAAAAATAGAGGCCCATCCCTCATCATTTGTGCGTGCAGTTAACTCAGATACGTTATCAGTGGGGGCATAAGATTCGATACCCACAATTTTTCGAAAATCATTCACGGCATGCGAACAGTTCCCTGCACTACCACCCACACCTAAAAAAAAGATTCGGCCACCATCTGTTTTAACTTGAGCCAATAGATCTGCCATTTTTTCAATTGCGGCTGTATCCATCTTTTTGATGATCTCAACTGCTTCGGTTAGATGTTGCTCTGCATAACTCATAAATCACCCTTTTCTACTTGCTTTAATAAATAAGCTTGAGTATCCACTATTCCTTGATATGACCCAATTTCATAAAATCTCTCAAAAACCTCATAGCCAGCCAACTCTCCGACTAACGATAAATTATTATAAACTTTGGAAAGATCAAATGGCCGTCTAGGAGGGTAAGCTCGTAGTACGGTTCTTTGCAGTATGCCTAAGCCATAATCGATGTAATGCATTTGAGGTCGTATTACAGTCTTGTTATATTCAATAATTTGACCGGCAGCAAACTCCACATTACTTTTATCCCAACGATTCTGATTCTTCAGTACGGTCATTAAACCTTTTTTACCACTAGCTAAATAGGTTTTTCCCACATCACCAAAATCAATAGGTAGATAAGAGTCGCCATATAGAATAAAAAAATGTTCTCCAAGCAATGGCAGGGCCTGTCTGAGTGCGCCCCCCGTCCCTAGGAGTGCTGGACCATCTATAGAATAGCTAACGTGCATATCCCATCGAGAGCCATTCCCTACAACTTCTTGAATCATTTCACCTAAAAATCCAATACATAAAACTACTGAATTAATGCCTTGTTTACGAAGATAATCGAGTTGATGGCAAATAAATGGTTTGCCAGCTACCTCAATGAGTGACTTAGGGATTTCTTCTGTTATGGGGCGTAGGCGTGTAGCCAAGCCACCCGCTAATATTGCGACTGAGAACATTAGGATGACATCATGACCTTGGTGCCTTCAAAATCAAACCTAAAGCGCACCTCTTCTAATCCAGCACCAGCCATCGCCTGACGTAATTGAGTGCGGTCTTTTGCCATGAACATCAAAAAACCGCCGCCGCCAGCCCCAACCAACTTTCCACCAATCGCGCCATTACTTATAGCCAATTGATACCACTCGTCAATCTTGGGGTTACTCATACCGCCTGATCGACGCTTTTTATGCTCCCAATGTTCATGCATGAGCTGACCAAATAACTTGGTATCCCCAACCTCCAATGCCGCCTTACTTCTATGCCCCAAATCTTTTACATAATGTAAATTGGCGATCATGTCAGCATTATTTTGCTGTGACTTTTCCTTTTGATCTTTTAATATTCCGCTAGCGCTTCTTGAAAAACCGGTAAAAAAGAGCAGTAAATTGTCCTCAAGATCAAACATAGTCTCCATGCTAATCTTCAATGGAATAGCGGTTACTTTTCCATCTCTATGGAAAGTAAAGCAAGTTAACCCCCCTACGGCAGCAGCGTATTGATCCTGCTTCCCAATAGGCTCTCCAAGGCGCTCAATCTCAATATGACATGCTAACTCAGCCAACTCCTCTTGATGTATGTGACGCTTACGATGCGTATAAAGTGCCTTCAGCAAAGCAGTAGTAAAGCTGCCCGAAGAACCGAGACCCGTACCCGCGGGAATATCTGCAAGTGTGGTGATTTCCACTTGCGGCGTACGAAAATCCATAATGTCCAAAGCCTCCCGAATAATCGGATGATGAACATCTGAAGTTTTTTCTACATGCTCCAGTTGACTGTATTTGAGATAAATACCCTCCGTAAAAGGCCGCATGACTGTTACATAGACATACTTATCAATTGCTGCTGCAATTAAAAAACCTTCATGGTCTTCATAATAAGAAGCCAGATCAGTTCCACCGCCTCCCAAGGTAATGCGAAGTGGACTACGCGCAATAATCATATCCAGAATCCTTGTAAATTTTTTCAATTATTTTTAGAGCTTGATAGGCGTCATTTAGCCCGGCCGCAGGGGTACGATCTAATTGAATATCTTCATAAAATTCAGCCATCTCCACAGCCCATGAATCGTCACCCATAGGGTACTCCCACGACACGGTCTCAGGGGGGCCCATCTGCGGAAGCATTTTGTAATAAGTCAATTTTTCTAATCCATAACTGCCGCCCAGTCCAGAAATCTCTAATTTTCCATTTTTGCCATAAATCTCCATGGAAAAAAGATTTTTCCATTCTGTACATGAAGCATGCAAAAAAGCCACTTGCTTTTTGGGAGTCTTTAAAAGCATAAATCCATTATCATCAACTGGCATACTCCAATAGTAGGTGTGGGCAAAACCATCGATTTCAGAAAAGTCACCTAAAAACCAACGCGAGAGATCTATCAGATGGGGGCCTTGGTCAATTAGCTCGCCTCCTCCTGATAATTTAGGATCGGCACGCCATTCTTTGTCATAGCCCAAACGAGCGCCATGTCCATAGCGCGCACGTATAAACATTAATTCACCTAAAACACCAGAAAGAACAATCTCTTTCGCCTTTCTTAGTGCTCGATGGTAGCGATGATTAAAGCCTACATGAACTTTTGCGCCACTTTCCTGTAATGCCAATAAAATTGGCTGCAGCTCAGCACTAGTTCGTGCTGCAGGCTTTTCCACTAATACGTTTTTACCAGAACTGACTGCAGACAAGGTAATCTCTGCTAAAGAGTCATGCAATGTTGAGATGATCACAATATCAATCTCATTCATTGAAATTAAATCTTTCCAATCATTAAATGATTTAGCGTTAAAGCGATTGGCCAGTGAGTTAGCTCTATCAATAGCTATATCAGCACATGCAATTAACTTACCGCCAGAACCTAATGCATTTGCTCTTTTTTGACCTATCAATCCGCATCCAATGATACCTATGCCAAATACACTTTTTTTTTCCGTCACTTGTCGCCCCAATGAAAATCACGATCTCTACCAATAATGCGACGCAAAGTGTAAACATCGCTCTGAGAAAGATATTCCAAGTCCTGATGCCACTGTTCCCAATTATCCCAAATAGCACTAATTAACTTACCAGTAATTCTTTTGCTAGAATCACTGGCCAAAAAGAGAGCCAAATCAGCAACTCGATCCATTGAGGCTCCGCCACCATCAAGAACCTTAATTGCCATAGATGTTTCATGAATACCTGCTGCACCCCCACTTCTTAGTACCTCTTCTAACATTCCGGTTTTCATTGCTCCAGGAGCAATGCAATTAACTCGAATGTCTTGGTCCCTTAGCTCTTCAGCTATAGTCTCACTGAATCGAACCAAACCAGCTTTTGCAGTTGCATAAGCACTAAAATTTGCACGAGGACTTGCGGCACCTCCGCCAGACAAATTGATGATGGATGCGCCACCAGATTTCTTGAGTAAAGGAATAAGGCCTTGAGATAACGCAACTGGTGCAAATAAATTAACTTGTAAAGTTTGATACCAGTCCTGAAGACTAATATCAGTAAATGGCCCAATTGGACCCTGAATTGCCGCATTGTTTACTAAAACTTTTAAATCGGGTATTACTCGTTGAATATCCTTTATTAAGGAGGTTATCTCGCTACTTTCACATAAATTACAGGTTAGAGGTATGACTTTCTGACTGCTGCGATTTGGGAGATCTTTTAATATCAGTTGAATATCTCTAATTTTTCTCGCTACAACGACTAAACTATAACCAGATAACCAAAATCGTCGAACAAGGTGCGCCCCTAATCCTTTGGAGGCGCCGGTAATTAATGCAAATTTTGTCATTACCTTCTGCTCACAAAAACCCATTCATTAGCACGTAGATATTCTACAGTTTTGATTACACCCTCCCGTATTCCAAGCTTAGGCTTCCATCCTAATGATTGAATCTTATTTGTATCTAAAAAGATAAATGGATTATCTCCAATCCATCCACGATCACCGCCAGAGTAGTCAAGTCTTGGACTAACAGCTAACTCTTGACAAATCCAACTAATTGAGTCGTTCACCTCAACATAGTCTGAGACGCCTAAATTAAAAATATTAACTTTTTCCCCAGATTTTTGTATCGCCAACATAATTGCATCAATACAGTCTTGAATGTAAAGATATGACTTACGTTGCTTGCCATTTCCTAGAACAGGCAAATAAGAGGGGTTATTTTTAAGCTTTTGGTAGAAATCAAAAATGTGACCATGTGTATAGCGTTCTCCCAAAATAGAAACGAATCTGAATATCCAAGACTGAATTCCAAAACCCTCACAATATGCTGATATTAAACCTTCACATGCGGCTTTGGAAGCCCCATACAATGAGGTTTGAATTGGAAATGGCCCATCTTCAGGTGTGGGAATCACAGGCGACTCACCATACACAGATCCTGTAGAAGAAAAAACAATTTTTTTTATGCCATTACTACGAATTGCCTCTAAGACATTAAAAGTGGCAATAGTATTCTGTTCCAAGTCTTTATGGGGATGATCAGTACCAAAGCGAACATCTGCATTCGCAGCTAAATGGAATACGATCTCACAGTCTTTTAGCGCTACCTTGAGACCATCTAAATTCAATAGATCAATCTCAATCAATTTAAACCTGGGATTAAGCAAAGCTTGACTAAGGAAACGTTTTTGACCAGTCGAAAAATTATCAATTCCTGTGACCACATACCCAAAATCTAGTAACCTATCCACCAAGTTACTACCAATGAATCCAGCACACCCAGTAACAGCAACAATCATCGGATTTTCCTATTATTAATTAAGTAAAGTTTTACGATAAGCATGATCTATTTGTTCGGACATTGCTTGAAGCGAGTAATACTTAGAAACAATCTTAGGCCCTAGGGAGGAAATGGTTTTTTTTAAACTCTCGTCATTAAGCATTGTAAATAATGCTTCTGATATTTGACTAGCGCAACATTCTGTAACCACTGCAACCCCATACTTTTGTAACTCTGGGGAAATGGCTACCTTATCAGATATAAGTACAGGCAATCCACAGGCTAAAGCCTCAATAACTGCAATTCCAAAATTTTCTCCGTAAGAAGGCAAAACGAATATATCAGCAGTCATTAGGGCTGAAAACTTCATTCTTTCTGAAACTGGACCCAAAAATGAAATACTTTCCTGGAGCCCTTTGGAATGAACCATAACCTTAAGATGTTGAACATAATCAGAACACCCAGGCCCAATAATTACAAAGTGAACATTCTTGACCTGTTGTGATAATTCAAGAAATGCTTCAATAGCTAATTCGATACCTTTCTTTTGATGAAGTCTTCCCAAGAAAAGCAAAATTCGTTTATCTGATAAATGGGGGTATTTATTATGAAAATAAGTTAAAGAATCTGAGTTAGGAATGTTTTCAACCGGGATCCCCTCTGTAATAACAATACCAGGTGCTAAGTTCGGAATAAATGAAGAGGTCATAAGCATTTCCGAAAAAGATGAGTACTGAATTGCTTTAGCAAACCTAAAATTTCTTTTTTCAAAAAGTTCTAACCAGAACTTTTTCAAGAGTGAATATCTACGAAAAAAAAGAACGGGATCTAACGTACCGTGTGGCCTGATAATGTAAGGGACCTTATACAATCTTGCAATAAAAGCTGCTGCAGTTGATGACAGCTGGTACAAACTCTGAACAAGTACTAGATCGTAATGTCTAATATCACGAAATAAACTAAGACATAAATCAAAAGAAAAAATATTGCCTATTAAAGCAAATTGTGAATTGAAAAATTTTGTAGGGACTCCTTCATAATCTTCTACAATTTTAGAGCGATTGGAAAATTCATTTTTATCGGAATGCTTGGTTGTATACAAACAAACTTCATGGCCCTTACTTAAGAGCGCTTTACAAATATTGAGAGTACCAGTTTTACCACCACCCGAAGATTGTGAAATATTTACAGCCAAAACAAGTATTTTCATGTGCGCCGAATAGAAAAATTATTTAATGCATTCAATACCCAGAGCATTATCCCAACGAGAAAATTCTTCCACTGAATCAAAAATATTATGGACAGAGTCATTGAAAAAAGCTCTTCTGACATAACTAAATCCAACCTTCTTAAGCTCCTCAGCTAAGGAAGGGTAATCCCACATCCACAAATGATTGCTATTGCCAAAATAATCAAATACAAAATTTTTCAAGCCGCGATTTCTTCTTACACGTCCCAAATAGGAATTTTGAAGAAATTTGATTGAAGAATCGGCAGATTTGTCAGAAATATACTCATTAACTAAAAAAGCAAGATCAGGCACAACTAAACGAAAAACACCATTTTTTTTCAGGAGACTATGAGTGTTAGAAATCGCTTTTCTAAAATCCATCAACGATAAGTGCTCAAGTACGTGAGAGCAATATACATAATCACATGAATTATCAGGAAAAGGCAAACCAAAACAAATGTCACCATATTTAACATTCTGAGGAAATTTATTAGCATTCTTATTTGAAAATCTACCTATAAATGGAATTTTCTCAAAACGAAGTGTTGGTGATGCGTCAAAATTATGCCAATTCGAAGGGGCACACCAACCACAACCATAATGTACAGCAATAATATTTTGCATAATATAAATCTTAAAAATAACTATTTACTAGAATTTAAAAATGAAAAAGCTGTTGTAAAACTAAAAAAAGCCATAAACAAAATAAAACCAGAAGATGGGTTATTCATAATATCACTAAAGAGAGCGCATGAAAAATACAGAATTAATATAGCAATAAATCGATAATCAGAAGTTTTAATAGATAATTTAAAGGTTGTATATAAAAATCTGAAAACCCACATAATAAAAAAAATAAAACCAAAAACACCAGTATCAATTAAAAATGAAACATAGGTAGAATCAGTAGAAGAAAATTGTGAATATTTATGATATCCAAAATTGTGATATCCCAAACCAAATCCGAATAGTGGTGATTCGTAAAACATGTCAGTCAATGAAATAAAAATATGATTTCTTGAATCAAAAAAACTATTTTCTAAAGATCCTCCTAAAATTAAAAAATCAAAATTGACTGAAAAAATAAAAATTAAAATAATTACTAGTAAAGTAAATATATATATATGTTTTTTATTATTTTGAATAAAAAAAACAAAAAGCAATAATTCAAAAAGGTAAAGCAATCCCGATCTTTTCGTTGATAAAAATATAGTGGCAAAGGAAATCGCTATAAGGAATAAGTAATACAAACCAAACTTAAGATTTGGTTTTGTAATGATAGTAAATAAAACAAGTGCTGCAAAAAAAATAGTATTTACAGGATTAAATATTCCTTCTAAAACAGGCAATCCAAAAATATTTTTTAAGTGAAACGCTGTTACGGTAAATGAAGTATCAGGGTAAAAATAAATATCCACAAAGTATAATATAAACGATGGAATTATTACTAATAATGAAAAATTTAATAAATATGTGAAAAATTCATGCATATATGTTTTATATTGCAAACAAATATGATAAAAACTTAAGCCATAAAGAAGAATTAATAAATATTGCAGAGTAATTTTTAAGACATCGTATAAATTCAATAGATTTAGTATAGAGGAAATAATACCAACTATTAATGCATAAAGAAAAAACGACAAATTCTTAAAGAAAAATTTAACAGTAAAAATTGTAATTGGAATTTTTAAATTTATAAAATTTATTAAAAGCAGAAGTGTAAGTAATGTAAAAAAAAGAATTGCACGTTTTGTTTCTTCAATTATTAGATTCCCACCAAATATGGAAAATATATAATAAAATAGAAAAATAACAAATAAATTCAGCTTAAATATCACAAATATCTATTTTTTGTGTTGATTATTAATATTAATAAATTAATAATTATAATTAAAATTATTAATTTTGGAGTAATTATCATTAATGCTATTGAGATGGAAGCGATAGTAAAGTTTTTTATAAAAAAATTAATAGATAAATTTGGAAAATTATTTACTACATATAATGGAACAAGCCAAATAGGTAATATAATATCCACGATTATCATACCAATGATAACACCTTTCAACCCATATAAGTTTCCTCCTAAGAATGCGCAAAGAATACTTAAAAGAGATGAGATAAACATTAGCTTTGAGTATTTTTTGTGTAAATTGATGGACATTAAAAGGTTCCCTGCCGTAGTCCATAGAATAAATTGAACAATATATATTAAAAATAAATCCATTAATGATGGATCGTAAATAAAATCAGATCCTAGCCATAGGATAAATATTTTTTCGCCGTATATTATTAATAATCCACTAATTAATAATGTTAAAAATAACGTGATCTCATATATTAGTTGAAATAGTGTTTTCAGTTCTTCATATTTTTTTGTCGAATATAAGTAAGTAAGTTCATGCCAGCAAGTATTTATAATTAAACTTAATATTTGTCTAGCAGAATTTACTACTGTTCTCATAACAGAAAATATTACTACTTGGCTTGATCCCAATATCAAACCCACTACAAGTAGTATTCCTTGAATATTTAACGCTTGCGATATTTGAATGTTAAAAAAATGCAAGCTCGGCTTGATTGATTTTTTAATAATTTCTATATTTGGCTTTTCAAGTTTGTAAATTTCAAGATATGGATAATTTTTATTTAAGTTTAAAATTGCATAGAAAAAAATAAATAAATTTGGTAGCACTGTACACACGGCAACGCCAATCATCTCAATGTTATTTTTTAATGCGTATATTGTTATTATTAACTGAGATATTGCTGCGATATTAGAGAGCATTATACTTTTAGATATAAATCCCTTTGATCTATAAATGCCTAAAATAATACCTAATGGTAAAGAAATTACGTAACTTAAACCTAGAATAAATATTACTGCAAAAAAATTTGTATCGCTATTTATTCTGTGAAATAAATTATTTGATTCAACTGTTAAATATAAGAATGCTATCAGGACAGCAAAAGCAATTAAGGGTAAAAGGGTAAAAAAAATAATCCCGGACTTTAGCTCTTCTTTATATGCTTTCTCATTTCCAACTGATTGATGCATCGTTAACTTATTAACGATATAAAGTTGTGCACCAATGTCAGATAGGGCCAAGTATGATACAAAAGATGTTAGGACTAACCAGTCGCCATAAGTATTTGTACCCCAATTTTCAATAAAAATTGGTGGTAATATTACTCTAGATGCAAGGTTTATTAATTGTGATAACACTCCTGCAAGACCACCTGTTACAAATTTTTTGTACATTTATTTAACTAAAATTCTACGATAAACATCTAATACTTTCTCCCCATATTCATTCCATCCATTAGCTTTTGAAACGCTTGCTAAAGCATTTTCTGCCATCCATTTTCTTTCTTCTGGGTTTTCATACAAGTATATTAATTTCTCTTTAATACTTATTGAAGACCTAATAGGAACGTTAAATCCATTAACACCATCGACAATGCAATCTGGTCCACCTGTATTAACTGTAGCAATAACCGGTAAACCACATGCCATTGCTTCTAATAATACTAATCCATAACCATCCTCAATTGATGGTAGTACAAATACACTTGACATTGACAATAATTTTAGTATTTGATTTCTTGATAATATTCCGGTAAGTTTTATTCGTTTATCAAAATTTTTATTTGAAATTAGCTTATCAGTTTCTATGCATTTTTTTCCAATTAAAATTAATTCACTATTTTTAATATTTGCAGATTTAAAAGCTTCAACAAGATAATGTATACCTTTTCTTATTGATAAAGCACCCAAGTATATAACTCGGAATTTTTTATCAATTTCTTTGGTTGCAGGATAAAATTCAGATAAATCCACGCCATAAGGTATTACCGATATTTTTTTACTTGAAAACCCTTTTTTAATAAATGTGTCCTTAGAAAAACTTGAAGCCACAAAAATATGGTCCGATTCGAGATACTCTAATTGTTCAGTTTCTATTACCCTTTCATCAGTTAAACCACCACTAATATTTTTTACCCCCATCAAATTGCACTCTTCTTCGATAATTTCTTTCTGAAATACTATGTGGGATGAGCCATGATCACAAACGTACCTCATTCCCATCCTTTTTGCCTGCCTACCTGCCTGTAAATTATGGCAACTTAGTCCATGAAAAATATCTGCATTAATTAAATTTCTTTTTGCGTAATTATCATGAAAAAAATGGGAGCCTCTGCTTAAATTTTTTTCTAAAAAAGCTGGAAGCATATTTATTCTATGCAAGAACATGTATGGCGTGACAAACCATGGAAATGAATATATTATTTTTGATTCAACAGGCATTTTTTGTTTATTTAATTTCCATGAAGGGTAACTGGAAATCATTCTTGCTAATAAATCTTTTTTATAAAGAAATTTGGCGAGAGCATGCATATGACCTGCCACCAGTGATGACAAAATAATTTTCATTATTTTTTTATACCTTAAGAGATGGTTTTTTATAAATTATTGTTAAACCAGCTATAAGTAGATCTGATTTTTTGTATTTACTCAGTAGGAGACGTGTTTTGATTGGATATTTTTTTAAGAATTTTATAGTACCGGGATCAATTGAACAGCTGAGGTGCAATTGCTGGAAGCCTTGCTCTTCCAGCTTTTCAATATATTCCTCTGCAACAAGATAGCTAAACATATTGCTATAGATCCATGTTCTTCCATCATGCTCATTGTGTGTATAGTCTCCAAATAATTTTATGTATTCCTTGTAATTTTCTTCATTAAGCAGCAAATGATTAAAACCTGATCCTAATCCATCAAATCCTGATATATGGTCCCCAGACCAAGTTCTCCATAGAGGACCAAAATTTGCATACAATATTCCATCTGGCTTTAATATTCTGTAACATTCTGATAAAACTGCAGAAAGATTTGCCAAATGCTCAAATACAGCATCAGAACCGATGATATCTAGACTATCACTGGGGATATTCTCCATATGCTCTAGATCCTGCTGCATAAAATGAATCTTAGTATTATTGCTCTTATAGTAGTTAAGTATTGTATCCCAGGATCTTTTATAGGAATAAAAATCGATACAAAATAGCTTTTCAGGTGAATATTTTAGCCAACTAGGAATATCGCGACCAGTTCCGCATCCAGCAATCAAAATTGATTTATTTTTCAACGGAGAATACCTATTTAGAAGTTTTCTTAATATTTGGTACTCCAAGCCCCTAGTACCATAAATAAAAAGATTTATCTTAAGGGAATTGGGTATTAATCCACCATATTTTTTTTTGAGAATTTCGCTTCTGATATTAAGATACAGTGGATAAATTAAAGAACGAATTGGTTTTTTAAATATCCTCTCAAAAAGACTCTCAACTGGCAAATCCCAATCTAATGGAGTCTTATCATCTTCTTGCATTTATTTTGGCTTCCCGTTTTTTTATCTCGAAAATTGTTATCCACTCTCCATAATGAAATGCACATTTTTCTATAATGTATGGATAAGTAAATATTAATGCGTCCCTATAGCCTCTTGATGAAAATCGAGAAATATTAATGCAACTAATTAGCATAGGGAATACTAAGCATATTTCAAACAGAGATTTGATAGTTTTTAATAAAGCTATATTAATGATTTTAATAAAACTATCTTTTTCTAAAAATCTCTTACATTGAATTGATCCGACTCCACGTCCTTTCCTAATGTGCCAGTATTCATATAATTTTGCAGGGGCTATATGATCAACGGCTATTGAAAAATCAATTACTTTTTTAGCGCCTATTTCTTTTAGGCTCTTACCAAAAAAACCATCTTCACCAGCGCAAATTGGCATCACATATCCTGTTGGGAAAAGCTTGGTTTTCAATATTACTTTCCTTTTGGCACTGAAACCCTCTGTCCATTCAATCTTGTCAGGGTGAGTATTAATGTTATACAAAAAATCCCCTTTTGATCCAACAAATCTAGCCAAAAGAGCATTTTGATTCGATACCCTGGAGTTCACTAGGACATAATCTGCACCCATCTGATAATGATGAATTATTCTGCTGAAAAAATCACGTCTTGGCTGTACATCAGCATTTAGTATGCAAATAATTTCACCATTAGATATTTTTATTCCGTAATTTCTTGCTTCGCATCTACCACCACCCCCTGGATGTAAAAATTTTATTCTTGAATCCTGAAAGCTTTCAACAATTACACGAGTGGAGTCTGTTGAATCATCAACAACCAGTATTTCAAAATTTTTATAATCTTGCATCAACAATGAGCTTAATGTTTTACCAATATCTTGTTCCTCATTGTATGTTGGAATCACAACACTAATAAGCATTTTTTTTACTTAATTTATTTATAGCTTGTTTTAGTCCAAATAAATCACTCTCATAATTCCATTTCTCAATTTTTTTTATGCCATTCTGCCCTAAGTAAACTCTTAATTCTTCATTTGATAGAATTGTCTTTAAGTGATTTTTTAGAGCAGCAGTATCTCCAACTTTGTAAGTATATCCATTCACACCCTGTTCAATCAAATCTTTTGTAGCACCAACATCACTGGTAGCAATAATTGGTTTACAAAAATTCATCGCTTCATTAATAACTAATCCCCATGGCTCAAACTCTGAAGGGAGCACGAAGACGTCACAAATTGAATAAAAATCAGGAAGACGACTCTGGTTAATAAATCCAAAAAATATTACATCGTTTTCGAGTCCTTTTAATTTCACTTTAGACTTTAATTCCGATGCTAATTCGCCATCCCCAACAAAAATTAAGTAAGGCCTTGAATCGGATTCAGTATTGATTAATTCAATATAAGCACTTAATAGGTCGCAAGGTCTTTTTCTTTTTATTAACTTACTGGAAAATAAAATAATCTTACGGTTAGGATTAAGGCCTAAATTTTTTTTAATTAAGTTAATATTTTTTTCATTTAATTTCCATTTCTGTTGGAAAAAATTATTATCTACAGCGTAAGGAACCATAAACACTTTCTCAATTGGTATCCCATGGGCGTAGTAGTAATCAGAATTCATTGTTCCAATTGCTAAAAAACCATCTACATTTTTTTTTAAAAAATAAAAGAATATTTTTTTTAAGGCTTTTTTAATCTTTCCCCTTTTTGCGCTGATTGCTGTTGCCTCATCTCTTATCATTACTTTTATACCTAATAATTTTGCAATCAAAATAATGCGCAAATTTAAAAATCGGGCATATCCATGTATCCACACAAAATCGTAATTTTCAGTACGTAGAATTTTATAAATTCCATGAGAAAATGGACTCCAAAATGTTATTTTTTTGTTGCCTCCTATCGAAGGTAGAAATTTAAATGAATATCCATTAGTTAGTGGCATATCCCATTTTATAATCCTTCCAAAACCTTGATCAACATAGCCCTGAAGCGAACAATCACTCGAAAAATATACTGTCAAATCAATTGATGGATCAGTAGATATTTTTGATAATAGTGGGGCTTGATACTGTATGGGGTGTGAAACAAAGTATGCAATCTTTGTAACCATTACAAACCGCTAAATAGTGTTTTGTTTCTCTGTACCCAGTCAACTAATTCTCCAACTCCCTCTTTAACTGTAACAGTAGGGACCCATTTCAATAACTTCTTAGCCTTATTTACATCGCAAACAAAAACTTGCTGATCACCTGGTCTCCAGTCGTCCCAATGTAAAGGTATCTTTTTTTGATTCTTCTTTTCTAATAAATCTATTAGCTCAATGAGTGATAGAGTATTTTCAGGACCTCCACCAATATTAAACGCTTGCCCAACAGCCTTATCTATATTATCGATAGCTGCAAGATATGCTTTAGCTAAATCCTTTACCGATAAGACATCCCTTATCTGCATTCCATCACCATAAATTGTGATCTCTTTATCGAGTGCTGCTGCAATAGCAAACCATGCGACCCATCCTTGATCCTCAACCCCAAACTGTCTTTCGCCATAAATGCAAGATTGTCTGAATGTTGTTGACTTTATCCCAAAAATTCTGGCGTAATCTAAAGTGTACTGATCGGCAGAGCCTTTTGAGCAACCATATGGTGAATAAAACTCTAATGGAAATTTCTCATCAATGCCGTTAGGTGAATCACAATATTCATATCTATTATTCCGTTCGATCACATTCAGGGCTTCGAGTTTTCCGTAAACTTTGTTTGTTGAAGCATTAATGAAAATCGTATTAGGAGATGTCAATCGTAGAGCTTCGAGAATATTAAATGTTCCTCTCGCATTAATATCGAAATCTTCGAATGGATTTAACACTGAGGTAGTTACTGCCACCTGTGCAGCCAAGTGAATAATAACGTCTGGAGTCTCTGTTTTTATAATTTCTTTCATCAAATCATAATCACGAATATCAGCTTGGAAAAACTTTAATTTAATATTATTTTTTAACCATTCTAAGTTTATAGCTCCACCTTTTCGTGACAGGTTATCTACTATTAGTACATCCCAATCATTTTCGAAAAAAAATTTAGCGCAATTAGCTCCTATAAATCCAGCCCCCCCAGTAATTAATATTTTTCTATTCATTTCGACCTTCCTTTAAAATTTTTTGATAGACAATTCTAGTTTTTTTAGCATTGATTTCCCAATGAAATTTTTGAGAATGTTGTAATCCTCTTTCAATCTGTGAATCATGATATGGTTTTTCTAATA
Source organism: Polynucleobacter sp. HIN5 (assembly GCF_030297555.1). Classification (NCBI taxonomy): domain Bacteria; kingdom Pseudomonadati; phylum Pseudomonadota; class Betaproteobacteria; order Burkholderiales; family Burkholderiaceae; genus Polynucleobacter; species Polynucleobacter sp. HIN5. The sequence continues at coordinate 299,720 of NZ_AP028136.1, read as the reverse complement.
ATAACTTTTTAATGTGTTTCGTAAAAGCAGATATGTCGTCCGGATCAGCCATCAACCCAGATGAACCCACTGCCTCAGGCAAGGAACTTGTATTTGACGACACAACTGGGGTTCCACATGCCATTGCCTCTACGGGCGGCCAACCGAAACCCTCGTACAATGAAGGAAATAATAAACAATCCACAGAATTGTACAACGCCGGCATATCACTAGGCTTTAAAAAGACATTAAATATGCGATCTTTATAATTGCTTGCCTCAGTATGTCTCTTCCAATCCTCGGTGTTTTCTCCGCTTTTTACTAAAAATAAATTTGGGAAAATTTCTGCTAGTTCATCAAAAATTTTTATTGCAGTTGCATGATTTTTATAAAACTGATGGCCTGTGATCAAAATAAATTTTCCATCTTTTTGAAAGCCAAAATTCTTTCTGGCAGTTATTTTTTCCTCTTCTGAAAAGACACGAAATTCTCTTCCTAAACCATAATAAATAACGGTAATTTTCTTAGGATCACATCCACAATATTTAATTAAATCATTTCTGGTGCTTTCACTTATAGCTATGATATGTTTCGCATATTTAAAAAAATATGCGGTTAGTTCAAACAACCAACTCCTTCTTTTATTTACAACGCCAGCAATAATTCCCCTACCAGCAAGTAACGGTATTATGTCGTGCACTGTAATGACAGTTCTTTTTTTTCCAAGGACTAGAATTAGATGAGCATATCCATGATCCAAAATATGGAAAACTTTATTTTTCTTGTTAGACAATGCCACAAGAGGATAGAGCAAATACCTTGCTACTCTCATCTGTAAATTAAAGATATTTTTTGGTATGAATTTTATTGAGTGTAAGGTTGGCCTAACTTCTGAAATATTGATGTCTGGGCAATTCTCATGCATTGCAGATATCAGATTATTGGCATAATTTTCCATGCTGATTCTTTTATCTTCATGAAAATCACGAAAGAACAGAACGCTATTATTCATAATTTCTTTGTATCCGAAAAAAATATTAGCGTTATATTTTATTTGATAGTCATGTTTCAGCCAAAAACATCATATAAAATAATCTCTAATAATTTTCCACAAGATTTATTTTAATAAAATAGAGGATCATGAATCATAGCTGATTACTCATGAAACACTCCCGAATTAGACTCAATAATTCCCATTAATAGATTTACCTATACCTAAGTAAATGTTAGTTCATTAGTAAAGTCTGTAAAATGGATGCGAATAAAAAAAAGGGGGGGGTGGCATTCGAAACACCTATCAATAAATCACTCGTGATGATAACATCTTAGAACTTATGAGAGATTATCGCTTGGTTTCAATTTAGAGATATGTTCAAAAAGATTGATGCCAATAATCATTACAAATTAAGGTTTTTTTTGATTATAACTAATTAGTAAACTCTAATTTCCTTAATGAGTAAATTTTAATCTAATTTTATAAATTTTTAAAATAAGCAATCGTTTCTTTCAGGCCATCCTCAAGGGATACCCTGGGCTCCCACCCTAATTTGGCTTTAGCTAAATCAATATTGGGCTGACGCTGCTTCGGATCATCCGATGGCAATGGTTGATGAATAATCTTGGATTTACTGCCAGAAAGCTTGAGAACCATCTCGGCAAGCTCGAGCATGGTGAACTCTCCGGGGTTGCCAATATTAACGGGGCCAGTAAAACCCTTCTCTGAGTTCATCATTCTGACCATGGCGTCGATTAGGTCATCGACATAGCAAAAACTTCGGGTCTGAGAACCGTCTCCATAAATCGTGATGTCTTTACCTTGCAAGGCCTGCACGACAAAGTTGCTCACGACCCGACCATCATTGGGATGCATCCTTGGGCCATAGGTGTTGAAGATACGTACCACTTTGATATCGGTTTGGTGTTGACGAAAGTAGTCAAAAAATAGGGTTTCAGCACAGCGCTTACCCTCGTCATAACAGGACCGAATGCCAATCGGATTGACTCTGCCCCAATAGCCCTCGGGTTGAGGATGCACCTCTGGATCACCATATACCTCACTCGTAGAGGCTTGCAAAATACGGGCGCGCGTCCGCTTAGCGAGACCTAGCATATTAATCGCACCGTGCACACTGGTTTTAGTCGTTTGCACGGGATCGTATTGGTAATGCACTGGAGAGGCGGGACACGCCAAGTTATAGATCTGATTGACCTCGACATACAAAGGAAAGGTCACATCATGGCGCATGATCTCCAAATTAGGATTACCCATCAAGTGCGCAAGGTTCTGTTTGTTGCCAGTAAAAAAGTTATCCACTACCAAAACATCATTACCCTCCCGAACCAAGCGTTCAGTCAGATGAGAGCCTAAAAAGCCAGCTCCACCGGTGATGAGGATTTTGTTTTGATTAATTGTCATAGATATCTTTCAGAAATTTTAGATTACTGCGAATTTTATTCCTAGGACCTTTTAGGCTTTTGAGATAGTTCTTGCGCAGGCATATCCCAACTCGTTGAGCGATAGGCAAATACAACCTCAACCAATATAAGTGTTAGAGAAACCACAAATGAGACTAAACCAGCAACAAACGTGATCAAGACATAACCTACATTGACCAATTTTCCAGTGCCCGAGTACAGGTGCCCCGGGGCGCAAACTCTAGTACGTTAACATTTGATGTTTAAGGGCTGCGCGATTGGATATGTACCACTTGCGCACTAGGAACAAAGCCAGCCCCAGAAAGCCCCCGAGCAGTAGACCGACCAAGAGGCTATTGCGGTTTTGAGGGAATACCGGCTCTTCTTTCAGGTAAATCGGGGCCGTGAGATGAGCCGCGCGGCTTTCGTTGCCGGTGATGATGTTTTGCATGTTCGAGATTTGATCAAGCAAGTAGCGGATTTCATCGCGGGTGGCAAGGTAGGCAGCGCTCACGGCTGCGCCTGACTTATCGGCCTTGGCGATTATTTGGGTAGCGCGGTTTAGGCGCTCCTGCTCAGTATTCAATTTTTTCACAGCCTCGTCAATATAGGGCGAGATGAGCCCGGACTGAGAGGTCTTGATGAGTTCGTAGACCGCGTTTGCGCACGCTTTGGCAGTATCCTTAGAGACATCACGGATCTTTAGGTCTACGCTCCCGCTCACACCTTTGGTGATAGTGAGCTTCACTTTACTCACAAGCGCGACTTCGGCGTTTTTTGTGTCAGATAAGCCACAGAGCGCGATGGTCTCCTTAGGGTAGGAGGTCGGAAGGGCCATCCGGCTGATGAGCGCCTGAGGCTCCTCGATATTAATGCCCAGGGGGTTAAGGTTATTGTTATTGTTGTTGATATTTGCAATCTGCGCCATCTTGATTTGAGCGCTCGCCTCGTACTGCTTAGGGGTCACCAAGAGAAAAAGGGCCGAACCTACAATACCAAGTAGAGAGCACCCAACGATAGTCTTGTATGCAGATTTAAAAAATATCAACAAATGGATTAAAGAAATTTCATGCGCGCCAGCATCAAGGTTTTGTGAGTTTAGATTTTCTGTATTTTGATGAAAATTAGTCATTAAGCCTCAAAAAAATATATTAGTTATGATTGTACGTTTATCATATAGCACTTTAACTCTAACAGTATATATTTTTGAATAATAGCTTTCAAAAAATTTAATTTTAAAAATCAAATGTCCCAAGCTCAAAGTAATCCTTCATACATTGAAATCGGCTTGATAGGAGAATACTCTTTAGGGGGGCTTTGTTTTTTTAGCGCCCTAGTCATATTTAGTTTGATTTTTTATCACAAACCTAATACGAAAATAGAAAGCCAACTTTACTGGTTTTTTGCTCTTATATTGGTAATATTTAGCGCCATACGTCCAATTGGACTATCCCGAGATGACTTACATTATTTAGAAATCTCCAAGAATATTTGCTCAATTGTAGAATGTATCCAGCTGATTCAAGGTTCACGTGATTGGGGCTGGTATCTATTTGTAGCTTTACTGAAATCAGCGATGCCAGCTGAACGTGCGATTCTAGTGCTAAGTGGCATTTGTACTTTTATCCAATTACTCATTATTGATCGACTATGCCGTCATAAATTACTGGCACTAACTTTATTTATACCTCTCAGTTACTTATATTATGATTTTACCCTTCTACGGGCCGGTCTTGCGCTAACTGTTTTTTTTATGGCTTTTTATTTTTTAGTACGTTCAAAGCAATTTTTAGGATCTACCCTTTTGCTAAGTAATTATTTTTTTCACTCACAAGGTATTTTTTCTATTGGTCTCATTTTATTTAATCAAATCTCGAGATATAAATATATAGGAATCATAGTAATCACATTACTAGTTATATTTATCTATTTAGAATGGACGCCATCTTTTGAGCAACTATTGCCCCTTAGTAAAAATGAATCTGCCCCCTATTGGGACCAATATCGACAAGGTTTATTTGATAATCAAATCAACTTTCCGTTAGCACATCTACTAATTATTGGATATGTAATTTTTATTTTACTGATCAATGATTCAACTACAGAAGAGAAGAACAGGGATCAGTTGGCCTTTGCAAGTATTTTATTAGCGATATTCCTTGCTTGGTTCTTCGCACCAATTCATGCAATCCAAACTCGCTTATTTGATTTTTATGCAGCGCCTTTAGTTTTTCTAGCTGGTAATCTTCGTGGCCCTCGGATTACACAGGGGATTACTTTGCTAATAGCAATTTTGCTTTATATCCGTATGGAATTTCTTCATAATTGGATCATTGGCTAAAAATTATTAGAAAATTTAGTTTTGGTCGCTCTCTCTTAAAGTCTTATGCGAAGATCAGTCTCCTCCAATTCATTCATTCATCGAATCGTTGATACTGGAATTATCTACGCTACAGGATTTATCGCTTTACAAATTCGTTTTTGGAACAGTCCCATACCCAATGAATCATATGAAATATTCATACTTGGTGCTTGTGTTGTTTATTTATTAATTTCATCGCAAGCTTTTAGCGAAAAATTCTCATTATCTCCAACACAACAAATACTACGAGTTAGTAAGCTCTGGCTTACTTTGTTCTTAATCGTTTTGTTTGTGATTGTTTTTACTCAAAGTGGAAATCTATTATCTCGAATTTGGTTGGTCCTTTGGTCGGCACTGGCATGGTTTTTCTTAATCTCAGGCAATCTAATAGTTGATATTATTTTTTCCAAACTTCATGGACTTGCTGCCAATAAAAAAAAGGTGGCAATCATTGGTAGCGGGGTAGTGGCGACCCAGTTAGCTGACCAAATCAACCAAACTTTCAATCCCGAATATGAATTAATCTGTACCGTTTCTCAGAGTGACGACAACTCTTCAATAGAATCACTATCGGGGCAATTATTAGATGAGATCTGGATCGCCCTTCCAATTAGCGAGTCTGCAAAACTTCCTCTCCTAATAGATCAATTGCGATTTAGTTCCGCTAGTATTAAGTATGCGCCTGATCTTTTCACATTTCGCTTGATCAATCATGGATCGACCGAGATTTTAGGTGTCAATATGCTCAATGTGAATGCCTCGCCCTTTTCTGGTCAAGCACTACTCATTAAGAATTTAGAAGACTTCATCCTTTCCTTTTTAATTTTGATTCTATTGAGTCCATTACTCTTATTTTTAGCCATAGCGGTAAAGCTCACCTCTCCTGGCCCTGTACTTTATAAGCAAGAACGGGTGGGTCTAAATGGTCGGCCATTTAAGATGCTGAAGTTTCGCTCGATGCCAGTCGATGTTGAGAAAAGTGGTGTGCGATGGGGAAATTCAGAGTCCAAAACAGTACATCCTTTCTCCAGATGGATGCGGCGTATGAATTTGGATGAATTGCCTCAGTTTATTAATGTGCTTTTGGGGCAAATGTCGATTGTAGGGCCACGACCCGAGCGGGTTGAATTTATTGATGAGTTTGCAAGACAAATCCCAAATTATGCGAAAAAACATTTGGTGAAAGCTGGAATTACTGGGTGGGCTCAGATTCATGGGCTTCGCGGCGACACTGACCTCCATAAACGGATTGAATATGATCTGTACTATATTGAAAACTGGTCTTTGTTGCTCGATCTCAAAATCATTCTCTTGACTGCTATTGAGCCTTTTTTATCAAAGAAAATCGCTTCATAATCAGGCAAATTCACGCGCACATTTATTGAGATGTTTAATCAATTCATCCCTCAACTAAAAAAATCAGTTAGGCAAATTCAACTCGTTCTTGAAAAGCCCTATCAATTCCTGGATGATCAAATCGCAATCCAGCCATTTGAGCATGCCCACCTTCCTCCAAATGTGTACCAAACTTGGGTAAATCGCCAATTTGGTAAAACACTTTACAAACATATCATTCACTTTCGAACATTAAATCCGGAGCTTAATTTTTACCTATTTGATGCCCAAAAAATTGATGCGTACATGGAGGAATTTTGGGGTAATCATCCAATATTTCAAATTTATCAAAATTCTCAATTTGGGCCCTCAAAAGCGGATATTTTCAGAGTTTGCATACTCCATGAACGCGGTGGCTTTTATTTTGATATCAATAAAGGCTGTGCAATTCCATTAAAAATGCTTCTGAAGCCAGATTCAGATTGCTTAATTTCCTATGAGCAAAATAATTGCATCCTCATGCCTGAGGAACTTATTATGGAGAGAATCCAACATCCAACAAAACTTGCCATGCAATGGTCTTTTGCGTTTGCAAAAAATCACCCCATCACCGCGATGATGATTGATGAGATTTGTAACTTTTACCCCTACTTTAGGGGTAAAACCTTTGAAAATCCGAAGGATGCGATCTTAAGCTTTACCGCTACTGGCATGCTCACACGCGTAATTCGTAAAACACTCTTGGAAAACCCGAATTTACAACTTAATCAGGCAGGAATCGATTACAACGGTCATGCCATTCCAGAAATGCCAGGCTCCTGGTCGCGCTACTTCACTTCACCCGCCTACGGTAAATCCAAAAATAGACCGATTGTTTTGTAAAACTAGAAAAATTCTAGTTATTCATATTGACCTGGCTTAATTTCCGAGCATCTCATCAATTTTTGATTGAACCTGCTGTACCGAAATTTGATTCATGATGTATGGACAATGATGGGAATATTCAAATCCTAGGTTTAAAAATCCGCCGCCGTTTTCTTGGGGGACGTCAATATTTAATGAACGCTCATTGACTACGCCCCAGCGGGCCGAATTGGTTGGTCCATTCAGCACAATCGTTGGAACCTTTAAATGATCAGCCAAATGAGCAATTCCAGTATTTACGGAAATGACTACTTTTGCCTCCAAAATTACCTTGGCGAGTTGAGAAAACAACAGCTTACCCGCAAGGATCACTGTTTGGTTTTCAAAACCAATCGCTCTTGCAAGTCTTTGACTATCTGCAAGATTATGTGAGGATCCAGAAATCAAAATATTATGATCTTTTGCTATTAGATTTTTTGCCAATTCCACCCAAAAATCGACTGGCCACTCACGTTGGTTTGATCGCGTACCGCTCGCCCAAGGATGAAAAATAATATATGGTCGATTCGTTTCTATGCCAATGGACGCCAGATTTTGAGTCTCGATCTGTTCCATCTTCAATGATGGTGATCCTTGAAAAGCGATGCCCAAAGGTTTTAATAGAGCTTGAAAGTTCTTCAATTCATGAACTTTGTTTGAGTGAGGAACAACAAGGTCATACCCAAAATGACGATATTGCCCTTTCGTTTTAAAACCAATTTTGATATTTGCTTGAATAAGTACACTATAAATAGCGCTTAATTTTGTCCACTGCGAGGTATCAATCAATATATCTAAGTAGTATTTTTTTAATACCTTAAATACCATGAGTGGTTTGGTCACCGGCAAGATCACCATCTCATCATATCCAGAAAGAATCGAGTAAATACCAGCATTTGCCTTAGAAGCAAAAATAATAATTTTCGTTTCGGGGTATTGCTTTCGCAAAGGATCTAGTATGCAAGAGGATAAGATGGAGTCTCCAATTGCTGCAAACGCAAAGATACCTATAGCCTTAATTTCATAAGTCCTCTTTACTGACCTTCTCTTGAAAAGTGATAAGCAATAGAGAAGTGGAGTCCCCACCCAAAAGTCGAGGCTTTTAAGAAGCTGATTATTTCGCTCCAAGGCAATCCTCAGCGAGCAGCATTTTTGCTTTTCGAAAAATTTCATCGACAGTGGTTGAGCGCATGCAAATTGGATCATCGCACTTTGCATATCCAACCCCGTCATAACAGGGGGCGCACCCAACATCTTTAGTAGCCTTCATTACCGCTAAGGATTTTCTTTCTTCGGAGATTACAGCAGAAGCCGGGGTTGGACCAAAGATTGCTATTAGAGGGGTGTTGGTCATTGAGGCTAAATGGAGTGGCCCAGTATCATGGCTGATGACTAGATTCATCTTCGAAAAAATTTCGACCACATCTTGAATACTTGTCTTGCCGATTAAATCTTCAGTTTGAATACTAAAAAAATGGGGTCTAACCCAGGTGTCATCTTTAGAACCCACCAAGACCACTGCATAGCCTGCTGCAATCAGTTGAACTGCAAGCTGCGCATAATTTTCAACAGGCCAGCGGCGTAAAAAATCATCACGCATCATATTTTTACTACCCCCTGGTACAAGCGCAATGTATTTTTTATCAGGGTCGATCTTAAACTTAAAACTTTCGTTCGCACTTAAGATATTGCTACCAAGGGTTTGCAATGCCAAGTTGCCTTGTTTGCCAGATAATGACTTTTTGGATAAAAAATGAAAATATTCACTTACGCGAAAGTTATGTAATTGTGGAAAAAATTGCCAAATTCTGCCAAATATAAGAGTTGGGCTCCTAAGTAGGAGCGGGATTGCAAAAATACTGTATTGCCAATGGCTATGTGCAATGAAAACCTGATTGCAACGGGTAATTTGTCTATGAATTTGACGAAGAGCCTTCATTAAAGACTTCAAACGCACAAAAAAATTGCCATGCAAAATAGCGTGATCATCAATTGCGACGATCTGATCGGCCACTTTCATGCTCATTAGCAAGGATTCGAGCTGCTGTCCAACCACCCAGTCGACTGCCAAGCTTGGATTTTGATCTTTGTATTGGCTTACTGCAGCAGCAGCCTGAATCACATCCCCAATGGCGCCAAGCTTAATGATGGTCGCTCGTTTCATTGTTCAACCCATTTTTGCGGCAGGTGATTAATGAGCATTTGCGGCGTCACGCTAGTGATGCAAGGCCTCTCAGAGCAGGGGCGACTGTGACAAGGGGAGCACGGCATTGGTTTGACAAGTAAGTGACTATTCTTTCCCAGGGGTTGCCACCTCTGAATTTTACTTAGGCCATTACCGATAATTACAACATCCTTATCATAAGCAGATGCGATATGTCCTGCAACAGAATCGACGCATAAAACAACACTAGCCCCTGCGATCACCCCAGTAAATTCATCAAAATTTAGTTGCCCGACTAAATTGGTACATCGATTTCGTTTTAATAAATCCGCTTGTTTCTTTTCGCGATCGCCATGTCCGGTAATCACAATATTCCAACCTATTTCTCTGAGATGCTCAACAACTTCCATCCAATTCTCAATGGGCCATTCTTTAGCAGGATTACCTGAACCAGGATGAATAACCACATAAGGCTTCATCAATCCCAATTGATCCATTAAGGCTTCGGTAGCGAGCGGGGGTTTGAGCCAAGGACGATATTGATAGACATTCTTTACCACTCCAAGCCACGGCACAAATAAACTGGCTTGGATTTGTACCTCGTGGATTGCTTGGCCCTCACCCATATAACTCAAAAGAGGTCCGCCACCAGCGCTTGCCAACCCAATTAACGGGCATTGGAATTGTCTAAATAATGAAATAAAGGATGGCTCGTATGAGTTTAAAAAGAATATGGTGTCATATGAGTGACTGCTAAGTTCGCCAATGACTTGTTGGACTTGCTGCTGATATTTTTTTTGTTTATTTTGATTCGTTTCATTGCTACGGTTAGCCTGCCAATGATTAATAAAGTAGGACCGTCCAATACCCGGATGCCCAGTCACAATCGGAGCAGCCCAGTCTCCTACTAAAAAATCAACCTCACACTCCGGAAATTGCCGCTTTACATTCCTCAAGAGAGCTGTGCTAATGACGACATCCCCTAAATGCGCAGGATTAACTAATAAAATACGTGTTAATTTTTTCGGGAGAGTAATTTTTCTTCTAAAAAGAATTGCATAAAGCCAATAATATAAATCCTTTAACAGCAGCTGAATTAGAGCCAAGGGATTGCGGCGATTGTAGGGAAGGAAAAACATCATTTAACGTAAATCACCCTTCTTACCTTGAGACGATGTTAGCGCTTGATGCAATTGAATAAAACCATCAACAAACTGATTGGTATTACCTAATTTTGATCGCTCAATAAGTTCATCGCGCTTTTGGGTGAAATCCCCAGAGTAAAACGAGTGGATGGTTGCCTCAATGGTCTTTGCCATTTGCTCAATATCACCTTCAGCAAAACACCGGGATGCATCATCAATCACAATCGGGATTGCCCCTGAGCGACTACCAACCACCGGGATTCCACAAGCCATCGCTTCAACCAACACCCTTCCATACTGCTCCTTCCAAAAATAATCGGTCTTCGACGGTAAAACCAAAAGATCAAAGCTGACATAAAGCTCAGCTAGTTCAGTTCGTGATTTTGGAGGAATGAGCTTTACTCTATCGTCTAGCGATAGCTCTTCAATACGCTCTTCTAACTTAGCTTCTAGGGGTCCTCCTCCCACCAACACTAGAGAATATTGATCGCCCAATAAAGTAAGTGTGTCCAAAAGATCCAAAACGCCCTTTTCGGCAACAAATCGGCCTACATATCCAATCGTTTTTGGGAATTCATGAGCGCCATGATTTTTAGAATCAAGTCGATGGGAGCCGGCGCCACTCAATGCCCAAAATGGCTTGAGATCTAAACCCCACCAACTAATCTGGATTTTTGGAGCCCAGCCAAACTGATACACCACGTCCGCGCTTTCGTAATAACAGACTAAGCCGCCATCGACTAAACGCGAACGAATTGGCTGCAATAAGGCATCAATTAATAAATAGCGAAATGTTTTTCGCAAAAATACGACTATATTCGTTAAAGAGAAGTTGCTGGCAAGAAATTGAAATGGTGGGGTTTGTTTGATATTTTCAAACCCATAGAAAAGAACCGTTGCCTTATTTTTGGACAAAAAATTTGCAATCCCAGCATTTAGGACATTAATGGAAAACGCTTCATCAAGAACAATAATGCAATCCGGTTTAAATCCCTGAATGCATCTCTTGAATTCTGAAATCGGGCCCCATTTCTTTCTCAATGAATACGTCTCAATCCGCTCAAACAGGATTTTTTCTGAAAACTCCTCTTCATTGATCATTCCAGAGTAGATTGCATCGGCCTCATAATTTTGCGGCCCCACAATGCAAATTTGACTAATTCCTGAGTGCGCTGCAAAACCTCGGATTAAATAGTCCGAATAGGGTAAATAAATATCGTGCCAGTAGAGTAAAACCTTCATGGCTGATCTCGGCGACCCTGCAAAATCAAGTTTTTGAAGTAAGCGAACTCATAAAAACACGTAGCAATCGCAAATGAGTTTTTTCGATAAAACACTAAATCGGTGAGTACCGTTAATGTGAATAAGCCCAACATACTGGACCCTATGGCGCCATACAGTCCATACGTGGGAATTAAAAGATAACCAGTCAATGCGCTTACCAAAAGACTACAGGCTGATGATAAAGCCGGGTACCAATAATTCCCTTCTAATACGATAAACATATTCCGGATAGAGCCCAGCATTCCAAAAAGTGGCCTCAACATTAACCAAGGGAGGACGGCTGCTGCTGCTGCATAGTCAGGCCCATACAAATAAGGAAAAATAATCACCAAAAGAATCATCACCGGTATAAGTAAGCCATATATCGAAAAGCCAATTAAATAGGTGCGTCTTCGATAAGCCATTTCATTGGCTGAATTCATGATGGATGCTAACTTTGGCATTAGAACGGTAACCAAAATCACGCACACCACATCAATAATTTCATAAATTTTTAGTGCCGCAGCATACTGCCCAACATCATCCCAACCCAAGAATTCCTTGATTAAGAAAAACTCGACGCGCACTTGAAACGTAATCAGAAGTCCAGCAAAAATCATCTTCCATGACCGCAGTAAGGCACTCTTTGCATATTCAATCCGAAAGGAGCCGGATAAAAAGCCTTTTTTCTTCAAAATCAATTTAAAAAAAGTCGTGGTCATCAAAAATTCACTGGTCATCGCAGCAGCAATGTAGCCAATCGGTAAAGTGAATACCAACACTACGGCTTTAAGTAAATTGGCGAGTATCGCGGCCATGCTTCTACTCAAGGCAATTTTTGAAAATTCATCCTCCACACGCAAACGATATTCATACACATCACCCGCCTGAATCGGAAGGTATAGGGCCAGCAAACAAGCGATGAGAAATAGGCGCGATGCCCCAGACTCATAAAAAATAAGGCCAAGCACCAAGAGATAGGCGGCGGTTCCGCCAATGAGTCTCAGAATAAACGCTGTTTTTTCAATATCGTCACGTGATATTCCTTTTTGCTTAAAAGCCGCCATATCCCGCGGAACAATATCATCCAAGCCCATGGACGATAAGCTACCAAAAATACTGGCTGTGGCTAACACATAATTAAGCTGTCCAAATTCTTCAGGGCCATAAAAACGAGCAATCCACACACCCAGTACAAAGCTAATAACTAGGCGAAAGCCACGATCAGCTAATAAGAAAAACGAGCTTTGTAGGAGACGCTTATGCATATAGTGGATATGCAGTATATTTGTTGTGGATTTCTTGACTCATCGAAAATACGTTTACAGTACTGCTCGAATTTTCTGCTCATACTTCCACGAACTATCGCACATTGCCTGCAAATCCCGTTGAGCTCTCCAATTTAAGAGCCTTGAGGCCTTATCCACTTTTGCGTAATAAATTGGTAAATCGCCACTGCGTCGCTTTTGAACAATTCTTGGGATAGTTCTCTGAATTGAGCGTTCAAATGCATGAACTAATTCATACACACTCACTGGATTTCCAGTACCTAAATTAATCGCCTCAAACCCTGTTTGCCGGTTCATTAACGCGAGTGCGGCAGCATGCCCCTCCGCTAAATCCATCACATGGATATAGTCGCGCTCGCCTGTTCCATCTTTGGTATCGTAATCATCACCAAAGATGTTGAGGTGCGGTAATTGCCCACTTGCCACTTGGCATAAATATGGCATTAAATTATTCGGAATACCTTGGGGTCGCTCTCCAATCAAGCCGCAGTTATGAGCGCCAATTGGATTGAAGTAGCGCAAGCAAACGATCGACCATGCATCATCAGATTGTGATAGGTCCTGCAAAATTTCCTCAACTTGCAATTTGGTTCTGCCGTATACATTGATGGGTTGCAAGGGATGCGCTTCATCATAGGGCAAATACTGTGGTGCGCCATAAACGGTAGCGCTTGAGCTAAAGATTAACTTTTTGATATTGATCGCCTGCATGGCCTCAAGTAATGCAATCGACCCCCCCACATTATTATCAAAATATTCTAAGGGGTTTGTCTGCGACTGGGCAACGGATTTAAGCCCAGCAAAATGAATCACGCACTCGATCTGCTCCTCTTTTAGAATTCGTTTGAGTAAAGGCAAATCCCGGACATCGCCCTCGTAAAACGGCAGAACTTTGCCCGTAATACTCCTTAGGCTGTTTAGCGTTTCTTTTTGACTATTATATAAATTATCAATGATCACTACATGATGGCCATAATCTGCCAACACGGTCGCGGTGTGACTGCCAATAAATCCTAAACCACCAGTTAAGAGAATATTCATTGTATCTATCTAATATTGATCAACAGACTTTAGCGCACTATAGGTTGGCCTTTGAGGAATCAATAGCCCTGCCATTAAGGCAATCATGAAATATAAAATTTCAATCCCGTGTTGGGAGCTCACTTCCCCTACAGTATATAAACAGAGGATCGAAAATCCTAAAAGTAGTACTAAGTACCGAAAGGGCCCGCTGCTGTGAAGGGCAAGGACCAAAATTGATCCAATCGCCCCTAATGTCAACACTAAGGCAGGAAATCCAAATGCTAAAGTCAATTCAACCCATGCACTATGGCTTGAGATGATTCCTTTAGAGCTATTTGGAAATGTCTCATTCAATAACATGCCAAATGGTCGACTGAGAATGCCCACGCCCAGGGGGGTTTGCGGGGCAAGGATGGTCATCCCGACTACTGCCCAAGAGACTCTCTCGTAAGTATTGACCCGCACTTGCTTTCCTAAGGCATTTTTTGGAAATCCTAAAGTGGCTGGATCTTGCCAGTTGGGATATTCATGCACTTGCACGGCAATATTCATATCTTCGATCAGGGTCGCCCAACCAGGATTCAATTTCGCTTGATGCCAACCAAACCATCCGGCAGCGCCAACAAGACTTACTAAAAATACGAAGTGAATGACAACTTTTTTTATCTCGGGTTTTGCGAAAAAAGAATGAACAAGACGAATCAAAAGTCCGACGCCCACTGCACCAAAAATCAAAAAGCTTAGCCCAACGCCGTTGAGCGCATCAAAAATAAAGACATAGGAAAACAAGGCAATGCCTGTGGCAAAAAGCCAGAAAATAATCATCGCCCACTTCGCACGCGCGCCTAGGCGAGGAAATAAATCCAACAGGGTTCCTAAGACTCCAGCAATGAAGATTGTGCCGACCAAAACACCACTGATCTTGCCGTAAAAAATATAACCGTGATAGTCCGGTGCAAAGAGACTCTGGGCAATGGCTGCTTTTTGTGCATACTGGTAGTACAAATAAAGAAAGCTCGGTATGAATCCAAGCCATAGGATATTCACTGCCGCGGGTCGCTTGGTAAGCGCGATTCCGGTGGCCAACCCCAACACCACCCCCATAAAGGCCCGAAGCCAGGTCGATCGCAATTCTTGAAATTGCAGCTCAGGAAAGCGGGCTAGAAATAAGAAATGAAATATGATCCAGCCAAACATCAAACCAATCAAAATAATTGGAATGAAATAGCAAAACGAAATCGCAATCCCTTGATCGTGCCACGTTTTAAAGACTTGATAACAGTAGAGCGCTGCGATTGGAGCACCCAAAAATAGCATGGCATTACGCAGAGCAATGGTGTCTTTGACCGCCCAACATCCCAAGAGGATAGCGCTCATGACAATGAGCACAAGACCAAGGGAGGGTAAATTAAATAATCGATTCACACGAAATCAATCGATCTATCACGGCATGGGGAATCTTGAGTAATCGACAGAGTCGATCCCCAACACCATAGGAAATGATGACGCCATCGTCTTGCAAGACCATACTCACCACAATCTCAATCCCAATATGTTCGATGAAAAAAGGTCTACTAATTTCAATGATCTGAAGATCGGGGCTAAAGAGCACGAAATGATGGGTGTACATCCGAGCGCCTTGATAAGCGATTGGGGCTGAATGCACCACTGCCAAATACCCGTCGGCATATGGCACTAAATTTGATCCCCCGCGGTACGGATAGGGTACTTCAGCCGCTACCGAATCAAACTTATCTGGCAAGCAGATTGGCTCCGTGGGAGAGTGCATCGAGAGAATTTGCAATGGCTCTAAGCTATAAATCAACTTTAACTGCGATGCATGGGCAACCGGAATCCAGTTCTTTTCTACTTTCTGCTCTCGGGGCGAAGGCAAGATACGATACTGAGTAATCCGATGCCCATCAAGCCGAACCATAACCTGCCCAATGGCGCCCTCCAAGCGATTACCAACGGCAGCAATACCCCACACCTCACCCTTCCAATCAAATAGCCGAATATCCTCAAGAGCAGAGGTCCAACCCGATGCATCCTTACTCAACAATGATTCATCCAGAATGTCGTATTTGATGATATTCAGTTGCGCATCTAGCCACATCACATAATTGACATCTTTGGGAGCATCGGGATTCGTCACGCAGACGCGGTCATTAAACACATGAACTGCGCTCGATCGTGCAGTCATCAAATAGCCACTGGGTATTTTTAATAAACTCGGGTTATACGCTGGGTTTGGGATGCTCAAAGAAAGCTTGATGCGTTTTACCCCATCTAGATTGATTAAAAATGGAGTCGTAGTCGCCGTGATGTGGGCTTGCAAGCGAGCAACGTCCGCTTTGGATGCCCACACTTTTTCTCTCCAGCGTCGGCCAAAGAGAATTCGCAATAGGATGTGGTCAATACGAAACGCGCTCTTCATTATTTCCTAATGGATCAATTTCAAAATCATTCTAAATTTTAAAACCACGAAGTGAACGGATGACCCTTAGTGGCTCGATGCGTCGCAAAGGGTGCTTTTGGGGCTATTTTCGTAAATCCAGCTTCACGTACTCGTTATAAGCAGTGGCCAGACCCTCTTCCAACCCAACCTTAGGGCTCCACCCTAGACGGTTTAATCGTTTAGAGTCCATGAGTTTGCGCGGGGATCCATCCGGCTTTGTCGGATCAAAGGTAATCTGACCTTGATAGCCAGTTGCTTTGGCAATCGCATCGGCTAATTGTGCAATCGTAATATCGCTACCAAAACCCACATTGATATGGCTTTGCATGGGTTCAGTTTGCGCCTCATAGGCTACCGGATCGAGCTGCATGACAAACACGCTAGCAGCAGCCATATCATCGACATATAAAAATTCACGCTTAGGAGTACCAGTTCCCCAAATCGTGACCTCGGGTGCGTGATTGATCTTTGCCTCATGAAAACGCCGAATGAGTGCCGGAATCACGTGACTATTTTCAGGATGGTAATTGTCCCCAGGCCCATACAGATTGGTGGGCATCACCGAGCGATAGTCCACCCCATGGCTTTTGCCATATTGACGGTTATAGCTCTCGCACATTTTGATCCCCGCAATTTTGGCAATCGCATAAGGTTCATTGGTAGGCTCGAGCTTCCCAGTCAAGAGTGCATCCTCCGCCATGGGTTGCGGGGCTAACTTGGGATAAATGCAGCTTGACCCTAAAAACAAGAGTTTTTTAACGCCGCTCATAAACGCCTGATGAATTACGTTGTTTTGCACCATCAGGTTCTCATAAATAAATTGCGCAGGATAGGTGTTATTGGCATAAATCCCGCCTACCTTGGCTGCGGCTAAATACACCTGATCGGGTTTTTCGGTCTCAAAAAAATCACGAACCGCCGCTTGATTGGTAAGATCCAATTCTTGGTGCGTGCGATAAATCAGATTGGTATACCCTTGGCGCCCTAACTCGCGCGCAATAGCTGATCCAACCATACCCCGGTGACCCGCGATGTAGATTTTTTGTTGAAGATCGTTTGCCAAGAAGAGTCCTAAATTTGTTACAAGAGAGTTAAGTGTGTTTTGCTGTTCGGTTACTTTTTGCTTACTTCTCTATTTCTTCTCGCTTACTTTTCCTTGCCCACCGCCACCACATAGCCATGCTTTTTCAATAGCGCATGCTGCTTGGCTTTTTCGAGGTCATGGGTAACCATCTCTTGAATCATTTGATCTAAGGTAATTTCAGGGACCCAACCGAGCTTCTCTTTAGCTTTGGTGGGATCGCCCAGGAGGGTCTCGACTTCAGTGGGGCGGTAGTAATGGGGATCGATTTGCACAATCACATCACCCACTTTGAGCGCAGGCGCTTTATCCCCCTCAATCTTGGCCACGATCGCCTTCTCGGCCTCCGATTTGCCTTCAAATCTGAGTGTGATTCCTAACTCGTTAGCGCTCTTTTGAATGAACTCACGCACCGTATATTGCACGCCAGTCGCAATCACAAAATCTTCGGGCCTGTCTTGTTGGAGCATCAACCACTGCATACGTACGTAGTCTTTGGCATGACCCCAATCGCGCAGCGCATCGATATTACCCATGTAGAGGCATTTCTCTAAGCCCTGGGCGATATTCGCAAGGCCCCGGGTGACCTTGCGCGTGACAAAGGTCTCGCCGCGGCGTTTGGATTCATGGTTAAAGAGAATGCCATTGCACGCATACATGCCGTAGGCTTCACGGTAGTTGACGGTAATCCAGTAGGCATAGAGTTTCGCGACTGCATACGGGCTTCTGGGATAAAAGGGGGTCGTTTCCTTTTGGGGAATCTCTTGCACCAAACCATAGAGCTCAGAGGTCGAGGCTTGGTAAAAGCGGGTTTTCTTCTCTAAACCCAAAATACGAATCGCTTCGAGCATGCGAAGCGCCCCAATTGCATCGACGTCCGCCGTGTATTCGGGGGACTCAAAGGAGACCGCTACATGGCTTTGCGCACCCAGGTTATAAATTTCATCGGGCTGGGTTTGCTGAATAATGCGTACCAAATTACTGGTATCCGTGAGATCCCCATAGTGAAGAATCAGATGAGGGTGATTGACATGCGGATCTTCGTAGAGGTGGTCAATACGCTCGGTATTAAAGAGTGAAGCGCGGCGTTTAATGCCATGCACCACATAGCCCTTCTCTAATAGAAATTCTGCAAGGTAAGAGCCGTCTTGACCAGTGATTCCGGTAATTAAAGCAACTTTGGCTTGATTTTTACTCATGGCTTCCCTCTTAACTTCATTATTCGTGATTGAGCTTATTGTCGCCCATAGGTGTCTTCAAAGCGCACAATATCATCCTCACCCAAGTAAGAGCCGGATTGAACCTCAATAATTTCTAAGGGCTCCGTGCCAGGATTGGCTAAGCGATGGGTTTGCCCTTGGGGGATGAAAGTGCTCTGATTTTCATGCAAAGTCAGCACCTGATCACCATTGGTAATCTCGGCAATACCCTTAACTACAATCCAATGCTCAGCGCGGTGATGATGCATTTGAAGCGAGAGACTCGCTCCGGGTTTGACTTGAATGCGTTTGACTTTAAAGCGCTCGCCCTCATCCACGCTGTCATACCAACCCCAGGGGCGATTGACTTTGCGATGCAGGTTTTTCTCTTCACGCCCCGCTTTCTCCAAGCGGCTCACAATCGCCTTGACCTCTTGGCTATTGGCACGATTGGCTACCAAGACCGCATCGGCAGTCTCCACAATCACAAGATCCTTCACCCCCACTGCGCTTACTAAGCGCGTACTCGAGTACACCAGACTATTGGTGGTTTGATCCAAAACCGTATCGCCCCGCGTCACATTCCCGGCATTATCTGCAGCGCCGACTTGCCAGACCGCGTCCCAAGCACCCAGGTCATTCCAGCCCGCATCCAATGGGACCATTTGAATGGGAAATTTACTGCCTGGGCATTTTTCAATTACCGCGTAATCAATCGACTCACTAGGAATCGCTTCAAACAGGGCATTGTCCGGACGAATAAATACGGTGCCATCGTGCGCGTCGCTGGTTTTACCACCCCATGCTTGAGTGCTTGCCTGCAAAATGTCTGGGCGAAATGCCTGGAGGGCTGCAAGCCATACGCTGGCTTTGAGTACAAACATACCACCATTCCAATAGTAGCCACCCTCCTTTAAATACTGGGTCGCAGTTGCCACATCGGGCTTTTCAACAAAACGCTCAACGGTCATGCCAACATCACCTGCTCCCTGAGCATTGACCTTAGCCTTGATGTACCCGTAGCCAGTCTCTGGGCCAGTGGGGGTTACGCCCAGGATGGCGATTGCCCCGGATTGCGCGATCTGCAGTGCGGAGTGCATCGCCAGCTCAAAAGCAGGTTGATTGGCAATCGTTTGGTCGGCTGGGGTAATGAGCAAAATAGGGTCATCGCCTTGCGCCTGTGCACACAATGCCGCTAGCGTGAGCGCCGGGGCAGTGTTACGCGCTACCGGCTCGAGTAGCAACGTTGCCTTTACATCCTTTAACTCACGCAATTGATCGAGTACTAAAAACCGATGCTCTTCATTAGTCACAATGAGGGCAGGCTCTTGGTGAGCATGGGTTCCAATGGCTTTTTGAGCGCGGCTTAGAGCCTGCTGAAAAAGGCTATGCTGGTCTTCATTACTTGAGAGAACAAGAAATTGCTTGGGAAATCCCGAGCGTGATAAGGGCCACAAACGCGTGCCCGAGCCGCCACAAAGAATGACAGGGATGACTTTGGAGTTTAAATTAGGGTTTGGCACAATTCGTATCATTTTTCAGAATAATCGTATTGTAAAGGGGGAAGGGGAGAAGCAAAGGCTCCCACAAGGCATCTAAGCTGAGGTCCTCTGCCCCTGACACCGAGCTCTGCATGGATCCTCATGAAAACCTGGCGCTGTAAGTGCCTCCCAAAAGTTCGTATCATTAGCGTATGAGCAAAAAAGCCCTCATTATTGGCATCACCGGCCAAGACGGTGCCTACCTAGCCCAATACCTATTAGGCAAAGGCTATACCGTAACCGGTTCATCGCGCGATGTGATGGCCTCCTCCTTTCATAATTTGAATATTTTGGGGATTCGCGAACAAGTCAAGCTCCTCTCTGTTTCCATTAATGATTTTCGTAGTGTGTTTAATGCCATTCAAAGCTGCGATCCCGATGAGATTTACAACCTGGCTGGACAAACCTCGGTGGGACTCTCGTTTGAACAACCGGTCGAAGCGATCGAGAGTATCGCGATTGGCACGCTCAATATCCTAGAAGTCATTCGGGTATTGGGGAAGTCTGTGCGTTTTTACAATGCTGGCTCCAGCGAGTGTTTTGGTGATACTGGCACGACCCCCGCCAATGAATCCACACCCTTTGCACCCCGTAGCCCCTATGCAGTCGCGAAATCAACTGCCAAGTGGCTCATTAACAGCTACCGCGAGTCTTATGGCTTATATGCTTGCACGGGCATTCTGTTTAACCACGAATCGCCCTTACGTCCGGAGCGCTTTGTCACCCAAAAAATCATTGTGGGTGCTAGCAAAATTAAAGCGGGGCTACTTCAAAAGATTCAACTGGGTAATTTAGATATTTGTCGAGATTGGGGCTGGGCCCCGGAGTATGTAGAAGCTATGTGGCTCATGATGCAGCAAGATAGGCCTGATGATTTTGTGATCGCTACGGGCCGCATGGAGTCGCTCACCTACTTTGTCGCTAAAGCCTTTGAGTATTTTGATTTGGATTGGCAAACCCATGTAGAAATCAACCCTGCGTTTTTCCGACCCAATGAAATCCAATACAGCGTGGGCAACCCAGAGCGCGCCATCACTCTCCTAAACTGGGCAAAACCCACGAATGTGGATGGCGTGATTCAACGCATGTGTGCTGCCCAATCACAAAAACTAGGGCTTTAGAGCCAATCGAAATAAGTTGGGCTACGATTCATTCCCTATCATTACTCGAACTTAATCAATTTCTGGCAGCTACTCACCACCTCGGCAACCGTCGGTGGTTGTTGCACATCGCCGTGATTGGAAATACGCTCTGACCAATAGCCTTCAGTTTTCCACCTCGGGGAGTCGCAATAAATCTCGACCGTGGGTTTACCCAAAATAGCGGCCACATGGGTTAAGCCGGTGTCCACACCCACGATGAGTGCGGCATGGCCAATGAGTGAATAGGCCTCTTCAATCGAGATGGCTCTTGGAACGATTGCCCCGGGGATGTGACTTGCGATGGATTCACTCACCTGCCTTTCGCTCGTGCTCCCCCAAGGCAGTACTAACCGGTAGCCTTCTTTAGCCAATGATTTTCCTAAATCAATCCACGATTCATTAGCCCAGCGCTTGGCGGCGCGCGCCGTGGAATGAAAACACACCACATACGGCGCGATGAGATCATTACCCACTTTCGAAAGACCCTCAAGGGGTAGGGTTGGAAGATGCTTTACAAATTCAGGAGGATAAAACTGCGGTGGTTCGTTCTCGCGTTTAATCAGTGGCCAGTCCATTGCCGAGCACATCACCCAACGCGCGCGATCAACCGCGTGGCACTGTTTAGGCACCTGAACTGCTTGGGTATAAAAAAAGCGTGCCAACGGCTCATAGCCTGAGTACTCGGTGGCATTCCCCAGGCCTGCAACCACCGCATGAGCGGATTTTTTTGCAAGTGCGCACACCAGCGCCGATTTGATTAAGCCTTGCGTTTCAAGAATCACATCGTAGGTGGTGAGTTGAAGCATTTGGCGCATCGCTAAAAACTCATGCCAGGCACTTCGACTCCAAAGGCTTTTGCGCCAGCGGCGAAACGCGAGCGGAATAATTCGATCAATCCCTCTAAATGTGCTCGTGGTTTCTAAGGGTTTGAGTAATGGGACATAGGCCTCTTCCACAATCCAATCGATTTGCGCATGGGGTAAGCGCTTGCGCAAATCCCAAACAATGGGCAAGGTATGGAGCACATCGCCTAAGGACGAGAGCTTGACGATCAAGATTTTGGGGGCATCCCCCTCTTGAGTGATCGATCCTACCCCATCAATCTCATGGATGGATGCGCGCTGTGACCCTTGCGTCTGCGATGAACTAGCCATGGCTCGATTATCGTATGGTTTAGTGATGGGCCTTGCTCATTTCCTTTGACTTTCAGGGCGACTCGATGGATACCACTAAAACTTGGGGGCCTGCTCCCAGGATAGACCTGCCGCATCTTTAGTATTGAGCGAAACTTCTACGCCCGCTGGAATGGACCATTGGATCGCGATGGTGGGGTCGCACCATGACAAACAGACTTCGCTCTTTGGATCGTAGTAATCGGTGGTTTTGTACAAAAACTCTGCAGTATCGGATAAGACCAAAAAGCCATGCGCAAAGCCGGGTGGAATCCACAGTTGGCGATGGTTTTGAGCGCTTAATATCTCCCCCACCCAGTGGCCAAAAGTCGATGAGTTTTTGCGTAAGTCCACAGCCACATCAAAGACCGAACCCGCTACCACTCGCACCAGTTTGCCTTGCGTGTGTTTGAGTTGGTAATGCATCCCTCGCAGTGTCCACTGCCGTGAGTACGAATGGTTATCTTGCACAAACTCCACAGTCAGCCCAGTCGCGTTGGCAAAATCCTTGGCATTAAAGGATTCAGTAAACCAACCGCGCTGATCCCCAAAGACCTTGGGCTCGACTATCAAGACCTCCGGGATCGCGGTGGGCTTGACTTGCAATTTCGGATTGGTATCGATAGTCATGATTTTGCTTTGGCAGACAAACTAATTGGCTGTGCGCTGGTATTTAACTCATGAAGTATTTTGGATAGATACTGACCATAACTGCTTTTACTGAGTTGATTAGCTACCCTCTCCACGGCCTCTTGGCTAATCCAACCGTGTCGGTAAGCGATCTCCTCGGGACAAGCGACCATCAAGCCCTGACGTTTTTGCAAAGTAGCAATAAACCCTGCGGCATCCAAAAGCGAATCATGTGTGCCCGTATCGAGCCAAGCATAGCCGCGCCCCATGATTTCAACACTCAAGGCATTGTGATTGAGATACGCACGATTGACATCCGTAATCTCAAGCTCGCCCCTAGCACTGGGTTTAATCGAAGCAGCAATATCGCATACCTGATGATCGTAAAAATAAAGGCCAGTTACCGCATAACTGCTGCGCGGCTTTGCAGGTTTTTCTTCAATTGAGATGGCTTTGTAATCTTTGTCAAACTCCACGACGCCATAGCGCTCAGGATCATTCACGTGATAGGCAAATACCGTGGCACCATCGGTTTGGGCACTCGCACGTTGAAGCTGGTCCACGAGCTCATGTCCATAAAAAATATTGTCGCCCAGCACCAAGGCACTCGGCTGATGACCGACAAAGGATTTACCCAAAATAAAGGCCTGGGCTAAACCATCGGGTGAAGGTTGGACGCAGTAAGTGATGTTCAACCCCCACTGTGAACCATCGCCTAATAGCTCGGTAAAGCGCGGCGTGTCGTGCGGAGTGGAAATCAACAAAATATCGCGAATACCAGCGAGCATCAGGGTTGTTAGCGGGTAATAAACCATCGGCTTGTCATAGACGGGCATGAGTTGCTTAGAGACTGCTTGCGTGACGGGATACAAACGTGTACCCGAGCCTCCCGCCAAGATAATGCCTTTGCGATTTTTTGAATTCATTGAATTTACAGTCATCGGGAAATGCCTTTAGGAAGCTCTAAATATTTTTATGAATCACTAAATCTTGAACATAGTCAGCGACTGGCTTTTGCCATGATTGTTGCCATTGTTGCCATTGCTGCCATTTTGTCACATCAGTGTCTTTAGAGATCTGATTCATTAGAGTATCTAATGCAGGTCGCGCCATGCGCGAGTTCATCGGTCGTGGTGCTGGTAAAGGGTGCTCTGAAGCAGGAATGGCAATGATGTGATCGGGACGCAGTTTTAGATCCGCACCCGCATCAATTGCAGCTTGAACTGCAAACGATGCCAATGCATGCCACGTGGTTTCTCCTTGGGGAATGGCGTGGTAAAGCCCCGAGGGAAAAGATCGCAGTTGATGGTTCTCATCAAGCACCATCGGTAGGCTAATACTCGCTAACCAAGGTGCGCTGGTAGGTACCCCATATTGATTGGCAATTACTTTGAGACTTTCGCGCTCTTTAGCGAGCCGTAAGATCGTACGAATAAAGTTACCCCCGTCGCCATAGACCCAGCTGGTTCGCAAAATCGCAAATTGTGCCTTTATATGAGGGTCTTGCTTAAAAGCATCTTCAATCCCCGCTTCGCCAGCCGCCTTACTTTTGCCGTAGATCCCCAAGGGATTGCGCACATCGCTCTCAAGGTAGGGAGTGGTTTTCATGCCATCAAAGACGTAATCGGTCGAGTAGTGCAACAAAGTTGCGCCCTCTTTCATAGCGTATTGCGCCATGATGGCTGGCGCATTGGCATTGACGGCATAGGCTAAATCGATTTCTTGTTCAGCTTGATCCACCGCTGTATACGCCGCGGCATTGATGATGAGGTTTGGTTTCGTTTCTCGTAAAAGATTGGTTATGGCATCGGCGTTGCTAAGGTCACATTGCGCGCGCCCCACGTAGTGAATGCGATGCAACTCGCCAAGTTTCTGATCTGTAAAGACGCATTGAAAGGCTTTACCTAATTGGCCATCTTTACCAAAAACCAGAATGTTCATCGAATGATGTGCCAATTGATCTTAGTTGTAGTGCTTTTGCACCCAATCGCGATAGGCGCCACTTACCACCCCCTCCACCCAGGATGGATTGTCGAGATACCACTGCACGGTTTTACGAATCCCCGTATCAAAGGTTTCAGCGGGTCGCCAACCAAGCTCGCGCTCAATTTTGCGGGCGTCAATCGCATAGCGCCGATCGTGGCCAGGGCGGTCTTTCACAAAGGTAATTTGCTTGGCATAAGACTGACCATCGGCCCTCGGTCTTAACTCATCCAAAATCTGACAGATGGTTTGCACGACACTGAGATTGGTTTTCTCATTCCAGCCGCCGATGTTGTAGGTTTCTCCAAGCGCACCGTGAGCGAGCACCGCACGAATTGCTGAGCAATGATCACCGACATAGAGCCAATCGCGCACTTGCTGACCATCGCCGTAAATCGGTAGGGGCTTGCCATTAATCGCATTGAGAATGACCAAGGGAATGAGTTTTTCGGGGAAATGGTAGGGTCCATAGTTATTCGAGCAATTGGTGGTGACCACGGGAAACCCATAGGTATGAAACCAGGCTCTTACCAAATGGTCAGATGCGGCTTTAGAGGCAGAATACGGGCTATTGGGCTCATAAGAATGGGTCTCCGTAAATGCCGGAGCGGTGGGTGCTAGTGAGCCATAGACCTCGTCGGTGGAGACATGATGAAAGCGAAACGTTCGTTTTGCATCGTCTGGTAAGCCACTCCAGTACTCGCGCGCGCACTCGAGGAGATTAAAGGTACCTACGATATTGGTCTCAATAAAATCGGCTGGCCCATGAATTGAGCGATCCACATGACTCTCGGCCGCAAAGTTCACAATCGCGCGCGGTTGATGCTCTTTTAATAGTTGCGCGACCAGAGCGCGATCGCCAATATCCCCCTGCACAAAAACATGACGCGAATCGTTTTTTAGCGAATCAAGTGTGGCTAAATTGCCGGCATACGTTAATTTATCCAGATTAATGATGCCTTCGGCATGGGGGTCTTTGAGCCAATCGAGTACAAAGTTGCCACCAATAAAGCCTGCGCCGCCAGTAACCAGAATCATCGCTTGTTTCTATTGTTCAAAAGTTGCAAACCTAGGGAGACTTCATGAGGTCTAGGTATTTGTTAAAGCGTTTTTTGCCAAAGAGCATCTGCCCCAAGCGCTGAACCAGTTTAAGCACCCCTTTGGGTGCTTGGGGTAGCGGCGGTTCGACGGCATCAGGGTATTGCGCGCAATTAATCAGCGCACAATTAATATAAATTTTATAGCCTTTTTGACGCAAGTCTTCATGAAAGGGGATGTGGTCCGCTACATCAAAGCCACCCTTACGATCAGTGCCCGCATAGCGCCCTGCGAGAAACGCCTCACGACGATAAATCGCTAAACCTCCAAACGCTGAATCAACTTCAATGAGTCCTGCGCGCGGATCCAGAGTCACTTGCCGCGCGGTCACCGCTAAATGTTCAGCCGGTCGATCGCCAATCACTGCTTCAAGCGCGGTTTTTTGCTGCCAGCAGTCGGTCGGGCACCAATCGCGATGGCGTAGTGCCCAAATGTCATAGTACGGTCCCAATTGATTGGCGGTAATCACATCCCAGTTTTCAGGCACGCTCCAGCACTGGGCAATTTTTTCCGGGGTGATGAGGTGATTCATGCCATCCATGTCGGCCATGGCAATGTAATCAATCTGCGCGCACTCTGGGTTTTGCGCTACCGCATCGATAATCGCATTACGACACAGGGCAATCCGATCAGTTCGTCTGGGATATTGCTTACTGAGCTGCCCCATGCTGACATAGGAAAACTGGGGCATGGTCTTGGACAATTGCTCTAATTGCTGAACGGTCGCATCACTCGAGTCACTTTCAATCACCAGGCACGCGCTCGTTTTAAAGTTCGCCAAACTCGCCATCAAGGTCTTGACTTCGCGCTCAATGGTGGCGGCGACATTGCGCACGGGGCCTGCCAATAAAATGGAAGACTCAGAGATAGGCCGGTGGTGAGAGTCTCGTGAGCGGTATAGTGTCATCAATAATGAAATTTGCGAATTATTATCAACCGGATCGGGTAAAAAACGCCTCGTTTGAGGTCATTGATCAACATCATACCTATAACCCGACCTATACCAATCGGCTTTTGCGCTCCGAGTTTTTGGCGCACGGCGTGGAACTCAATAACCCCGATGTGAACCTGGGGCGAGCCATTGCCTTTCACCTGCTGCACGATGGTCAAGTCACGCCTGATTTACCCAGCCCCAAATACCTGATTGCCACCGAAAATCCGATCATTTGCCCCTTCAATCGCGATCCTGCCTACTTGGCGCAATTTAATGCCTTCTTTACCTGGAATCGCGATCTTTTGCACCTACCCAATGCCGTGCCGCTTCTGATTCCCAATCAAATTCGCTATGAGGCAACTCCCCACTTTGACGAGCGCCCCATCTTTAGTTGCATCATTAATGCCAATAAAGCCTTTCCACCCGGCATCCCCGGAGACCTCTACCGCGAGCGTGTAGCGGTGATTCGTTGGTACGAAACGCATGCGCGGGCTGATTTTGCGCTCTATGGCTTAGGCTGGGGAAAGCCCAGCCCCGCCTTTGATCGCATGGGAAAAATCAAGCGGCGCGCGCAGCGCATCGCTTCCCAACTGGTTGGCTACAAACCTTTTCCCAGCTACGCCGGTGAAATCGAAGATAAATCGGTGGTCTATCGCAAAACCAAATTTGCCTATTGCTATGAGAATGTGGCAGATTTACCCGATTACATTACTGAAAAAATCTTTGATTGCTTTTTTGCGGGTTGCGTACCGGTGTACTGGGGGTCGCAGACGATTGGTGAGCGCATACCGAGTGAGTGCTTTATTGATCGCCGGCAGTTTGCAAGCACCGCCGATGTTCATCATTACTTAAAATCCATCGATGCCAAAACCTACGCGCGCTACCAAGCGCACATTGCCGACTTTTTAAAAAGCCCAGCCGCCATGGCCTTTGACACCACGCGCTACGTATCGATCATTCGCAGGCGCATTTTGAGTGATCTCGGACAATGAATCAGCGCTACTTCATTGACTACGACAATCCCGATGCAGGGATTGGTCACTCGCTCGGATTTATTAATCGCGGCATCAAAATTGCCACGCGCCATCAATTGCAATTTGCCTATGCCAAAGAGCAGCTTCGCAAATCATCGAATACGGATTGGCGCTGGCGTCTTCGGCAAGGGCTGCGCCAACTCCGAGGCGCCCGCGCCCATGAAACCCACAATCTTGGCGATGATCTCAATCGCATGCTGGGTCTCGCAAGCATTCTTCCGAGTCGCAGTGCGATTGAAGAGCGCATTCGCCAGGGTGAACTCAAGGTAATCGATCTTCCCCCGTTTGAAATGCACATTCCATCAAATGCGCAAATCGATGATGAAGTCTATCGCCCAGTCGATGAGTTTATTCAAGCTCACCCAGAACCCAATACCGTGTTTCGGGTGAGCAACAATCGCTTTGGCGATTACGAGTACGCGAGTACGCGGGGGTGGTTTCGTGAACTCTATGACAAGGCACGTCAAACCGATCCGATTACTCTTTCGTATCAACCTGAGCGCTTCAATATTGCTCTCCACATTCGCCGCGGTGATTTATTACCGGGTCGGCAGTTCTCTGATCTCGCCACGCGCATGCTGCCCGACTCCTGGTACCTCGCTATTTTGGATCTCATTGTGAGAACGACGCACCGCCCCCTTGCGATCCACATCTTTAGTGAAGGCAAACAAGGTGTTTACCAGTCGGAGAAGGGAGAACCCTTTTCTTGGACCCAATACTTTGCCCATAGCGATCACTCTGTGACCGAGCACATTGATACGCCCTTTTTAGAGACCTTTCACCATCTACTCTATGCCGATCTCTTCATTGGGTCCAAAAGCGGGATGTCGCACTTAGCTGGGATGCTGGGTAGTGCTGTCAAACTCGTACCAAAACTGTGGCACTCGTATCGCGGTGCGCAGCAACTCTTCGAAGTTCCCGATGCGATTGATAGAACGAGTGAAGAGGCGATTGCCAACTTCTTAGCGGTTTGCCCACCAGGCCGCGAACGCACGCTCTAAACGGGTCAAGGGCGTCCAAAGCCCTGAACGGCGATACTGAAAGCGCGCATAAATTTCACCGCAGGCCCGATACGACATCCCTGGAAAGCGCCCTTTTAAGGCGCAAAGCAAGGTGAGCGCTACCGGCCAACGCTCTCGCCAAGGTAGTGGTTCGGGACGCAGACTTAGATCGATTCCTAAGAGGGTCAAGTAGCGTTTTTGCACTTCAATTGTGGAGCGCTTAAATTTTTCCAGATGCACGGAGCTCGTTTGCGCAGGGTATTGCCGATAGGTCACCAGGCGCTCTCGCAAATTCAAAAAGCGAGCACCGGCAGCAGCCATTTGTACCCATAGGTAATAGTCTTCGGAGGTCAAAATCGTGGTGTCGTATTTGAAGCGTTTAAAGAGTTCGGCGCGCGCGGTCACCGCGGAGTTGCACAAGGTGCAGTAGATGGCCAGAAGCGCGCGCAAATCTGCGTCCGAAAATTTGTCTTTGGATTTTTTAACCTGTTGCGTCGCATCATCCAAGACCCACTGGGCACTACCGCACACATCGCACCCGTTGTTTTCTAACACACGCAGCTGCGCTTCAAGTCGCATGGGGTCCGCAATATCGTCTGCGTCCATGAGTGCGATGTATTTGCCCTTGGCTAAATCAATGAGGGCATTGCGGGCATAAACCACGCCCTGATTTTGGTCCGAGAGCACCTTGACGATGCGTGGATCGGTATAGCGATTAATGACCGATCGGGTTTGATCGGGGGAGCCGTCCTCAAAAATTAGGAGTTCCAGATGTGTATGGGTTTGCGCGAGGATGCTCTCAATCGCTTGACCAATGTATTTCTCACTCTTAAAGGCCGGCATGATGACGCTTACGAGCGGCGTGGTCATGGCAGCTTGCGCGCTCATTAGATGAAGCTTTGCAAATAGCGCCCCACGCGCTTGATTTTTTTCAAGGCGCGCGAGAAGATGGATTTGTTGCTCGGACCAAGATCGAGGCTCAAATCCCAACTCGATTGGTAGATGACACCCAGGTAGTTTTCCTTGAGCTTCGGGATAGACTCGCCCAAGCGGCGCAAGATAAAGTAATGCCAATCGTAGTAATACACCCGAAACAATTGCTCAATGGGGTGAAGAGGAATCGCCCGAAAGTTCAAAAGCGCCTCGAGGTAAATCAAGGTCTCGGGGTGCTCGCGCGTGCACAGATCCCACAAGGTTTGTCCTCGGGGTTCTAAATAATTGGTATCGAGCGATTGCCACACGGCAGCCGACCAAATAAAGGGTGGGCAGGGGCAATAGTAGTTGGGGCCCGTGCGTCCAAAAATAGCTTTGACGCGCTCGGCTTCGCTTTGCAAGTGTCGCGGCGCTTTGGCGTAGTTTCGGTTGGTTGCTAACTGGTGGTATTCCTTATTTTGGTACATCACCGTATAGGGATTGCCGTCGCTCGCGATAAAGTCGCTTTTTTGAAAGTCTTGAATAAAAATGCAATCCGAGTCCAAGCATACGTAATTCTTTGCCAGACCCAAACGCCAAAATTCGGATTTGATGACCTGCTGCGCAAGGCCTCCGGACTTGGTCTTATCAATATCCAATGGCGCTCGTGGGTTAGCGCGCACAATCGACTCGTCCGAGACCCACTGATAACCCTGAACACCAATTTGACGTTCGAGCTCAGCGCGCTCGCTCTCCGAGGTGGAAATGTAAAAATCGAGCTGGTCTTTGTTGTATTGCTCAATCGATGCCAATAAATTGCGCAGACGCAAAAAGTCCTTGGAGTAGGACTTGCAATACAAAACGATGTCTTTCAAAGGCGCGCCCGCTTAGTTGTAAAGATGACTCAAAATGGTGTGAACCGCTTGATCCACCCCAATTGGATTGTAAATCGGGGTAATGAGTTGCTGACTCTTCCAATCAAGCCAAATGCGCTCGAGCGTCATGGCAATGCCTACCGCATCGCCATCCGCGCTCAGATAGGATCCTCGCTCCGTGAGCATCTGATCGAGCTGCGGATTGCGGTGCGTGATACCCCAAATGGGGCGGCCCGCCCAGAGGTAGTCATAAAACTTCGATGGGATGTATTCCGCACACCACTCATCGTTCCCATGCAAGAGAAGAAGGATATCGGCCTCTTGCATCTTTTGCGCTACGCGTTCACGCCCCGATTGACCGGTTACCGGATCGCGCTCAAGACGACCGTGCGCCACCAAGAGATCGGCGTAATCGTATTGCTTGATTGCTTCGACGGTTAATGAATCCAAGGGTGCACCATAGGCATGCACTTTGATAAGCGCTCGGGCCTCTGGGTATTTAGCGACCAAGGTATGCACCGCCCGCAAAATCATGGAAAGCGAGCGATCATTGGCCAAAGAACCAAAGTGGCATAGATTCAAGTAGTTGCCATAGTGGTGAGGGGTGCGCTCTGCAGCAATCGGTGGATTGGCCCCTGGCATCACCACAAAACCACGGGCATTGCCTGGGGTATTTAAATTTGGATTACGAATCTTGGCGTAATGAAGCGCCCCATCGGTAAACCACCACACATCATCAGAATACTTGCACAACTGTTGCTCTAGGTAATGGCGAAAGCGCGCGTCGCGATTTCTGGGTTTTTCCATCCCAAGATCATTGGGACCTTTACGAATCACCAAGGGATCATGTACCTCGGAAATCAGTGGCAAGCCCGTAGCGCGTTTTAACCACACGCCTGCTAAGTGAGCTGACCATGCACTGCCAATCGAATAAATCACATCGACTTTGCCCGATTTGATGAGCCAGTAGCCACGCAAAAACGCCGGGATCGCCCAGGACCATTGACTCGAGTAACCCAAGAGGAGTTTTTCAATCGCAATGAAGGGGGCTAGGAGCACCGAAACCGTTCGAGTTGTCAGTTTATAAAACCACCCCCGTCCGTATTGATTGGCAATCCAATGGCGAAAGTCAAAGCGAAAGGCTGACGGGCCCCAGGCCAAGAACTGCTGATGAGGAAAGCGCGTATCGTGAATACCGGTAATGGCGCTCAGCACAATCGGCTGCACCCCGGCCTCTAAAAAATAAGGGATCTTATCGGTGATGGTCAGGCTCGCCGCCCGGCCGTCCATATTAAATGCATGGGTGAGCAGTAGCCAACGGCGTTGCGTGGGTGGAACGGATATTTTTTTCAATGAACTCTCTAAAAAGATCCCCTAATACCAATTGTTCTTGATGAAGTCCTAGCGAGGACTTTGAATACGAGCGAACGACTCGATTATAGTAGGCTTACTCGCTAGTCAATTCCTCAATCCACGAGATGCCCAATCTTCACCGACTCCTTGACTTTTTTCGTCGACCCGAACGGATTTCAGCGCCCTATGTTCTACATGATCATCGACTCTATACCAAAGCACCCATTGCCATCAAGCACGATCGGATTCGCTTTGTTCGCAAAGCATTTCGTAAAGGCCCCGAACTCCAGGTCGTTGACCTACAAGGCGAATCGTTTTATTTGCTATTGATTCACGTTGATAACATCGCGCACTTTTTTCATGACGTCTTCTTTCCGCTCTACTATGTCTGGCGCACGAACAAAAAACGAATTTGCGTCTCGATTGATGGTGATCGCTTTCAACAAGAGTTTCTTGAATCGGTGATTGGTAAAGACTATTTGGTTTTTCTCGATCGCTCTCGCGTTTACCAATTTTCCGATCTGATTCTCACTCCGGAAGGTCGAGATCTCAAAATCTATCCCGACTACCTCTCGATCTGCGAGGAGATTAAAGCGATTTGTTTTGCGCGCAATGGCATTACTGAACACCGCACTAAAAATCTGCTCTACGGTCGCAATGAACTGAGTCGCAAAAATTTACTCGATATTGATCCCAAGTTTTTAAACGATCACCACATTGAGCTTGTCTACTTATCAAAACTCAGCTTTAAAGACTATTTGCAAACCTTGGCTTCGGCTAAAACCTTTACTTACATGGTAGGTGCCGGAGTCTTTAATCTATTATTTCTTGATCGCGATGTTCGCGTGCTCGAAATTAATCCACATCGCAATAACTCCTGGGCACAGATGTTTGGGCTTAGTGCACTGGTGGATTTTCAAGTGATTATCGGTCAGCGCCTCAAACCATCCTCAGCTGCAACCCAAGATGAGGCAATTCTTGACAGTCACGTCTATTTTGATGAGAGCATCGCAGCCGCAATCGCAGCTTTAGTTGCCCGCCACGATTGACATCACCGCCATCCGGACAGCAATTCCAAAAGTGACTTGTTTGAGGATGACCGATTGAGCACCATCGGCCACCGCTGAATCAATTTCCACCCCGCGATTCATGGGGCCGGGATGCATCACAATCGCATCGGGTTTGGCGAGTGCTAAACGTGCAGGGGTGAGTCCAAACTGATTAAAAAATGCAGCGCCTTCAGGAACCTTACCCGCTTCCATGCGCTCTTTTTGAATGCGTAGCGTCATCACCACATCAACGCCGCGCAGACCCTCCTCCATGCTATGAAATACTTTCACGCCCAGCAAATCCAAATCATTGGGGAGCAAACTCTCAGGACCAATGGCGCGAATGTCAGTGCAACCCAAAGCAGTGAGCGCATGAATATTCGATTTCGCGACGCGGCTATGCACAATGTCCCCCACAATCGCTACCTTAAGTTTGGTGAAGTCCTTCTTAAAGTGGCGCATGGTGTACATATCGAGTAAGCCTTGCGTGGGATGCTGATGGCTCCCATCACCGGCGTTAATCACATGGACATAGGGTGGTACGTGATTCGCAATCTCAATCGGAGCGCGCGAGACACTGTGACGCACCACAAAAATATCGGCCTGCATCGCAATGAGATTATCGATGGTATCCATGAGACTCTCGCCCTTAGCGGTTGATGAGGTCGAGATATCCAGATTAATCACATCCGCCGAGAGGCGCTTGGCTGCAATCTCGAAGGTTGTGCGGGTACGCGTGGAGTTCTCAAAAAAGAGATTAAAGACGCTCTTGCCCCGCAGGAGCGGCACTTTTTTCACTTCACGGGCAGGGTCGGTCACGCTCACAAACTGCTGCGCAGTATCCAAAATGTGGACGATCTGCTCTTTGGGCATACCTTCGAGCGTGAGTAAATGGGTGAGCTCGCCTGCGGAATTTGTTTGCATGGTCATGCGCGCTCCTCGAGAACGAAGCGAAAGAGTTCGTGGTTGCCCTTGGTTACTTTTTCCAAAGCCAGGATTTGAGTGTCCGGTAGCTGGATATGCTCACCGACAAAATCAGCAGCGATCGGCAACTCCCGTCGACCCCGATCGGCAAGTACCATCAGCTCCACGGCAGCGGGCCTGCCAAAATCAAAGAGTTCATTGAGCGCCGCGCGCACGGTTCTTCCAGTAAAGAGCACATCATCGATGAGTACGATTTGAGCGCCAGTGACCTCAAAGGGGAGATGCGTTGCCATGGTGTCGGCCGATCGAATCGCTGCCAACCCTTTCTCCGCATAATCGTCGCGATGAAACGCCACATTAATCACGCCGTATTGTGCCAAGCTTAAATCGTTGGCGAGGCGCTTAGCAACCCAGGCACCGCCAATGGCAAGTCCGGCGATCTGAAGGGTTGGTTCACTTTGGAGCTTCTCCCGCAGATGATTTAGTAACTTTTGATAGAGAAGCTCAGCATCCATATTTTCGAATCGGTTGATTTGGACTGACTCACCTTAAGTTTTGAGCCAATTTTGTACTGCACCTGACCCAATCCCAATGCACCTTATTGTATTGCTTCAAAACAGAGGGCAGGATGAAACCGACCTAAATCCAAGAGCCTCCTCTGTCTTCTGGGTGTCGCGTATATCCCTCAAAGAATTCAAATACTTACAAATACCCCTAAAGATTGATTAACTTTAACTATCCATTAAGAAAATCACTAGTTTTTTCCTATTGGATCTATACAAAAATACGATGAAACGGTCATCAAAATTTCTGATAATTACTAAGTGGACTAGTGCCGGGAGAGCCTCTCCCGTCGCTGCCTCTAAATTTATAACCCATTCATTCTAAAGGAGATTTATATGGCTAAGTCGGTAAAAGGTACCAAGACTGAACAGTCGTTGAAAGAAGCATTTGCTGGTGAGTCCCAAGCCAACCGTCGTTATTTGTACTTCGCAAACCAAGCTGACATTGCTGGTGCAAACGACGTAGCAGCTGTTTTCCGCTCTACCGCCGAAGGCGAGACCGGTCACGCTCACGGTCATATGGAGTATTTGATCAATGGTGGCGCTGGCGAGCCAGGTACTGGCATGCCTGCTAAGACCGTTGCCGAAGCCCTCCAAGCAGCGATTGCTGGTGAGACCCATGAGTACACCGATATGTACCCAGGTATGGCTAAAACCGCTCGTGAAGAAGGTTTTGACGAGATTGCTGATTGGTTTGAGACTTTGGCTAAGGCTGAGCGCAGCCACGCTAACAAGTTCACCAAGACCTTAGAAGCACACTTGGCAAATTCCTAATTCGTCGTTTTTTTAGGAAAAGAAAATGGCGCTCAATTGAGCGCCATTTTTATTTGGTTAAACATCGCAAGGATGTTGAAAGGCTTGTTTCGAATTAACCTGCTTTCTTAGCCCATGCTGAGCACCAGCCGGCAGCGGCCACTTGCTTACCAGCAAAAAGGCTGCAACCACCAGCAGCAGCACCAGCTTTGGCTTGGTACAGGGCGCAGTTATCGCAACGCTGCGTATTGGCGTGCTTTGGATACTTCTTGGTATCGACCTTAGTGGTATCCGCTTTGTAACCCAAGGCTTGTGCTTGTGGATCGGTCTCAGCAACCATGGCTTGTGCTTGAGCCAAGTTATTGAGTGACAAAGTGGCTGCACCGGCAGCAGACATGATCAAAAATTGACGACGTGTGTTTTTCATGGATTCTCCGTGTTCAAAAAAACTGCAGATGCGATCTTAAAACACAAATCAACACTCGTTGTAGTGTTTTATAAGCTACTGATTTAATTGATTTTTTAACTGAGAATGATTCTCAAATCAATAAGATGGGGCTCTACTGCTTGCCTTGCTGCTTATCCATGAGCGCTAAGAACTCTCGGCGCAAATTCGCATCCTTTAGAAATGAACCGCGCATCACACTATTGACCATCTTGGAATTGAGATCCTTCACGCCGCGCCACTGCATGCAAAAGTGATCGGCTTCCATGACAAGTGCCAATCCAGTGGGCTTCATCTTCTCTTCGAGGATGTTGGCAAGTTCCACCACGGCCTCTTCCTGAATTTGTGGCCGACACATCACCCATTCGGTGATGCGAGCGTATTTAGACAAACCAATCAGCGCCGTTTGCTTATCGGGCAACACCCCAATCCACACGCGCCCCATAATCGGGCACAAATGGTGCGAGCACGCGCTCTTGACCGCAATGGGCCCGATGATCATGAGCTCATTTAGACGCGTAATGTTCGGAAACTTGGTGAGATTAGGTTGTGGGGTGTAGCGTCCGGTGAACACTTCGTTGACATACATCTTAGCCACCCGATAGGCGGTACCACGCGTGTTGTGATCACTCTCCGTATCAATCACCAAACTCTCAAGAACCCCTTGGAGCTTGCCAGCTACTTCATCAATCAAACCATCGATCTCACCGGGTTCAATGAACTGCGCAATATTGTCGTTTGCATGAAAACGGGCTCTCTTCGCTTGAATGCGTTTACGGATGACTTGCGAAAGTGGCGCGCCCTCTTCACTTTTGCGACTCTTACGAGTCACTGATGGAGTACTCGCTTTGGATGGGGTTTGTTTAATTGCGCGGGGCATAAAAGTCTCAGCGTCTTGGGTGCTGACCTAAATTTGGAAGAATAAAGCTACTGTACACGCAAATCCAATGAGCCACACGAAGGTGCGCAAGTTCGCCCAGTCCATCACATAGCATGCAATATAGGCCACGCGAGCTAAAAGGTAAGCAATTGCCAACACATCGATGCGTGCTTGGGGCGCTTGCAAGATCATCGCAATCGCAATCGCAACATAGAAAAAAGGTAAGGACTCAAAGGTATTGGCTTGCGCTGCATTCGCACGTGCACGCAATCCCGTTTGCTTGGCAAGCCACTCGCGCGGTTGGTTGTTGTCATAGGGATCGCTTGCAGAGTTCTCAGTGGGACCAAACTTCGCAATGCCCGCTGCAATGATCGGTAAAAACCCAGCGAGTATGACACAGATAATTGCAATGCTCATAGTGATGGCCTATTTTTTAGTGAGGCGCGTCTCCGTGCCATTGAGAAGATTGCGGATATTACTGCGATGGCGATAAATGAGAAGTGCACTCATCATCAAAATAGCTAATCCCATGGGCTGCACACCAAATAAAAAGGTGAAATAAATCGGTGCAAAGACTGCGGCGCACAGGGCAGCAAGTGATGAGTAGCGCATAAAGACTGCCACAATCAACCAAGTTCCTAAAGTGGCCAAGCCCAAAGCCCAATTGATGGCAAATAAGATCCCTGCGGCTGTGGCTACACCCTTGCCCCCTTTAAAGCGATGAAAGATCGGATAGAGGTGTCCGATAAAGACGGCAATCGCCACTAGTCCTAGGAGAATGTTGACGCTTTCCTGGCTGGCGTCGCCTAAGACTGCTCGCGCGAGAGTGACTGCCAACCACCCTTTGGCCGCGTCCCCAATCAAGGTGAGGGCAGCAGCGACTTTATTGCCAGTGCGCAAGACATTAGTAGCGCCTGGATTTTTAGAACCATGGGTATAGGGGTCCGGCAAACCCATCGCGCGACTGACAACCACCGCAAACGAGATCGACCCTAGCAAATACGCCACCGGGATCAACCAACAATACTTTATCAACTCGTCCATAAATCAATACTAGCGGATTTGATTAAGAACCACGCGGATGGTGGGTGGCGTGTAAGGATTTGAGACGCTCACGGGCCACATGGGTATAAATTTGGGTGGTGGAGATATCAGCGTGCCCCAGTAAGAGCTGCACCACACGCAAATCCGCACCATGATTTAGAAGATGCGTTGCAAAAGCATGGCGCAGGGTATGCGGTGAGAGAGCCACTTTGATACCCGCAAGACTCGCGTATCGTTTAATGATGAACCAGAAGGCTTGACGGGTTAATCCAGTGCCTGTACGGCGCCCCACAAAAACCTCTTGGCAATTTTTTCCTTCCAAAAGAATCGGTCGGGCCTCTTGTAGGTATTGACGTAACCACTGCCCAGCCTCTCCCCCAAAAGGCACAATGCGCTCCTTACCGCCCTTGCCGTTGACCACCCGCACCACCCCTTCATTGAGTCCTAACGATACAGTTTTGAGTGACACAATTTCTGAGACTCGTAAGCCGCTCGCGTACATCAGCTCGAGCATGGTGCGATCGCGCAATCCCAGCGGCTGCTCAATATTGGGGGCATTCAGTAACGCAATGACCTGATCTTCACTCAAGACCTTGGGGAAACGCTGTGCTTGCTTAGCTGCTCGTAATTTCGCACACGGATCTTCTTTGACATAGCCAAGACGCAGTGCATGGCGATAAAAGCGCTTAAAGACGGTTAGGCGCCGATTGGCTGTGGTGGCTTTATCGCCTCGCTTTACTGCCATGTAGGCCGTGAGATCTGCCTCCTGGACGTGATAAAGATCGCTGGCATTTTTTTGCTCACCCAACCAAGTGGCAAATAAAGTGAGATCTCGCCGATAGGCACTTAACGTATTTTTTGAAAGGCCGTCTTCGAGCCAACAGGCATCACAAAACTGATCAATCGCATTTTGAGATGCCAAAACCACAAATTAGTCGCGAAAATTGTTAAACGCCAGAGGGGCTTCGCTTGCTTCTTTTCGCAGCAACGCCATCGCAGTCTGCAAATCATCGCGCTTGGCACCAGTCACGCGCACCGCATCACCTTGAATACTCGCTTGCACTTTAATTTTGCTGTCTTTGATGATGCGCACGATCTTTTTAGCAAGCTCTTGCTCGATGCCTTTTAAAAGTTTCATAGTTTGCTTTCGCTTATCGCCTGACATCGTTTCGGTCTTATCGTCTTTTAAAAACCTTACGTCCACATTGCGTTTGGCCATTTTGCTAAAGAGTACATCGCGCACTTGCCCTAATTTAAAGTCATCATCAGCAAACAAAATGAGTTCGTTATCTTTTTGCTCGACGCGCGCGTCTGAACCTTTAAAGTCAAAGCGGTTTGTAATTTCTTTATTGGCTTGCTCGACAGCATTTTTGAGCTCCACGACATTGGGTTCGCACACAGTATCAAATGACGGCATTTACCTCTCCAAACGAATGTTGTAATCATGACGGTTTTGCTATTTTTAGACCAATTTCGTTCTTCATGCAAAACCCGAATAAGATTGTGGCATGAACTTTGATTACAAGCCACTCGCCAATTACTCCTTAGAGGATCGTAATACCTTAGGCTTTGAAGTGGTGGCCGAGTGGGTGTTACCCATTACCCAAGCTGAGCAAATCCCCGCTGCGATTCGCTGGGCCAAAAATGCCGGGTTATCCCATCGCGTTCTTGGAGGAGGTAGTAACGTTGTTTTACCCGACCAATTACAAGGAGTCACCCTCCTCATGGACATCGATTTCATCGAGATTCTAGAGAATCGTGATTCAAATACACGATTGCGGGTAGGAGCTGGGGTGAACTGGCATGACTTCGTTGGCTGGACCTTGGATCAAAACTATCGGGGCCTTGAAAACCTTGCTTTGATTCCAGGCACGGTTGGCGCAGCGCCCATCCAAAATATTGGCGCCTATGGGGTTGAGGTGAAAGAGTACATCGATGCGGTAGAAGCCTATGATTGCCAAACCAATCAGTGGGTCAGTCTATCCAAAGCGGATTGCCAATTTTCCTATCGGCACAGTGTGTTTAAAGATGAACGGAATCGCTTTGTGATCACAGCAGTCATTTTTAATCTACCCAAGGTATGGCAACCACGCCTGTCATACGCCGATCTCACCAACCATTTTGCTAATCGCTCAGTTGATGCGATCACTGCCCCTGAAATATTTGAAGCAGTGTGCGCAATCCGTACTCAAAAATTACCGGATCCCAAGGTGATTGGAAATGTCGGTAGTTTTTTTCAAAATCCTGTAATTTCCAATCAGCAATTGCAAATTTTAAAAGAACATTTTCCCCAGATGGTGAGTTATCCAGAATCGGCTACGCATAGCAAGCTTGCTGCTGGATGGCTCATCGACCAATGCGGCTTTAAAGGGATGCAACTGGGTAATGTGGGGGTTCACGACAAACAGGCCCTAGTTCTTACACATCGCGGTGGAGGTAATGCAGGGGAACTGCTTGGGCTTGCGGAGCAGATTCAGAAAAGGGTGAAAGAGACCTTTGGCGTTGAATTAGTTGTTGAACCGATTCTCTTTACTTAACAATTTGATAACAGCTCACGGAACAACCATACATTCCTCAAGTTAGTTTGCTACCGTGATGTAAGATTCGGTATGGATTTACTCAAATTAGATAAAAGATGGGATCAATTTCATCAAATATGCCCTATATCGGTAATTCGTAACTCTCAAGATCACGATCGAATGCTGCTCATTGTCGATCAAATTTCAGATGCTCTTTGCTCATCAAACAACGAGTCGCTCTTAAGCCTTTTTGATTTAGTTTGTGAGCTAATACACTCCTATGAGTTGGAGCAC
Source organism: Polynucleobacter sp. HIN5 (assembly GCF_030297555.1). Taxonomy (NCBI): domain Bacteria; kingdom Pseudomonadati; phylum Pseudomonadota; class Betaproteobacteria; order Burkholderiales; family Burkholderiaceae; genus Polynucleobacter; species Polynucleobacter sp. HIN5. Next base: position 258,958 of record NZ_AP028136.1, on the reverse strand, counting down.
ATTTGATTCACTAGCATAAATCCCAGCCAAATTTTGTTTTACAAGAATTGGGATAACCTAAGGATCGAATTAGCTACCATTCAATCTGCTGATAAGAGTTGGATATATTGGTGGTAGCTAAAACTTCGATTCTTCCTGTTTCCCGTTTGCTCAGAAATAATACCCAGGGCTTCTAAATTTTTGACAGCCAAGTTCGCGGTTGGGTAGGAAGTTGTTAGAGCCGCTCGCGCCCCCTCTACCGTAAAGCGAGGCATCATCGGTAGCATTTCAAATAAGCGCTGCGTGGCTGTTCCACCAACTGGGGATTCGAACACTTTTTTTCGATCATTTGCTACTAAAGCTCCAATTTGAACAATGTTTTTTTCAGCTTTAGTGGCGGCAACATCTACCGCCTCCAGGAAAAATTGAATCCACGATTCCCAATCGCCCTCAGCGCGTATTGCCGATAGAAGTCGGTAGTATTCCATTTGATGTTGCTTTAAATAACTACTCAAATACAAAAGTGGCTCCGGCAGCAATCCAAAATCCTCTAAAAGAGCAGATATGAGTAAGCGCCCAATACGGCCATTGCCATCTAAAAATGGATGAATGGTTTCAAATTGAGCGTGCACGAGCGCAATGACCACTAGAGGTGGTAGTCTTTGCTCGTTGACCTTATGAGAATTGAAATTCTGATCATGAATGAACTTTTCAAGCTCACTCATCAAGCTCCCCACATGATCAGCCGGAGGTGGAACAAAAACTGCATTCCCGGGTCGGGTTCCGCCTAACCAGTTTTGTGATTGTCGAAGTTGACCTGGTTGCTTTCCAGCCCCACGAATACCTTTTAGTAAAACCTTGTGGGCCTTGCAAAGCAGTCGAACGCTAATTGGCAAACCCTTGGGATCTTGCAAATTCTCACGCACCAACCGGTAGGCAGCAATATAGTTAACCACCTCCTCCACATCATCGGTATTGCTTACTTGTATACCAGCTTCGTTATCAAATAAGTCAGTAATGGTGGCTTGGGTCCCCTCAATTTGAGAAGTTAGCAATGCCTCCTTGCGGATGGCCCCATAGAGCAACCAATCGACCGAAGGCACCAATGCGGCCACTCCTGCAAGACGCGCTAGGGCCATCTCAGCTTTGTAATTAAGTTCCTGGAAACTCTCTAAGGCGATCTCTGGTCTTTGGGGCGGTAGTGGCTCTGGCACAAACGCTTTAACCACCTCCCCAAGTGTGGTGGATTGAATGTACTTCCCAGTACTTCGTTGGGTTTTAAGGGTTGCTTTAATCGTCATGCCTTATTTTAAAGAAAACTTTAAAATGAAGCAATCATATTAAAGTTTTCTTTAAAATAAGATCGCTGGTCGATGTTAACAAATATTTAAACTATTGATTTATATGAATTATTAGCATCATAATCATCTTGACCACGAAGCCACCAGCCAGCACTTAAACCAAAATACTGGCAAAGCTTTAGGTCCTCCCCCTCTGTAATGGGGCCCTTACCCGCAATAATGTCACTTATTCTTTGAGGCGACATCCCAACATCCTCAGCAAGACGATAAGCTGTGAGCCCCAATGGCTTTAAAAATTCCTCTTTCAACATTTCGCCTGGTGTAACTGGTGTAATTATTCTTTTCATTTTTTAAATCACTACTTAGTTGCTTTATCGAATCTAGCAAGAACCTCACCTGTGGCGAGTTTAACGATGTAATCCTCATCCTCCCGAATATCACTGGGTTGCCGTGCTGCCTTTTGATTCTGATCCAAAATGACGGCATACCCTCGCTCAAGCGTGCGCTGCGGATTGAGGGTTTCGAGTTGAGATAGCCAATGTGCTTGATTGCGTTTCAGGCTCTCTAGATACACGCGTATACCTTGTGACAGACGTTGCTGCCATTGCTCAATTTGCTCGCGCATGCGCTCTGGGTTTGGCAAAGCGTGCTTGAGTCTTAGGCTGATTTGATCAAGCGTTTGGGCTTCACGCTCGAGACGCTGCTCCAGACGCTGAGTGATCGTGTCTTGATAGCCCTTCAGTTCTTGTAAGAGTTGCTCTCGTTTGGGGGTGGCTAATTCAGCAGCACCGGTTGGTGTCGGGGCTCGTAGGTCTGCCACGAAATCGGCAATCGTGAAATCCGTTTCATGGCCCACTCCGCTGATGATTGGTATATCGGAGTTGGCAATGGTATGCGCTAGCTGCTCGTCATTAAACGCCCATAAATCCTCAATGCTGCCCCCGCCCCGCACTAGAAGAATTATCTCTGCCACGCCATCATCATTAGCCTTTTGAATGGCATTGATGATGCCGGCAGGGGCATCCGCGCCCTGAACCAACGTTGGATAAATGTAGATGGGAATGTGCGGCGCACGACGCGCCAAGGTGGTGAGTACATCCTTCAGAGCCGCGGCTTGTGTTGAAGTCACAATTGCAATTGCCCTGGGATGAGATGGAATTGCGCGTTTACGCTCTTCGTCAAATAAACCTGCCTTCGCTAACTTATCTTTGAGTTTCAGGAATGCTTCGTATAGACCTCCAAGGCCTGCTTTGCGTAAAGCATGAATCGTTAACTGCACATCACCGCGGGGTACATACATGCTGACCGATGCACTCACCTCGACCTGATCCCCAGATTGGGGCATAAATCCAACTTGTAGATTTTTTCCCCGAAACATTACACAGCGAATCTGACCCTCTTCATCCTTGAGAGAGAAATACCAATGCCCGCTGTCATAGGCTTTGAAGTTCGATACCTCCCCGCTAACCATGACAAACTCAAATTGTTCGGTCAACGACTCAGCAATGGCGCGGTTTAGATCGCCAACGCTCAGGATCAGGCTTGATTTTTCCGTCATTTATTTGTCACTTTCCAGTAACTATATGGGCTTGCGGGTCGCGACATATCCACAAGCCTTGGCTGGCCGAAATAGTAAGAAAGTTAGTGAATACTCGCTCTTTATCAATGTCGCTTTCATCCAACAAAAAATTTGCAAGTAATTGATTTAAATGCATATTTTTATCATTTGAATGGACTGATCTTTAGGCATAAATCAAGGACTTACACCACCCATCAAGGACTTAGGGTGGACTTTGCTCAAAGTTTTGCACAGAGTTATCCACAAGCCGGTATAAACGCCCGTGGCTCGATGAAACTGGTTTACTTGTTGGGATAGGGTCAGCCGCTTTTTTGGGCTTTTCTGAATTTGCATGAAAATACCGTTCATGTATTCCATCTTAATCGCTGCTGGCTGGCCAATCTGGCCACTTCTTGCTATATCCATTCTCGGCCTTGCCATTTTGCTTGAACGCTGCTGGTATTTGCGCAAAACCCACATCGTTCGCAAACAGTCGATTGAAGAGGCCTTTGCTGCCACACCGACTCTGGCCAATGATCCCAACTTCATTAATCACCTCACGAGTTCCTCCCCGATTGGCGGACTATTGGCTGGTGTCTTACGTGAGCATGCCCTGGGGCACTCGGCCGAGGTTGCCATCGAAGAGCTACAAATCCTCGCCCAAAATCTTTGGACCAAATTAGATCGCTATCTCGGTGCGCTCGCAACAATCGCCACTATTGCCCCCCTTCTAGGTCTCTTTGGCACTGTGGTTGGCATGATTGAGATCTTTGGTAGCCAAGGTGGCACGATTGGTAGTGCAGTGAATGCCGCAAGCGTTGGAGCGACCAATCCGCAGCAATTAGCACACGGCATCTCAATTGCGCTCTACAACACCGCGTTTGGTCTTTTAATTGCAATCCCAGCATTGGCTGGATGGCGGATCTTACGCGCAGTGGCTGATCAACGCCAACGTGAGTGCGAGGAATGCACTCGGCAGTTATTTAAGAAGTTGTATCCCGATACTTAACCTGGGGCAAGTGTTGCACTCACCAAAAATTGATCAGGTTTAGGTTTGCTAGGTTTTGGAAAAGGCAACCCACGTTCGCTATAAAAGACAAGGCAGTATTGAGAGCATCTTTTGCATGAATGAGCGCTTCATAGCGATTCTTACCAAAAGTAATGGCCTCAGGGATGTCATCAAACGTAACAAGTATTTTGTCATCGTCGTTAATCAAATTTGCAGGGTAGAGCATGATTTCGGAGAAAGTTGAATGTCTCATTATCAAGGATCGAATTAAAAGAACATAATTTTTATCACCTGAATAAGGTTATTATTTTTACAAATGAGCCCCTTTAAATATCAATCGCACAAAGCAAGATCTTTCTTCATTGGTAATACCTATGCCAATCGTTTTGCGCGCACTGAACCCGAAATCAATCTAATCGCATTTATTGATGTCCTCTTGGTCATTCTGATCTTTTTGATGATCTCCACCACGTTTACCAAATTTCAAGAAATTGCGATTACCTTGCCAACAGCTTCGGGTGTCGAGACGGTCGATTCAGCGCGTGAGATCAATATTGCGGTGAGTAGCGATGGCCGCTTTGCTCTCAACGGCAAGGTTATGAATCGCGCTCAATTAGGTAGCGCTCTCAAGCAAATGAACACCGCTCCTGAGCAAAACCTACGTATTAGCATTGATGCCGATGCTCGCGCACCACACCAAGCCGTCATGACCGTATTGGAACTGGCGCGTGATGCGGGCCTACCTAATATCGCCTTTAGTAGTCAAGCGAAGAAATAATGCTCTTCAAAACTGCGCCGCGCTTTTGGGAAAAATCTTCTTTTTCTCAATCGCCCATTCGAGCGCTGGTCGATCGCTTCATCAGTATTGTTTTACTGCCCTTGGCATGGCTCTATGGCCTCGTGGTTTGGATCAAGCAGTTGATCGTGGACTCTGGGCTATTGCACACCCTTAGGATCTATCGGGCTGCACCAGTTCCCATCATCATCGTGGGCAACATTCGGGTGGGGGGCACGGGAAAAACGCCGCTCGTGATTGCGCTTGCCAATGCACTAGTTGAGCGGGGTTTTAAGCCTGGCGTAATTAGCCGTGGCTATCAACCCCATACTCGCTCATCACTCTCGCAACCCACACGTGTTGATCGTGCCAGCAAGCCCAATCAAGTTGGTGATGAACCCGTATTGATGGCGCAACGCATTCATGACTGCGTGCCCATTTGGGTCTATCGCAAACGCAAAGCCTGTATTGATGCGCTTTTACAGTCCGATCCCGAGGTCAATGTGATCATTAGTGACGATGGTTTGCAGCATGCGGCCTTAGTACGCTGGCCTGCGCGCGAAGGCGGACGCGATTTGGAATTAGTCGTTGAGGACGAGCGTGGGAATGGCAATGCCAGACTCTTGCCCGCTGGGCCATTACGCGAGAGTGCTAAGCGTGAGCGCGATGCAACCATCACTATTAGCGAATCCCCTCCCCCGAACGACCCGTTTCCCAGCTCTCGCGAACTGCACCTGAGTCCGATGATCGATAGTGCCTATCCACTCCATCGGCCCAATGAGCCTATTAGCTTTACCCAAATGCTCAGTCGCTTGGTTGGATTAAAAGTAGGCGCACTTGCAGCCATTGGCAATCCAAAGAAGTTTTTTGATGCACTCACTAAACTGGGGGTGCATATTGATCAAACTCTAGCCTTACCCGATCATGCACCGGTTCACCACAATGATCTCAAAGCACTTCCTGTAGATCTCATCCTAATCACCGAAAAAGATGCAGTTAAATGCGCTGGGATCGAAGACTCTCGCGTCTGGGTTGTTCCCATGCGCCTAGAGATCCCACGCGTGTTTAGTGATTGGGTGCAAGAGGTGATTACGCGGCCCGATCCCTATCTCAAATAACCCCACGTCTTGGACTATGATGAGTACATGGTGATGATTAAGGCCCTCTGATGATGAATAGAAATCTACTCGATATTGTGGTTTGCCCGATTTGTAAGAGCTCGCTCCATTTGGATGAAGATAAACACGAGCTCATTTGCAAAGTCGATAAACTTGCTTACCCAATTCGCGATGACATTCCGGTCATGCTAGTTGATGAAGCGCGCAGTCTCAGTTCTGAAGAAACTGCTGCTCTCTCTAAATAATTACTTGCGATGACCGTATTTACCGTTGTAATCCCGGCGCGTTTAGCATCGACACGGCTTGAGCGCAAAGCGCTTGCGGATCTGGGTGGTAAACCAATGGTGGTGCGTGTGGCCGAGCGTGCAAAACAATCCAAAGCAAAACAAATTTTGGTTGCCACCGATGCCGTTGAGATTGAAGCTGCCTGCCATGCGGCAGGATTCAATGTCCTCATGACTCGTGCAGATCACCCTAGTGGTACCGATCGGATTGCAGAAGTTGCCTCTCGCTTAGGGTTAGATGATGAGGCACTGATTGTGAACGTGCAAGGCGATGAGCCTTTAATTCCGGTGGAGCTCATTAATCAAGTGGCTGACACTCTGGCAGCGAATTCAGAGTGCGTGATGAGTACAGCCGCTGTAGCCATTCAAAGTGCTGAGGAAATTACCAATCCCAATGCGGTGAAAGTAGTCCTCAATCAACAACGCGAAGCCTTGTACTTCTCGCGAGCAGCTGTGCCCTACGATCGCACTCAATCGTCACCTACTTACTATCGCCATATCGGTATCTATGCCTACCGCGTGGGTTTTCTAAAAAAGTATGCCCAACTTGCAACATCTCCATTAGAGATTGCAGAGTCTCTAGAGCAATTGCGTGCACTCTGGCACGGCTACCGTATCGCAGTACACCTCGTCTCCGAATTGCCACCAGCCGGCGTAGACACCCTCGAAGATCTTGCGCGGGTGCGTGCCTTCTTTTAAGGGATTTCGCTAAGAAGCAGGTCCCAATAAATCTGCCCTAAGTCGGTGCAATCAATTAGACTATAGGGAATGAAAAAATAAGACAGGGGATGACATGCGCTTAATTTTGCTAGGTGCTCCAGGTGCGGGCAAGGGAACGCAAGCCCAATTTATTTGTGAGAAATTTGGTATTCCGCAAATCTCCACTGGCGATATGCTGCGCGCCGCCGTTAAAGCGGGTACCCCCCTCGGAATAGCTGCCAAGAAAATTATGGATGCGGGTGGCCTGGTTTCTGACGACATCATTATTGGCTTAGTCAAAGATCGCTTAACCCAGCCCGATTGCCACAAAGGCTATCTCTTTGATGGCTTCCCACGGACCATTCCACAAGCACAAGCCATGAAAGATGCCGCTGTGCCGATTGACTATGTACTTGAGATTGATGTGCCCTTTGATGCCATTATTGAGCGCATGAGTGGTCGCCGCGTGCACCCCGCTTCTGGTCGCTCGTATCACATCAAATTTAATCCCCCAAAAGTCGATGGCAAAGATGATGTAACGGGTGAACCCCTTATTCAGCGCGATGATGATCAAGAGGCGACTGTACGTAAGCGTCTGCAGGTCTACACGGATCAAACGCGCCCACTAGTGGACTACTACTCAAAGTGGGCGAGCGAGCCAGCAAGTGCTGGGGTTAAAGCACCTGCCTATCGCAAAGTATCTGGTACAGGTTCGGTGGAGGATATTACTAGAGCAATTTTTACTGCTTTGGCTTAACTGAAGGCTTGATTGACCCACCCAAGGGTTTCTCAATTGGGTAATGCTGCAACTCATAGCTTTCGATTGCGCTGAGCAACACTTCAAATTCCTCAGCCTCTTGGGAATTCATCTCTGGTGGATGCTCAAAAAATTGTGAAGCCCGCTCAAGAGCATCCCAATAATTTTGCTCATTATGAATTTGCAAAAAATTCATTTCAGTAAAGCTACTTCAGCTCTTTGAGAGCACTCTCGAACGACTCCAGATCGGCAAAGCTGCGATAGACTGATGCAAAGCGGATGTAGGCGACTTTATCTAAACGCTTAAGTTCACGCATGACCAGTTCGCCAACCCGCTCACTAGGGATTTCTTTTTCGCCGGAGGCCATCAGTTTTTCTTCGATGCGTCCGATCGCATCATCAACCGCATCCGACGAAACCGGGCGTTTGCGTAACGCTAAGCGGATCGAGCTCACTAATTTCTCATGGCTGTACTCCACTCGACTGCCATTTTTTTTCACAATCGCAGGTAGACTTAACTCGGCTCGCTCATAGGTGGTAAAGCGCTTATCGCAGGATGCGCAGCGCCTGCGGCGTCTGACCGAATCGCCCTCGTCCGATACCCGGGTATCCATCACCTGGGTATCGTCACTATGGCAAAACGGGCAGCGCATGAAACCTAATTTCCGTAGACGGGGAAGCGTTTAGTGAGTGCATTCACTTGCTCGCGCACCTTTGCCAAATGATTGGCATCATTGGGATGATCGAGCACATCCGCAATCAGTTGCCCCACTTGCTTGGCTTCGGCCTCTTTAAAACCGCGCGTGGTCATCGCGGGTGAGCCCAAGCGAATCCCACTCGTTACCATGGGTTTTTCAGGATCATTGGGAATCGCATTTTTGTTGACGGTAATGTGTGCAGCGCCTAATGCGGCCTCGGCTTCCTTACCGGTAATTTTCTTGGCACGTAGATCGACGAGCATCACGTGCGACTCGGTTCTACCAGAGACAATCCGCAGGCCCCGCTCAATCAACGAATTTGCTAAGGCTTGCGCATTGGCAATTACCTGCTTTTGATAGTCTTTAAAGCTAGGCTCTAAGGCTTCTTTAAATGCCACCGCCTTCGCGGCGATTACATGCATTAAGGGGCCACCTTGCATACCTGGGAATACCGCAGAGTTAATGGCTTTCTCATGCTCAGCTTTCATGAGAATGATGCCACCGCGTGGACCACGTAGACTCTTATGCGTCGTTGAAGTTACCACATCCGCATAGGGCACTGGATTGGGGTACACACCTGCAGCGATCAATCCTGCGTAGTGCGCCATGTCGACCATAAAAATGGCACCGATCTCTTTAGCCACTTTTGCAAAACGCTCAAAATCAATCTGCAAAGAATAAGCGGACGCACCAGCAATGATGAGTTTTGGTTTTTTCTCGCGCGCTAAGCGCTCCATTTGCTCGTAATCAATCGCTTCGTTTTGATCGAGTCCATAGGAGATCGCGTTAAACCATTTACCGCTCATATTAAGGGCCATACCATGCGATAAATGTCCGCCCTCAGCAAGGCTCATGCCCATAAAGGTATCGCCAGGCTTTAAAAAGGCTAAGAAAACCGCTTGATTAGCCGATGCTCCGCAATGGGGTTGCACATTGGCGGCGTCGGCTCCAAACAATTTCTTGACCCGATCGATCGCCAATTGCTCAGCCACATCGACAAATTCACAGCCGCCGTAATAGCGCTTGCCGGGATAACCCTCGGCATATTTGTTAGTTAACTGCGAGCCCTGAGCGGCCATCACTGCGGGCGAAGTATAGTTTTCAGAGGCGATGAGCTCAATATGCTCCTCTTGACGACGGTTCTCGTTTTGGATGCTAGTCCATAACTCAGGGTCAATGTGCGCTAAAGTGTGCTGACGATCAAACATGGTGGCTTCCTAATTAATCACAAATCGATACCAAAATACGACAATTAAACTGCGGCAATCCGTTAAGGATTGGCTAAAATTACCCTCCATAATACAAAGTCCTTATGAACCCTACTGAAGACCTTTCTATTCTGACCCTGGTTCTCAATGCCAGCATCTTGGTCCAAGCGGTCATGGTGTTGCTCTTGAGCCTCTCTGTAGCCTCGTGGACCATCATTTTTCGTAAGGGCTCAAACTTACGCGCAGCGCGGCGTGAGACGGAGCGCTTTGAGCGCGATTTTTGGGCGGGCGGTGACTTACAAACCTTATTTGAGGCTGCCCAGCGCAAAATGAATAGTGCCGGCAGTCAAGCCAATGCAGCGGTTTTAGAGCGCATCTTCGCTGCCGGGATGCAAGAGTTTTTAAAAGCCAAAGAAATCGATGCGGCACGGCGCGCGATGAAAGCCGCCTATCAACGTGAGATGGATCGCTTAGAGGCCAATCTACCCTTCTTAGCATCCGTTGGCTCGGTGTCACCCTATATTGGACTCTTTGGAACAGTTTGGGGCATCATGCACGCCTTTCGAGGCTTGGCCAATGTGCAACAAGCCACTCTCGCCTCTGTTGCCCCAGGCATTGCAGAAGCGCTGGTAGCCACTGCAATTGGTTTATTTGCAGCCATCCCCGCCGTCGTGGCGTATAACCGTTACTCCACCGATATTGATCGCCTCTCGATTCATTTTGAATCCTTTATCGAAGAGTTCACGAATATTTTGCAACGCCAAGGCGCTCGCCTCTAAACCCCATGGCGAGCCGTTCATCCTTTCGCTCCTCTCGTCGGAAAGCGATTGCGGACATCAATGTAGTGCCCTACATCGATGTGATGTTGGTGCTCTTGGTCATCTTTATGGTGACCGCACCGCTCGTTAACCCCGGAGTGGTCAATCTTCCAACCGTCGGTGGCGCCAAGGTGCAAGCCCTACCCCCGGTCTTTATTACGATTGGTGCTGATGAAGCCATTACGATTCGTAAAGAGGGCGAGAGCGCACAAACTATTTCTAAATTAGAACTTGGTGCCTTTGCGCGCTCTCAAGCTGAAAAGTCTGCTGAGCAACCGGTGGTACTAGCAGCCGACAAGTCCATTAAATACGAAGTGGTGATGGATGTGATGTCACGCCTAAAAGAAAACGGCGTCAAACGCGTGGGATTAGCCGTTCGCAGTCAGTAATGATGAGTCAATATGAGTAGCGTGACCCTTAACGCCTCCTGGCAGTTTCATGCGGATCGTGAACCAGGCACTACCAAAGCATTTGCACTCTCCTTAGGGGCCCATCTTTTTCTCATTGCGCTGCTGACTTTGGGGATTCATTGGAAAACGAGTTCTAGCCCAGCTGGCGTTGAGGTCGAGCTCTGGGAGGCGAGTGTTCCACCTCCAAGTGTGACACCCGCCCCGAAAATGGATATCAAGCCCGAAGCCGCTGAGATCGTCATTAAAAAAACTAAACCACCCCCCGAGCCACCCAAAGAGGTGGTCAGAAAACCCGAGCCCAAGCCGGAGAAGAAAGCAGAAACCAAGCCACCTGAGAAAAAAGTGGATCCCAAAGAAGACGCAGCCGCTAGAAAAGCAGCTGCCGCGGCAGAGAAAGCACGCCTGGATCAATTAGCCCGTTTAAAAGCAGCTGCAGGTGCCGAGGGCGGTAGCAGTGGCAAAGTGGGCGATGGCGTGGGCGCAGGTGGTAATGCCCCGCCCGGCTACGCCGATCGGGTCCGTAAGAAGATTAAGCCCCTCATCGTCTTTAATACGGAGTCCACCAGTGGTAATCCAACGGTGGTGGTGATAGTTGATCTCGCTCCCGATGGCATGATTTTGAAACGGGCCGTGACCTCGCCCAGCACGGATCCAGCCTGGGATCGTGCGGTCCTAATTGCAATTGATCGCGCCGAGAGCCTGCCGCGGGACGAAAACGGCAAAATCCCCATGCGTCAGATCAAGTTGACCTTTAAGCCCAAGGATTAACTTCTAGGCCATTGCAAGCGGCTAGAATAATGTCCATGACATATGAGCGCATTCGTATTGCCTCCCTGCTAATACTAACTATTTTCATGGGACTATTCACTGCCCCCGTGAACGCTCAAATGAACATCGAGATCAAGGGTGTTGGTCAAACCCTCTATCCAATTGCGGTTTCCCGATTTAAAGATGAGGACAAATTACCGGTCAAGATTTCTGATGTGATTCGCCAAAACCTCACACGCAGTGGTTACTTCCGAAATATTGAGCTTGGTAACGGTGTTGAGGACGATCAAGTGATTCCCAACTTCAAAACGTGGGCGGCGCGCGGAGCCGATGCCCTAGCCGTTGGCTCAGTCACCCAAAAATCTCCTGGCCAGTATGAGGTTCGTTACCGCTTATACGATATTCGAAAGGGTGAGAGCCTCAATGGTTTGATCGTGTCAGCAAGCGAGGATAACTTGCGCCTTGCGGCCCACAAGATTTCAGATGACATCATCTTCAAACTTTTGGGTGAACGCGGCGTATTCTCCACCCGTCTGTCATATGTCATGAAAGAGGGTAAGCGCTATCGCTTAGTCATCTCGGACGCCGATGGTCAGAATATGCGCAACGCGCTCAATAGTAGTGAGCCCATTATTTCAGTTTCGTGGTCACCCGATGGTCAAAAGATTGCTTATGTATCCTTTGAGGATCGTAAGCCCATCGTTTATGTCCACGAGCTGGCGAGCGGGCGTCGTATTGTTCTTTCCAATGAGCGAGGTAATAACAGCGCCCCATCCTGGGCGCCTGACGGTAAGAGCTTAGCGATCTCGCTTTCTAAAGATGGTAATACGCAAATCTATCGAGTCAATGCCGATGGTAGTAATCTGCGACGCCTCACTCAAGGCAATACGATTGATACCGAACCGCAGTTTTCTCCAGACGGTAAGTTCATTTATTTCACGAGCGATCGTGGCGGCAATCCACAAATTTATCGGATGAGTGCCGATGGTGAGCGCGGCGAACCAGCCAAACGAATTAGCTTTAAGCAACCCTATGCAACCTCAGCACGCATCTCGCCCGATGGTAAGTACTTAGCTTACATCGGCGGCGCGGGCGGCGGCTTTAAGCTCTTTTTAATGAATCTCCTCACGGGTGATAGCACACCCATGACCGATACCAGCTTTGATGAATCCCCAAGCTTTGCCGCAAATGGTCGCTACATTTTGTACTCAACCCAAGTCGGGGGTAAAAAAGTATTAGCGGCAGTTTCTGTGGATGGCTATGTCAAACAAATTTTGAGTGTTCCAGGATCCGATGTACGTCAACCATCCTGGGGTCCATTTATGGATCGCTAATCCGCTTTAGTGATCCATAATTCAAGGCATAATACTAATCAGTTTGCAGTCCATCGGTTTAAAAACACCATCAATTTATACGAGGGAGAGCGCATGAAAACCACATCACCCCAGCGTCGCTTTGTACTGACCAGCATTTTGGGAGGCATCGGCCTACTCAGTGCATGCTCATCGGGCGTTAAATTAGATGACCTTAGCACCATGAAAACCGATGAGGCTAAAGGTAGCAATATTGCTTCTCAACCCTGGAATGATCCAAAGAGTCCCCTCTTTCAGCGCAGCATCTATTTTGACTTTGATGAATACACCATCAAGCCCCAATATCAAAATATGCTGCAAGCTGGTGCTGCTTTCTTAAAGCAAAACCCCCAACAAAAGATCATGATTCAGGGCAATACCGATGATCGTGGTACCGCCGAATACAACCTTGCCCTTGGTCAGCGTCGCTCGGATGCGGTTCGTAAAGCCCTCGCCGCACTGGGCGTACCCGATAATCAAATGGAAGCCGTGAGTCTTGGAAAAGAAAAACCCAAAGCAGAAGGTAATACTGAAGCTGCATGGGCTGAGAACCGTCGTGCTGACATCATTTACATCACCAAATAAGAGCAAATCGCTTGACCGTTATCTCCAAATTTACTCGTACCGCTCTTACGATTACAGCAGGAGCATTCCTTTCAAGTAATGCTTGGGCGATCTTCTCAGATGACGAGGCTCGCAAAGCCATTCTAGAAATGCGCAAGTCGGTTCAGGCCTCGCAAGGCGCTATTTTGGACCTACAAAATCAGATCGAGAAACTCCGTACAGAAAACGCCCAACTACGCGGCCAAGTCGAGACTCTACAAAAGCAAACGGATGATCTCACTAATAATCAAAAAACCTACTATCAAGATCTAGATAATCGACTGACTCGGTTTGAACCCCAAACCGTGGAGGTGGAAGGTGTGACTGGTGTGGTTCAACCCGGTGAGCGGTCTGCATATGAAGAGGCGCTCAATGCGTTTCAGAACAATCAGCTCAAAAAAGCCGATACCGATCTCAATACCTTTATCCGGAAATACCCATCTAGCCCTTATTTGCCCCTTGCACTCTTTTGGTCCGGCAATACTAAATACGCTCTTAAAGATTACAACGGCTCCATCAATCAATTACAAACTCTGATTACTAGGTTCCCAGGCCATCAGCGAGTGCCTGCGGCGATGTTAACCCTTGGCAATGCCAATCTTGAGTCGGGTAAGAAAGCAGTGGCCAAAAAGGTTCTGAGCGACCTCATCACCAAATATCCCGACTCTGAGGCTGCCAAAGAAGCAAAGCCGATTGTTACCAACATCAAGTAAGTAGATCCTGGGTTTCTAATTTTGGACTTTTCTGCTTTTAAGCATTCGTTTACTCAATCACAGGCACGCACACCCAATAGTTCTGCGGTCATTCTATTCTCCGGTGGCTTGGACTCTACGACCATTCTGGCGCTTGCCAAACAACTAGGCTATCGCTGTTATGCCCTCTCAGTTCATTACGGCCAAAAGCACTCGTCAGAGTTGGATGCTGCAAAAAAGATTGGGCAATCATTTGGTGTTGAGCGCCATGAGGTCATTCACCTGGATCTTGCCCGCTTTGGTGGGTCCGCCCTCACTGACGAGATGCTGCGTGTTCCAACCGAGGGCGATCCAAAGACAACAGACATCCCGATTACCTATGTACCCGCTCGCAACACCATCATGCTCTCGATGGCCCTAGCCTGGGCCGAGTCTCTGGGAAGTATTGATGTGTTCTATGGTGCTAATGCAGTGGATTACTCGGGGTATCCAGATTGTCGGCCTGAGTATGTGAAGTCCTTTGAAACCATGGCGAACTTAGCTACAAAAGCTGGGGTCGAGTCTATTGATGAGCAGCATCGATTCCGGATCCACGCGCCTATCATTTCCATGAGTAAGGCACAGATCATTCAACTGGGCCAATCCCTGGGCATTAATTACAGCCAAACGGTGTCGTGCTATCAAGCCAATCAAGAAGGCCAAGCCTGCGGCGTCTGTGAATCTTGTCAACTTCGTAAAGCGGGATTTAAAGAGGCTGGGGTAGCCGATCCAACGAGATATCAGTATTAAGTTGAGTCTTTACTTAGCATGCGCGCCACATAACGCGCAATCAGATCCACTTCTAAGTTCACGTGATCGTTTGCTTTGAGTTTGCCAAGTGTGGTGTGATCCAGGGTATGAGGAATGATATTGATTTCAATGGGGCATTGGGATTGATCTTTGGACCCTGCATGATTCACGGTTAGCGATACGCCATTCACCACAATCGATCCTTTGTAAGCCAGATAAGGAGCCAATGATTGCGGGGCATCGATTACCAACTTCCATGAGCCATATACATCGCCTTGAACGGGAGTAAAGGATTGAACTGTACCTATTCCATCGACATGGCCACTAACCAAGTGGCCTCCAAGACGATCATTAAATCGTAGAGCCTTTTCTAGATTCACAGAACCAAGTTTGTCGAGTCCTGTTGTTTTTGAAATCGACTCCTTAGAAACATCCACATCAAAGGCGTTGGCTTGCATAGTCGTAACCGTCATGCAGGCGCCATTAAGGGCGATACTATCCCCGATCGCCACATCATCAAGATAGTTGGCAGGGGTTGTGACGGTTAAATGGAGGCCATCCCCTTTGGGAGCGAGATGAGTAATTTCACCAATCGCGGTAATGATTCCAGTAAACATGAATGCACTATATCAGTTTGGAAGGCAGGCAATACTATGGACGTACAGCGCGTATGCGCAGATCATCTCCGATCAGAGTATGTTCAACAATTCTCCAAGAATCCCTCTGTGATAGTTCTTGAAGCAGTCCAATATTGACCATTCCTAGGCCCTCACCCAAGAAGCAAGGTGCCTGATAGATGAGAAGCTCATCCACACACCCCTCGCGAATGAGCGAACCATTTAATTTGTGACCTGCTTCGACATGGACTTCATTGATCTCACGCTCTTTAGCCAAATATGCAAAAAGTTTAGGCAGGTCTACCTTACCCTTTGCATTCGCAAGTTGCACCACTTCAATACCGCGCCCCGCCAACTCTTTTTGGGTTTTCTGTAAGTGGCCTGACTCTGGATTAGCGCAAACGATGATGGCATTTCCATCATGCAGCACCTTAGCTCCTAACGGAATCTCCAATTGCGAATCCACAATCACTCGTAATGGCTGACGCTGAGTGCTCACCTCACGTACCGTGAGAGCTGGATCATCTTCCCTGACCGTACCCACCCCCGAAAGAATGGCGCATGCTTGGGCCCGCCAATGATGACCATCGGCACGGGCAGCTGGTCCTGTAATCCACTGACTCTTACCATTGAGTAGCGCGGTACGACCATCCAAACTCGATGCAATCTTCATGCGCACATATGGAAGACCCTGGGTCATGCGTTTGATAAATCCAGGATTTAGTAAGGCCGCTTCATGCGCCATTAAACCAAGATCCACCTGAATGCCATGCTTTTGTAAGCTTGCAATCCCCTGACCAGAGACCTTAGGATTGGGATCTTGCATGGCAATAACCACACGCTGTGGCGAGAGTTTTATCAACGCATCACAACACGGGAGTGTGCGACCAGTATGCGAACAAGGCTCAAGCGTGACATAAAAGGTGCTGGCAGCAAACTCAGTGTCACCTGCTCCCAACCGTCGTGCATTAGCGATCGCCTCAATCTCAGCGTGCTGAGACCCCACTTGCTGGGTAAACCCCTGGCCTAAAATCTGTTCACCCTTGGTGATCACGCAACCCACCCGTGGATTGGGGTTGGAAAGATACAGGGCCTTATTGGCCTCCTCAAGCGCCAAGGCCATCATCTGTCGATCAAATGAACTAAATTGGGTCATAGCGCTATTAAACCCGATTTATTGATCTGACTAAATACACTAACAACCCAGCCCTTTTGGATTCGTTGCAGAATTTGGGTTACATATACGCCAGCGGCCACTTGCTGCCAAGATGACATGACGCTGCAGGGATGTGTTCTTGGTGTGAGCAAAAATCAAGCGATTAGCGACAAAGCCGCCATGTTTTGATTTCGCCCCGCCCGCAGGATTAAATCGAATCTGACTTTGGCCAGAATGTGGATCCATAAACCCCTTGGAATGAATCGCAATATTAGCAGGTAAGGAATGTCGAACAATCTTTTCTGGCGAGCCATTTATATCAAGGCCCTCAAGCTGCCAACCTGAATTCCAATTCGCTTCATCATCATTCCTTGCTCTTGGCTTTAAGAGCATATCGCGACCCCCATAGAGAGCGCGCTGTCTTGCAAACTGTGCGTGGTAAATGAACTGGCGCGCCGCATGCTCGAGCTCTCGCTCATAGAACTGATTTTGGATTTGAGGAACCCCAAACATCAGCAGCAAACTGATGAGCGCGATGACCACCATCAACTCCAATAAGGTATACCCCTGCTCCCCATACCCTCGCGAGTGAAATGAATAATATTCTTGTCCTCTACTCATAGATTAACTGCCAATTGATGCGGCTAAGGTGTTGACTGGCGATTTGATAACAGAGCGCGCTACGAAGCCGAATCCCTTGGCCAACTTCCATCTCGACTAGTAGCGTGTTCTTCATTGGATGTTTCTGTTGATGGACCATTTGTGTTGCACTCATGAGCTTTAGTCGACAGCCCTCCGAACCGAATACATCGAGGTCTTCCTGCGACGGATTAGGCTCATGAATCAATAATGTTCTGAGCCGATCTTCACACTGGGTTAAGAGCGCTTCTGCTCTCTCAAACTGGGACAGATATTGGACCTGGGTCGCTTGCGATTGAATCTCAAGGGCGATCACCGACTCTAACTGGGCTACCGCCCATGCCAGATAAAGTAAAAGACTCATCACCCAAAGCAATATCATGGGTTATAAATGCCATGGCGCTGACTAATGTAGCGCGTCTGCTCGATGACCCGCGTTGGGTTATTTGACCCTCCATGGGGTTGTACGCGCAGAGTAATGCCAACCAGGCCGCTTGGGGTCCGAGAGATAGTAGGCGCTTGGCTTAGTGAATGTGCTCGTACCCAGTTAATCTGCAAGGACTGAACCTTACTCAGAATTTCACCCTGATGTAACCGACCTTGACGATCGACGCTCTGACAAATCAGCGTCTGGGTTCGAGAATCATGCCGACTGGGTTCTACATAAAACCGCTGATAGGCCTGTTGTTTAATAGTGCGTTCGAGTGCTAATGGATTACCCATGCAGTCATACCCTAATTTGTCCGGAATATCTTGGGTAAGCACAATGGCATCAGAACCGCGAGAAGAGCCGCCTTTTTGGATGGTAATTGGGTTTACTGTCAATGAATTCTGCATTGAGCTAGATTGATAACCCGCACCTTGAATCGCTCGACTGATTAACTCCAGTGAGCGATCCATATTCTGTTGCAGCAAAACTCGATCCTCGAGCTGAGCGTGATGAGTAAGTACATGATGAACCAGCCATGCAGGTGGCAATAGCAAAATGGCGCTGAGTGTGAGTGCCGTTAAGCAGGCCAGTAAGGTCATCGTTTTGATCGAGGCGCATTGTTCGGTTGCTGACTTTTGAATCGATTGAGGTAAAGTGCAATTTCATGCTGGTTCTTTTGATGAACCCACGCTGCATGCGACTTCTCTAATTGAATAGCCTTCATGACCAGTTTTGAATAAACCATATGAGCAACCGTAATACTGCCCACGATAAGGGTCATCGCAATCAAAAGCTCAAATAAGACCATTCCAGATTCGGCTAAATGGTCATCGTTCATTAGGATTCTCCTGAAGTGGCTGATCCCAAAGATTGTTCCCAAATCCATAGGGCTTCACCATCAGCCTCTTCGGAAAATCCTGTTGTAGAGCCCTACTAAGAGCAAGAAGGCTTAAAATGACGCTCTATTTACGAATTCCATAACCATGCCAAGCTCACCATTACCAGCCATTAGCCCCGTTCATGAGATCGTGGCCGACCTTCGTGCTGGCAAGATGATCATCTTGGTTGATGAAGAGGATCGTGAAAATGAAGGTGATTTAGTTCTTGCCGCTGATCACGTCAGTGCTGAGGCCATTAACTTCATGGCCAAGCATGGTCGCGGTCTCATTTGCCTCACCCTCACGAAAGAGCGTTGCCAGCAATTAAACCTGCCTCTGATGGTTCGAGACAATGGCACTGCCCTAGGTACAAACTTCACGGTCTCAATTGAAGCCGCCAGTGGCGTAACGACTGGGATCTCAGCAGCTGATCGAGCACGTACCATTCAAGTCGCTGTTGCCCCAAATGCCAAACCAGCCGATTTAGTACAACCAGGCCATGTCTTTCCTTTAATGGCTCAACCTGGGGGTGTCCTAATCCGCTCTGGCCACACGGAAGCCGGTTGTGATTTAGCAAGTCTTGCTGGTTGCTCGCCCACTGCCGTGATTTGCGAAATCATGAAAGACGATGGCAGTATGGCACGCTTGCCCGATCTCATCGAATTTGCTAAAGAGCATCAACTCAAGATTGGAACGATTGCGGATCTGATTCAGTATCGCAGTCAAACGGAGAGTATTGTGTTGCGCGAAGGCGTGCGCGAGTTTGCCAGCCCTTGGGGTCGATTTACGGGTGTAGTGTATCGGGATACGCCGAGTAACTGCTTACACCTTGCACTGGTTCAAGGAGACCCGCAGTCCGCTGAAGAATCGATTGTGCGGGTTCATGAACCGGTTACTGTTTTGGATCTTTTGGATATTGATCAATCCACGCATTCCTGGCCATTGAGTAAAGCCCTGCAGGTGATCGCCAATGCACCGTGTGGCGTTGCTGTTTTACTCAACGCTGCCGGAGTTGCGGCTCCCAATGAGCTCAAATGGCTTTCGCAGTTTGAGAAGTTGACTCAATTGGACCAGGGCTCCAATCACAACCCATCAAAACCATCGAGTCAATCCGGTGCGGAGCGTAAAACGGATTTCCGAAGTTACGGAATTGGGGCACAAATTCTTAAAGACTTAGGTGTGCGCAAAATGCGTTTACTAGCTAACTCCTCTAGAG
The DNA here is from genome assembly GCF_030297555.1 of Polynucleobacter sp. HIN5. NCBI lineage: Bacteria > Pseudomonadati > Pseudomonadota > Betaproteobacteria > Burkholderiales > Burkholderiaceae > Polynucleobacter > Polynucleobacter sp. HIN5. The sequence continues at coordinate 239,204 of NZ_AP028136.1, read as the reverse complement.
TGCCGAGTTTATCTGGCTATCAGTTGGAAATTGTTGATCACATCCCCTACACACCCATCTCATCTTGAGGAATACCGAATGAACGATATCGATGTCTTTGAGGCTGACTTAAATGGCCAAGATCTAAGAGTTGCGATCGTGCAAGCTCGTTTTAATGAAGAGCACTGTAAAGCCCTGTCTGAGGCCTGCATTACCGAGCTACTGAACCTAGGCGTGGCTCATCACGATATTCAATTGGTGACCGTACCTGGCGCCTTAGAGATTGGCTTTGCCCTCTCCCAGCTTGCGAAGACCCACGAGTTTGATGCCATGATTGCCCTGGGCGCTGTCATTCGGGGGGAGACCTACCACTTTGAATTGGTCTCTAATGAATCTGCGAGTGCCATTACTCGCATTAGTTTGGATCACGACATTCCGATTGCCAATGGGGTGCTAACGTGTGACACAGACGATCAAGCATTTGCACGCACCCTCGAAAAGGGTCGTGATTGTGCGCGAGCTGCGGTTGAAATGGCCAATCTCGCCCTAGCCATTAATCCTGACCTTGATATTGAGTCAACATAAATCATGACCGCTGGATCAACCTCTAAGCCAAAGCGCTCGCTCACGCCGCGGCGACGCGCCCGCGAGTATGCCTTACAGGGTATTTATCAGTATTTGGTGATTCAAAAGGCGGGCGAGCTAAGCGATGCCCCTTTAACAATCAGTGCGATCACAAAACAACTTGGCGAAGATCCGGCATTTAAAAAATGTCAGGGTGATTTATTTGCAAGCATCTTCCAGGGAGTGATTGGCCAACACCAAGAACTCGATGCATTAATTATTCCGGAATTGGATCGACCCTTGGCTGAGCTATCACCAGTCGAGCATGCTGCAATGCTGATCGGCACGTATGAGTTAGCTGCTGATCTATCGGTACCCTACAAAGTGGCAATCAATGAAGCAGTTGAATTAGCAAAAACCTTTGGTGGTACCGATGGCCATAAATACGTCAATGGGGTTTTAGATCAACTTGCCCAAAAACTGCGGCAAGCTGAAATCGTCACGAACTAAACGTTACCGCCTAAACGGCGCGCAACGTTACGTAACTCTTCACGTTGTGAAAATACCTTGTGGGTATAGGTACCAATACCGCTCGCTGCATTGGGAGCGCCCAAATAACTCTTTAAACCATCCTCAAGCGATCCAGCACGAGCGATACAGGCCTTCAAAATCAGAGCTCCCACCCGAATATTGGCTTCAGGGATAAAGGCAGCTAACGGACCGCCATAGGGTTCAAATTTCTCTTGATGGACGTGAGTTCGAACCTGCATTAACCCTTGGGCACCGGCACGGCTCTCAGCACGGGGGTTTAGGCTGGATTCTGTCGCCATCACAGCCAAAATTAAGGTAGGGTCTAAGTTAACCTCTTTACTCACCATCATGGCTTGATTGACGTAGTGAAGCGTATCTTCCATTGAAATACCAAATTTTTTGGCCAAGTGATCGGCAACCGCGCGACGCTCATTCTCAGTTCGCAATATGGAGCGATCGATCGCACTCAAGTCGACCAAATGCCCGGGGATTTGGGATGCAGGCCCTGCAATCGAGGGGATGCTCTGTGGGCTTGAGCTCCAAAACTTGAGCTGATTCGCGGACTCATCGGCCGTCAAGATCTCGGCGCTATCGGCACCAAGGATGAGCGCGCGGGCTTCGGCGGGAACTAAATAGTGGGCAAGATCAAAAATTCCGGCACCAGTGCGGGGACCAAGTAACCAAAGAGCAAGAACAGCAGCAACCAAAAATGCAAAAAGACGCTGTATGAGCCTAGCTAAAGATGCAGAGGCTAAGTGCTGTTCAATCCCAATTGTCTTTGGCAAATTAAATGGTTTCATCGTTTGGGTCGCATTGCAATAACAGGAATTCAGTCAATTAAACTCTTTTATATTGCAGTGCAACAACTATTAAACATGCCGCATCTTAGAAACCCCTATATAACCTGTCAAGAATAAAGAAATAGTTTTATATATCAATTAATTCATATTATCGGTTTAAACCCTAATATGATGCGCTACTGAATATAAAAATATCAATTAAAACAATGATTTAATTAAGTTAGTCAACACTCATTCCTCATCATGAAAAAAACATTCATTCGGGGCATATTTTCATATTTTGGAAAAAAATACATACCATTCTAACTACCTATAGGCTGTCAAGTGAGTCAAATCCACTATTGGTAGTAGTTTTTAGAAATCAGCATTCGCTCCATAGGCAATACGTTTGAGTATCTATTTTTGTATGTTTGGAGCCAAGCACCCCACTCTCTGGAGCCAATCATTGCCAATAATCCTCCGCTGCGGTTGGGATTACACTAAGCCATCGAAACACATCCACTCAAAAGAAAATTATCATGAACGCTCCTAACTCAATTGCTGACATCAGTAAGCTCCTGAAGAACCCCGATCTTTTTCATGAGGATGCGTTTATCAACGGCCAGTGGGTGAAAGCGTCAGGGAACGCTCGATTTGCCGTTTCCAATCCCGCCAGCGGTGAAATCATCGCTAAGGTTGCTAATTTAAATGGGTCGGATGCCCAAGAAGCGATCTCGGCTGCCGAGTTGGCTCTAAATGCCTGGAAAGGCAAGCTGGCCAAAGAGCGTGCTCAGGTCATGCGCAAGTGGTTTGAGTTAATTCTGGCCAATGCGGATGATCTCGCCACCCTCATGACTCTTGAGCAAGGCAAACCCCTTGCCGAAGCTAAGGGGGAAGTGGTCTACGGCGCTTCCTTTGTAGAATGGTTTGCCGAAGAAGCCAAACGCGTCATGGGGGCGATTCCAGCAACCACCTGGAGTGATAAGCGCACCATTGTTTTAAAGCAAGCCATTGGGGTCTGCGTCGCCATTACACCCTGGAACTTTCCAATTGCCATGATTACTCGCAAAATCGCTCCGGCAATGGCAGCCGGATGCACCATCGTGATTAAGCCTGCAGAACAAACTCCGCTTTCAGCACTCGCAATTGCGGAACTAGCGAATCAAGCAGGGGTCCCGCAAGGGGTCATTAATATCGTGACCTCCGATGCTGAGCAATCCATTGCGGTTGGTAAGGTCCTTTGTGAATCCCCAACGGTACGCCATCTATCGTTTACCGGCTCCACAGAGGTGGGTCGCATTCTGATGGCGCAATGCGCCCCAACGGTCAAGAAACTCTCCTTAGAGCTTGGTGGTCATGCGCCCTTCATTGTGTTTGACGATGCCGATATTGATGCTGCCGTATCGGGCGCAATGAGCTCCAAATACCGAAATGCCGGGCAAACTTGCGTTTGCGCCAACCGGTTTTATGTACATAAAAAAGTACACGATGCGTTTGTAGAAAAGTTAGCCCTTGCAACCAAAGCAATCAAAATTGGAAACGGTCTAGAGCAAGGCGTTTCTCAAGGGCCTCTCATCGATCAAGCCGCCATTGAAAAGGTGGAGCGACATGTAGCGGATGCAATTAGCAAAGGGGCGCGACTTATAATTGGCGGTAAACGTGCAAGTTTAGGTGGAACGTTTTATGAACCAACGGTTCTTGCTAACGTTACCAATACGATGCTCATTACCCATGAAGAAACCTTTGGTCCGGTTGCACCGGTCATACCATTTGAGAATGATGATGAAGTGATTCGACTGGCCAATAGCAGTCAATTTGGTCTAGCGTCTTACTTTTACAGTCGGGATATTGGTCGGGTTTGGAAGGTCGCTGAAGCGCTCGAATTTGGCATGGTGGGAGTCAATACCGGACTGATCTCAAATGAAGTAGCCCCATTTGGGGGGGTCAAACAATCTGGCTTAGGCCGCGAGGGTAGCTCTTGGGGAATCGACGAGTACCTTGAAATGAAATACGTCTGTATGGGTCTTTAAGACTCACCCTTACGATAGAGCAAATCCCAAACCCCGTGACCCAATTTAAGACCACGGTTCTCAAATTTGGTCAGCGGGCGATACGAGGGCTTATCGACAAAACCCTCATGTATCCCCTGTAACTGCTCCGCCGTCCAATCAATACCACCGATAGTTTGATCCTGATCGATACCGAGAATGGCTCCTAAGCGAACTTTTTGAGTGGATTGATTTCGTAATAGAGGGTGGTGATTGAGAACCAAGAGCATTTGCTCCGCGTAATGCTGCCAATCAGTGGCCAAGTGAAGATAGCCATTGGGCTTTAATCGGGAAACGAGTAGTTCTACAAATTCTTTTTGAATTAAGCGGCGTTTATGATGACGCGTTTTATGCCATGGATCCGGAAAGAAAATATGAACCCCATCCAAAGAACTGGGTGCAACCATCCGTTCGAGTACCTCAACAGCATCATGGGAAATTAAGCGAAGATTATGTAGATCCAACTCACCAATGCGTTTAAGAAGCGCGCCAACCCCGGGCTCATGAACCTCAAGGCCTAAAAATACATCGTTGGGACGAACCTGTGCAATCTGAGCGGTTGACTCTCCCATGCCAAAGCCGATCTCGACAATGCGGGGGGCATTCTGATACGACGGACCAAATACTGACCAATCAAATAATGTATCTTGATATGGAAGTAGGAATTGATTGCCCAAGGTTGCAATCGCATGCTCTTGGGCATTTGTAGTACGACCTGCTCTACGAACAAACGAACGAATTCTTCTATGAGGATGATTCGATGGCAGGAATTTATCCATGCCTTTTTATTTCAATAGAACTCGAAAGTAAGAGATTGTCTCTTTCAAGCCGTCCTCAAGGGATACCTTGGGCTTCCACCCTAATTTAGCTTTCGCTAAGTCGATGTTCGGTTGGCGCTGCTTCGGATCATCCGATGGCAATGGTTGATGAACAATCTTGGATTGACTACCAGAAAGCTTGAGAACCATCTCGGCAAGCTCAAGCATGGTGAACTCTCCGGGATTGCCAATATTGACTGGACCCGTAAAGCCAGCTTCTGTGGCCATCATCCGAACCATGGCATCGATTAGATCATCCACATAACAAAAACTTCGGGTCTGAGAACCGTCTCCATAAATCGTGATGTCTTTACCTTGCAAGGCCTGCACGACAAAGTTGCTCACGACCCGACCATCATTGGGATGCATCCTTGGGCCATAGGTGTTGAAGATACGTACCACTTTGATATCGGTTTGGTGTTGACGAAAGTAGTCAAAAAATAGGGTTTCAGCACAGCGCTTACCCTCGTCATAACAGGACCGAATGCCAATCGGATTGACTCTGCCCCAATAGCCCTCGGGTTGAGGATGCACCTCTGGATCACCATATACCTCACTCGTAGAGGCTTGCAAAATACGGGCGCGCGTCCGCTTAGCGAGACCTAGCATATTAATCGCACCGTGCACACTGGTTTTAGTCGTTTGCACGGGATCGTATTGGTAATGCACTGGAGAGGCGGGACACGCCAAGTTATAGATCTGATTGACCTCGACATACAAAGGAAAGGTCACATCATGGCGCATGATCTCCAAATTAGGATTACCCATCAAGTGCGCAAGGTTCTGTTTGTTGCCAGTAAAAAAGTTATCCACTACCAAAACATCATTACCCTCCCGAACCAAGCGTTCAGTCAGATGAGAGCCTAAAAAGCCAGCTCCACCGGTGATGAGGATTTTGTTTTGATTAATTGTCATAGATATCTTTCAGAAATTTTAGATTACTGCGAATTTTATTCCTAGGACCTTTTAGGCTTTTGAGATAGTTCTTGCGCAGGCATATCCCAACTCGTTGAGCGATAGGCAAATACAACCTCAACCAATATAAGTGTTAGAGAAACCACAAATGAGACCAAACCCGCAACAAACGTGATCAGAACATAACCCACATTGACTAATTTGCCAGCACCGGTTTGTACTAAAAACAGCTCAAGAACAGTCAGCGAAATTAAAACGCCTGCCAAAACATCAAAGAAAATGGCTAGAGTACATAATCTTCCCCTGGTCTTGAACTCATCAATTTCTTTCTCATAATGCGTTTTTAGCTTTTGACTGAGTTGATGATCGCCGTATAGCTGATTCTGAATAAAGCGCATCCGATCTACATTACGCGCTAGTCTTGCTGTGATCGCAGCAACTAAAGTAGCGACAGCCGTTAGGAGGAAGACGGGTGCTAAGGCCAACTGAATATTGGCTTGAATAGCATCGATGGAAAGGTTCATATTTTTACTCTACAACGATCAGTTAGACCAAGCGACAAGACCGGTATACGAGGTCACCAAAACTAAAACGCCAAAAATAATACGATACCAAGCGAAGGGGATAAAGTTGTGATGCGCAACATAATGAATCAGCCAGCGCACACAAATAAACGCTGAAATGAACGCAGCGACAAATCCGACCAAGAGGGTAGGTGCAAACTCAGCAAAACCAAATGCTTGGGATGAGTTTGCAATCTTGAGTAACTCATACGCAGTTGCCCCACCAATGACTGGGATTGCTAAGAAAAAAGAAAATTCAGTTGCGACAGCTCTTGGTAGTCCAAAGAGCATTCCACCAATAATCGTTGCTCCTGAGCGCGAGGTGCCAGGTATCAGAGCTGCGCATTGGGCTAGCCCCACCTTTAGGGCATCAAGTGCAGTCAACTGATCAATGCTATCGATTTTCTTCATGGTCGACGCTTTGGTTTGACGGTACTCCGCCCAGAAGATCACAAAGGCACCCACAATGAATGCGCTCGCCACAGGAACTGGTGAAAATAGATGGGCCTTGATGAACTTACCAAAAATTAGACCAAGCCCCATGGCCGGGATACAGGCAATCACCACATGCAAAACAAACTTTTGCGATTGTTTACTCGAGAAAAAGGTATTGGTCACCTTGAATAGGCGCTCACGGTACTCCCAGCACACTGCCAAAATGGCACCAAACTGAATAATGATTTCAAAAGCCTTGCCACGGTCATCATTAAAATTTAAGAGATCCCCCACCAAGATCAAGTGCCCGGTGCTCGAGATAGGTAAAAACTCGGTTAAGCCCTCAACAATCCCGAGAATGAGGGCTTTGAATAGAAGTAATGGATCCATAGGCATCAATACTAAAGCCTTAAACCCCTAAACTCATTAACTTGGCGTTTGGGCTTAAACTTCGGATCATGCATTCAATGAAACGGTTCCCATTAATTACCCTCATTGGACTGGCTGGATGGATAATATCTAGCCAGGTACTTTCACAATCGAATCAGCAGCCAACCTCTAATCAAGGCTCCGTCACCGTAACACCGGCAAATAATGCATTACCCAAGACCTCAAGTCCTCAAGACCTTCTAAGGCTCGAAGCACCACCACAAACAGCGATCCCAATCCCACCGATTTCATCGAACCTAACGGATCCACAAAACCGTAAGGCGCTCGATGGCCGTACTTTGGATCTCCTTACCCTGTATCAAGAGGCTGCATTTAATGATCCAGTGATTAATAGTGCACGCTTTAATTTAGCAGCCCGAAAAGAGCTCTACTGGCAAGGGTTATCCGTATTGCTACCACAGGTTTCAGCTAATCCAACTGCTACTCGGTTTTTCCAGCACGGAGAGGGCAATATCCGAGTTTATGATCAGCGCAGCTATACCCTTACGCTAACCCAACCGGTCTTTAACTTAAGTGGGGTGCAGCTATTTAAACAAGGAGAGCTTAATAGCAAAATCTCTGATCTTCAGTTTTATCAAGCTCAGCAAGATTTGGTCATTCGAGTATCGCAAGCCTACTTTGATGTATTAACAGCTCAAGACAATGTTGAGCTTTTCAAGAGCAAAAAAGAGTTAATCCGTCAACAACTTCAGGCTGCAAAGGCCAAGTTTGAGATTGGCTCGGCTACGATCGTCGATGCCAATGATGCCCAGGCACGCTTTGATGTCGCAAATGCTCAAGAGATTGCTGCACATGCAGACCTAGTCGTTAAACGCGGAGTTCTCGAACAGCTGATTGGCCACCCGGTCAAGCACATTAAACCAATGGCAAAGGATGTTTCGATTGCTGGGGTGGTGGCTGATCCAAGGGCCCGCAATAAGGATATCAAAGGAGTACCAATTGCAGAAAGTGTCAGCCCCAAACTACCCCCAGGCCAAGCATTGGAGGACTGGATTACCCAATCCGAAAACGCCAACTATGGAGTACTGGCTGGTCAACTCAGTGTGCAATTAGCCGAGAGTGTATATAAAGGCTCTCTCGCCGCAAACTATCCAAGCGTTAACTTTGTTGGGACTGCGGGTTTTAATCAATCGAATGGTTCTGCTCTGAACTTTAACCCACTCCCAACACAAAATATTTATAACAACACTTTAGCGTTACAAATGACACTGCCTATCGTGTCGGGCGGATTTAATATGTCCGTCATCCGCCAAAACGCAGCGCTTTTTGATAAGTCGAAGGCAGATTACGACAATCTACGACGTACCGCTGCCCAGGCAACCCGCCAAGCCTTTACTGGATTCTATGGTGGCTTAGCTACAGTCAAGGCATTAGAAGCGGCTGAGAAATCCTCGGCTACCGCAGTGGAATCCAGCAAGTTAGGCTACAACGTTGGTACCCTCATTAACATCGATGTCTTAATTGCCTTAGATACGCTCTTCACCACACGCGCCTCACTCTACAAAGCCCGCTATGACACGATCATGAATGCTTTGCGCCTTAAGGCACAGGCTGCCAATCTGTCCGATGAGGACCTAATTGCGATTAATTCCTTACTGCGCTAATGATTGATATGCAATTAATCGTGCTCGCGAAAGAACTGCTCTAAAAGTAATCCGGCTGCATGCGAATCTAGAGCCCCTTGATACTGGGAGTCTTGTTCTAGCAGTACCGAGGAATAGCGCTCATCGATAAAGTAAATTGGCTTACCAAATTGCTTGGAAAGCTGTTTACCGAACGAGCGCGAGCGTTTGGTTATTGCATGTTCAGCACCATCTGGATGCAATGGTAAGCCTACCACTAGGCAACTCGGTTGCCACTCATGAATTAACTCTTGAATTTTTTGATATGTTTGATTGGGCTTGATATTTTGGATTACATCCAAAGCTTGAGCACTTCCGGTCAGCGAATTGCCAACCGCCACCCCAATCCGCTTAGTGCCGTAATCAAAACCTAGAACAATGGTTACTGGATTTGAAGCATCATTAGGCATGCCCCGCTTCTCCAGAAAGGCTTGCTAGATCAAAGCCCAAAACCTGCATTGCCCTTTGATAACGATCGGTATATGGCGTATCAAAAATAATCGTTTGCATTTGATCATTTGGGATAGCGATATTGATCCACCCATTGAGCGAAATCTCCTCTTCGAGCTGTCCTGCACCCCACCCCGCATATCCTAGTGTCATCAGAAACTTCTCAGGTCCAGAGCCATTCGCTACCGCCTCAAGAACATCTTTAGATGTGGTCATAGTGAGACCATCTGCAATGATTAATGAAGATGAGTACTTCTCCGCAAGATCAGTCGGATGCAGCACAAATCCTCGCTCAACCTGAACGGGGCCACCAAAATAAACTGGCTGATCAAGTAATGGGGCGATTTCAAGCTTCAGCTCGATTTTCTCAAACAGGGTTGAGAGCACAATATCGGTCGGACGATTGACCACCAGTCCCATAGCACCTTTGTCGCTATGTTCTAAAAGATACACCAAGGAACCTGAAAAATTTTCGTCTAGCATACCCGGCATGGCTAACAAGAACTGGTTAGCAAAGGAACTGAATGAGGGGAAGGCATTGGCTTGGCTCACAACTCATTCTAGCAAGCCTCAGGAATTCAGAAAAGTGATATTTTTCCAGTCAATTGATATGCTGCAATACCAATATATTCATGCAGTAGCTTATTCCACAGAAATGCACCCTCCGTTAAATCAAATTCGCGCCATTGCAAGGTATTCGCTGTTTGGTAATCCACTGGTACAGCAATCACCGCAATGCCTTGCTTTTCAAAGATTTTTACAGAGCGATACATATGACTCGCGGAGGTGACCAAAAGCCATGGTTTTAACAGTTGGTCTGGGGATTGTGGATAAATGGCATCGATAATCTTTTTGGAATAAACCGCATTTTCATAAGTATTGCGAGATTGATTCTCGTAAAAGGCAGTGGTGTTTGTTCTATCGGCAAGCCCTTGCTCTTGAATCAATTGTTTAAACGCATCCGCCTCTGACATCCCTCTTGGATTCACTCTGTCTGAAAACCCACTAAAGATAAATGGCTTATCTGGATATTTTCGAATGAGCTCTAGTCCCTTCGTAACACGCTCGGCCGATGATTTAAGAGATATCTCACCACGATCAACGGCAACATCTTCACCCTCGATAGCCCCACCCAAAATAATGATTCCAGCAAATTGGTCTGGATTGAGATTCTGAATCGATGGTTTGGGAACGGCATTTTCCAGAATGCGGATCAAAGACTCAGGAATAGGCATATACCCCACGCCCAGGAAGCCAATAACTGCAAGTGCCAAAAGACGATTGGTGAAGACGGGCTTGCGAATGGTAAGAAAAAACCATGCCAGAAGGGTAGCCAAGAAAATCAGGTTTAAAGGCTCAATTAGGAATTGAACAATCTTCGAAGTAATAAAAAATAGGCTATCCATGAGGGCATCATAATCAAAATCGCATTCCCGAATAAGATAGAGCCTATGACAAGTGCATTGGTATGGCTTCGACGTGATTTACGCCTATATGATCAGGCGGCTCTTCATCACGCCCTAAAACAGTATCAACAGGTCTGGGTCTGTTTTATCTTTGACACCTCGATCCTTACCCCCCTACTCTCCAAAGGCAAAGGCTTTGATCGCAGGGTCGATTTCATTTGGCAAACGATTGAAGATCTAGATAAAACGCTAAGAGCTCAAGAAAGCGGAATCATTTGCCGTCATGGTAACCCAATAGAACTCATCCCCGCCTTAGCTAAACAACTTGATGCACAAGCAGTCTTTACCAACCATGACTATGAACCCTCGGCAATTTCACGCGATGAGGCCATCGCACAAACGCTTGCGAAGAATGGCGTTGCGTTCCAGCATTTTAAAGATCAGGTTATTTTTGAGAAGACTGAAGTCTTAACTAACTCTGAAACCGTATTCTCGGTCTTTACTCCGTATAAGAATGCATGGCTTAAGAAACTAAACCCCTCAGACCTTGAGCCCTTTGTCTGCGATCTCCCTAATGCTGGCTTACAGGGTCGATATGCCCCCATTCCCAAGAGCATTGATACCGGCATCCCTTCGCTGGAATCCATGGGATTTAGACCGACAGGCATAGAAAAGTATCTACCCCCAAGTCAGAAGGGTGCTGAGCTCTTTTTGAGTGACTTTCTAAAACGAATTGATCAATACAACATTGGCCGAGACTTCCCAGCAACCAAAGGCGTCAGCTACCTCTCTACATACTTGCGCTTTGGTCTTCTATCAATCCGGGGCTTGGTTCGCGAGGCTCATCGTCGAATGCTTGCAGGCAGTCTTGGTGCAAGCACATGGCTGAGTGAGCTCATATGGCGGGACTTCTATTTCATGATTTTGGCCAATCACCCACGCCTTGCCGATGGCGAATCATTTAAGCCCGACTATGACAAGATTGTTTGGGAGCAAGGTCCCAAAGCACAAAAATTATTTAAGGCCTGGTGTGATGGCCAAACTGGTTACCCACTAGTCGATGCAGCCATGCATCAACTCAATCAGTCAGGCTATATGCACAATCGCTTACGCATGGTCGTGGCTAGTTTCTTATGTAAAGACCTCGGCATCGATTGGCGCTGGGGTGAACAGTACTTTGCAGAGCATCTGAACGATTTTGAGTTTTCCTCTAACAATGGTGGCTGGCAATGGGCCTCGTCTTCTGGGTGTGATGCCCAGCCCTACTTCCGCATCTTTAACCCTATCACCCAGTCTGAGCGCTTTGATGGTGAAGGAAAATTTATCCGCCGCTATATTCCCGCTCTTGAAAAGCTATCCAATAAATCAATTCATGCGCCCTGGCTTGCAGGTCAGCTTGAACTCGAGGCAGCAGGTATTGTGTTAGGCAAAGACTACCCCCGACCCATTGTCGATCATGATGAAGCCCGTAAGGCGACCTTGATTCGATACAACGTTGTGAAAAAAGTGGCTTGAGTAATGACGCGCGTCTTTGCGATTGGTGATGTACAGGGTTGCTTAAGGCCCCTTAATCAACTCATCAAGAAACTCCACCATGGCTCTAAATTCATTTTTCTGGGGGATCTCGTCAACCGTGGCCCAGATTCGCTGGGTACCTTGCGGCGACTCAAGCAACTTCAGGAAGAGGGGGTTGCCGAGTGTATTTTGGGTAATCATGATCTGAACTTATTGGCGTGTGATGCAGGACTTCGTGATACCAAGCCTCTTGATACGATTGATGATATTTTGGCTGCACCTGATCGTCGTGAGCTGATCGATTGGTTGAGATACCGTCCCATGGCACTGAGTAATGGCAAGGTCTTACTGGTGCACGCAGGGGTACTACCCCAGTGGAGCATTAAGAAAACTTTATCTTTGGCTCATGAGGTGGAGATTGCACTACGCCATAAAAACTATCGAGATTTTTTATCCCAAATGTATGGCAATACCCCGAATCGCTGGGATCCAAAATTATCTGGATTTGATCGTTTACGTTTAATCACCAATACCCTAACCCGGATTCGGTTTTGTACTCCTCAGGGCGAAATGGAGTTCAAGAGTAAAGAGGGATTAGAAAGCGGTCCAGCTGGCTATATCCCATGGTTTGAGGCGCCAGAGCGTAAAACAAAATCGATACCGATTGTCTTTGGTCATTGGTCAACACTTGGCTTACTCAATCGCCAAGGGGTGATCGGAATTGATACTGGCTGCGTATGGGGTGGCACCCTAACTGCAATCGATCTCGATCATTTGGATACCATGAACCGCAAGACTTTAATTGGAGATTCCGAATCGCTTACGATTAAGACAGTCAGTGTGGCGGGCTATGATCACCCGCTGCGGATGTGAGCGCATTAAATCTTCTTAAACGATTGCTGAGCTGCTCGAATAATCTCATCAACCACTGCGTTATCGTGTGCAATCGATGTAAATCCAGCCTCATAAGCGGATGGAGCAAGGTAAACACCTTCGTCCAACATCGCATGAAAGAAGCGTTTGAAGGCTTCAATATCGGTTTTGGTCACTGCTTCGTATGAAGCTGGTACCGTCTGTGAAAAATAGAAGCCAAACATTCCACCAACACTGTCGACCGAGAATGGAATCTTAGCTCGATTGGCTTCTTGCTGCAATCCCGCCATTAATTTTTTTGTTTGTTCGGTCAAGCATTCAAAAAACCCGGGTCGCGAGATGATCTCCAAGGTCTTCGCCCCCGCAGCTACCGCAACAGGGTTGCCAGATAAGGTGCCTGCCTGATAAACATTACCTAAGGGAGCGAGCTTCGCCATAATCTCCCGCTTACCTCCAAATGCTGCCATGGGCATACCGCCACCCATGACTTTGCCCAGACAAGTTAAATCCGGCTGAATGCCATGCAAGGATTGGGTGCCGCCCAAGGCCACCCGAAATCCCGTCATCACCTCGTCGTAAATCAATACGGCGCCATACTGCTGGGTGAGCGAACGAACCGCCTTGACAAACTCGGGAGTCGCACGAATTAAGTTCATATTGCCAGCAATCGGTTCCAAAATTAATGCAGCGACCTGATCACCATGGCGCTTGAAGGCCTCTTCTAGAGCACCAACGTCGTTATAGGGCAGCACTAAGGTATGCTTCACTAAATCCTGAGGCACACCACCCGATGAAGGTGCATTCTTTGTGGAATCGGCAAAAGTGAGCAAACCAGAACCGGCTTTGACCAACAGGCTATCCGCATGGCCATGGTAACAGCCCTCAAACTTAATAATCAAATCACGATTCGTATAACCGCGGGCTAAACGCAAGGCACTCATGGTCGCTTCGGTACCGCTCGACACTAAACGAATTTGCTCGATTGCTGGCATTAACTCACAAATACGCTCAGCAAGATCAATCTCCCCTGCGGTCGGGGCACCATAGCTAAAACTCTGAGTTGCGGCACGCTGCACTGCTTCCACTACTTCTGGGTTCGCATGCCCAACAATCATGGGCCCCCACGACATGATGAGATCAACATAGCGCTTATCGTCGGCGTCCCAAAAATAAGGGCCTTCTGCACGCTTGATAAATCGCGGGGCACCCCCCACTTGCCGAAATGCCCTCACTGGAGAGTTCACGCCACCTGGAATCGTTTTCTGGGCGCGTGTGAAGAGTTGATCGTTTTGGCTCATGGCATTCATTAAAAAGTCTAATTCATTAAATGACGCACATCTCAAAATCATCTTTGCGCGCACCACACTCGGGGCACGACCAGTTCATGGGAACATCTTTCCACAAGGTTCCAGGCGCAATGCCATCATCCGGACAACCTTTGGCTTCATCGTAGATCCAGCCGCAGATCAGGCACATATAGGTTTTATATTCCATTTGTTATTTCTTTCAGATTGAAATCTTATTTTACGATTTCTGGGCATCGCTTCGCCCCCGAATCTCAAACTTGAAGAGTCTGCATTCCAAGGGGCCATTAAATAATGGGGTGCGTTTGGACTCTTTCATGCGTAAATGGCCCGGTAAGCCCATATCTGCAGTGAGAACAAAGATCTCCCAACCTGCAAAATGGTCTTTCAGTTGCTTACTAAACTGATCGAGTAGCATTGCAAACTTCGGATCGATCGGCTCTTTCACTAAAGGCTCTCGGCTCGTACGTCGTTTTTGCATGTATGCAGCCTTGCTATCACCAAAGACATGGGTTCGATCAGAGTCGCCACCCTTCATAGCTAGGCGCTCTCCATAAGGTGGATTAAATACCATCACCCCTTTTTGCCCTTCGCTTGAATCAATATTGGGCCTAATCGCGATTGCATCTAATTGTCGAACCACAGGCAATCCAGGCAACTGCGCGCGTTGCCAATTTGCCTTACACATTGCAATCATTTTCTCGTTGATATCGCTGCCACTAATTGCAATAGTGTCTTTCTGATGCCGATGCATTTCCGTCTTCGCAGCATCGCAAAGTGTTTGCCAGTTCTTTTTTTCCAGGGAGCTCAAAAAGGGCTTGAGTCGCAAAAAGCCAAAGCCACTTTGCATAACCGATGGCTTCCACGATACGGCTATATTTTGATCGGATGAGCCAAGTATGCGCGCTCGCAGCGCCCCCGCTGGAATATGAAAGGCTATCTGGGCAGCCTCAATCAAAAAGGTGCCGCTTCCGCACATGGGGTCATAAAGCGGCATTGCAGCTTGCCAGTTGGTCAATCGTAAAATCCCAGCAGCGAGATTCTCTTTAAGAGGCGCTTCACCCTTTTCCTCCCGCCAGCCGCGTTTGAACAAAGGCTCACCCGAGGTATCCAAATAGATGGTGGCGTGCTGTTGCGTTAAATGAACCTGAATCCGCACATCGGGATTGACTGTATCAATATTCGGGCGTCCACCCGTTTGCTCGCGCAAACGATCAACAATCGCATCTTTGATTCGTAAAGTAGCAAAGTTCAAACTCTTTAGAGGCGATCGTTGTGCGGTGATATCGACCCGAAGCGTTTGATTCGAGGAAAACCAATCTTCCCAACCAATCGCTTTTACTTGACGATAAAGATCATCCTCGGATTTATAGGGTCCGTCGGTCATCTTTAACAAAACACGACTGGCAATCCGTGAATGCAGATTCATTGCCATTGCTAAGGCAAGCGGTCCCTCAACCCCCATTCCGCCGGTTAAGCTTGACGGGGCTGGGTCAACCGATGATCGTCCCAATGCTTTTATCTCAGGTCGAGCAACAATCTCCTCGAGCTCTTGGGCTAAAACTGCCTCAAGTCCGCCCGGACAAACAATAAAAAATTTCACAATGGGGATCAGTTGGGCTTGATCACCACAAGGGCAGTGACCACTAGCATGAGTAAAACTGGAGCTTCATTAAACCAGCGGTACCACACATGGCTTTTGGTATTTTGCTTTTGAACAAATTGCTTAAGGAGACGCTTACATTGCAAATGGTAGCCAATCACAATCAGCACTAATAACACCTTCACATGCATCCAGATCGAGCCGCGGCCAACTCCGTAATACAGCCACAAAATGAGTCCCAAAGCGACCGCTGGCATCATCAGGATGGTCATAAAACGGTAGAGTCGTTGTGCCATACCGATTAAACGTTCATAGGCGATATCATTGGTTTCTTGTGCCAGATTCACAAAGATACGGGGTAAATAAAAAAGCCCAGCAAACCATGAGGCAATTAAAACGATGTGCAGGGTTTTAGCCCAAAGGTAACCATCAAACATAGAGTCTCTTTATCAAAATTACTGACGTATTTCACCGTGGCCCATCACCACATACTTCAACGAGGTGAGCCCCTCAAGACCAACGGGGCCACGCGCATGCAACTTATCGTTGGAGATCCCAATCTCGGCACCTAAGCCATACTCAAAGCCATCTGCAAATCGGGTACTGGTATTGACCATCACACTCGCACTATCGACTTCTCGCAAGAAACGATTGGCATGCTCTTGATTTTGGGTAATGATCGCGTCCGTGTGCTTACTACCATAATGCTCAATATGATCCATTGCCTCATCAAGACTCTCAACAGTCTTAATCGATAAGATCGGCGCCAGATACTCTGTGCGCCAATCTTCCTCAGTCGCATCGACCAAGTTAGCAAATTGATTCGATTCAAGCAAGGAGCGGGTCTTTGGATCCACACGCAATTCCACGCCTTTGTCTTGATAAATTCGGCAAAGCTTGGGTAAAACCTGAGGTGCGATCTTGCCATGAACGAGTAGAGTCTCCATCGCATTGCAAGGAGCATAGCGCTGGGTCTTGGCGTTATCACATACTTTAATCGCTAAATCAACATCGGCAGCCTCATCTATAAAGGTATGGCAAATACCATCGAGATGTTTGATCATGGGCACTCGACCATCTTGCATTAGCCGCGCAATTAAACTCTTGCCACCCCGCGGCACAATCACATCAATGTACTCGGTCATGGTGATCATTTTTCCAACCGCAGCCCGATCAGTCGTTTGCACAACCTGCACGGCATTGGCTGGCAATTGAGCGGCAGCCAGGCCCTCCTGAATTAATCCAGCTAAAAAGGTATTAGAGTCAATCGCCTCAGAGCCGCCGCGCAAAATGACGGCATTCCCCGACTTTAAGCATAGAGCTGCCGCATCAATCGTCACATTCGGACGTGACTCGTAAATAATGCCAATCACACCAAGAGGCACACGCATTTGACCAATCAAAATACCCGAGGGTTGCTGTTTAAAGGGGGAAATCTGACCGATTGGATCCTCCAGGGTGACGATTTGCTCTAACCCCATGGCCATGGTCTCGATCGATTTCTCGGTCATGGTTAAGCGATCCACAAATGCAGCGTCATGACCAGCGGCCTTAGCCCGCTCCACATCACGCGCATTGGCCGCGAGAATCTTTGCGACATTCCTACGAATAGCCTTCGCAATATTGCTTAATGCCTGATTCTTTTGCTCAGAACTGGCCCTGGCCATCGCCCTTGAAGCGAGGCGAGCTTGCTGACCAATGGTCAGCATCATTTGCTCAATCGAGGAGTTCATCGCATTTGCCATAATTGATACTCTAACGCAATAAAGAACCAACGAGTCGTAAGCCATCCCAAGGGTTGGCTGGAAGATCGCGAACCGATAGACCTTTGGCTTGCTTATCTAAGTTAGCAGCAAGCACTAGCGCTTGTTTGAGTTTCTTGGGTTGAATGCGCTTGAGAGCCACAGGGTAAAGCTTCTCGCGCTTTCCCCAAATGCGGTAATTACGCATGATGGTTGGCAAACTCTCTCCTGCCGCAAGCGCGGCTTGAGCCCGATTAAGTGTTCTTAGCTCATCGCTTATACCCCACAGAATCAGAGGCAAGGGCTCACCCTCACCTTGCAGGCCATCCACCATTCGATTCAGACGTGCCGCATCACCAGACAGCAGTGCTTCTGTTAGCTCAAATAGGTCATAGCGAGCAACCTTGAGAACCGCAGCACGAATTTGCTCATCGGTAATCACTCCGCTGGGATACAAAAGTCCTAGCTTCTGAATCTCTTGATGCGCAGCAATCAAGTTACCTTCAACCTGATCGGCCATCCATTGCAAACTGCGCAGCCCCGCTTCCCCAGGTTCAACGGATTGCAACTGCAGTGACATTCGCTTAGCAATCCATTGGGGTAATTGACTACGCTCAATCGAATCAATTTGTACTGCCATTCCGGCCTCATCAAGGGCCATAAACCAAGCTGAGCTCTTGGTTTTCAGATCAAGACGCGGAAGCTGAATGCACATAATCACGTCAGGCACTGAGCCGGCTGATCCTAGAGAAGTGGCAAAGTTTTTCAGTACATCCGCCCCCTCGCGACCAGGTTTGCCAGTGGGCATACGCAGTTCCACAAAGCGCTTATCGCCAAACAGGGACATGGATTGCCCGACACTTAATAACGATTGCCAATCAAAGTAGCGATCCTGAACCATCACATCGCGCTCAGTAAATCCTTGGGTTTTGGCAAATGCCCTGAGGCTGTCCACAGCCTCCATCATCAGAAGTGGCTCATCCCCCGAAAAAACATATAAGGGATTAAGGCTCTGGGAACCCTTCGCTAGACCAGCCAAATGAATCTGAAAGGCATCACTTTTGATCATTGAGATCGATCAAATCGTAAATTTATTTACTCACCCGACCGAGGGTGGCAATGCGACGCAAAATCTGCAGCGCCAAATCAGAGCGCATACTCTCTAAGAATTGTTGCTGCTGAATATCTGCCGATAGTACAGTTGACGTGGTGAAGTCAAGATCCCGAATCACATAAATGTCGGACTCTGGAATAACTTCGGCACCCGTATTGTCAAACGCACGAAATACAACCCGATTATTGAGTCGATACGCTGATATCTGACCCGTCGAGGTATAGGTCAAAATTTGCCGGGTACTATCCTCACTCACAATGTCCAGAATCAAATCGGCATCCTTGCCAGTTGTGACTACCTTTGCATTTGTTCCAGTCGCAATAATGCGCTCGAGGTCATAGCGTAGTTGGGGTGATGGCCGCCCTGAAATCAAAATCGATTTATATGGAATAGTGACTGAT
This sequence comes from Polynucleobacter sp. HIN5, assembly GCF_030297555.1. Taxonomy (NCBI): domain Bacteria; kingdom Pseudomonadati; phylum Pseudomonadota; class Betaproteobacteria; order Burkholderiales; family Burkholderiaceae; genus Polynucleobacter; species Polynucleobacter sp. HIN5. The sequence goes on along the minus strand of NZ_AP028136.1, from coordinate 220,092 downwards.
CCACGCAAACGAAAACCACAGGCAGTAAGTCCTGAAACTGAAATCAAGCCAAAAAGAGCGCTTTGCAGCAGTAGGCGACGATTAAGGTTATGGGGTGCGCTGCTCATCTATTTACGCAACCACATTCACCAAGCGGCCAGGAACCACAATGATCTTCTTGGGTACCGCGCCGTTTAAGAGTCGCAAAACAGGCTCTGACTGTAAGCTAATCGCCTCAATCGTATCTTTTGAGGCATCGGCTGGTACCTTGATTTGGCCACGGTGTTTGCCATTAATTTGCAGCACTAACTCAATCTCTGACTGAATCAAGGCAGACTCGTCCACTTGTGGCCAAGGTGCATCCAATAAAGAGCCAAAGTGCTTGGTAAATCCAAGGTCTTCCCACAACGCATAGGTGCAGTGTGGAACGACGGGATACAAAATGCGTAGCAAAATTCCAAGTGATTCCGAAAGCACTTCAGGACGAATCGAATTTACATCCTGATTTAACTTAAAGGGCTCTAACACATTCAACATCTTCATGGCAGCCGAGACCACGGTGTTGTACTGACGACGTTGATAGTCAAAATTAGCCTGCTTCAAAATCGTATGCACCTCAAAGCGCAGCTCTTTTTCAGTAGCATTGAGATCGCTTGGAAGGGACGAATGCGCTGTATGTAAAGATTCCGCTTGCGAACTCGCATAGCTCCATAAACGACGCAGGAACCGAGAAGCGCCTTCTACGCCAGCGCCGGACCATTCAAGTTGCTGCTCGGGTGGCGCAGCAAACATCGTAAATAGCCGTGCCGTATCAGCGCCATACTGATCAATCAGGGCTTGCGGATCAACACCATTATTTTTACTCTTGGCCATTTTCTCGACGCCACCGATCTGAACTGCTGAACCATCCTTAATCAATTTAGCAGCAATAGGACGTCCCTTCTCATCGAGATCCAATTCGACGTCCGCAGGATTAACCCACTGCTTTTTGCCACTCGAATCTTCTTTATAGAAGGTTTCGTTAAGAACCATCCCCTGCGTGAGGAGATTTAGAAATGGCTCATCAAACCGCACCAAACCTAAATCGCGCATCACCTTGGTCCAAAACCGAGCGTACAGCAGATGCAAGATCGCATGCTCAATTCCGCCAATGTATTGATCCATTGGCATCCAATAATCATTACGAGCGTCCACCATGCTTTCTGCATCGGGACCGGTGTAACGCATGAAATACCATGAGGAATCCACAAAGGTATCCATGGTGTCGGTCTCACGCCGTGCAGGCTTACCGCACTTCGGACAATCGACTTTTAAAAAATCTTCGCGTTTATTGAGAGGATTACCAGAACCATCTGGCACGCAGTCTTCGGGCAAGACCACAGGTAAATCCGACTCAGGAACTGGCACTTCGCCACAATCAGTGCAGTGGATCATGGGGATTGGAGTCCCCCAATAGCGCTGTCGAGAAATTCCCCAATCACGTAAACGATAGGTGGTTTTTAGCTCACCAAGACCTCGTTCTTTCAGATCTTTAGCAACGGCCTGGACTGCGTCTGGGTGCGATAAGCCGTCATAGGGCCCGCTGTAAATGCACTCAGTGTTCTCTTTTTGTGCATACCACTCTTGCCAGTGCGAGGTATTAAAAAGATCGGTTACCCCTTTAACAGCAATCACCTGCTTAATAGGCAAATGGTATTTATTAGCAAAGGCAAAGTCACGCTCATCATGGGCGGGAACTCCCATCACGGCACCATCGCCATACGACATCAGTACGTAATTACCAACCCACAGCGGAATGGGCTCATTGGTTAAGGGATGGGTCACATACAAACCGGTTGGCATACCCTCTTTTTCTTGGGTCGCCAGATCGGCTTCAATCACACTCCCGGTTTTGCAGCGTTCAATAAATTGCGCTAATGCTGGATTGGTTTGTGCCGCCTTGGCAGCCAAGGGATGCTCGGCAGCAACCGCGCAAAATGTAACGCCCATGATGGTATCAGCGCGTGTGGTGAACACATACATCTTGCCATCGTTAATGAAACGGCCGGCATCATCCTGAATTTGATGGGTAAATGCAAAGCGTACTCCATGGCTTTTACCAATCCAGTTTTGTTGCATGATCTTGACGCGCTCAGGCCATGCTAGATCATCGAGTCCCGTTAATAATTCTTCAGCATACGCAGTAATATTGAGGTAGTACCCAGGGATCTCACGCTTTTCAACCAAGGCACCCGAGCGCCAACCACGCCCGTCGATCACTTGCTCATTCGCTAAAACGGTTTGATCTACTGGATCCCAGTTGACGGTTTGGGTTTTGCGATAGGCAATGCCTTTTTCAAGCATCTTCAAAAATAGCCACTGGTTCCAACGGTAATAATCAGGCTTGCACGTTGCGATTTCTCGAGACCAATCAATTGCGAGACCCATCGAGGCCATCTGGCCGCGCATGTAATCAATATTTTGATAGGTCCATTGTGCGGGTGGCACATTATTCTGAAGTGCGGCATTCTCAGCAGGCATGCCAAATGCGTCCCAACCCATCGGCATTAAGACGTTGTAGCCCTGCATCCGCAGCTGGCGCGCCATCACATCATTGATAGTGTAGTTGCGTACATGCCCCATATGCAACTTACCGGAGGGGTAAGGCAGCATTGAACAGGCATAGAACTTGGGCTTTAATTGACCAGTAGCTGTCTTTGCATCTTCACTGACACGATAAACGTTCTCAGCTTGCCACTCATGATGTGCACGCGCTTCAATACTCCGAAAATCGTAATCTTTGGCTAAATGTTTATCCATTAATTGTTTTTGTTGTTAGGGATTAAATTATTTGAGGCCTAAGACGTCTTCCATATCAAACCAGCCTTTGGGCTGATTTTGTAAAAAAGTGGCTGCGCGTAAAGCACCTTCGGCGTAGGATTGACGGCTCGTTGAACGATGGCTAATTTCGATGCGCTCACCCTCACCGGCAAAGATCACGGTGTGATCACCCACAATATCACCACCCCGTATGGTTGCAAAACCAATGGTGCCTGGCTTACGCTCACCAGTGTGCCCCTCACGGGCATACACCGCCAGATCAGCCAGAGAATGCCCTTGGGCCTTGGCAATCACCTCACCCATTTTGATGGCCGTTCCTGAAGGTGCATCCACTTTATGCCGATGATGCGCCTCCACAATCTCGATGTCATACCCCTGCTTGAGTAATTGCGCAGCGACTTGCAAAATTTTGAGAGTAGCATTCACTCCCACGCTCATATTAGGTGCAAACACGATGGCAATGGTATCGGCAGCACTGCGAAGCTGTTGCAGTTGCTCAGCAGTAAAACCGGTCGTGCCAATAATCATTTTGACGCCTACCTGCTTCGCAGCCTCAACATGCAACAGAGTTCCTTCAGGTCTTGTGAAATCAATTAAATACTCAGCACCCGCCAATCCTTTGGCTAAATCAGACGTAATCAAGACATTGGTTTGTTGACCTAAAAATGCTCCCGCATCCGTTCCTAATAAGGGGCAACTAGGGTGCTCAAGAGCACCGGTTAATTGCGCATTGGATGATCTCAAAATCGTGTCGATGAGCATTTTGCCCATTTTTCCGGTCGCTCCCGCAACTGCAAATTTCATTGGCATTACTAGCTCTCTAATTAATTTTTAACAGGGGTAACCACCACATCAGGCTGCGGTGTTGGGGCCGGTAAATTATTGGGCTGACTAATCACCATCACCTCAGGGGGCGGTCTCTTTACTGGCTTGGGTGGCTTATTTTTACCCGTTAGCACTTCCCAAAAACTGCGCTTTTCACGCGCATAGTTATCAATCTCAGCCACAAGCTCTACTTCAGTGGGCAAGGCATCGCCATCAAACTTCACGAGTTTGTCGCCATCAAAAATTAATGTGACACGTCGCTCCTTACCAATCGTCTGGCCCTCACGTTTGAACTCAAATACATAATCCCAGCGGTTTGCATGAAAATAACTTGCCAGCAATGGTGTGCCCATTATTTGGCGCACCTGCTCGCGGCTCATGCCCACTTTCAGTTGAGAGTATTGCTCGCTGGATATAAAGTTACCTTGAACCACATCGGGGACATACGGCTGGAAAATACTATTCATCCAAGCTCGCTGAGTATTGTCAACCGCTGAAGTGCACGCACCCAAACCAACACAAGCACACAACACGATCAACATCCGTGATGCAAAAGCTCGATTTGGCTTACGGCAAGTAAAAATGCTAATCTGCATGGGTCAACAGTTCAACGTATCATTAAGTATCTGATTTTAGCGCCCAAATCTGCCAATCGAGCCAAACCGTATGAGCCAAAACGCCTCCCCTACCGATCTCCGTGAAATCGGTCTAAAAGTCACGGCGCCGCGCATGAAAGTCCTTGAGTTTTTTCAGGAAAATGCGAATTCACACTTTAGTGCCGAGGAGGTCTACATGGCCTTGGTCAAGGACAATTCCGATATCGGTTTAGCCACGGTCTATCGAGTTTTAACCCAGTTCGAGCAGGCTGGGATCCTACTCCGCAGCCATTTTGAGTCGAGCAAGGGTGACAGCCGTGCCATTTATGAGCTCAATGAGGGTAATCATCATGATCACCTTGTATGCCTAGACTGCGGCCATGTGGAGGAATTTGTGGATTCGGCGATTGAAAAACGCCAAAACGAAATTGCCAAATCCCTCGGGTTTAAGCTCCAAGAGCATTCTCTGGCGATGTACGGTCATTGCCAGAAAAAGAACTGTCGCAATAAGAAAAAGTAATTGATCCAATTACTCACTGAGCTTGTATGCCACAGTTCTACCTAGCGGGTGATTGGGCCCAATCTAATCTACCAAAACAACTTCTACCAGTTGATAATGATTTAGCCCATCACTTGCGCGTTCGTCGTATCGGAGCAGATGATGTATTCACTGTGTTTGATGGTAAAGGCCATACCGCGGTAGGAAGAGTCTCCAGAACGAACGAAACCTATTCCCAGATTGAAATTGAACAAATCCAAGAAGATCGCCAGCGCGAGCTCCCTTATCGCATAGACCTAATTCAGGGACTTGCCAGCGGTGACAAAATGGATTGGGTCATCGAGAAAGCTGTTGAAACGGGGGCGACAAGCATCACCCCCATTGAGTGTGAACGCTCGGTGGTCAAACTCAAACATGACTCAAAGCGACTAGAAAAACGTCTGCTTCATTGGCAGGCAATCGCGCAAGCGGCGTGTGAGCAATGCGATCGCAGCGTCATTCCAGAAGTTAACGCAATCCAACATCCTCGGGATGCATTCAAACAAAGTGTGGCTGGGTTAAAAATCCTTTTGAGCACAACGACCACCGATTCGCTGCATCAATTTCTAAATCGGCATCCACCCCAAAGCATTGCACTTGCGATTGGTCCAGAGGGAGGGTTTTGCCCTGAGGAAGAGGAATATGCCAAACAGGCTGGTTTTACCGCCTTATCACTTGGTCCACGCATTCTACGAACAGAAACGGCTGGGATCGTTACGATCTCAGCCGTAGAGAGTATTTGGAGCTTAAAGACGAGTTAAGCGAACGAGTAAAAGACTCGATATGGGACGCGGCGCTCTGACCAAAACTCAACGGCATCGCGGAACACATCCAGGAGGGTCTCCCTGGCTTCTTTGTCAAACTTTTGAGTGCAAGGCAAACCTTCGAGGACCACCACAAAACCTGGCTGAGGACCAGCTTTGTCAACCAAGGTTGTCAGAGCATCCAACAGGGGATCAAAGTTTTTAGCCTGCTGCTTGGTAAACATATAGGCGTTCGCGATTGCTTCGAGCACCTCACCCTTGGTATTGGCATTGGTGCAACTCGCATACACAAAGTGCTGGCCTAACTCTGTTGCAGCCTCGGCCAAATCACTGGTTCTGAATGCACGAATCGATTGCACGATATTGGGGCGCACACTGCGCAACATTGCTGGGGGACCAGCATCTCTCATCGCCAAAGCGGCACGCCAAGAAGCTGTCACTTTTTTTCCTAGGTCTTGATTAGCAGCATAGGTCTGAAGACGCGACAGTCCGCCTTGGGCATAAATGCTCGCCGCCGAGATCTCGCGATCGGCTTGATCATTTCTGTCCCAATTTTCTGCGCGGCTGTGATCTTCGACGCTTGCTGAAGTAATGTTTTCAGGCAGAATATTCATGATGGGTAATAGGTTACCCTTATCCCGCCCCCAAATCAAGCCCAATCCAAGAACTAATTTGATAAGTTATTGATTTTTATCAATAATTTAAAAGTGAGCAACTACTTACTAAGTATATTTCCCTTTTAAAATAAGCCCCTGGATTGGCTGGCGGCCTCTACGACCGCAAGCGTGCTCACATTGACAATCCGGCGCACCGTGGCCGCCGGAGTCAAAATATGGATGGGTTTTGCAACCCCGAGCAAAAGGGGTCCGATAGCTACGCCATTACCAGCAGCCGTTTTCAATAAGTTATAAGAAATATTGGCAGCATCAATATTAGGCAAAACCAATAAATTAGCTTCGCCACGCAAGCTTGAGTTCGTAATGGCGCCTGCGCGGATTTCAGGATCTAAGGCGCAATCGCCGTGCATTTCGCCATCAACCTCAAGTTCTGGAGCGGCTTTTTGCAAAATTGCCAGTACCTCACGCATTTTTGCAGCCGATGGAGCGTCGCTGGAACCAAAGTTCGAATGCGAAAGCAAAGCAACTTTCGGGGTCATACCCAACTTGCGCATCTCGCTCGCAGCTAAGAGTGTGATTTCAGCTAACTCGGCAGCGCTTGGATCAATATTGACATGGGTGTCCACCAAGAAGACTTGGCGATTCGGCAGTATCAGCCCCGACATTGCTCCATACACTGTCGCACCCGGTTCATGACCAATCACCTCATCAATGTATTTCAAATGAATGCCGGTGTTACTGATTGTGCCGCAGATCATGCCATCTGCCTGTCCCTTTTTAAGAAGGATGGAGCCAATTAAGGTATTACGGCGGCGCATCTCGAGCTTTGCGAAGGACTCGGTTACCCCCTTGCGCTCTGTGAGCTGCAAATAGGTTTGCCAAAAATCCTTAAAGCGTGAGTCACTTTCTGGATTAACGATCTCAATATCGACTCCTGATTTCATGCGCAACCCGAACTTCTCAATGCGATGCTCAATCACCGATGGGCGACCAATCAGAATGGGGTTGACCAAACTTTCATCGAGCATGATTTGCACGGCACGCATCACACGCTCATCTTCGCCCTCACAAAAGACGATGCGCTTTTGCTCCATTGGGATCTTCTTTGCGATCCCAAACAAGGGCTTCATGACCGTTCCCGAGTGATAGACAAACTGCTGCAATTGATCCTTGTAGACAGCAAAATCTTTAATTGGGCGGCTTGCAACCCCACCGTCCATCGCGGCCTTCGCAACGGCTGGCGCAATGACCGTAATTAGGCGCGGATCAAACGGTTTCGGGATTAAATAATCTGGACCAAAAGCCAGGTTCTCAGAACTGTAAACGGCCGCCACCACATCACTTTGTTCTGCTTGAGCTAATTCAGCAATTGCCTTCACTGCCGCGATTTCCATCTCGGTGGTGATGGTGGTTGCTCCCACGTCTAAGGCCCCGCGAAAGATGAATGGGAAGCACAGGACGTTGTTGACTTGATTGGGGTAATCCGTGCGTCCGGTAGCCATGACGGCATCAGGACGAACCAGTTTGACCTCCTCAGGCAAGATCTCAGGGGTTGGATTTGCTAAGGCAAACACTAGCGGCTTATCTGCCATTTTGGCAACCATCTCCGACTTCAAGACGCCGCCAGCCGATAAGCCCAAAAATACATCAGCCCCCTCAATCACATCACCCAAGGTACGCTTGTCGGTCTTTTGCGCAAACGGAGATTTTTGCGGATCCATGAGTTCAGTGCGGCCCTCATAAACCACACCAACAATATCAGTTACCCAAATATTGCTCTTAGGCAATCCAAGATGAACTAGTAACTCCAAACACGCCAGTGCAGCCGCGCCGGCACCAGATGTCACCAACTTGACCTTCGTAATATCTTTACCAACGACTTTTAGGCCATTAAGAATTGCCGCCGCCACCACAATGGCTGTGCCATGTTGATCATCATGAAAGACGGGAATCTTCATACGCTCACGGAGTTTGCGCTCGACCAAGAAGCAATCAGGAGCCTTTATGTCCTCGAGGTTAATTCCGCCAAAGGTTGGTTCCAGGGCGGCAATCACCTCAACCAATTTCTCGGGATCGCTTTCGTTGACTTCAATATCAAACACATCAATCCCTGCAAACTTTTTAAAGAGTACCGCCTTGCCCTCCATGACCGGCTTACTGGCGAGTGCGCCAATATCACCCAAACCCAATACAGCCGTACCGTTGGTGACCACCCCAACCAAATTGCCTCGTGCGGTATAGCGAAATGCAGTGGCGGGGTCTCGCTTGATTTCTTCACAAGCAGCTGCTACTCCTGGTGTATACGCCAAGGAAAGGTCGCGCTGATTGGTTAATTGCTTGGTGGGAGCAATCGATATTTTGCCGGGGACCGGAAACTCATGGTACTGAAGGGCAGCTTCACGTAAAGCCTTAATTTGCTCTTCTTTGTTTTGATTGGATTTGTTGCTAGATTGACTCATAGGGTTTCGCGGATAATGGGATAAAGGGGCTTGAAGCCTTAAACAAGAATGCCAAAAGCTCTATTCTATTCCTCTAAAGCCCTCTCTTTGTATGCCCTCTTAAACGGCAGGTCCTGAAAGAATGGGCCTTAAAGCCCGCCTACAATACAAGGATGACGAAGCAATTCCCTCAGAACCCGCCATCTGATACCCAGAAACTAGGGGAATTTGAGTTAATTCGCGATATTTTCATGAAGCGCGCCGAACAAATGATGAGGGCTAAACCGCAACATGCTCCGCTTCTTAGCATTGGCGATGATGGGGCAGTGGTTGCTTGTCATCCAAACGAGGAACTGGTGATCACAACCGATATGTTGGTGGCCGATCGCCACTTCTTTGTGGATACCGACCCTTACCTCGTCGGGAAAAAATCCCTGGCGGTTAACTTATCGGATCTTGCCGCAATGGGTGCTAAGCCGACCGGATTTACTCTGGCGCTCGCCTTACCGAAACAAAAGCAAGCATGGTTACATGGATTTGCGAATGGTCTTTTTGACTTAGCCGATCTATTTGATTGCCACCTAATTGGCGGCGATACCTGTCAAGGGCCATTAACGATTAGCATCACGGCTTTTGGTGTGGTTCCAAATGGACAAGCGATTAAACGATCGGGCGCTCAGGTGGGCGACTCCATTTGGGTCTCTGGTGCACTGGGCGATGCTCGTCTAGCACTCGGATGCATTCGTAAAGAATGGTCTTTGGATCTAGGCGCCGAAGAACTCAATCAGATCAATCAACGCCTTCATTCGCCGCTGCCCCGAGTGGCACTCGGAATTGCTCTGCGTGAAATCGCAACGGCAGCCTTAGATGTGTCAGATGGATTATTAGGCGATTTGCGACACATTTTGGAGGCCTCCCATGTGAGCGCCAAAATTAACCTGGATGCCCTACCCCGCTCAACAGTGTTGCGGCGACAAGATCAGGCAATTCAGTATCAATGCGTAGCCTCTGGTGGCGATGACTATGAGCTTTGCTTTACTGCAAACCCAGATCAACATGACACCATTACGAGTCTCTCGAAAGAACTCGGGCTTCCTCTGACTTGCATCGGTCAAATTATCGAAGCCCAGGATGAAAGTTTATTGATACTCGAGGATGGCGATGGCATACCACTAAGCCTCGAAAAGTCCCAAGCGCTGCTGAGATCTTTTGATCACTTTCGAGATTAGGCATTTATGAGGTCAGCTCACTGCCCGTCTCTGAATTGGATGCTGGGATCCGTGCATCGGGTATTTGGTATCGGCTTTGGGGTCGGCCTTGCTCCAATTGCTCCAGGCACGGCTGGCACCCTGCTTGCCTGGGCTTTGTTTTTGATCCTCAACGCAATTCTTTCAACAACGGTCATGTTTGTTCTACTTAGCGTTGGAACGCTTTATGGACTATGGGCTTGCGGGCAATGTAGTCACGATCTAGGCCGCCCCGATGATGGCTCGATTGTTTGGGATGAAATCATCGCCTTTGCTTGGATCCTACAACTGCTTGAATCCAATGATCTTTGGGTGCAAGCAATTGCATTTTTGATCTTTCGGTTTTTCGATGCCGCCAAACCTTGGCCTATCAATCGCATCGATCAATACTTTAAGAAAAACTGGATCCATCAAGAACATATCAACTCATCGCAGATCATCAAACACGGCTTTGGGATCATGATTGATGATCTCATCGCCGCTCTCTTTACTATTTTGATCATGATGCTTGGAATACACTGGCTCGCATGAACTCATCGATCACCTCACTGACTCAACAATTAGCTCAAACCTTGTTGTCTAAAGGTTTCAAGATTGCCTTAGCCGAGTCATGTACTGGGGGCTTATTGGCTGCGCACCTCACCAGCCTTGCCGGATCCAGTGACTGGTTTGAGCGGGGCTTTGTCACCTATAGTAATCAAGCGAAAGAAGAGAGTATTGGCGTAGCGCATTCGCTCATTGAGTGCTACGGGGCCGTGAGTGAAGAAGTTGCTCGAGCGATGGCCGAAGGCATTCTTAAGAACAGTCTTGCCCAAGTTAGCGTAGCCATTACTGGAATTGCAGGCCCTGGCGGAGGAACTGCGAATAAACCCGTCGGGATGGTTTGCTTTGCTTGGGGAATGCGAGTGGTTGATCAGATCCAAACCCGCTCACAAACGAAACACTTTAGCGGTGATCGTCAGAGCATTCGGGAGCAGGCTTGCGTTTACGCGATCGAGTCACTCCTTGCGCAACTCACTGCAAGCGAGTCCCACTAATTTGACTTCAACCAGCCTTTGTGGCGGAAGTAGCCCAAGGGAATCATTGCCGAGATGATCATGCTGATGATTGCCAGTGGATAGCCCCAGGTCTCTTTGAGCTCGGGCATGTATTCAAAGTTCATACCCCAAACGCTTGCCAATAAGGTTGGGGGCATTAAGGCGACCGAGACCACAGAGAAGATCTTAATAATTTTGCTCTGGTTCAAGCTAATAAAACCCACCGTGGCGTCCATTAAGAAGTTAATCTTGTCAAATAAGAATGCTGTGTGATTTTCTAGCGAATCAATGTCACGCAAAATCTGACGTGCCTCTTCTTGCTGCTCGTCGGACAATAATTTGCTTCGCATCAGAAATGACAGTGCGCGCCGTGTATCCATCACATTGCGTCGAATACGGCCATTGGTATCCTCTTCGGTAGCAATCGTCTCAAGAACTTCTGCTGCGTCGGCGTCGGTGATCGTTTCTGATAAAACACGTTTGCCCGCGCGCTCAAGATTTTCATAAACCTCTTCAAGCGCATCGGCCGAGTACTCGGCATCGGTTGAGTACAAGTCAAGGAGCACATCCTTCGCATTACTGACCGAGCCCGGACGTAAACGCGCCCGTAAGCGCACTAGACGGAACACTGGTAAATCTTCATCGTGGATGGAGAACAAGACCTGATTGGTCAGAACGAATGCCACCCTCACGTTGCGTGATGTATCTTCTTCGTCAAGCAAAAAGTCGGTGCGAATATGCAGATGCCCATCGTCTGCCTCAAAATAGCGTGCAGACGCCTCCAAGTCCCCAAGGTCGTCCAACTCAGGCAGTTGGACTGCAAAAGCCTCTTTAATCCAGAGAAGCTCTTCCTCTTCAGGATCGATCACATCAATCCAAATTGGATTGTGGTGTTGGAGCAGTTCATTGCGATCTTCGACTTGCTCTTGCGATAGACGGCCATTTTGTAGGACGAACAAGTTGATCATGGTGAACTCCCGACGAATGCGCTAGTTTATCCTATGCACTATGAATCGTTCATTACATTTGGCAAAAAATCCGGGGTCCTTTCGGGATCAGATCGAGGCTGCCTGGGCATCCCAGGGCAGCATGCTCTGCCTGGGTCTAGACCCCGACCCCCAGCGCTTCCCGCCCAGCATGGGTAAAGGCCCCAAAGCCATCCTCAGCTTTTGTAAGGAAATTGCGGATTCATGCGCCGACCTGGTGTGTGCATTTAAACCACAGTTTGCCCACTTTGCCTCCCAACGGGCAGAGGATCAACTGGAAGAACTAATTGCCCACCTCAAAAGATCCTACCCACAGATCCCCATTATTTTGGATGCCAAACGGGGTGATATTGGTAGCACCGCCGAGCATTACGCACTAGAAGCGTTTGAGCGTTATGGGGCCGATGCCGTCACAGTCAATCCATACATGGGTAAAGACTCAATTGAACCCTATCTTCAGCACCCCGGTAAAGGGGTGATCATCCTGTGCCGCACCTCCAATCCGGGTGGATCCGATATACAAAACCTTCCCATCAACAGCAACCAAGCAGTGTTTGAACGCGTTGCACACCTTGCCAAAGAGTGGGATCAAGTGGGTCAAATTGCACTTGTGGTGGGAGCTACCTTTCCCCAAGAAATCGCCCGAGTTCGAGCCATCGTCGGCGCCATGCCCTTACTCATCCCTGGAATCGGGGCGCAAGGCGGGGATATTGAAGCGACGGTTGCTGCGGGGCAAGTAGCGAATAAACCCGGAACGGGAATGATGATTAACTCATCGCGCGCCATTTTGTATGCGAGCAACGGAAAAGACTTTGCAGACGCTGCCAGAAAAGTAGCAATAGCAACCCGTGATGCGATTCGCTCCGCACAAGCCAAATAAGATAGATGGTTTGTGTTGCTAACGGTTTTTAGGTAAGACTACGCGATCCATATTCTCTAAGATAAATTGTTGGCGCAGGCCAAAATCAATACTGCCGCGTTTGCAGTACTTACTTTTATCAAAACATTTGGGTGCCGGTAAGGCAGATGCTAATGCGGCTGCCTGTTCGCGACTAATATTTTTGGGATTAGCCACGTAGTAGTGAGAAGTCGCTGCACCAATCCCAAAAATCCCCTCGCCCCATTCGACGGAGTTCATATAAATCTCAAGAATGCGTTGTTTGGAAAGCATCAGCTCCAAAAGACCCGTAATCACCAGCTCTTGTGCTTTACGTAGGTAGTTTTTTTCAGAGGAAAGAAATAAATTCTTGGCCAATTGCTGGGTGATTGTGGAGCCACCGCGTACCACCTTACTGCCGCCCTTTTGGTTTCGCTCCCACGCTTTTTGCATATCGTCAATCCGAACGCCGTTGTGCTTAAAAAAGATATCGTCTTCACTGACCAAAATCGCCCGCTTTAAGTCGTTACTGATCTGCTCGTAAGAAACCCAACGATGCTGAATTGGACAGCTCAAACTCCAGTGACAAAGGCGCCAACGTTCAGCCCTCTGAAATGCCGTACTGCTTGGATTCATGAATGCCCATAATCCAATCTGAATCACAAAGTAAAGCTGCAAACCAATTGCTCCCCAAGCCATACATTTGAGGAGATACATGACCCATGGCATGATGATTACGCGTTGCGCAGTTGTGCAACAACAGCTCGAGTATCTAAACGTTTGATGTCCACTTGACGCCACTGACTAAACGCAATAGCTGCTTGCTCGACTAACATTCCTAATCCGTCACTGATCCGACAGCCGCGCTGTAAGGCTTGTTCCATAAATACGGTGGTTTTACCGTACACCAAATCATATGCAAAGCCGCCGGTGCAAAAGACATGGTCTGCCGCTAATGTGCTTAAAGGACTTTGGTCCTCAAGACCAGCTGAGCTCGAATTAATCACGAGTGAGAATGCAGGAGTTGCATGATTCTCCAATTGAGCGGTGCTACTTGCCATTAACTCCACGTCAAGCTCTGTTGCCAGAGGCTGAAATATCGACACAAGCTCGTGGGCTTTTTGAGCGGTGCGATTAGCAATCCAAATCCGTTTGGGCTTTTGATGTAGCAGTGGCTCAAGGATCCCGCGACTTGCACCACCAGCCCCCACGATCAGGACATCTGCTTCATGAATGACCACTCCTTGAGACAGTAGATCAGCCACCAACCCAGCCCCGTCGGTGTTATCACCGCAGAGCATCCCGTCCTTTTGCCAGACGGTATTCACAGCACCCGCTAAACGCGCACGGGTGCTCAATTGCTGACATAGCTGATACGCATCTAACTTGAATGGGATCGTAATACTTGCGCCTTGACCACCGAGTGCAAAAAATTGGGTGAGCATTGCTGCGAATCCATCCAGTGGTGGCTGAATCCTTAAATAATCGATTTCTTGCTGGGTTTGTATCGCAAACTGCTCATGAATCAGCGGGGACTTACTATGCCCAATCGGATTGCCAAATACCGCATAAATATTTTTACCAACAAAACGATTTGGCTTCAGCTCAGTCAAAAAGGGATAGTGACTCATGGTTTGGCACCCCTTAATTCCAGTCGATTGCCAGATTGATCTTTCAAATCGCGTGTGAACTCAAACGTTGAAACCCAATCCAAAACATCGATCTGCTGACGCATCTCACTTGGAAACGCTCCGAACGGAGCGGCGGCGCGCACAATCGCCACTGCTTGACGATCAAGCTCTGGAATACCGGATGAGCGACTTACTTCAATACCCTCACGCCCTTTGACGTTATTAGTAATTCGACCCTCTGCATCAACACTAACAGTTAACACCAAGCTACCATACAACGGCCGACCCTGGACGCGAGGAAAAAAAGTATTGCCATAGGCTTCAATCTTTTGACGCATACCATCATAGTAATATGCAAACGCAACCGTTTTGGTACTGCTTGCACTAAGGACCGCGCGACGTGGAAGACGACCCTCAGGGCTAAGTCGTCTAGCAAGCTCGGCTTCCAACGCATTGGTCTGAGAGAGCTGTTTAGATTCTTCGCCCGATCGCATTCCACTGGCCTGTTTTTTATCGGTATCTAATTTGGATAACAATTGCTTTTGGCGCTTCTCAAGTGCCTCTAACTTAGCATCGGCACCCAAGTGGGCGCGGTGCAATGCACTCGCATCCTCCCGAATAGTGAGGCCCCCACCATCCAAATTAGCCTGTGCTAATTTCTGTGCTTTTTGAGGAGGCGCGGGGCTTGATGCATTCACGAGCACAATACTCAATGGTGTATTGAAACGCCTCTCGGTTTCTGGCGGATTGAACCAGCGCTGACTCAATAGGGCAAGGTGAACCAGCAGAGATATGGCTAATGCGATCCATAGCGGCTTAATAGACCGACTCACCTCAAATGAATGCAGAGCCAGTCTCATTCTGGTAAATCCCCTTCTACCTCAGCACTAACTTCACTCGGGCTGGTTTCCAGCTCAAGCACACGGGCCTTAGCAGATAGGTCTAAAAGATCTATATCCATAACTTCGATCTTAGCGCGGGTGAGACGAGGATGACTCGCCAATTCAGGGATGGGCAAATGCAGTGGAATAGGCTCAATACGCGCCATACCCTCTTTCAAATGACGTGCGTAAATTGAATGGGGCAATCCAGATTGAGCCAACCAACGCAAGCACCAATAGCGCTCCATGCGTGACTGATATTCCCCGTACTGAAGATATACCGTATCGAAATCAGCGGCAATTCCCATGATCTCAGAATCTTTTGGCGGAAAGGGAGCTGTCATCTTCGCTGTTACGCCATTTCGAATCATGGCAATCAATTGCCATTGATTTACAAGATCTGCATACCGACGTAATGGCGAGGTACACCACGCATAACAATCAACACCCAAGCCCTCATGAGGGCCAGGGGTGGTTTGCATGCGCGTGCGCATCGCTCCCCAGCCTTTTTGGGTTCGAAATAAAGCTGGTAAACCATGCGCAGCCAGCGCTTGTCCCCAAACCCGATTACATAAGATCATGCATTCGGCCACGATGGTATCCAAAATAGAACCGCGAGTACGGGGCTCAATCACAATTTCATTGCCTGACGAAGTGATCTTGAAATTGAAATCACGGATTAAAGCATTTGGATCAGCTTGACCCAAGACCTCGGCTCGCAAGCCGTCTTTGACACGCTGCTCTTGACGTTTTTGATGCTCATTTTGAGCCAAAGCCCACAATCGAGTCAGTGCTTCGTGATGCGGTAATGATGAGTTCTCTTGGACCAAGAAGGCTTCGTCAACTAGTGGTTCCCAATCGTCTAAGCGAAGATTAGTTTCAATCGGCACTAACTCGAGAGCACTTTGCACAGGCGTCTGGGTTCGTTGGCCAGAGGCATCTATCTCAAGATATAAAGAAATGGCAGGACGAGCTGAGCCTGCATCCAAAGAGAAATGCTGAACAAACTGCTCTGGCAACATGGTAATTTTGTCACCGGGAAAATAAACAGTCGACATCCGCTCGCGTGCGACTTGATCAAAACGATCGCCCTTCTGAATCAGTAAACCCGGTGCTGCAATATGAATACCCAATCGATAAAGGCCATCACCGATAGGCGTTAATGACAAGGCATCATCAATTTCAGTGGTACCGGCGTCATCAATTGAAAAGGCCTTCACTTGCGCAATCGGTAAGCCAGCAATGGCCTTTTCAAACTCTGCGTCAGTAAATCGAAAATCACTTGCAAAGCCCGTGCCTTTCGGAAAATGGGTCTGCACAAATTGGCCATGATGGTAAGACTGCGGGGAATCCAAGGCAGCACAGCGCATCAGCAAACGCGCCGGATGTTCGCCCGTCTGTTCACAGGCCCCATGAAAAGCCTTGTATGCCAAGCTATTTTTATCTGGACGAAACAGTAAACTATTCACCTGCGTATGTAAGGCTTCTGGCAGCCTTCCTTCAATCAGTTCCACCTGCCAAGCCTCTTGTTGTAAAAGCTCTCTTTGCTTGCGTTCGATTGCTGCTAATCCAGCTTGCAACTGCTCGAGTGGCGCCCGCATAAAGACACCGCGCCCCTTGCGTCGAAAGTAAACAGGTGCCCCTTGTAATGCAATCGCCAAACCGATTAATTGGGGTGTACCAACAGTGTCCCCAAAATACTCTTTAGCAATTGTCTGGAATGAGAATTCTTGATCGGGCGCGCAGTCCCATAGAAGTTGTAAGTCAATCGTTGTAGCAATATCATGCGCTTGTTCAAGAGCGTCTTGAGGATTCGCCTGATCAAGTTGCAGCCATACCTCTTTAGCCTTTAGCTTGAGATGCTTGCCTGATAAAGCGCTTGCCTGCCATGACTGAGAGTCTCCAGTCCCAGAGGTTGACAAGATAGTGGCAATACGTAACTCACCACCTTCCTCGTACAGTAAATGCATTAAAGCGAAATCCCGCCACTTGCCTCAATGGTTACGCCATTGACATAACTGGCTTCATCGCTCGCTAAGAACAGATACACATTCGCCATTTCCTCGGGAGTGCCCAAGCGTGCCATCCACGAACGCTGCTCAATACTTTGCAAAATGTTCTCGGGCATCGCCTTGACCATCTCAGTTGCAATGAATCCAGGACACACGGCATTTACCCGAATCCCTTTTTGACCGAACTCACGGGCCCAGGTTTTGGTAAATCCAATTACGCCAAATTTAGTGGCAGAGTAATTGGTTTGCCCGAAATTACCATAGATGCCAACCACACTCGAAGCATTGACGATAGCCCCTTTTTTAGCCTCTAGCATATGAGGAACCACCAATTGGGTGCAATTAAAGACGCCTTTGAGATTGACATCAATCACCGCATCAAATTGTTCCTCGGTCATTTTCACTAAACGTGCATCTTGAGTAATGCCAGCGTTATTAATTAATATGTCAATGCGTTGATGTTTAGAAATAATGTCGTCAACCGTACGCTGAATACTGGCTCGATCGGTAACATTCAACACATAGGGTTCAGCATGCTTGAGTTGGCCGACGGCCTCCATCACCGCAGCTTCATTTAGATCGGCCAACATGACCTTGGCACCCTCCTCGGAAAACCGTTTGGCAGTTGCAAAACCAATTCCTTTAGCTGCTCCAGTAATAAGTGCCACTTTGTTTCGTAAACGCATACCAATTCCTCTAATTAGGGATGAAGGTGCTCTAAGCGAGCCAGAATTTTTTGATGAACCCCACCAAAGCCGCCATTGCTCATCACCAAAATATGATCATCAGGTTTGGCTTCGCTACATACCGCTTCAACTAAGCGCCCAAGATCATGAAAGCTTTTCGCTTTAGAGCCCAATGGCGCAATCGACTCTTGCAAATCCCAACCTAAGGCATCTTTGCCACTAATTGCTCCATAGGCAAAGACCAAATCAGCTTCTTTCAAGCTATCCGGAAGCTGTGACTTCATAACACCAAGCTTCATGGTGTTGGAGCGTGGCTCAAGTACCGCCAGAATTCGTGCCTCACCCACTTGTTTGCGCAACCCATCAATGGTGGTGGCAATTGCCGTTGGATGATGGGCAAAATCGTCATACACATGGACTCGATGCTTCTCACCGATGAGCTCTAAGCGTCGCTTCACATTTTTGAACTCCGCTAAAGCGAGGGCGGATTCTTCTGGGGTGATGCCAATATGATGGGCAGCCGCAATCGCTGCTAGTGCATTGAGTTGATTATGAACACCCATCACACCCGAATGCCTTGCCCAATGAACTTCCGCGCATTTCTTGCCCTGATAAATAACTGCAAAATCAGCTCCACCTTTGCCGTCTGCATTTTGCATATCCTCAAATGACCATTCGCTGTTACCGGAACCAAAGCGCTCCAAAGGTGACCACAATCCGCGCTCGATCACGCGATCCAATGACTGCTGTGAACCATTCGCAAGCACCAGGCCTGTTTGTGGAATGGTTCGGACTAAATGATGAAATTGGGTTTCGATCGCCGCTAAGTCTGAAAAAATATCGGCGTGATCAAACTCGAGGTTATTCAAAATCGCGGTTCGTGGCCGATAGTGCACGAACTTACTACGCTTATCAAAGAAGGCGGTGTCATATTCGTCAGCCTCGATCACAAAATGGCTCCCATCACCTAAGCGAGCCGATACTGCAAAGTTCAATGGCACACCGCCAATTAAATATCCGGGCTTGCGGTGATTGCGCTCCAAAATCCAGGTAAGCATGGCCGTCGTTGTGGTCTTGCCATGCGTTCCAGCAACTGCCAGCACATGCCTACCGGACAACACCTGCTCGCCCAACCATTGGGGGCCTGAGGTGTACGGCAAACCTTGATTCAGAATCTCTTCAAGCAAAGGGTTTCCCCTGGAGACCACGTTCCCAATCAGAAATAAATCAGGTTTCGATTTAAATTCACGAAGTTGATCGGGGGAGTATCCTTCGATTAATTGAATACCTTGGGCTTCGAGCTGGGTACTCATTGGAGGGTAAACATTTGCATCACAACCGGTTACCTCATGACCGGCTTGTCTGGCAATTGCCGCGATCCCACCCATGAAGGTGCCACAAATGCCTAAGATATGAATATGCATGCGTGGATTTTAGCTAAGGAGAGTCATGAACCGTCGTCATTTTCTAATTGCAAGTGTGGTCGCCATTGTTGCTGCCGTCGCAGGTGCTTTTATGGCCAATCGCAGAACTGCCCTCAAGTCCGCCTCGCAAGATGCTGTCAAAGCCCTTTTTGACCGCGAGTGGTTTTCTCCAGACCAAAAGCCCATTTCGACCCAAGATTGGAAAAATAAGGTTTTGGTCGTCAATTTTTGGGCCTCCTGGTGCCCGCCCTGTGTTGAAGAAATGCCCGCTTTGGACAAAGTTCAGGGGGAATATGACCCTAAAAAGATGCTAATTGTCGGTATCGGTATCGATTCACCCTCGAATATTCGTCAATTTATTGAAACTACCATTATTTCTTATCCCATTGTTTTAGGTGGACTTGGTGGCAACGACATCAACAAAATGCTAGGAAACCCATCGGGAGCCCTACCCTTCACGGTAGTGATCAATGCCAAAGGGGATATCACAGGTAGAAAATTAGGCAAGATCAGCGAAGATGAGCTTAGAAAGATCATTAAAGACGCAATTTAATTAAAATTAGCTACTTTTAGACCAATATTGAAAATGGCTTAGACGGCCATTTTTCGTTCAATTCTTAAAAAAACGGTCAATTTCTAGGTATTCCAAGCTCTTGGGGGTATACTGCTTCTTACGTTAATTTTCTGGATTTATCACCAAATTAATCGATATTTTTCAATAACTGTAGCGATCTATGCCTACTAACCATTCAAATTTCTCTGTTTTGCTTCTAAATGGTCCCAATTTAAACCTTCTCGGCACTAGAGAGCCTGAGGTTTACGGTAAAACAACCCTTGAAGACATTACAAAACGCATGGGTGAGCTTGCTAAAAATGCCGGAATTTCGCTGGAAAGCTTTCAAAGCAATCATGAGGGCGAACTAATTGATCGAGTTCAGAAGGCAAAAAAGGATGGTATTGGTTTCATCATCATTAATCCAGGTGGATTTACGCACACCAGCGTTGCCCTGCGCGATGCTTTAGCTGGTGTAGCGATCCCTTTTATTGAAGTGCACCTCTCGAATATTCACCAGCGTGAAGAATTTCGCAAACATTCTTATTTCTCAGACCTAGCCATGGGCGTGATTTGCGGTCTAGGTGCACAAGGTTATGAACTGGCATTCACAGCAATTCAGAACAAACTGGCTTCTCATTAAAAATCATTACAACGAGGTTTGGCATGGACTTACGAAAACTCAAAACCCTGATTGACTTAGTCTCTGAATCTGGAATCTCCGAACTCGAAGTGAGCGAAGGAGAAGATAAAGTCAAGATTGTGAATGCGCGACATTCCGGTTCCGTTGCAAACGCTCCTGCAGCGATGCCCATGAATACCATGGTCATACCAGCGCCGATCCAACCCGAAGCTCCAACTGCATCGGTTGTTGCTACCCCACAAGCAAGTGCAGCGCCAGAGGGGTTCGTACAGAAGTCGCCGATGGTGGGAACCTTTTATCGCTCACCCAATCCTGAGGCACCTGCTTTCGTGAATGTGGGCGATACCGTAACTGTTGGTCAAACCTTATGCATTATTGAGGCAATGAAGCTTCTCAATGAAATTGAATCGGAGAAAGCAGGGGTAATCAAACAAATCCTGTGCGAGAACGGTCAAGGCGTTGAATTTGACCAGCCGCTATTCGTCATCGCCTAATCGCCATGTTTGACAAAATACTGATCGCCAATCGTGGCGAAATCGCTCTGCGAATTCAGCGAGCTTGCCGAGAACTCGGGATTAAAACCGTAGTGGTGTACTCCACCGCTGATAAAGACGCTAAATACGTAAAACTCGCTGATGAGGCGGTTTGCATCGGGCCCGCACCCTCGACGCAAAGCTATCTCAATATGCCAGCGATTATTTCAGCGGCTGAAGTCACCGATGCCGAAGCTATTCATCCAGGCTATGGATTTCTCTCAGAGAATGCGGATTTTGCTGAACGAGTTGAAAAGTCCGGATTTGCATTTATCGGCCCAAGACCCGAGTCGATCCGCTTAATGGGAGATAAGGTTTCAGCAAAAAATGCGATGATTAAGGCAGGGGTTCCCTGCGTACCCGGATCAGCCGGTGCATTACCTACGGATAACCCAAAAGAAATTTTGGCGACCGCCAAGCGCGTTGGCTACCCCGTCATCATTAAAGCGGCCGGTGGTGGTGGTGGGCGCGGTATGCGCGTTGTTCACACCGAAGCAGCCCTGATTAGCGCTGTCAATATGACCCGTGAAGAAGCGGGGCGCGCCTTTGGGAACCCTGAAGTCTATATGGAGAAATTCTTAGAGCGCCCAAGGCACGTGGAAATTCAAGTCTTAGCCGATACCCATGGGAATGCGGTTTGGCTGGGTGAGCGAGACTGCTCGATGCAGCGTCGCCACCAAAAAGTGATTGAAGAGGCACCGGCTCCAGGAATCGATCGCAAACTGATTGCAAAAATTGGGGAACGCTGTGCCGATGCTTGTAAAAAAATTGCCTACCGCGGTGCTGGTACTTTTGAATTTCTCTATGAAAAGGGTGAGTTCTTTTTCATTGAGATGAACACCCGCGTGCAAGTCGAGCATCCCGTCACGGAGATGATTACTGGGATTGATATTGTTCAGGAGCAAATTAAGATTGCGGCTGGTCAGAAACTGGGCTTTCGGCAACGCGATATCGTCTTTAAGGGTCATGCGATTGAATGTCGCCTAAATGCTGAAGATCCCTTTAAGTTCACTCCCAGCCCTGGTCGAATTCAGTCATGGCATATGCCTGGTGGCCCGGGTATTCGCGTCGACTCGCATGCCTATAGCGGGTATCTGGTGCCCCCGAACTATGATTCGATGATCGGTAAGTTAATTGCCTATGGAGCTACACGTGAGCAAGCAATTCGTCGCATGCGGATTGCCCTCTCCGAAATGGTGATTGATGGCATTCTGACCAATGTGCCCCTGCATCGCGAGCTGATGCTCGACTCAAAATTTGTGGAGGGTGGCACGAGCATTCATTACCTCGAACAACGCCTTGAGGAGCAATCCGCGACTCGTGGCGAAAAGTAGGCCCTCCTAAGCCAATGTCGTATCGCGAGTTCCAATTTACGGTCGTTGCTGAAATTGCTGAGCCCTTGGGCGATGCGCTCATGGAACTTGGGGCGCTCTCAGTTTCGGTCGAGGATGCTACAGCGGGCGGCTATGATGAAAATCCCCTCTATGGTGAACCGGGACTATCACCCGAAGTGCAGGCATGGGATTTATCCGTTGTTAAGGCACTCTTTGATCAAAGCTTCGAAACCAGCAAGGAAGAATTAGCCAACATTCTTCTAGAGGCAGGATTTGCCGTTCAGACACCCACCGAATCAATTGTGGCTGACCAAGATTGGGTGTCAATGACACAAAATCAATTCGACCCGATTGCGATTGGTGAGCGTATTTGGATTGTCCCTTCGTGGCACCAAAAACCGTCTGCACCAGAAGCAATTTGTCTGGCAGTCGATCCCGGCCTTGCATTTGGTACTGGCAGCCACCCAACAACCCGACTATGCCTTGAGTGGCTTGAGCAATACAGTAAGAACCCTGTTTGTAAAAGTCAAAGCGCGTTGGATTATGGCTGCGGCTCTGGCATCTTGGCAATTGCCGCTAAAAAACTAGGCTTTCAAACCGTGTTTGGAACCGATATTGACCTGCAGGCTATTGAGTCGGCGCGTGCAAATGCCAATCAAAATCAAACGAAGATTGAGTGCCAATTACCTGACGATATCGATGCGGCGATTGGGTCTACACAGTTTGATGTAGTGATTGCCAATATTTTGGCCAACCCCTTACAAGTTCTAGCGCCCGCTCTCATCGCACGCGTAAAGGATGGTGGGCAATTAATCCTATCGGGCATCTTAGAGCGCCAAGCGCAAGAGGTCATCGATTGTTATCAGCCCCATATTCCGCTGTCGATCTGGAGAGCCTCGGAGGGCTGGGTATGCCTACATGGTCAAAAGCCTGTCTCTAAGCAAAACCGGACCTCGAGCGTTCGTTCGATTGAGGATGTCTCAAAGCCCAATCGCTCAATTGTCAGCGCTCCCATCACAAAAAGTACAGGATTTCATCTACGTAAACCTTTGATCACCGTTGGCTTATTAATGATGATCGGCTTCATCGTCGCAATGAGCCTTTGGCGTGTCTCAATCTTGCATTTTTTTGCACCCAGCCTAGATAAAAACCCCAACCCAATTGCCTTGCGTAGCTTCGAGTTGTTACAAACAGTTGATCGGGGAATATGCGAAGTCTTGCCGTGTGATCAGAAAGCTGTGATTGATTTCACGGCATGGCGCTTTCTGCTCGCCAATCTTGGAATGGATGACAGCAAGCGCGGTATTGAGGTTCAATCCATCTTGCAAATCGAACTACAAAATCGCTTATTGGTCCCAGTTGCAATCCCCCATTTGGAGCTAACACTTAGCGATGCCGATGAAAAAACCATTGCTCGTATTCTGATGAGTCCTGAAGAGTGGCTTCCCAAGACCTGGCAAAGCGCCCATCCCAGCTTTTTGCTGACCGGAGCGCCACCCAAAGAACTGTTTAACCTTTCGATACCCCTGCAGCTTCCTGCGAATGCCGCGGGCTATCGCATGCGTGTAGCATATCCCTCCTCCACTCAACCTTCATCCCTATAGAGAACTTTATGGCAAGCATTATTTGTGGCTCCATTGCGTATGACACCATCATGACCTTTGAGGGTCGCTTCCAGGATCAAATTCTTCCAGAACAAATCCATATCCTGAACGTCGCCTTCTTGGTCCCCAGCATGCGCCGGGAATTTGGCGGATGCGCTGGCAATATCGGCTACAACCTCCAGCTGCTTGGCGGCAAACCAATGATCATGGCGACCGTGGGAGCGGACGCAGATCCCTACCTCTCCCACCTCGAGAGAGTCGGGATGAGTCGAGAGTTCATTAAAAAACTCGATCAAGCCTTTACGGCCCAAGCGATGATTACGACTGATCTTGCCAATAATCAGATCACCGCCTTTCACCCTGGAGCCATGAACGATTCCCATTTAAACCGTGTGGATGACTGCATAGCCACTCTGGGTCAAAAGGATCGGCACATTGGTATCGTCGCACCCGATGGCCGAATTGGCATGTGGGAACATTGCCATCAATTTGCGCAGGCAAAGATCCCATTTATCTTCGATCCCGGCCAAGGGCTGCCAATGTTTAATGGTCAGGAGCTACTGGAGCTTGTGGATTTAGCCAACTATGTCGCTGTAAACGACTATGAGGGTGAAATGCTTTGCCAGCGTACCGGCTTATCGCTAAACGAACTGGCAAGTCGCCTAGAAGCCTTAATCGTGACGAAGGGGGCTCAAGGAGCGCAGATTCATGCACAAGGCAAAGTCATTGATATCCCCGCGGTTCCGGCTGAGAAGATTTCTGATCCAACCGGTTGCGGCGATGCATTCCGGGGAGGCCTGCTATATGGCCTTGAAAAAAGTTTAGATTGGGAGACCACTGGGCGCTTAGCAAGCCTCATGGGATCGATCAAAATTGCTCACCAAGGTCCTCAAAACCATCAACCCACTCGCAGTGAAATCAGTGATCGCTTCAAAGCTGCTTTTGGTACTGCGATTACTCTTTAAATAAAAATGGGGTCCCGAAGGACCCCATCCAGACTACTTCAACTATCCACTAAGCCTAGGCTTAGGGACGGCTGCCTGTAGGAAATGGCCAAGCCGCAGCCGGATTCAGCGCAGTTTGCGCTGGAGCAGCAACGGCGGGCTTAGCCGCGGGCTTTTTTACAGAAGCACCTTTCTTGGCAGCAGGCCTTTTCTTGGCTGCTTTTTTAGCAGGCTTTTTCTTGGCAGCTTTTTTCTTTTTAGCAGCAGGACGCTTTTTGGCTACTTTTTTCTTAGCAGCTTTTTTAGCGGCAGGCTTCTTTGCTGCTTTTTTAGCAGCTGGTTTCTTAGCGGCAGCTTTTTTAGCAGCTGGGCGCTTCTTTGCTGCTTTTTTAGCAGCTGGTTTCTTAGCAGCTACTTTTTTCTTAGCAGCTGGTTTCTTTGCAGCAGACTTCTTTTTGGCGATTGCCATAGTGATTCTCCTTCACGTGTGAGGATTAGAACAAACTACTGATTAAGAAAACCCGACCATGACTCCACGTTACGCCTTGCGGTGCACCATGGGAAACGAGCGAGCTATTCATCGGCGCGCGGCTTACTACATGGTGCTGCACGCTAATGAATCCTGGAAAAAAAGCTGCGGCCCTTGCGGGAAGCAGCTTTTCAAAGAGGGTGGAAAAAATTGGGAAGAAAATCCAGTCACCCTGTTTAAAGGGTTTTCGCATTTTTGCCAGTTTCAAGCGACTACTAATACTAATCAACCGAACTATCTCCTATATTGCCGGAGGAAGCGCTGGTCTAGCTTTTTGTTACTCCCAATTCAGCGCACCACCGGTTTGATACTCAATCACTCTAGTCTCAAAAAAGTTTCTCTCTTTTTTCAGATCTATCATTTCTGACATCCATGGAAATGGATTCTCTTCATTTGGATACATTGCGTCAAGTCCTATTTGCATACACCGACGATTACAGATAAAGCGAAGGTAACTTTTGAACATCGGCGCATTGAGTCCAAGCACCCCTCTTGGCATCGTATCCTCGGCATAGCGATACTCTAACTCCACTGCTTTTTCAAAGATGCTCCGAATCTCTTCTTTGAACGCAGAAGTCCATAACTGCGGGTTCTCCAGCTTGATTTGGTTGATTAAATCAATGCCAAAATTGCAATGCATCGACTCATCACGCAAGATGTATTGATACTGCTCCGCCGCCCCCATCATTTTGTTTTGACGGCCCATCGCGAGGATTTGCGTAAAACCAACATAAAAGAACAAACCTTCCATCACGCAGGCAAAAACAATCAGGGAGCGCAATAGCTTTTGATCGTTTTCAAGAGTACCGGTCTTAAAAGCGGGATCGGTGAGCACATCAATAAACGGAATTAGGAACTCATCTTTGTCCCGAATCGAAGGAACCTCATGGTAAGCATTGAAGATTTCGGCTTGATCCAGACCCAAGGACTCAACAATGTACTGGTAGGCATGGGTGTGGATGGCCTCTTCAAAAGCCTGGCGCAATAAATACTGACGGCACTCTGGAGCCGTAATCTGGCGATAGGTTCCCAATACGATGTTATTCGCTGCCAAGGAATCCGCGGTTACAAAGAAACCTAAATTACGCTTAATAATGCGCCGCTCATCTTCGGTCAGACCATTGGGGTCTTTCCAGAGCGCAATATCGCGGTTCATATTGATTTCTTGGGGCATCCAATGGTTAGCACAGCCAGCTAGGTACTTCTCCCAAGCCCACTTGTACTTAAATGGAACCAGCTGATTAACATCGGTTGTGCCATTAATCACCCGCTTATCGGCGACGTTTACACGACGCTCAGTGGCATCGGCTACTGGTTTTGCTGCCGCTTGGACTGGAGGAGCAACAGCCACCTGATCAGCCACAGGGGCAACTTGCACTGGCGGAACGGCCATTGGCGAGGGTGGCGGCACAAACCCTGCCTTCGCAAGGGCTGGAGCGACTTCTTCATCCCAGTTCAACATACTTTTCTCCTAATTCCTATTTGTTCTAGTGTTCTCATCGAGCTTATTGACAAGCTTCGCATTCCTCAAACCCTGGATCGCCAGGACGCATGGTGCAAACCGGGCCATCTGCGGCAACTGCTCCTGCGGTACTGGCAACAGCCCCACTGGAAACCGCATTGAGCTGGCCAGTAGCGACGGTCGATTTCTCAACATGGGTCGCTGCCATGGTCCGCAAGTAATAGGTGGTTTTCAAACCCCGAATCCAGGCCAACTTATAGGTGTCATCCAATTTCTTACCGGAAGCGCCGGCCATATAGATATTGAGCGATTGCGCTTGATCGATCCACTTTTGACGACGTGAAGCAGCCTCAACCAACCAGCTTGGCTCAACCTCAAAGGCAGTCGCATACAAATCGCGTAGATCTTGGGGAACGCGATCAATTTTGGACAAGGTGCCATCAAAATACTTCAAATCCGCAATCATGACCTCATCCCAGAGTCCGCGATCCTTCAAATCCCGGACTAAGTAGTCATTGACTACGGTGAACTCGCCAGAAAGATTGGATTTCACGAACAAATTCTGGAAGGTGGGCTCAATACAGGCCGAGACACCAATAATGTTCGAGATCGTTGCGGTTGGGGCAATTGCGACGCAATTGGAGTTACGCATGCCGTATTGCTTAATCTGGGTGCGTAAGGCATTCCAATCCATGGTGCTTGACTGATCTACTTCAACATAGCCGCCGCGCTCCTCTTGCAGCATCTTAAGGGTATCTTGGGGCAAAATGCCGCGATCCCACAGCGATCCTTGATAACTGCTATAGGTACCACGCTCTTTGGCGAGCTCACTCGATGCCTGATAGGCGTAGTAGCAAACCGCTTCCATCGAGGTATCAGCAAACTTGACCGCCGCTTCACTCGCATACGGAATCCGCTGCATGTGCAAGCAATCTTGGAAGCCCATAATCCCAAGACCGACTGGGCGGTGCTTCATATTGGAGTTACGAGCCTTCGCAACCGCATAGTAATTGATATCAATCACGTTATCGAGCATGCGCATTGCAGTCTGGATGGTCTTCTTGAGCTTAGCGTGATCGAGCACCATCTGACCGTTAGCATCGGTGGTCATGTGGGCGGTAAGGTTGACTGAACCTAAATTGCAAACGGCGATTTCGCTCTCATTGGTGTTGAGGGTAATCTCAGTACACAAATTGGATGAATGCACCACGCCTACATGCTGTTGAGGACTACGAATATTGCAAGGATCTTTGTAGGTAATCCAAGGATGGCCGGTCTCGAATAGCATGGCCAACATCTTGCGCCACAACTGAACCGCAGGGATCTTCTTCGATGGCTTAATTTCGCCAGCCTCAGCACGTTTTTCATAGGCAATATAGGCTTGCTCGAAGGCCTTGCCGTATTTGTCATGTAAATCTGGGGTGCTGGATGGGGAAAACAAAGTCCACTCTCCGTTTTCCATCACCCGCTTCATAAATAAATCGGGGATCCAATTGGAGGTGTTCATATCGTGGGTACGGCGGCGATCGTCGCCCGTATTCTTGCGAAGCTCTAAAAACTCCTCGATATCTAAGTGCCAGGTCTCCAGATAGGCGCAAACAGCACCCTTGCGCTTACCACCTTGGTTTACGGCTACAGCGGTATCGTTCACAACCTTTAAGAAGGGAACAACGCCCTGGGACTTGCCATTGGTACCCTTAATGTGACTGCCCAAAGCCCGCACATTCGTCCAGTCATTACCCAAACCACCGGCAAACTTGGATAACAAGGCATTCTCTTTCAGGGCCTCGTAAATACCGTCCAAATCATCATCCACCGTGGTGAGGTAGCAAC
Source organism: Polynucleobacter sp. HIN5 (assembly GCF_030297555.1). Lineage (NCBI taxonomy): Bacteria > Pseudomonadati > Pseudomonadota > Betaproteobacteria > Burkholderiales > Burkholderiaceae > Polynucleobacter > Polynucleobacter sp. HIN5. Next base: position 191,299 of record NZ_AP028136.1, on the reverse strand, counting down.
TCGAGAGCTGCGAGCGCAGGGTCGCTGAGTTAAATAATGTTGGGGTACTCGACATGAAATCGAAGGTCGAGAGAACCTCATAAAACTCAATCGCACGGCGCTCACGCTCTGGCTCATTTAAAGCCAGGCCCATTGCCACGCGCATGAAAAATGCCTGGGGCATTTCAATCCGATGGTCTTCAATGTGCAAGAAATAACGGTCGTAAAGGGTTTGGAGGCCTAGATAGTTAAATTGCAAATCCCGATCGGCATTGAGCGCTGCCGAGATTTTGCTCAGATCAAACTCCAAAAGGCGGGGATCTAACAGTTCCGCCTCAATACCCTTACGAATAAATTGAGGGAAATAGTTTGGATACTCAGACTGCATATCGCCTTGCAAGACCTCGCGCCCCAGAATTTCCTTCCGAATCACATGCATCAAAATACGAGCAGTCACTTGACTGTATGCAGGGTCCTTCTCAATCAGGGTGCGCGATGCCAAAATAGCCGAGTCATACACCTGCGCCATGGGGACACCGTCATAGAGATTCTTGATGGTTTCGGTCATGATGGGGCTTGCATCAATGTGGTTACCCAATCCTTCGCATGCCGCCTCAATTACACTGCGCAAAGCAGCGACGTTGAGGGGCTTGGTAACACCGTTGTCGTTCACTTGCACGGAGGGCAAGCTAGGGTCGGCGACTTGCTCTTGAGCCGCGCTTTGCTGCGCAGCGCGTTCCTGATTGCGCTTTTCGCGATAAAGAACATAAGCGCGAGCAACGTTATGCTCCCCACTACGCATCAAGGCTAACTCAACCTGATCCTGAATGTCTTCAATATGAAAGGTTCCGCCATTGGGACGGCTGCGCAATAGTGCACGAACCACGTTTTGGGTCAATTGCTCAACTTGCTCACGAATCCGTGCTGAGGCTGCACCCTGACCACCGTTAACCGCTAAAAAGGCTTTGGTCACAGCAATGGCAATTTTCGAGGGCTCAAAAGCAACTACCGAACCATTACGACGAATGATTTTGTAGTCTGAAAGCTGGGTGGTTTGAGCAAGACCTACACCACCGGCGACATAGTTAGCGGATGGGGTTTGGGTCAAATTACCTACGGGGCTAACGCCTCCATGACTCATGGTGCCTACTTGGCCAGCTGCTTGAGGATCGGCGAAGGTCATATTGCTCCTGCTATATATATGTATTTATTGGAAAAAAGACAAATTTGTAACAAAAACACTAGATGTAGTGGTTTTGAATCGTTCTGGGTACTAAGTATAGGTAAATATTTTAAATTAGGTAAGTTCTTTTTTACGGAATTTATTAGTAATTTCCCTATTTTTGATAGAAATGAAATCTTCAAAAAAGTGATGTAAGCGGCCGCTTACCTGATGGAGATACAGCTAGCGAGAGTCAAGCCCAAAAGGCAATTGTTTCTCACTTAAATTTGCTAAGCGTTGTATTCGCACCCAATCAAATGATTTGCCTGGGTCGGTCTTGCGATCGGGCGCAATATCGCTATGTCCCGCAAATCGCAAGTTGGAAAAATTCTTTTCTAAGAGGTCAATCAGTTCGGCAAGGGCCGCATATTGCTCATTGGTGAACGCGCAATCTCCATCCCCCACTAACTCAATGCCAATGGAAAAATCATTACAGCGCTCACGCTCAAAAAATTGGGATGCACCTGCATGCCAAGCCCGTTTATGAACCGATACCAGCTGAACGACTTGCCCATCACGATCAATCAAGAAATGGCTTGAAACCTTCTGATGCGCAATTTGTTCAAAATAAGGGTGGGCATGAGCATCTAACTTGTTTTGAAAAAAATCAATAATGTGACCGCTGCCAAATTGACCAGGGGGCAAACTAATGTGATGAATAACCGCCAAATCTGGCTTAGCTTGAGTGGGTCGATCATCAAAGTTAGATGAAGCTCGCCACTGAGCCCTTCCCCACCAACCCTTTTGACTTAGACGATCGTGGTGATCAGCGCAGCAGTAATAGCGACCATCCCATGCAATCGCATCATCTTCGGGCAAGTGAAGATCGCAATACGAACAAGAAACCATGCGCTTCGGCTTTAACTGAGAGGGTGGTGCTGACTTCGGCTCCAAAGCCTTTTCTTGATCCCGCTTTTTCTTAAGCACCAACCACCAATAGGCGAAGGCCAACCCCAAGCCTAGCAAAATCCATTTCAGCAAAATTAGGTTCTCTGCAAAATCACTTCGGCAACAAAGCGTGTGCCCGCATAAGTCAACAACAGAGCTATAAACCCACCCAAGACCCAGCGCACTGCCGTTGGCCCCCGCAAACCAACGCGCAGGCGCGCGACCACTAAACCGCTAAATACGAGCCACGATAAGAGTGCAAACACTGTTTTATGGTCAAAGACTAGTGGCTTACCGAACAGCTCTTGTGAGAAAAATAGGCCGGAGAAAACGGTCATACTCAAAAGTGCATATCCGACATAGAGCAAACGGAACAAGAAGCTCTCCATGGTCAATAATGGTGGCAGACTTTCAATCCAGGTTGGTGCGCCGCTCATGCCATTGGCCATCCCCTTACGCAACGCACGATCTTGCAGGCTCATTAAGACCGCCAGCATCGCTGATAAGCTAAAAAAGCCCACTGCAAAGGTTGCAACAATAAAGTGGGCCTTAAACCAAGGATCGGCGACGGCGCGTTGAGAGATGACCGACCCCGGAAAGAGATCGGGCAGGATCGCACAAAACATCGCCATGCTGATGGTCATCAGCCGTAAGCTTGAAATGGGCAAGAAAAAGCTCTGAATCCAGTAAAAACTGAGTCCCACCCAAGCCATCAGGGAAAGATCTTGCGCAAAGCCAAATACAAAGCGCTCCCCATTAAAAATGGACTCGTATAACAAGATTCCGTGAATGATCAACACGATCAGAATCAAAATTTGGACCAAGCCAACAAAAAATGGAGTCTCAGGACGCCTTTGGTCGCGATAACCCAGAACAATAATTAGTAAGAGATAAAGTAAGGATGGCAGCCAGCCAAATCCCGAGTAACCTAAAATAGTCATTTCGAAAGTCTAATCGATAAATGCTTGAGAATCTGACCGACCGCTTAAGTCGTGTGGTTAAAACCATGCGGGGCCAAGCTCGCCTGACCGAAAGCAATACGGCCGACATGCTGCGCGAGATTCGTCTCGCTTTACTTGAGGCGGACGTGGCTTTACCGGTTGTAAAGAGCCTCATGGAGCAAATCAAGTTCAAGGCGCTTGGTGAGGATGTGGTTGGCAGTCTGACGCCTGGTCAAGCCTTAGTGGGGGTCGTACAACGCGAGCTAGCCCTCATCATGGGCGGGGATGAAGAAGAGTCTGGGAAATTAAATCTAGCCACCCAACCTCCTGCGGTCATCTTAATGGCCGGTTTGCAAGGTGCTGGTAAAACAACCTCAGCAGCCAAACTTGCTAAGTTCTTGCAAGAAAAGTTAAAGAAAAAGGTTTTGACTGTTTCGTGCGACGTGTATCGTCCGGCCGCGATCGAGCAATTAAAAACGGTTAGTGCTCAAGTTGGAGCGGATTTCTTTCCAAGCTCACCTGACCAAAAGCCCATTGAGATTGCCAATGCGGCGCTCGATTGGGCTAAACGCCATTATCACGATGTTTTAATTGTTGACACGGCAGGTCGTTTAGGCATTGATGAGCAAATGATGCAAGAGATTAAGTCTTTGCATGCGAGTCTCAAACCGATTGAAACCCTTTTTGTGGTCGATGCCATGCTCGGTCAAGACGCGGTTAATACGGCACGGGCTTTTCATGAGGCATTACCCCTGAGCGGCGTCATTCTCACCAAACTGGATGGTGATTCCCGCGGGGGTGCAGCGCTATCGGTTCGTCATATTACCGGCGTGCCCATCAAATTTATCGGCGTTGCAGAAAAAATGGATGGGCTTGAGGCGTTTGATGCCGAGCGCATGACCAACCGCATACTGGGCATGGGCGACATCCTGGCCTTGGTTGAACAAGCCCAACAAAATGTCGATGTTGAGCAAGCCCAAAAGATTGCCAAAAAAATACAAAAGGGTGGATTTGATCTTGGTGACTTCCGAGAGCAAATTAAGCAAATGCAAAATATGGGGGGCATGGCCAATCTGCTCGATAAATTACCCAGTCAAATTGCGCAGCAGGCCAGTAAAGCCAACTTAGGAATGGCTAATAAGCAAATGAAGCATATGCAAGGGATCATTGATAGCATGACCCCACAAGAGCGTGCCAAACCCGAACTATTAAAGGCAAGTCGTAAGCGTCGGATTGCTGCCGGTGCGGGCGTTCAAGTTCAAGAGGTCAATCGCCTCTTGGCGCAATTTGAACAAATGCAAGGCATGATGAAGCAAATGAAGGGCGGCAAGATGGCCAAGATGATGAGCTCGCTTGCCGCCCGCGGTGCCGCCAAAGGACTCGGCGGGCTGTTCAAAAAATAGAGCTTAAATCAAATTATTTTTTGCGGTATTGATCGCAGTAACAATTGTGTGCGTAATCGACTTCAGCGGTATTAATTGAGCGACACTTTCTCGTCGACTCTGAAACTCAACCTGATCTTCTTTGAGACTACGCTCGCCAATCACGATACGATAAGGGACACCAATCAACTCCCAGTCTGCAAACATCGCGCCCGGACGCTCACCGCGATCATCTAAAACAACATCCACGCCAGCAGCAAGAAGTTCTTGATGTAAATGGTTGGCAGCGTCGCGTACCGCATCGGATTTATCGTAGCCTACCGGACAAATCACGACCTCAAATGGCGCCATGGAAATCGGCCAAATAATCCCACGCTCGTCGTGACCTTGCTCAATCGCAGCACCCAATAAGCGGGTCACGCCAATTCCGTAACAGCCCATCACCATCGGCTGAGCTTTACCATTTTCGTCAAGGTAAGTGCACTTCATCGCTTCGGAATATCGGGTTCCCAATTGAAACACATGGCCTACTTCAATGCCGCGACAAATCTCAAGAGTTCCTTTTCCATCTGGCGAAGGATCTCCGGCCACTGCATTACGCACATCGGCTACCAAAGGCTCAGGAACGTCGCGCCCCCAATTGACACCAGTCAAGTGATAGCCTTCGGCATTGGCGCCGCAGACAAAGTCACTCATATTTGCCACGGTGCGATCGGCAATCACTTGAACTGAGGACGGTAATCCAACCGGGCCTAAGTAACCCACTGGTGAACCGCACGCTGTTTGGATTTCAGCATCGGTGGCAAACCGAAAGGCACTTAAGCCAGGGACCTTATTAACCTTGATTTCATTGAGCTCATGATCACCCCTGAGCAACACCATAAATAGTTTGGCGGATCCAGTTTCTTGATCAACTGCCAACACTAAGGATTTAATGGTGTTTGACAGATCGATCTTGAGAAACTGCGCAACATCTTCGCAACGCTTTTGACCTGGCGTTGCCACTTTTTGCATGCTTTCTTTTGGAGCGGCACGCTGTGCAATCAGAGCAACCGATTCAGCCGCTTCTAAATTGGCGGCGTAATCCGAATTCGGGCAATAAACAATCGCATCTTCACCGGTATCGGCAATCACATGAAACTCTTGGCTGCCTGAACCTCCGATTGCACCGTTATCGGCAGCAACGGCTCGAAACTGCAAACCCATGCGTTGAAAGATTCGGGCGTAGGCATCAAACATGAGCGCGTAAGACTTTTTCAAGCCTGCCTGATCACGATCAAATGAATAAGCATCCTTCATGCTGAACTCACGACCCCGCATGATCCCAAAACGGGGGCGACGCTCATCACGAAACTTCGTCTGAATTTGATAAAAATTGACGGGCAATTGTTTGTAGCTTCTGATCTCCGAGCGCGCAAGATCAGTAATTACCTCTTCGGAGGTTGGCTGAATCAGGTAATCGCGCTCATGGCGATCTTGAATGCGCAACAACTCAGGGCCCATTTTTTCCCAACGGCCCGTCTCTTGCCATAACTCAGCAGGTTGAACGATCGGCATCAGAAGCTCGATGGCTCCGGCGCGATTCATTTCTTCCCGAATAATGTTCTCGACCTTCCGAATTACCTTGAGCCCGAGAGGGAGATAGTTATAAATTCCAGCACTTAATTTACGGATTAGCCCAGCGCGCACCATCAGTTGGTGAGACACAATCTCCGCATCTGCTGGAGCCTCTTTTAGGGTTGCAAGAAAGGTTTGTGAAGCTTTCATGAGTGACTATAATCAAATCGTTGATTTTAAAGGATTAAAGATTAGGGACTAAAAGGTACGATTATGCTTGACCGTGAAGGCTATCGACCTAATGTTGGCATTGTGCTTCTCAATGCTCGCAACGAAGTATTTTGGGGTAAACGAATTGGACAACATTCTTGGCAATTTCCACAAGGAGGAATTGCGCACGGAGAAAGTCCCGAAGAAGCGATGTATCGCGAACTCCACGAAGAGGTGGGTCTTTTTCCTCACCATGTCGAGATCATTGGGCGCACCCGTGATTGGATTCGCTACGATGTGCCCGAGGAGTTCTTACGCCGCCAAATGAATCACCGTCATCAGCGTGTCGCTTATAAGGGTCAAAAACAAATTTGGTTCTTACTGCGAATGCTAGGCCAAGACCATGAGATTCAACTACGAGCCACAGGGCATCCTGAGTTTGATGCCTGGCGCTGGCATCCATATTGGATTGAGCTCGACACCGTGATTGATTTCAAGCGCGAGGTCTATCAACTTGCACTCTCTGAACTCGCCCGGTTTATTGTCACCACCAACCAAATGCAACAATTAGTCTGGGGGGCGCCACTGCACGCCTCGCACCCCTCATGAATCAATTCTGGCTAGCATTGCTTGCTTCATCTGCCTTCGTTCTGAGTGCATGTTTCTCGGATCCATTGGCCGACGGGACTGATCCGTTTGCACCAACAGTATTTAAGGAAGGGGAAACACCCATGCCTTTAAATCCGCCTAATAAAAAATATTTGATACCTTTCTCAGTATCGCAAACCACCATTTTCAAGTTTGCGGTCGATACCGAATCCATCAAGATTGGAAACGATGGTGTTACCCGCTACATTGTTGTGATTACCAATCCCAGTGGCGGTCAAAATGCCTACTTTGAAGGAATTCGGTGCGATACCTTTCAGTGGCGCCTGTATGGAACTCTTGAAACTAATCAACAATGGCGAGCCAATCCACTGGGAAGTTGGTTAGCCATTAAAGACAATGTCCCGAATCGCTATCAGGCAGCTTTAGCTCAGGGCGCTTTTTGCAATCTGGCCTCCCAGGAAAAGAGTTATGCCAAGGTTGTGAAGTCGCTCGATCCCAATAATTTTCTGGGAATCATCGCTCCTGTCGGATCCGAAGCCGAGCTACCAACGATTCGTTAATTAGGCCTTACTCAGCAAGGTTCCAATCGACTCGCCTTGATAGAGGCGCACTAAGACATTGGGCTCACGGCCGGATGCAATCACGGTACTCGCCTCAGTTTGTACCGCTGTTTTAGCTGCCAACACTTTCGTTAGCATTCCGCCTTTACCCAAATCGCTTCCTGCGCCCCCTGCCATACGCTCTAAGGCGGGATCGCCGGCGATTGCAAAATCAACCATCGTGGCGGCGGCATCCTTACGGGGATCAGCGGTATATAGCCCACCTTGATCCGTCAAAATAATCAGGGCGTCGGCGTCTACCAAATTCACAACGAGTGCCGCTAAGCTATCGTTATCTCCAAATTTAATTTCATCGGTGACAACCGTATCATTCTCATTAATAATCGGAACAACGCCCAAGGACAGCAGTGTTTGCAAAGTTGCCTTTGCATTTGCATGGCGTTCCTCATTGGCTAAGTCAGCATTGGTTAAGAGAACCTGTGCAGTATGCACACCAAATTTAGCAAAGCATGATTCATAGACTTGAACCAAACCCATTTGCCCAACAGCCGCTGCAGCTTGGAGCTGATGAATTTCTTGTGGACGCTGGGTCCAAGCTAAGCGCTGCATTCCCTCTGCAATGGCGCCAGAGCTCACCATCAACACCTGGCAGCCTTGCTTAAGCAAATTAGAGACCTGCTCTGCCCACGTAGCAATCGCAGTTCGATCTAGCCCTTCGCCATTATTGGTCACCAGGGTAGACCCAACCTTCACAACAATTCGTTTTGCTTCTGAAATCGTTTTTTTCATGGCTATTACTCGTCTAAAAAACGGGGGTCTTCAGCACGCTCTTCCTCTAGGTCGCGGTCTTTACGAAGTCCATCCAAATAGTCTTGAATCGCATAACAAAGACGATCGCAACCTTCGCCCGTAAGGGCAGAGACCTCAAATACGGGACCCTGCCATTTAAAGCGTTTTAAGAAATCAGCAATGGTTTGCTCTCGATCCTCGGGTTGCAGCATATCGACCTTATTTAATACCAGCCAACGTGGTTTTTGATACAAGGCCTCATCGTATTTGCGCAGCTCATTGACAATCGCCTTGGCGTCAGCGACCACATCGACATTCTCATCAAAAGGAGCAATATCAACCAGATGCAAGAGCACGCCGGTACGCTGCAGATGCCTTAAGAATCGGTGACCAAGACCAGCGCCCTCGGCAGCACCCTCGATGAGTCCTGGAATATCCGCAATCACAAAACTACGTTCATTACCAACTCGTACCACCCCCAAATTAGGATGTAAGGTGGTAAATGGATAATCGGCAATCTTGGGGCGCGCATTCGATACAGCGGTAATCAAGGTGGACTTACCGGCATTGGGCATCCCCAATAAACCCACATCGGCCAACACTTTTAATTCCAACTTTAATTTACGACGCTCACCTGGTTTGCCATTGGTCTTCTGACGCGGAGCGCGGTTGGTACTGCTTTTAAAGTGAATATTTCCCCAACCTCCAACCCCACCTTGAGCAAGACAAATTCGCTCACCATGTTTAGTTAAGTCGGCAATTAACTCATTGGTCTCTAAATCCGCAATAATGGTTCCGACTGGCATCCGCAGCTCGATATCGTCTCCGGCACGACCATAACAATCTGCGCCCCGTCCAGGCTCGCCATTCTTAGCGGTATGGGTTTTGGAATACCGATAATCAATCAGGGTATTGATGTTGCGATCCGCAATTGCATAAACACTGCCCCCGCGACCACCATCACCGCCGTCTGGGCCACCAAACTCGATAAATTTCTCGCGACGCATTGAGGCGCTACCGGCACCGCCATTGCCGGCAATCACTTCAATTTTGGCTTCGTCAATGAATTTCATAAATAAAAAGGCCTCGCAATCTGCGAGGCCTGTTTCTGTTGATTAATTAAATCTCAGTCAGGCCGCTGATGAACGAGGCAATACTGAAACTTGCGCTTTCTTCATTGCGCCTTTAACTCCAAACTCCACTTGTCCATCAATCAAAGCAAATAAGGTATGGTCCTTGCCCATTCCAACATTGACGCCGGGATGAACTTTGGTACCACGCTGACGAACAATAATTCCACCAGCATTGATTGCTTGACCGCCATAGACTTTCACGCCCAAGCGTTTTGATTCTGAGTCACGACCGTTGCGTGTTGAGCCGCCGCCTTTTTTCTGTGCCATCTTTCTCTCCTAACTCAGGCCTTAATCGACTTAATCAGAATCTCTGTGTAATTCTGACGATGGCCCTGATGTTTTTGATAATGCTTACGACGACGCATCTTAAAGATTTTCACTTTATCGTGACGCCCCTGGGAGACCACAGTAGCCATCACAGCGGCACCGTTAACCAAAGGATCGCCCACTTTAAGCGATGTGCCCTCGCCTACGGCGAGAACTTGGTCAAGAGTAATGTCGCTGCCGATGTCCGCTGGTATCTGTTCTATTTTCAATTTTTCGCCAGCAGCAACTTTATACTGTTTGCCACCGGTTTTTATGACCGCGTACATGGTTAAACCTCTCAAAAAGTACTACAAATAATTACAAATCAACTTATTTCGCGGCATGATTCCTTTAAAAGTCGGTGACTTACAGAAAATCTGCTACTTTGAGCTGAGCCAAGTATTATATCTTGGATGAATAACACTGTCAAAAACAATCACTTAGGGCAAATTTTGGCCCCCATCAGCCCTGATTTACAGGCTTTGGACGAGGTCATTCGCCGTCGACTGGCCTCCGAAGTGGTTCTAATTGACCAAATTTCGTCTTACATTATTCAATCCGGTGGCAAACGGGTCCGCCCAGCTCTTCTTTTATTAATGGCCAAAGCTTTAGCCAATAGCAAGGAAATTCCCCATGCTTTGGAGCTGGCCGCAGTAGTTGAATTCATCCATACTGCCACCCTGCTCCACGACGATGTGGTGGATGAATCCACCATGCGCCGTGGCAAACAAACCGCCAACGCCGCCTTCGGAAATGCCGCTAGTGTTCTCGTGGGCGATTTCTTATACTCACGGGCTTTTCAGATGATGGTTGCCCCCAATGATATTCGGGTGATGCAAATTCTTTCTGATGCTACAAACACCATTGCAGAGGGCGAAGTCTTACAACTTCTGAATATGAATGATCCCGAGGTGGATGAATCGAGTTACCTCCAAGTGATTCGCTATAAGACCGCAAAATTATTTGAGGCATCGGCTGAGCTCGGTGCGCTAATTGCCCAAGCAAGCGACATCGAGCGTGAACTCGCAGCAGCATTTGGGCGCCATATTGGTACCGCCTTCCAGCTAATGGATGACCTTTTAGACTACACCGCAGATCCCAATGAAATGGGCAAGAATGTGGGTGATGATTTGCGTGAAGGTAAACCAACTCTCCCGCTCATTTATCTTATGGAAAAAGGTAGCGCAGATCAACAACTACTGGCTAGGGAAGCGATCTCGCAAAACGAGGAGCTACCAGATGATGTGTTTGATCAAATCCTGCAAGGCATCTACAGCTCTGGCGCCTTAGAGTACACCCAAGATGCTGCAAGGCGCGAGGTTGATTTGGCCCTCAATACGATTAAGGATTTCCCACAAAATGCAGCCAGTGATTCATTGCGTGCTTTATGCGAGTACTCACTAATTCGTCAGGGATAAAATAGTTAATACGGAATGTAGCGCAGCCTGGTAGCGCACCTCGTTCGGGACGAGGGGGTCGGAGGTTCGAATCCTCTCATTCCGACCACTATCTCCCAACCGTCTTTTGCCGAATCTCTTTTGCGGCCAGCCTTGCTGCTTCAGCCTCAGAGCGCAAGGTTTCAATTTCCTGGATTGTTAAACGCTCAATATTCATGTAGTCCAGTTTCCAATGAGGATCATCACTCCAACGCAAGGCACTTTGAAGAGTCGTTCGCGGTCCCGGGGCAAACTCCAGTACATCAAGGGCTAAATTAAAAATAATGTGCTGTGATTGTGGGTCTTGAGGTCTTGCTGCTGCATTGCCCAAGGGAAAATCATTAAACACGAAGCGCGGGACACCACAGAACTCCACAATATCTTTAGCAGCTCCAATAATGATCGTTGGAATGCCTGCCTCCTCAAGAAAGCGTGCTAACAATGAAATACTTTGATGACAAATGGGGCAATTAGGAACCAAGATAGCGACGTCCACCCCATCGGCTTGGCACATTTGCAGAATGCGGGGTGCATCGCTTTCTAAAGTGTGACGTTGACTTCGGTTAGTCGGCAAGCCATAGAATCGATCTGCTAACTTTCGAATTCGTTGCTCAGCCACTGCGTGTCTAGCCGCATTCAACGGAAACCAACAGGCCATCTCCACTAAATTCGCGTGCTTTCGATCAATTCCTACATGCGCAATACGTAAATCTGGGTCGGCTGCGCTTGCCATCGCATATGGCTCATAAAACTTCGCATGTGCGTTGTATGGAGCACCGGGCCCCTGATCACCCTTGGAAGCATCATAAGGAACCGCAGTTGTAATTAAGGCTACTGTCGAAGCCTTCATTGGCTTATTTAAGGGGGTAAATGGCACATCGTTGTAATGCGCCCAAACATACGGATTGTCATAACCAAGTGCCAGATAGTACGAGCGCGTGCGCTGCATATATGGAATCGCACTGTCGAACTCGGGGGCAAAAGACAGTTCTGGCATTTTTTAGAGTGGGTCAGTAGTAATTGATAAGATCATGGTAATCATAAATAAAGGAGAACGATACTATGGCTCAGTGGTTACGCTTTACGCATCAAGGGAATGTCGGCTTTGGACAGTTACAGGGCGATCAAATTGCTGTCTATGCCGGTGATTTATTTGCTAACCCCAAGGCAACCGGTGAATTCCTCAAGCTTACGGATGTCACGATGGAGATACCCTGCGTTCCAAGTAAATTCATTGCCCTAGTGGATAACTTTCATGCCTTGGTCACCAAGCTTGAGCACACCGTTCCAGATGAGCCTTTGTATTTCTTGAAAGCAAGTAATTCCTATCTAGCAGCTGGGCAAACCATCCAAGTGCCGAAATCCTATGCAGGAAAGGTTATTTACGAAGGTGAACTTGGGATTGTGATTGGGACAAAATGCCATGGGGTGAGCGTTGCGGATGCCGCTCAATTCATTTTTGGCTATACCTGTGTCAATGATGTCACTGCCGTCGAGATTTTGAATCGCAACCCAGGTTACGCACAATGGAGCCGCTCAAAGAGCTTTGATACCTTTGGCGTGTTTGGACCGACCATCACTACTGATGTCGATCCCATGGGCTTATCGATTAAGACGATCCTTAACGATCAAGAACGTCAAAACTATCCAATGAGCGACATCGTTTTCACGCCCGCTCAATTAGTCAGCCTCATTTCACAAGACATGACCCTCTTGCCCGGCGATGTAATCGCCTGCGGAACCTCCGTGGGCGTCGGCTCCATGAAGCCAGGCAGTCAGGTCAGTATCGTGATCGATGGCGTTGGGCGCCTTGATAATCGCTTTGAATAATTAATATCCAGCGGCTACTGGTAATACAAGATTTCCCTTGGCATCCTGCACGTTTTGATCTAAATACTTGGTCAAGGCATAAACAGTATTTAGGCAAGGTGTCGGGGTTCCTGTAATCTCACCCAACTCAATCACAGAGCCCAACAAAGCGTCGATTTCCAATGAACGGCCAGCCTCCAAATCTTGCAACATGGAGGTTTTATGTTTACCCACTTTTTCAGCACCGGCAATACGTCGCTCAATATCCACACGGAAGGTCACGCCAAGCTTTTCAGCGATTGCTTGCGCTTCAGCCATCATATTGCGGGCCAGCTCCTTAGTTAGAGGGTAACGACAAATTCCTTCTAAAGTACCGTGTGTTAGAGCACTAATTGGATTGAATGTGAGATTACCCCAAAGCTTTAACCAAATTTCGGCACGAATATCATCTAAGACAGGTGATTTGAAGCCTGCAGCACCCATCACATCTGAAATCTTCTGAATACGTTCCGTTGTTTTCCCATCTAACTCGCCAAGCGGAAAACGCACGCCCTCAACATGTCGAATAACCCCAGGCCCTTGCGTAATGGTCGCCGGATAAACAACGCAACCAACAATATTGTCGGGACTAATCGCGCGCATGACAACACCGCCTGGATCGACGGTATCGACAGCGTGATCTTTATATTTACTATTGAGTTTTTGAAAATACCACCAGGGAATTCCGTTTTGCATTGGAATTAATATGGTGTCGGGTCCCAGCACAGATACCAGATCATCAATGACTGGTTCCACTTGGTGGGCTTTCACTGCCAAAATAATGACATCCTGTTTTGGCAAGCCACGTAGATTTTCAACGGCCTTTACTTTCGCAATAATGGGTTCAGGATGCTCATCACTAATGAGAGCGAGTCCACGCTCTTCAATGGCTCGCAAGGTGGCGCCACGCGCCATTACCGTTACGTCGTTACCAGAATTTGCCAACATGACCGCTAAATAGCCGCCAATTGCGCCGCCACCACCAATGACACAGATTTTCATGAACACTCCAATTTAAATATGATGATTGACAATAGTACGATATTTTTTAGGGCTATTAGGATTTCCCTACATACCCCTCTCCGGAAATTCATCCAAAAAATCCCGCTCATTTTGCAGTGACCATCCTCAAAAAAATGATCAACTCTTTTATAAGACTTAGCCGCCATTGGCACTTTTAATAAATTGCCAATCAATTTTGGTCGCTAAATAACCGTAGATCTTGATAGGTTTCAATACCTTAGACATCATTTCCCTGATTCGGGCTCGCAGGATAATCCCCACCTATAATCAGGGCTTGCTACTGGATGGGCCCAAATGGGGTGGAATGACGACCACCCAATGATCAATCTATTTGTCGAGAGAGGACGGTTCGATGCTGCTTTGGTTCGTAATTGCTTATCTCGGCATTTCAATTGCGATTGGTTTGTACGCCGCTACCAAAGTTCACAATGCCAGAGACTACATCACGGCTGGCCGGAACTTACCTATGGCTTTTGTCCTGGCAATGGTCTTTGCAACCTGGTTTGGGGCTGAGACCGTTCTTGGCATTTCTGCTACTTTTTTAGAGGAGGGATTTAGAGGACTCATTTCCGACCCCCTTGGTGCATCGATTTGCTTGGTTCTATTCGGACTCGTTTTCGCAAGGCCCCTATACCGAATGAATCTCATCACTCTTGGTGATTATTTTCGAATTCGCTACAACCGCCAAACCGAGCTATTAATTTCAATTTGCATTATTGTGTCTTACCTTGGTTGGGTATCTGCCCAAATCTCGGCGCTAGGCCTCACTTTTAATGTGCTTTCAAATAATCTCATATCGATGAGTGATGGCATGCTGATTGGTGCTGGTGTTGTTTTAGTCTATACCTTGTTTGGCGGGATGTGGTCGGTTGCACTGACAACCTTTGTACAAATGATTGTGATTGTGATCGGACTCTTATTGGTGGCTAATAATGCCGCCGATCAAGCTGGTGGGGTCGCCAATGTTATCGCCAAGGCAAATGCTGAAGGTAAATTTAATTTCCTGCCGACCCTTGATCCAATTGATATGCTTGGCTGGGTTGCGGCATTACTCACGATCGCATTAGGCTCGATTCCACAGCAAGACGTATTCCAGCGCGTCAATGCCGCTAAAAGTGAGTCAATTGCAATATGGGGAACGGCTTTAGGTGGAATTGCTTATTTCTTTTTTGCAAGTGTCCCACTTTTCTTAGCTTATACCGCGATCATGATTGATCCGCAAATGGTCAATAAATTTTTAGCAATGGATTCTCAAATGATCTTGCCAACTCTAATTCTTGATCATATGCCGCTTTACATACAGGTTATTTTCTTTGGGGCGCTCATCTCTGTGATCATGAGTACTGCTTCTGGAACCTTACTAGCTCCGTCAGTAACCTTTACAGAAAATATCCTCAAAGGTTTTTATCGTCACATGACGGATAAACAGTTTCTATGGGCAACACGCATCACCGTGTTTATTTTTACCTGCATTGTGACTTACTATGCAGTCGCTACACAAACAAAAATTCATACAATGGTTGAAAATGCATACCGTATTACTTTGGCAGGTGCATTTGTACCACTCGTTGCGGGGTTATTTTGGAAGAAAGCGAGTGATCTCGGTGCTTTACTAGCGATTACCTTTGGCTTAACCATATGGCTCCTGCTTGAATTCATGGGGATTGAGGAGCCTGTTGAGCCACAATTAATTGGTTTGCTTGCAAGTGCAATCGGGATGGTCATCGGCAGCTCGATTGCACCTCGCGCTGCAGGGAGTAACTCAAATCATTCAAGCAAAGCTCAACATTAATTACCTACTTCTTTTCAAAAGCTAAACCGCGCATGTCTGCTTTATCTGCTGATGAGCTATATCAACGCTCAATTCTTGAATCGGTATCTCGAACGTTTGCGCTTACCATTCCATTATTACCCCCAAATTTAGAAAAGGTGGTTGGTAATACGTATTTACTTTGTCGCATTGTTGATACGATTGAAGATGCATCCTGCATGGATGCAATAACTAAGCAAGATCTATCGGCTAGTTTTGTTCAAACGGTTCTGGGCGAGCAACATCCCAAACAATTTACTGATCAGTGCGCCATTGCGTTGGCGGAACATGGCAATCTGGATGAAAAAGATCTGATTCAAAACATTCCTCGGATACTGCGCGTCTTAGATAGTTGCGATATGCAACAACGTCAAGCGGTTGCTCGCTGTATACAAATTATGTCCGATGGAATGAGCTATTTTCATACTCGTCAAAATCCCCATGGACTCGAGAACTTAGCTGAATTTGAAAAATACTGTTATGTCGTTGCTGGGGTTGTCGGTGAAATGCTAACCACCGTATTTGCCTTACACTCATCTGCTTTTGCAAAAGCGATTTCACAAAATGAATACTTAGCAATTTCGTTTGGTCAGGCCTTGCAAATGACTAATATTCTCAAAGACTCTCCCGAGGATCGAGCGCGCGGTGTTTCATGGAAGCCGATCGGGGTCAGCGAAACTGATTTACTAGTGATCGCTCATCAAAAACTTGAAGACGCTCTTCATTACATTCATTGCATTCCAAAGTCAGAGCTCGGAATTCGCCGCTTTTGCTTTCTTGCCTTTGGCCTAGCAGTACTAACCCTCAAACAAATTGCATTACGTCATCATGGCGATGCATCAATCGAACCAAAACTAACTCGATCGCAAGTGAGCCGTTTTTATATCTTTACTAAACTTGCGGTACGTAGTAATTGGCTGATGGATATCTTTTTTAGAATCCAAGCCCGACCCCTAAAGGCTTAGTCCCTGATGGCATTTTCATGTCGTAACAGCCACTGTTTAATTCTCAAATAAGGGCCGTTCGCTTCACCCATAAAGCCACCTACACCTGCTTTTGATAAGACGCGGTGACAGGGAATAATCAGTGGATAGTAGTTCGCGGCGCAAGCCCCGCCAACGGCTCTAGGACTCGATTTGACCTGATTGGCCAGCTCGCCATAGGTCATGGTTTTTCCAACGGGAATGGATTCAATGCTGGACCAAACACGTTGTTGAAAAGTGCTACCCTGAGTTTTCATTGGTAAATCAAAGAGGAAATAAGGATCGTCAAAATATGTCTCAATTTGTTCTTTAGCATCTTTTGCCAACTCATTGAGGGGCCGACTTGTTTTATCTAAATGACTGAGGTATTGGATTTGGGTAATCATTAATGATGCATCAACAATTTCAGTGCGGATTCGCAATCCCCCAAACGGGGCGCGCATCACGCAGTGCTGAACATGTGCTGATAAACTTGTCTTTAGCAACAAATGATCCTTTCTGACACCAAAATCAACCAATCCTGGTAGTCTAAATAATTAGTATTTGCTATATTGCTTATCTGTGCTTTTCTTGAAAGTGTAGATGGATTCTTTTTTTGATTCTTGGCCCCTTTGGGCACAAGCTGCTCTGGTTGTCTTTTTACTCGCCCTATCAGGATTTTTCTCGATGGCAGAGACCAGTATGGTTGCTAGCAACCGACATCGCTTACGAGCGATGGCAAATAGTGGTCATGCAGGGGCCGCCATTACCCAAAAACTCCTAAAGCGCATTGATACTCTTTTATCGGTTCTGTTGATTGCCAACAACCTCATTAATACTATTTTGCCGATTTTGGTGACTGGTATTGCACTCCATCTATTTGGGACTAACGGTTTGGTATTGTCGATCGCCACTCTAACCATTGCATTTTTAATCATTATCTTTAGTGAGATTACCCCGAAGGTCATTGGTGCCGCTTTCGCTGAAAAAATATCGGCCAATATTGGCTGGGTCATTTATCCGCTCACAATTTTGCTTAAACCCTTATTGTGGCTAGTGAACTCATTTGTTTCAGGGTTAATGGGCCTCATGGGTCTAAACCGGAAAGAAACAGCATTACAAACGATGAGCACTGAAGAACTCAGAAGTCTCGTCCTGGAATCAAGTCATTTTATTTCAAATCAGCATCGCAGCATCTTGCTCAATTTATTTAATCTTGAAAATATTTCCGTCAATGATGTAATGACACCCCGAGCCAAGATGGAGATATTGGATTTATCACGACCTATTGACGAGGTCATTGGGCAACTGGAGACCTGCTACCACAATAAATTACCTGTATGCGAGGGAGATCCTGAAAAAATTAGCGGCATCCTTTCGGTTAAAAAGGCACTTTCTTTGCTCGGTAGCGAAGAGCTAAGCCACAGCGACTTTCGAGATCTACTAAACGAACCCTACTTTATTCCTGAGGGTACCCCAGTGATGCAACAGATGCAGTTTTTTCAGGAAAATCGCCAACGCTTAAGTCTGGTTGTGGATGAATATGGGAGTGTTCAAGGCTTGTTAACGTTTGAAGATATCGTTGAAGAACTAATCGGAGAGTTCACTACCTCCTTTCCGGGTATGATGTCCCAAGACCAATGGTCTAGTGATGGCTCCTATTTAGCAAACGGTGGTGCAAATTTACGCGATCTCAATCGTTTATTGGGATTACAGCTCCCCGTGGATGGGCCGCGCACACTTAATGGACTCATACTGGAAGAGCTCGAAGAAATTCCGGATCATGACCTCAGCGTCAAGGTTGGGGGTGTGGTGATGGAGATTATTCAATTTGATGATCAAGGGATTAAGACGGTGAAGCTTCACAAACCATCGCCCGAAGAGCCAAGTCTGTCGGCGCCTTGATTCAGACTATCTCAAGTACCCAGAATCCATCGCGCAAGCTACTCGAAGAATCCGATCACCATATCATTCGTCTGTGGCAAGAAATTTCTTTATCTGCTATCGATGAGGATGCAAGCGATATTCATATCGAAGCGCAGCAAAATTCGTGTGTCGTGCGCTTTCGGATTCATGGCGACTTATGTCTTTTTAAAACATATCCAAAATCAGATCATATTCGACTCATTACGCGCATCAAAATTCTAGCGAAGCTGGATATTGCTGAACAGCGCCTACCGCAAGATGGTCGTCTAACCATGATTGGTAGGGAATCATCGGATCATGAAATTGATTGTCGGGTCTCCACGATGCCGACCCTATTTGGTGAAAAGGCAGTCATTCGACTTCTCAGAACAACCAATTCAGAATTGGATATTGACCGTATTGGATTGACTGACTCTCAAATGGATATTGTCAAAGGGTGCTTGAGTCGGCGGCATGGCTTGATTTTGGTGTGTGGCCCTACGGGTAGCGGTAAAACACGAACGCTGTATAGCTTTCTTCATTATCTAAATCAACCCCATCTCAATCTTTGCAGCATCGAGGACCCAATTGAAATACGCCTACAAGGGGTAAACCAAATTGCATATCATCCAAAGGCTGGACTCCATTTCGATGCCATCATTCGAGCCCTTCTGCGTCAAGATCCTGATGTCATGATGATTGGTGAAATCCGTGATTCAGAAACAGCAAAACTTGCCGTGAGTGCGGCACAAACGGGTCACTTAGTACTGAGTACCATCCATACTCGCCAAGCACTCTCATGCATCGAGCGGCTAGGAAACTTTGGTATCGAGCCTCATTCCATCGCCCAAAATCTTTTATTTATTAGTTCCCAGCGTTTAATTCGGCATCGGGATTTACAGCTGGGACGATTTGCGATTCATGAGATATTGCCCTTTACTCCCAAGCTTATTGCTGCGATTGAATTACAAGTGACCGCAACAGAACTTCAAGAAGTTGCTTATGCGGAGGGGTTTCGCTCAATGCGCCATCAGGCTGATGCTTTATTCCATCAGGGGTTGATTGACCAATCGGTTTTACTTCATGAAATTCCATGATGATTGGGCGCTCTCTTTCTCTTCGCGATCAAATCAACTTTACATACCGGCTTCAGAATATTTTGCAAGCAGGTGTGCCGCTTCTTGAGGCTCTGCATTTGCTCGAGCAGTGCTCCCCCAAGCATTGGAGATCATTTCTATCGCATACCATCCAAGGACTCAAACGTGGCAATAGTTTGGCCGCCAGTCTTTCTACCCAGGACAAATGGTTTAGTCCGATTTGTATTGGGCTAATATCGATTGGAGAAAAAACGGGGTCATTAGAGCAATCGCTTTTCTTGATTCATCAACAATTGCTTGCTAAAGAATCGCTTGTGCAGCAAATGAAGCAAGCGCTGACCTACCCTGCAATCACCTTTGCTGCTGCGATGCTGATGGTTATCACCATGTTAATGTGGGTTATACCCAGCTTTGAAGATATCTTTCATCACTTTCATGCTGAATTGCCCATGAGCACGCAGCTATTGATTGCCCTATCGAGAGGTTTGAATGAGCATGCGCTGGTGATTATGGGTGCAATGCTCATGCTAGTCACTGGCATACTAAATCTTTGGAGAAAATCAATCCAGTTTCAAAAATGGTGTGACCATCATTGCTTTCGGATTCCGATATTCGGTGATTTGATCCGACTTTCGCACCAAATTACGTGGTGTCAAAACATTGCTCATTTGCTTCAATCGGGCCTAAGCCTATTAGAGTCGATCCGCATTTGCGCACAATCATCCAATCACTGGCTCAGTCATGATTTGAGTGCCAAGCTATTTAAGCAACTTTCTTTGGGTTGGGATTTTGGGGTTGCCCTGAAACACACTGATCCAAATGGCCGATTCTTTGATTCTGAAACGATCCAATTGCTTGAAATAGGTGCTCGAACCGGTATGCTCAATACCATGCTGATCAATCGGTCTCGCTCGTTTGAAAGTCAGTTAGAGCATCGGCTAGCCATTCTTAGTCAGAGTCTAGAGCCTATGTTTATTATTTTTCTTGGTCTACTGGTAGCGGGATTGCTAATGACGCTCTACTTACCCATTTTTTCATTAGGCAGAATCATGTAATGTGGATTGATTCCATTCTCCGAATTGGCCTCATCCTAATCCTCCTATATGTGGCATGGATCGATTTTCATCGCTTTTTAATCCCCAATCGCTTCACTTATCCCATGATCATTCTTGGCCTTGCCTTTAATTCACTCTCACCAATGCCATGGTGTGATGCTCATTGGGCGTGGCTAGGCGCTATTCTTAGCTACTTCCTCCTGTGGTTCATTAATCAACTCTACAAAGGAATTCGCTCGCGTCATGGTCTTGGAATGGGGGACGCAAAACTTTTAGCGGGCCTTGGAGCTTGGCTCGGAATCCATAGTGCTTTATGGATATTAGTCCTAGCTGCTTTTTGCGGGATGATTGGGGGTCTCCTTTGGCTAAAGTATCAAAAATTACCGTCTAACCACCCATTTCCCTTTGGCCCCTTTCTGGCATTTGCTGGCATCATAGAAATACTATGGACAAGCCCATTCGTTCACTCCTTGATTTAAAAGGAAAAGTTCCATTTTTAGGTCTGACCGGGGGAATTGGGTCGGGCAAGTCCAGTGTTGCCACATTTCTTGCGAAGCGAGGGGCCTGGGTGATCGATACCGATCATATAGCCCACCAAATATGCGCTTCCGGGGGTGTCGCGATTGACCCTATTAAAAGGGAATTTGGGTCGGAGTTCATTCTTCCGGATGGATCACTCAACCGAGCAAAAATGCGTGAACACGCATTTAAGGATACCGAGTCCAAGCGTAAACTCGAGGCCATTACGCACCCCCTAATTCGCCAGGAAACCATACTCCAGGCTGAAAATGGCTTAAAAAATCATGCACCCTATTTGGTATTTGTCGTTCCATTGCTCCTCGAGTCAGGCACCTGGACCGAGAACCTCGACCATATTGCAGTGGTTGATTGTGAGGAAGAGGTCCAAATTGAGCGGGTCATGGAGCGCAGCCAGCTAGACCGCCAGGGAGTGCTGGCCATCATGGCCCATCAGGCAAGCCGGGCCGAGCGCCTGGCAATTGCGGATACCGTGATTTATAACCAAGGGGATCTAGTAAGTCTTGAGATTGAAGTCGACCGCCTCCATCAAAAAATGCTGGATTTATAGTTTTTTGGCTACGGTCGGCATAAAATAAAACTCTGTGATTATTTACGAATACCCGTTTAATGAACTAGTCCGAAGCATGCTCCGACTGGAGTATCTGTTCGACCGGTTTAATCACTTTGCGCGCTCAGATGACCCCGAACTGCACCATAATGCCTTGACCACCTTGTTTGAGCTAGGCGATATTAGTGCCCGTGGTGATATCAAATCATTACTTTTAAAAGAATTGGAGCGCCAAAAATTTGCGCTTAATCAACTCAAGCATGCCAAAGAGGTTGATCAAGAAAAATTAGCGTCCACCATGGCAGAGTTAGAGCATGCCAGCGCCCAGGTGAATGCGTCAGCCATTAAGCCCAATGCGCTCATTGGCGAGAACGAATGGCTTAATGCAATTCGGACACGCTTACATACACCGGGCGGCACTAGTCCAATTGATTTACCAGGTTTTTATGCTTGGCGTCATAGTCCCGCCTCTTCAAGACGCGAGCTCTTACAAAAGTTCATTTACCCTATGCTTCCTTGGCAAGAGGCCTGCCATTTATTTTTACGACTGCTGCGCGAGTCGGGGGAAAGCAAAGAAGTTTTAGCTCATCAGGGCTCGTTTCAGCAAGCGCCCTCTGGCAAGGTTTATCAATTAATGCGCATTACCTTAGAGGATCCATCGCTCTTTGCCGAGATCAGCGCCAATAAATATTTAGTCTCAATTCGGCTGCTTAAGTGTGAGCAAGATCTTAAGCCTACCCTCATCAATCAAGACATTCCCTTTAAGTTAACGTTCTGCCAATTTTGACCTAGGCAGATTACTGCTTACGTACTTCTCAAATACGAACGAACTTTTTCAATCATCGGCCAAGCAGCTGGCAATAATGGTTTAATCGTTAACTCCGAATTAAATATATTTTGCCAAGATAGCTCTTGATTTTCTAGGCCAACTGGCTCGCCCTCCCAGCGATCAACCAAGCACACATGCAGACGAACATAGGCGTGCGGGTAATCATGTTCGAGCATCATGATTTCCTGACAATGGTTTTTATCCAAAGCAATCCGAATGCCAAGCTCTTCATATAACTCGCGCTCTAAGGCAGTTGTGATAGATTCATTGACCTCCAGCTTGCCACCCGGAAACTCCCAATAGCCTGCATAGGGTTTGCCACTGGGTCGTTTACCCATCAAAACAAGTGATTGATCTTTTAAAAGGATTCCGACAGCGACCTCAACGATCGGCCGGGATTGATTTGTCATGGACTACTTTTTGCCGGATTGGGAACCGGCCCAGTGCTTGGCAAACTGCCAAGCTACACGTCCTGAACGTGAGCCGCGCTCTAGAGCCCAGACTAAGGCTTCGGGGCGGGCAGCCTCAATGGCTTTATCGGAGAGACCAAAATGTGCCAACCAATGAGCAACGATCGCGAGATATTCTTCTTGCCTTGGTGGATAAAAAGAAAGCCACAAACCAAAACGCTCTGATAAGGAGATTTTCTCTTCAACAACCTCGCCCGGATGAATCTCACCATCGTCGGTATGAACATACGACTCGTTATCCTTCATGTACTCGGGTAACAAATGACGGCGATTGGAGGTTGCATAAATCAAAATGTTGTCTACTTGCGCAGAAATTGAGCCATCTAGGGCAGACTTCATAGCCTTATATCCAGACTCGCCATCCTCAAAGGACAGATCATCACAAAACACGATAAATCGCTCCGGACGAGCCGCGAGAATCTCGGTGATATCTGGTAAATCAGCTAAGTGATCCTTATCGACCTCCACCAAGCGCAAGCCTTGAGAAGCAAATTGGTTAAGACAAGCCTTAATCAATGAGGACTTACCGGTACCACGCGCACCCGTTAATAAAATATTATTCGCAGGCTTCTTTTCAACAAAATGCCTCGTGTTATCAACAATTGCATCGCGCTGACGATCAATATGTTTTAAATCTTGAAACGAGATTGGGGATAAGTGTTTAACTGGCTTTAGAAATCCAATGCGCCCAAAAATACTATCGCGACGCTGCCACCGAAAGGCTTTAGCGGTTTGCCACTCGGCATCGGTCAATGGCTTCGGTAAAAATGTTTCGAGATGATCTAAAAGACGATCGAGCTTGTCATTCACAGTTCAGGTTCTCGTAATAATGAATTTAGCTAAGAGCGGTAATCGGCATTGATTGAGACGTACTCATGCGATAAATCGCAGGTCCAAACGGTCTCCATCGCATCCCCTCTTCCCAAATCAACCGTGACAGTTATTTCGGATTGCTTCATCACGGCTTGACCTTGCTCCTCTCGATAGTCTGGATGCCGGCCGCCATCTTTTGCAACCCAAACATCATCCAACCATAGTTGGACCTTGCCACTATCAAGATCGCCGATACCAGCATAGCCCACCGCAGCTAGGATGCGACCCAGATTGGGATCGCTGGCAAAAAACGCAGTCTTCACCAAAGGAGAATGAGCAATTGCTTTGGCTACCTGCTTGCACTCAAGGCTATTTTTGCCGCCTTTTACACAAATTGTTATAAATTTAGTGGCACCCTCGCCATCGCGCACAATCAGCTGCGCTAACTGTTGAGAGATAGCAATTAAACCCTCTCGGAATAAGCTATAAAGTGGATCCGAGCGATCCTGAATTCGGATTGATGATTGTCCAGTAGCTATCACGATAAATGAATCATTGGTTGATGTATCGCCATCAATCGTGATTGCGTTAAATGACAGGTTCGCAGCCTCTGCGGTGAGCTCTTGCAGTAAGCCTCGATCAACTTGAACATTCGTCCCCACAAAACCCAGCATAGTCGCCATATTCGGCTGAATCATGCCAGCCCCTTTTGAGATACCCGTAATCACCATGGGTCCCTGCTCGGTATTGATCGTCAGCGAGGCTGCCTTAGGCAGGGTATCGGTTGTCATGATCGCTTCGGCTGCTGCAAACCAATTGTCTTCGGTTAATTTCGCAACGGCTTGCGGTATTGCAGCCACAATTTTGTCAGCTGGCAGTTGCTCCATGATCACCCCTGTTGAAAAGGGTAATACTTGTTCTGGACTCAGTCCAAACGACTTTGCTAACACCTCACAGGTCTGAAAGGCTCGACGAAGACCTTCTTCACCAGTTCCTGCATTGGCATTACCGGTATTCACGATCAAAGCCTCAATTGGATTGGCTTCCAATAGGTGCTGTTTACATAACTGCACTGGAGCGGCACAAAACCGATTTTGAGTAAACACGCCTGCCACTGCCGAACCGGGAGCTAAGCGCATCACTAAAACATCTTTACGATTTGGGCGCTTAATGCCAGCCTGTGCAAACCCAAGAGCAAGCCCAGGAATAGGGCTCAGGGATTTGGGATCAAGGGTTGGAAAATTAACAGCCATCGTTAAATTAGACCGGCAAACCTCAAATTAAGCAATTTTTCCATGGCAGTGCTTGTATTTCTTACCGCTACCACAATGGCAAGGGTCATTTCGACCAATTTTGGGGCCCTCGCGAACTGGTGCTGGTGCAATTTCATGCTCAACCTGCTCAACAGGGATGCTGTCTCCCTCAGCAAACTGGTTATGCTTAAATTGCATTTCTTTTACCTGACTATCATCGGCAATAGTCTCTGATGCTTCATCAAGCTCTGAGGCATTTTTGATCTGGACCGTAAACACGGTTTTAATCACATCGTTTTTCACCACATCCAAAAGTTCTGCGTAGAGCTCAAACGCCTCACGACGATACTCTTGCTTTGGATCTTTTTGGGCATAGCCACGCAAATGAATTCCTTGACGCAATCGATCCAAGGCAGCTAGATGCTCTCGCCAGTGAGTATCTAAGCTGTACAGCATTACCGAACGCTCAAAGCTTGCAAACGACTCACGGCCCGTGAGCTCCTCTTTAGCCTTGTAATTGTTCTTTGCCGCTTCAATCACCCGGGCTACGATTTCTTCATCATCAACTGTATCGGCATTGGCAATCCACCCCTGTAGATCGATGGTAATTCCCCATTCGTTCGCCAAGAGATGCTCGAGTGCAGAGATATCCCACTGCTCCTCCATCGATTCCACTGGGACGTAATTGCGAACAATCGCTGTAAAAACGTCTTCGCATAAATTGGTAATCAAGTCACCAATATCTTTACTTTCAAGAATCTGGTTGCGAAGTCGATAGGTCTCTTTACGCTGATCGTTAGCAACATCATCGTATTCCAGTAATTGCTTACGAATATCAAAGTTACGGCCTTCTACTTTGCGCTGAGCGGATTCAATTGAACGCGTTACCATTCCCGCCTCAATCGGCTCACCTTCGGGCATCTTTAAACGATCCATTACGGCACGTAAACGATCGCCTGCAAAAATACGTAATAAAGGGTCGTCCAACGAAAGATAGAAACGCGACGAACCAGGGTCGCCTTGACGTCCAGCACGTCCACGCAGCTGATTATCAATGCGGCGACTTTCATGTCGTTCAGTACCAATAATATGCAGACCACCAGCATTAACAACTGCGTCATGCAGCCCCTGCCATTCGTCTTTTAACTGCTGGATCCGTTTTGCTTTTTCAGCATCGCTCAAGGACTCATCGGCCTCAATCAAGATTGATTGCCGCTCGACATTCCCGCCCAGCACAATATCGGTTCCGCGACCAGCCATATTGGTAGCGATTGTGATCATTTTTGGCCTACCCGCTTGAGCAATAATTTCTGCCTCACGCGCATGTTGCTTTGCATTGAGAACCTGATGAGAAAGCTTTTCTTTATCGAGTAATTTAGAAATCAGCTCCGAGTTCTCAATGGAAGTAGTGCCTACTAGAACTGGCTGACCTCGTTCATAACATTCTTTAATGTCTTTCGTGACTGCTGCGTAGCGCTCGGGCGAGGTCTTATAAATTTGATCTTGCCGATCCAGTCGACGGCTGGGTCGATTGGGGGGAATCACCACCGTTTCAAGTCCGTAGATCTCTTTGAACTCGTAGGCTTCGGTATCGGCCGTTCCGGTCATGCCAGCCAATTTTTGATACATCCGGAAATAGTTCTGGAAGGTAATGGTGGCAAGCGTTTGGTTCTCGTTCTGAATCCCTACCTTCTCTTTTGCCTCAACCGCTTGATGCAAGCCGTCCGACCAACGTCTACCCTGCATTAAGCGGCCCGTGAACTCATCCACGATGATGACCTCACCCCCCTGAACCACGTAGTGTTGATCGCGGTGATACAAAGAGTGTGCGCGTAAGGCTGCGTAGAGGTGATGCATCAAATTGATATTTTGCGGGGCATAAAGCGAATCACCCTCTTTCAATAAACCAATTTGGGTCAGGATTTGTTCTGCTTTTTCATGGCCACGCTCAGTCAAATAGACCTGATGGGATTTCTCATCGACCCAGTAATCGCCTGGTTTAATCACGCCCGAACCATCGGATTTTTCTTCTCCCACCTGCGGATCAAGATGCGCAGGTAATGCATTCATCTTGATATACAAATCAGTATGGTCTTCAGCCTGCCCCGAAATAATAAGTGGGGTCCGAGCTTCGTCAATCAGAATCGAATCAACCTCGTCAACAATTGCATAGGAGAGGCCGCGCTGTACCCGCTGCGCCACATCCTGAACCATGTTGTCACGCAAATAATCAAAGCCAAACTCATTATTAGTTCCATACGTGATATCAGCGGCATAGGCTTTTTGCTTGGCCTCATGATTCATTTGCGACAAATTAATACCAACGGTCAGTCCCAAAAAGGTGTAGAGCTTAGACATCCACTCGGCATCCCGCTCTGCCAAATAGTCGTTAACCGTGACCACGTGGACGCCCTTGCCCGAGAGTGCATTTAAGTAAACCGCCAAGGTTGCGGTTAGGGTTTTACCTTCACCTGTACCCATTTCAGCGATTTTTCCCTGATGAAGGGCCAAGGCTCCCATGATTTGAACGTCAAAATGACGCATTTTCATGACCCGTACGCTGGCCTCACGCACCACTGCAAATGCCTCAGCAGCAAGGTCATCCAAAGCCTCGCCGGCAGCAATCCGTTGCTTAAATTCGGCAGTTTTTGCTTGTAAGGCAGAATCGTCCAAAGCCTGGAGATTGGCCTCAAGGGCATTTACCTTAGAAACGACCTTGCGGTATTGCTTGAGAAGGCGGTCATTGCTACTACCAACCAGTGTTTTAATAAGACCAAGTACCATAGGAATCTAGAAAAAATTTTAGCTATTGAGTTTATCACCCGCGAGCCCCTCTTTGATGAATAAGCCCCTAGTTAAGTTAGCCCAGCCATGGCAGGATTGCCTAGCCCATGAGCAAGGCTTCAAACCCCTTCTAGAGCGGGCTAAAAAACATGACGCCCTAACCCATGCCGTTCAAAATGCCGTGCATTCTCTGGGTTTTGCATCCATCAGCCAATCCCTACTAGTTGAATGGCGTCCCGATCGCCCTAGTGAGCTAGTTTTGGTGGTACCGAATGCCACGATTGGCAGCCGTTTACACCAAATTGCCCCCAGTATTGCGAAAGAACTTAATCAACACCAATGGCTCATTCGTCAGGTTCAGGTGAAGGTAAAACCCAAGCAGTTAGCAGTGAAAACCAATCGAGTGGATGAAGATCCACCTGAATTTACCCAAGCAGCTCAACGTGCTTGGGAGGGGCTTTATCAAAAACTATCTCCGCAGTCATCCCTACGGCAATCAATCGAACGATTATTGAAAAATAGAAAATCTAAGCGTTGATGCTTTCGGGGGTTTGCAGAAAGGCCGCAGGGGCACTAGCCTTATCAAAGGTTTCGATCGAATACGAACTTGGGTCGTCTAAGAGCTTTCGTAATAGTGCGTTATTAAGTGCATGGCCCGACTTTTCTGCGGTGTACGCTCCGACAATGGGATGACCAGCTAGATAGAGATCTCCGATCGCGTCCAAAATTTTATGACGCACAAACTCATCGTCATAACGTAACTCTTCGTTATTTAAGATGCGATGCTCATCAAGCACAATCGCATTATCCAAACTACCACCGCGAGCTAAACCAATCTCACGCAAGGCTTCCACCTCATGCGCAAATCCAAAGGTGCGAGCTCGGCCAATCTCACTGCGATAGGCGTGTTCGGCAAAATCGACCACAAAACGCTGCCCCGTTTTATCAACTGCTGGGTGCTTAAAGTCAATCGTGAAATCCAACTTAAATCCAAAATGTGGCTCTAGGCGTGCTAATTTATTGCCTTCACGCACTTCCACCGCCTTTTGAATCACCATAAATTTGCGGGGTGCTTCTTGTTCAACAGTACCAGCGGACTCAATTAGAAAGAGAAAAGAGGCGGCACTACCATCCATGATCGGTACTTCTTCCGCATCGACCTCAATCAGTAAATTATCCAATCCCAAGCCCGAACAGGCCGAGAGCAAATGCTCAACCGTAGAAACCTTCACGCCTTGACTCTGGATCACTGACGCTAAACGGGTATCGCAGACTGCTAATGCGTGGGCTGGAATAGGAACTGCGTTAGGCATATCAACCCGCACGAACTGAATACCAAAATCAATTGGTGCGGGTTTAATGCTTAGCGTTGATTTACGACCAGAATGCAGGCCAATGCCGACCGTTTTGATCGGCTGCGCTAAGGTTTTTTGCTTGAGCACCATGGCCTACACAATATCAATTAAAGATGCTTTAAGGTATTTGCAGCATCACTGACTTCAAACTTACCGGGTGCCTCGAGTGCTAAATGCTTCACAACGCCGTTATCCACGATCATGGCATAGCGTTGTGAGCGAACACCAAGGCCCCGTGCGGTTAGGTCAAATTCCATACCTAACTTTTTGGTGAACTCAGCACTACCATCGCCCAACATACGCACTTTCTTACCAACCTTTAGATCCCGGCCCCAGGCGCCCATCACAAATGGATCATTCACAGAAACACACCAAATCTCATCAACACCTTTGGCTTTAATCGCATCAAAATGCTCCACAAATCCTGGAACATGCTTGGCTGAGCAGGTTGGTGTAAATGCGCCAGGCAAGGCAAAAATAACAATTTTTTTTCCAGCGGTTAATTTTTCAACTTCAAATGCATTGGGTCCCAAGGAACAGCCATCGCGCTCTTCATCAAAAAACTCGTAGAGGGTAGCGTTTGGTAATTTTTGTCCTACAGCAATCATGTGATCTCCATATCAATAGTGGTTTGGGGTGCTAACGCAGGCGCTGGATTCGTCGTCCGGAGGGGCGACTGAATTAGCAATCCTCGAACCCACTATTGTATGGTTTATTTATTAGTCTGCTTGCTTCCTTAAAAAGGCAGGTATCTCATAGTAATCCGCCCCTTTCTCAAGCATGGCCTTCGCTTGTGGCGAACTATCAGCACCAAGGCTTGGAGGCACAGACTCTCGAGAATTACGAAATACCTTTGGAACATCAAACTGACCATAATCAACTGCAGGATTAACTGGGGCAGCTGTGGTTGAGCCCATGGCGCTCGACGCTTGGGTCACATTACGGCTCATCGCAGCAGCTGGGCTAGTTGGGGCAAAATCACCCAAAGTGGTCATGGTTGGACTTGCATCATTCGTACCTGTTGCAGCTCGCCAGATTAACTGGGGTTGATCCTTTTGCAGGGATTGGGAACCATTGAGTCCAGTGGCCACTACGGTTACTCGTAGGGCATCGCCTAAGCTATCGTCATACACCGTTCCAAAAATGACCGTAGCATCTTCAGCAGCATACCCACGAATCGCAGCCATCACCTCACGGGTCTCGGATAACTTCAATGAACGACTGGCAGTGATATTGACCAATACGCCGCGTGCGCCAGATAAATCAACGCCTTCAAGCAGTGGCGATGCAACGGCTGCCTCTGCCGCCAAACGCGCCCGGTCCATTCCAGAAACTGTCGCCGTTCCCATCATGGCTTTACCCTGCTCACTCATGACAGTCTTCACATCTTCAAAGTCGACGTTGATTAAGCCCTGCTCATTAATGATTTCTGCAATACCAGATACCGCGTTATGCAATACATCGTCTGCACAAGCAAAGGCTTTATCAAATTCTGCATCTTCACCCATCACCTCAAAGAGCTTTTCATTTAAAACAACGATTAATGAGTCAACATGCTTTTCTAGCTCTTGCGCACCCATCTCTGCCACTTTTAAGCGCTTCACGCCCTCAAAGTCAAATGGTTTGCTAATCACGCCAACCGTTAAGATGCCCATTTCTTTAGCAACTTGAGCAACCACTGGGGCCGCCCCGGTTCCGGTACCGCCGCCCATCCCCGCGGTAATGAACACCATATGTGCGCCTTGCAATGCATCGGCAATACGCGAGCGGGCTTGCTCGGCAGATGCCGCGCCCACCTCTGGCTTCGCGCCAGCGCCCAAGCCAGTCTCGCCCAGTTGTAGGTTTAAGCTTGCTTGCGACCGCTGCAAGGCACCTGCATCGGTATTCATGCAAATAAACTCCACGCCGTTGACATTGCGACGAATCATGTGCTGGACAGCGTTGCCGCCAGCGCCTCCGACACCCACCACCTTGATGATGGTCTTGCCAGCTGTTTCTTGTTCTACCATTTCAAATTCCATAACACCCTCCTTAATAAGATCGGCTTTCCACCATGGATCACCGATTGACGACGACGAAAAAAATCAAAAATTTCCTGTAAACCATTCCTTCATGCGTGCAACCACGCCTTGTAAACTGCCGCCTTGGATTGCTCTGCGACCACGCATCATTTGCGCCTGCCCTTCCATGAGCAAACCAAGCCCGGTGGAGTACCGTGGGCTTCTCAATACTTCATGTAAATGACCGCGATACTCTGGTGCGCCAATGCGTGCGGGCTTTAAGAAAACCTGCTCTGCCAACTCAACCATGCCCGGCATCATGGCGGTGCCACCAGTCAACACGATTCCAGAAGAGACCATGTCTTCATAGCCAGACTCGCGGACAATGTTGCGAACTAAAGTAAAGAGTTCCTCAACCCGTGGCTCAATCACTGCCGCAAGCGCTTGTTTGGACATTGGGCGGGGCTCACGATCCCCCACGCCAGGAACATCGATCATGGCATTGGGGTCGGCCATATCCTGTTTGGCAACCCCATGATGAATCTTTAAATCCTCTGCCTCAATCGTTGGGGTTCGTAAGGCCATCGCGATGTCATTGGTAATTTGATCGCCAGCAATCGGAATCACTGCGGTGTGGCGAATCGATCCTTGACTGTAAATAGCGATGTCTGTTGTGCCACCACCAATATCAATTAATACAACGCCCAGTTCCTTTTCGTCTTCGGTCAGAACTGCCAAACTCGAAGCAAGGGGTTGCAAAATTAAATCATTGACTTCGAGACCACAGCGGCGGACACACTTCACAATATTTTGTGCCGCACTTACTGCTCCAGTCACGATATGCACCTTGACCTCTAAACGAATACCGCTCATCCCGATCGGCTCACGCACATCTTCTTGACCATCAATGATGAATTCCTGAATCAAGATATGAAGAATTTGCTGATCAGTAGGAATGTTGATCGCCTTAGCTGTTTCTAGAACACGCTCGACATCGCCAGTACCAACCTCCTTATCCCGAATCGCAACCATCCCACTCGAGTTAAAGCTCACAATGTGATTACCGGCGATACCTGTGTAAACCTGAGCAATGCGACGATCCGACATTAACTCTGCTTCCTCGAGTGCCTTCTGAATCGACTGGACTGTGGCTTCAATATTGACCACCACACCCTTTTTTAGTCCTTTTGAGGAGGTTTGCCCCAAACCCAATACATTGAATTGACCATCGGGGCTAAGCTCTGCAACCAAAGCCACTACTTTTGATGTACCAATATCTAATCCAACCAATAAATCGCGGCTGTCTTTACTCATTTCCATTCCTCGATGCGTTGCTCGTCATGACTCAAAATAGCGATTTGATATGCCTTCGGTATTTCAACTTTGATAGCGGGTGTGCTTGGTTTAGTGGGCGCTCCCACAATATGCACAGCAAACCCATTGGGATAGCGCAGATCGACTGCGTCAACCCGATTGGGCCATTTTTGCTGAACCTGCGGCCAATATTGCAAAAGCTGTGCAACGCGTTGATCCAGAGCACCTTTGGCTTGCTCCTCTTCGCGCCCAAACTCAATACGCACACCATTGCTCAGTTTGATATGCCAAGCATAGCGATCCGATAACGTTAATGATTTAACCTCGGCATCCCATGGTTTAAACCAAGTACTGGCTTTTTGATAAAGACGCAGTACTTCTTTGCTTGAACCATCCGGTCCACTAAATTCAATCAGAGGACTATTTTCATCAAGCTCCGCAACTGAGCCATCAAATACTTCACCATGAACATTGAGTAACTTTTGTTGATCGGCCTTGCCCCAAACTCCTAAGGGTTTTTGCTCTTCGATGCTAACAATCAAACCATTGGGCCAAGCACGGCGCACACTCGCATGGCGCACCCAAGGTAGTGCTTCGAAGGCATCCTTCACATCTTGCAAACGAACACTAAAAAAATTACCCTGAACTTTATCCAAAACCTGAGCTCGAACTGCAGGAAGATGCACATGCTTTAAGTCCTGATGACCAGCAGACTCAATCTGTAAATGCTTTAACGTAAATACGGGTTGCTGGCTGAGCCATATTAAGACGAATAGAGCAATAGCCAAAATAAAAAAGCGCACTAACCAACGCGTGATTTCTTGCATTCGTTGCGCATGATTCCAAATCGGTGCAATCGCAAAACCGATTGCCTCAGAGATCCGTTGCATCACCGTCATGATTGATCAACCCCCGGTGAAGAGGGCACACCTTCCAAGGTCTGACTTAAGATCCACATCACCAAATCGGCATAGGGAACGCCAGCTGCTTTAGCAGCCATCGGAACCAATGAGTGCGAGGTCATTCCAGGCGATGTGTTCATTTCCAGCAAATAGGGTTTGTTCTGATTTGCCGAATCGAGCATGACATCCGCACGCCCCCACATCCTGCAACCCAGCGCACGATAGGCTGATACTGCAAGCTCCTGAATCTGTCGCTCAAGTTCTGGATCAAGCCCTGGAGGGCAGCGATATTGCGTCTCATCTGAAAAATATTTGTGATGAAAGTCATAACCCGCTTCTGGGGGAATGATTTGAATGAGTGGCAGTGCTTGGGCGCTCTCACCCTGGCCCACAATCGGACAGGTGAGCTCTGGGCCAACGATGCAGGCCTCCGCCAAAACCCGTCGATCTAACTTAGCTGCCAACGCATAGGCAGCTGGAAGCTCTTCAATACGCCGCACCTTACTTAAACCTAATGAGGACCCCTCATGTGCGGGCTTCACAATCAAGGGCAGTCCTAAATGATGTACGACACGCTCCCAATGACTATCCTCAGTTAAGACCTCGTAGCGCGGCGTTGGTAATTGATGACTCAGCCAGATTTGCTTGGTCACCACCTTATCAATCGACAAGGCCGAGGCCAAAACGCCACTACCGGTATACGGGATATTGAGTAACTCAAGAAGACCCTGGATCGTGCCATCTTCACCATAACGGCCATGCAGTGAAATAAAGACACGATCAAATTGTTCGTTTGCAATCTCAACTGGACTGCGCACCCCTGGATCGAAAGCATGCGCATCAATACCCTTTTCTAAAAGCGCATTGAGTACTCCTTGACCAGACAAGAGAGAAATCTCACGCTCGGCAGAACGTCCGCCCATTAACACGCCAACACGCCCAAATTGTCTGGGGGTTAACTGGGCAAGTTGCGTAGCAACCTGCTGACCCCAAGAATGGATCGTTTGAGGATTAGCCATGGCCATTCTCCACGAGCATCTGGGGCAATTTGGAAATGGAGCCAGCGCCCATCGTAATCAAGACATCACCATTTTGGAGAAGTCCACTTAATGCAGCAGGAATCTCCTGAAGATCTTCAACCACTTGGACTGCAGTCGCTTTACCTAATGCTTTCATCAAGCTTTTACTGTCCGCACCGGCAATGCGTGCCTCACCAGCCGGATACACGTTGGTGAGGACCACCGCATCAAACTGGCGCAACACATTGACAAATTCACCAAAACAATCGCGAGTACGAGTAAATCGATGGGGCTGAAATGCTAAAACTAAACGCCGATTTGGATACGCGCCACGTGCAGCCGCTAAGGTTGCATTCATTTCAACGGGATGATGACCATAATCATCTATCAAGGTAAATACTCCGCCACCCGCTAACGCAATATCCCCATAGTGTTGGAACCGACGCCCGACACCGCTAAATTTTCCTAAGGCATTTGTAATTGCCTCATCACTCACGCCTAGTTCGGTTGCAATTCCAATCGCCGCTAATGCATTAAGAACATTGTGCTTACCCGGCAAATTAAGAACCATCGACAAGGGTCCGGGTCGGGGACCATGCCGCCGAATTGCGCGACGATGAACTGTAAAGTGCATTTGCGTGCCAACGGCTTTGATATCCGTTGCGCGAATATCAGCCTCTTCAGAAAATCCGTAGCGTAAGATTGGTTGCGAAACAAACGGCAGAATATCTCGAACATTACTATCTTCAATGCAAAGTACTGCGATTCCATAGAATGGCATGCGTTGCGTAAATTGCACAAAGGTTTGCTTTAAACGGGTCATATCGTGCTGATAGGTATCCATATGATCCGCATCGATATTGGTGATCACTTCCATGGCTGGATAGAGTTGCAAGAACGAGGCATCCGATTCATCGGCCTCCACCACAATGAAGTCACCCTGCCCTAAGCGTGCATTGACGCCCGCAGAATTTAACTTTCCACCAATCACGAAGGTTGGATCGAAGCCACCCTCTGCAAGGACCGAGGCAACTAAACTTGTTGTCGTGGTTTTGCCATGCGTACCAGCGATTGCGATTCCCTGCTTTAAACGCATTAACTCCCCAAGCATCACTGCGCGCTGGATCACCGGAATCCGATTGGCTCTTGCAGCAAGCACTTCTGGATTATTACCAGTGACCGCCGACGAAATTACCACTGCTTCGGCATCGCCGATATTCTTCGCATCGTGCCCAATCGTAATTTGTGCGCCCAAACCAATTAATCGCTTAGTCACCGCGGACTCCGCTAAATCCGATCCGGAAACGCGATAGCCTAAATTGAGCAGCACTTCGGCAATGCCGCACATGCCGGCTCCGCCAATTCCTACAAAATGAATGTGCTGAACGATATGCTTCATCGAGCGCACTCCTCGCAAATTGAGGCTACTTCCTCGGTCGCACGAAACTTTGCAAGCGCCTGCGCTTTCATGGCCATTTCAGCTAAATCCTCGCGCTGCAATCCAAGAATCAAGTTTGCCAACGTAGCTGCGTCTAACTCCGTTTGAGACATCAGCATTGCTGCCTTTGCATCGGACAAAAAACGAGCATTGGCGGTCTGGTGATCATCAATTGCGTACGGAAATGGCACAAAACAAGCAGCAACCCCAGCAGCCGAGATCTCGGCTACGGTCATTGCACCAGCACGGCAAATCACTAAATCAGCTTTGGCATAGGCCTCAGCCATGTCCTCAATGAATGGCTTTAGTTCGCCACGGACGCCCAATTGTTGATATTTTTTAGTCACTGCTTCCAAATGCTGCTCACCCGTCTGATGCATCACGTTTGGACGCTGATCGTCTGGCAATAAGGCTAGCGCTTCTGGGACCACTGTATTGAGTGCGGCAGCCCCCAAACTTCCACCAACCACAAGTAAATGCAGTGGGCCCTGACGCATTGCATAGCGCGCCTTACAATCACCCAGCACTTCAAAGCTCCCTCGAATCGGATTACCCACCCACTGGCCATGTTCGAGTGTGTGCGGAAATCCAGTGAGGACTCGGTCAGCAAATCGTGCCAACACTCGGTTTGCACTTCCAGCTACCGAGTTGGCCTCATGCAGCACCAAAGGCCGACCCATTAAGTAGCTCACTAAACCCCCTGGGAAGGTGATATAGCCCCCCATACCTAACACCACACTTGGCTTCAAGCGACGCAAAATTTTCCAGCTTTGCATCATGGCGCGCACCAACCGAAAGGGCATCAGCAGCTTTGTCAGCATTCCCTTGCCCCGCAAGCCGCCAAATTGCACGCCCTCAAAAGTAAATCCTTTTGCAGGTACTAAGCGATATTCCATACCACTAGGGTTGCCCATCCACGACACGGACCAACCCTGCTTACGCAAATACTCTGCAACGGCTAATCCCGGGAAAATATGTCCACCCGTTCCCCCGGCCATGACTAAAACAGAGCGCGTAACGAGGGTCATAGCTTACCTCCGCGCATCAAAATTCGGTTCTCGTAATCAATCTTTAATAAGACCGCGAAAGCCACCATATTCATCAAAATGGCTGAACCCCCATAACTTACGAGCGGTAAAGTTAATCCTTTAGTTGGCAAGATGCCTAAATTCACACCCATATTGATAAACGTTTGCCAAC
Source organism: Polynucleobacter sp. HIN5 (assembly GCF_030297555.1). Classification (NCBI taxonomy): domain Bacteria; kingdom Pseudomonadati; phylum Pseudomonadota; class Betaproteobacteria; order Burkholderiales; family Burkholderiaceae; genus Polynucleobacter; species Polynucleobacter sp. HIN5. The sequence goes on along the minus strand of NZ_AP028136.1, from coordinate 154,123 downwards.
CGATCCAAATACCAATGCCTTTGGCGCACAAGCCCGCAAAGCTACGATCCAATTGCAATGCAGTACGCCCAATCAGAAATGCCCGACGCACGACCCAATAAAAAAGCAGAATCACTACAAATACACCCACAAAACCGAGTTCTTCCCCAATCACAGCCAAGATGAAGTCGGTGTGCGCTTCAGGTAAGTAATGCAACTTCTCAACACTACCTCCCAAACCAACACCAAACCATTCACCACGTCCAAAGGCCATCAAGGAGTGAACCAATTGATAACCCTTGCGCGCAGCATGCTCGGCTTGCCAAGGATCTAAGAATGCAAAAATGCGCTGACGCCTAAACTCGGATAATGCGATCACGGTCGCCACAATCACAACACCTACAATCGTTAAGCCAGCAAATAATTTGGCATTGATACCGCCTAAGAACAAAATGCCCATGGCAATGATGGCAATCACCATGAGGGCTCCCATATCGGGTTCAAGCATCAGCAATAGCCCAACCAAGGCAACTGCAAGACCCATGGGTACGAAGCCCTTTACAAAGGAGTGCAGATGCTCCTGGCGTTTGACGGTATAACTGGCCGCAAAGATAATGACGGCGAATTTCATCAGCTCGGATGGTTGGAAATTCATCACGCCCAAGGAAATCCAACGCCGCGCTCCATTTACACCCTTACCGATTCCAGGAATCAAAACAGCAATTAAGAGCAAAATGGTGACTGCAAAAATATAGGGAGCCAACTTATCCCAAGTTTTCACCGGAATCTTAAAGACCCAAAACCCAACAAACACCGCAATTCCAAGCGAGATCAAATGCCGAATCAAAAAGTGATTACTACTGTAGTTGGCATATTTGGGACCATCTGCCAAGGTAATCGAGGCCGAATAAACCATGACCAATCCAATAAGACTCAGGGATAAAACTGCCCAAACTAGTAATTGGTCATATTCCATCATGCGCGATCGAGTTTGCTCAACGCCGGATACCGCGTCTCGTAATCCAGAACGAAAGCCATCAAAGCCTTCGCGCGAGATATTCCAAAAACGGTTCTGACGAATATTCATGCCGATGCCCCTAGATGTTCATTGGGACTATTACTCCATTGATTCGCGAGTTCATGAACAGCATCCACAAACACGTCCGCACGGTGTTGATAGTTTTTAAACATATCAAAGCTCGCACACGCCGGAGATAACAAAACAAGGTCACCCGCTGATGCATATTGAGCTGCCGACTGAACAGCTGACTCCAAATCCTTTGCATCGATCACTTGTAAATTGCCTCGGCTGATCGCGCTTGAGCATACTGACTTAATGGCTGGGCCATCACGGCCTATCACGATGAGGCCTTTTACAAATCGATCGATCGGTTCAGATAAGGGAGCAAAATCTTGGCCTTTTCCATCACCGCCCGCAATGAGCCATATATTTTTTTGGCCTGAGGCAGCCCCTAGGCCCATCAATGCAGCAACGGTTGCTCCCACATTGGTACCCTTACTATCGTCAATGTATTCCACATCTTGAATCACAGCAATGGTTTGAACCCGATGCGGTTCGCCCTGGTACTCACGTAAGCCATGTAAAAGTAAGCTAATCCCTAAACCTGCAGCACGGGCAAGAGCAAGTGCGGCAAGTGCATTGAGGGCATTGTGTCGACCTCGAATACGAAGCGCATCTGCTGGAATTAACCGCTTGAGTCGTAAGGTATCTGCCTCTTCATACGCATTATTTTTCCTACGACGGCGACGCTTTATGAATCCCTCTTGCGCCTCCTCCTGCTCCATCGCTTGGGTCGCTTCGTCAGGCTCCGCCCAAACCAACCAATCGATTCCACCACCATTTAAATCACGCTCAATACCAAATGAGTCACTCTCCGTTGGCGTGTCACTTCCAAAAGAGATAACCTTATGATCGACTGTATGACTAAATACTTCATTCACTAGTAAATCATCTCGATTTAGAACTAAAACTGAATCCCTTCCTAAAATGCGAGCCTTCGCAGCAGCATAGGACTTCATATCGCCATGCCAATCTAAGTGATCCTGCGAGAGATTAAGAATGGTTGCGGCTGTTGGATTCAGAGTGTGGGTAAAGTGCAACTGAAAACTCGATAACTCCAATACCCAGATGTGAGGCAAATCAGCAAAACTATCTGCCTCATTCAATGCACTACTCAATTTTTCAAGAGCGGCTGGACTAATATTGCCAGCCAAAGCAACACGGCGACCTGCTCGTTCACAAATCTGAGCCGTTAATGCGCTCGTGGTTGTTTTGCCATTGGTACCAGTGATTGCCAGAATGTTAGGCTGATACTTCGTGTCAGCTTCTAAAGCCATCCGACTCAAAGCAGCAAGTGAGCGAGCAAAAAATTCGATTTCGCTCCAAACAGGGATCTTGCGCTCCTCGCAGATGGCTAAAAATGAATTAGCGGGCTCTTGCAGTGGCGATAAGCCAGGGCTGATTCCTAAAATATCAGCTTGCTCGAGCAATCCCTTCCAATCGCTTACTTCAGGGGTAAAGGACTTGAGTCCCTCATCCTTAAGCTCACTAAGCCAAGTTTGTTGTTGTGAATTTAGCTTCGAGAGAGGGCGTGTATCAGCAAGTTGTACTTGTGCGCCCTGGCTTAAGCACCACTTCGCCATGGCATAGCCAGATTCACCTAAACCCACAATTAGGATTTGTGGTGAAGTTAGTCTGGCGAACTCATCGCCATGGCTGGAACTAAATGGGTAAAGTAAGCGCTGGTTCATCGTATTAATCGTTTCTCACCGTAACTTAAGGCTTGACAAGCCAACGAGTACCAACAAAATCGTAATGATCCAAAAACGCACAACTACTTGCGTCTCGCGCCATCCGCCAAGTTCAAAATGATGATGCAAAGGCGCCATCCGGAAAATACGTCGTCCTTCACCATAATATTTTTTGGTGAACTTGAACCATAGAACTTGCATCATCACCGAGACTGTTTCAGCAACGAAAATCCCGCCCATCACAAAGAGAACAATCTCTTGACGAACAATGACTGCGATGGTTCCTAGGGCGCCGCCCAGAGCGAGAGCGCCTACGTCACCCATAAAAACTTGGGCGGGATGCGCGTTGTACCAAAGAAATGCTAGGCCTGCACCACCCATTGCTCCACAAAAGATTAATAGTTCACCGGCACCCGGAATATGAGGAAATAGCAAATACTTCGCGTAGATTGAGTTACCCATAACATAGGCAAAGGCTCCTAGTGCAGCGCCCACCAAAATCACGGGCATGATGACTAAACCATCTAGGCCATCGGTTAAGTTCACCGCGTTACTGCTACCTACGATGACTAAGTAACTCAAAATGATGAAGCCCATGACGCCCAAGGGGTAGCTCACTTCTTTCATAAAGGGTACGGTTAAGTTTGACTTGGCTGGCAGATCTAAGGAAAAGCCGCTCTCGACCCAACTCATGAATAACTGTAGAACCTTCAGGTTATTGACTTCTGAAACCGAGAACGCTAAATAAATTGCTGCAAATAAACCAATCAAGGTTTGCCAAAAGAATTTTTCTTTCGAAGGCATCCCTTTGGGATTCTTATAGACCACTTTGCGATAGTCATCGACCCAACCAATCGCACCAAAACCAAAGGTCACTAGCATGACGATCCAAATAAAGCGATTACTTAAATCAGCCCACAATATGCAAGAGATAAAAATACCAATGAGGATTAATATGCCGCCCATAGTAGGGGTGCCAACCTTCGCTAAATGCGATTGCGGTCCATCGGTACGGACCGCTTGATCCACTTTCATCATGGTCAACTTCCGAATGACCCAAGGACCAAAGACAAGACCAATCAGAAGTGCGGTCATCGTCGCCATCACGGCACGAAAGGTAATATATGAGAAGACCCGGAAAAATCCATAATCGTCTTGTAACCATTGGGCCAAGATCAAGAGCATGGTTTCACTCCCTCAATGAGAGCTTGCACTACCCGCTCCATCCGCATAAATCGGGATCCTTTAACTAAGATACAAACATTACGTTGGTCAAATTGCCTAAGATTCTGAAGCAACTCGCGATTCAATAAATCAATGTCATCAAAATGACGTGCATCCCCAGTAGGTCTCTCACGTAAATATGCTGTATGACTTTCTTTCGTTAGAGAACCAATCGTCTTGAAATGCTCAATACCGCATTGCGCCGTGTACTTCCCAAGTTCCTGATGAAAAGCGGGGCCCTGCGAACCCACTTCTCCCATGTCACCTAAAACGAGGTGGCGCTCACCACGAAAAGCTGCTAATGCCTTAACAGCGGCTTCGACCGAATCTGGATTAGCGTTATAGGTATCGTTGATGAGTTCGATATTCTGGGATATCGTGATCCGCTGCATCCGACCCGATACAGGCATGAATTGCCCTAAGCCGGCTTTAATTTGCGACAACGGAATTTGTGCAGCAATAGCCACAGCAGTAGCGGCTAAGGCATTACGGTAGTTATGCTCCCCAAGTGTATTGAGTTTCACCTGAATCGAACCGATTGATGTTCGAACTTGAATCTGACCATCCGCAAGTAAATAACCATCAATCACGGAATCTGATTCCAAATTTGTATTAGGGGCCTGATCTAACCAGCGAAACTCTAAATGCCGTTTGCAAGCGCAAGCTCCTTTCCATAAAGCGGTATATGGGGTATCTGCTGGAAATACACCTACGCCATCAGACCGAAGTGCACGTAAAGCATCTGCATGCTCATGCGCCACCGCATCAACGGTTTCCATGAACTCTTGATGCTCTCGTTGCGCGTTATTAATGAGTGCAATGGTTGGGCGAGCGATCATTGCAAGCTCGGCAGTCTCTCCCGGATGATTCATGCCTAACTCAATCACGGCTAGGCGATGCGAAGGACGAAGCTTTAATAATGTAAGCGGCAAACCAATATCGTTATTTAAATTTCCTTCGGTCACAAGCAATTCAGACGGGCTAACTGCTTCTCTGAAAATTGCTGCAATCATTTCCTTGACGGTTGTTTTGCCATTACTTCCGGTCACCACTGCCAGAGGCAATGCAAACTGAGCTCGCCATGCGGCGGCAAGCTCTCCGAGTCCCTTGCGGGTATCGTCTACATAAACAGCTGGCAAACTTGTTGGGCAGGATGTTTTTTCACTAATCAAGGCAGCAGAAGCACCGTGCTCGGCCACAGCACTTAAGAAACTGTGCGCATCAAAGCGATCGCCTTTAAGTGCTACAAAAAGCTCTCCGGTTGAAAGATGACGACTATCGGTTCCAACCTGACTAATTAGTTGATCGCGTGCTTCAACCATACCTATGTTATGCAATTGACTATTTGGAAGTAAGGCATGGATATGAGCAAGATTAGTCATGGTTGGAATGGCTTGCATCAAACCGCTCCTCCACTCACCAGCCGCAAATGCGCTTGATCCGAAAAGTCAAAACGTTTTCCCTGAATTTCTTGAGTGGTCTCATGGCCCTTACCGGCAACTAGAACAACATCGTGGGCTTGAGCTTGTCTAACTGCGGTCATGATGGCTGCAGCGCGATCTGCAATGAGCTCAACGGATGAGGTGTGATGGTCACTCATACCAGCCACAATCATATTCATGATGTCTTGTGGGTCTTCGGAGCGTGGGTTATCACTTGTAATGATCACATGATCAGCGATCGATTGCGCAACTGTACCCATCATGGAGCGCTTTTCTTGATCCCGATCACCACCACAGCCAAATACGCACAACAATTTTCCTCCGCGCCCTTGCGCAATGGGCTTTAAGGTTTCTAAAACTTTTTGTAATGCGTCAGGGGTGTGGGCGTAATCAACCACCATCAATGGGGTGTCTGCGCGATCACTGTGAATCACTTCCATGCGACCTAAAACAGGTTTTAGGTTCGAGAGTCGCTTCAGTGCATCTGGAATTCTAAAGACCATCAGGGTTGAAATCACGGCTAAGGCATTACTTAAATTAAATTTGCCTAATACAGGAATAGTGACCGAATGATTGACTCCATCAATACTCAACTGACATTGATAGGCATTCTTTCCAAATGTGTACTCCTGAAAATATATAGCTTTGAAGCGGCTTTGTAATTTTTCTAATCCCTGAAATGAGCTTTGAGACATACCGTATGCCCAAATCTCCACACCCTCGCGCGTGGCCATACTCATTAGTAGCTCGCGTCCAAAGGAATCATCAATATTGATCACAACATTCTTTGGATGAAAATCAAGAAAAAGTCGGGCTTTTGCGGCACCATACTCTGCCATGCTGCCGTGATAATCCAAGTGATCACGGCTAAGATTCGTAAAGACGGCGCAAGCAAAGTGAGTGCCATTCACACGTCCTTGCTCTAGGGCATGTGAAGATACCTCGAGCGCAATATATTCAGCCCCTTTTGCTTTTAAGCTAGCAAGCTCCATTTGTAGGCGGGGCGCATCTGGGGTGGTGTACCCCAGTCCTTGTAATTGGTTTGGAAAGCCACTACCGAGTGTACCGATCACGGCAGCTCTCTCAGATAAGCATTGTGCAAGCCATTGGGTCACACTGGTCTTACCATTCGTGCCAGTCACGCCAATCACTGGCACCACCTCACTGGGCTTGCCATACCACACTGAACTTAACCATCCAGCATGCTTGGCAAGCTCAGGAACCGCAATGCAACGCTCATCCAAATCGGATTCCCAAGCAAGGTTTTGTGCTTCATCAGTGTTTGGTTGATATAACACATAGGTAGCCCCTCGGGAGAGTGCCTGAGCGATATAAATCCGTCCATCTCGGAGGGCCTTCCCGTGTCCAACCGAGTAGGCTAGAAACACATCGCCCTTTGTAATAAGACGGGTATCTGCAACCAATTTGGCGCTGGGTACAAGGCTTAGCCTTAAATAAGGCAATACATCGCGATGGGTCATTTGCATATTGGCCATCATTGCTTTAGCGCCACTTTTTGTAACGCACCAGTTACCGGTTGCGCATCCGGCGCCTGTACCACCGTGCGCTCATTCATATCGGGAGTGACGTTCATACTACGCAAGGTCTCACTCACAATGGTTGAGAACACGGGTGCAGCGACTTGCCCACCGTAATAACCACCAGCGGTAGGCTCATCAACCATCACCGCAACCACAATGCGTGGGGCACTAATTGGTGCTAAGCCAACAAAGAATGCGCGGTATTTATTAGAGGCATAGCCCTTGCCCTCAACCTTATGGGAGGTGCCGGTTTTTCCCCCAACCCGAAATCCCTCCGCGCGTGCAGTCGTTGCCGTACCGCCTTGCTCCGTAACGGTCTCCAACATATTGCGCATCTCAATGGCGGACTTGGCCGTAATAATTCGGGTGCCCGGTTTGTAATCTGGGCTACGCATAATTGTGGTGGGCACTAACTCGCCATCGCGAGCAAAAATCGTATAGGCGCGAGCCAACTGAAATAATGAAGTGGAAATTCCATATCCGAAGGACATGCGGGCTTGATCACTTTGGCCCCATTTTTGATAAGGATGTAGGCGCCCTGCCACTGCGCCGGGAAATCCAATGTTCGGGGCTTGGCCAAAACCAACTGCTGCAAATAGATCCCACATCTCACGAGGCTCGAGCTGCAGCGCTAATTTTGCAGTGCCAATATTGCTCGATTTCTGAATCACTTGAGATACTGTCAACATTCCATAGGGATGCGTATCCGTGATCGGCTTGGGACCTACTAATAATTTTTGACCAATGGTCATATTGGTTTCGGGCTGCACCTTACCTTGCTCTAGTGCAAGCGCAACTGGGAAAGGCTTCATGGTTGAGCCCGGCTCAAAGGTATCGGTCAAGACCCGGTTACGCAGCTGCTCACCAGTCAGTGCTTTACGCGAGTTTGGGTTATAACTTGGCCAATTAGCCAATGCCAAAATTTCTCCAGTACGCACATCGAGCACTACCGCGCCGCCGGCCTTGGCACGATGCTTTTCAACGGCACTCTTTAAGGCGTTGTACGCAATGTACTGAATCTTGCTATCGATTGAGAGTTGAAGATCCTGGCCATCCTGTGGAAATTGCAAGATTGAAATGTCATTGACGATTCGACCCAAGCGATCAACTACGACCCGTCGTTTCCCTGGCTGAGCCGCTAGGTCTTTATCACGCGCCAGCTCAATTCCTTCTTGACCACGATCTTCCACGTTCGTAAAGCCAACCACGTGAGCCATCGCCTCACCCTCGGGGTAATGCCGACGGTATTCATTGTTTAATCCAATTCCTGGAATCTCTAAACGACGGATTTGTTGAGCAATCTCGGGGTCAACCTGACGCTTTAAAAATACTTGATTGCGCTCATCAGAAAAACGCTTCTTAATCTCTGCTTCACTCATCTCCAACAACTTAGCGAGTTGAGAAATTTTCTCAGGCGCAAGGTCAGCAGGAATACTGTCGGTATACGCAATCACAGCCTTTGCCTCAAGGCTTGTCGCAATTAACTGACCGTTGCGATCCAAAATTTTTCCACGCGTGGCACGCATCTCAATCTCACGCTGTACGCCCTTGACCGCTTTTGCTTCATAAAACCCATTTCCTGGGCCCTGAATCCAAAATGCACGAATGACCAACGCTACGAATGCAATAAACAGCAAGAACAGCATCAGTCGCGAGCGCCACATCGGCAGTCGCAACACAACGTTTGGAGAGGTCGAGAAGCCTACCGGTTTCATAGGCCTTCCTTGAAGTACAAGGTGCGATCTGGGGTAATCGGACTCATCCGCAATTGGTTGCGAGCCACATCACGAATTCGGGCCGATTTGGAGAGATTGCGCTGCTCAAACTCTAACCTGAGCCATTCTTGATTTAACTTACGTTCTTGTGCTTGAGCACGCTCCAAGGATACAAATAACTTTCTAGTTTTCTGTTGAGACGTAACCAGCGACAATGCGCAAATTAATAACAATGCGAGCAGACTAAGCGTGGCGCGATTCATACGAGAGCGCCTCTTTTCTGCGCAACTCGCATCACCGCTGAACGGGCTCGGGGATTTTCATTAACCTCGGTTAAGCCTGGCTTAACCCGAGTAATGATTTCTAAATCGCCCTGCGGTAAATCTTTTGCTCGTATGGGCAATTCTCGAGGGATGTTCACTTGCGCATGCGCTTGCATGAACTGCTTAACAATACGGTCTTCCAATGAATGAAAACTAATCACTACCAATCGACCGCCAACTTTTAATACGTTTAGAGCGGCGGATAGGCCCTTCTCAAGATCGGCTAATTCTTGATTGATAAAAATCCGAATGGCTTGAAACGTGCGAGTTGCTGGATCCTGTCCTGGCTCACGTGTTTTCACTACGCTTGCAATCAAATCTGCCAAGGCTTTAGTGGTTTGAACAGAATGACCTTCTTCGCGTTGTTTCACAATTGCTCGTGCAATGGACGATGCAAAGCGCTCCTCACCAAAGGTTTTAATTACCTGCGCAATTTCATCGACTGCTGCGCTGGCAAGCCATTCCCGAGCTGAAATTCCGCGCGTCGTATCCATACGCATATCAAGCGGGCCCTCGAACCGAAATGAAAATCCCCGCTCCGGTGTATCGATTTGCGGTGAGCTGATCCCCAAGTCGAGCAACACTGCATCGACCGATGCCCTCTGAATATGCTGCTCGATGTTGGCAAAACTTGAATGAATAATTTGTAGACGTGGATCGCAAAGCGATTGTGCTTTGGCGATGGCTTCGGGATCCTTGTCGAATGCGATAAGCTTGCTCTCCTTGCCAAGCACATCCAATAGTGCTTGCGTATGACCACCTCGACCGAAGGTTCCATCGATTAGTACGGCAGAGTTGGGCTGAAAGGATGGTCCACTGATCATGGCGGTGACTGCCTCGGCCAGTAATACTGGGCGATGGGTGTTGTTCATGGCGCCCGATCATCAAAAGGTAAATTGTTTTAATGCGTCTGGCATGCCCTGCGCAATTGCCGCCTGCTCTTTTGCTGCATACGTGTTTGCATCCCAGATCTCTAGATGCGAACCCATACCCAGCAACATAATTTCACGTTCAATGTTTGCAGCGCTGCGGAGCTCGGGCGTGATCAGAATGCGTCCAGCACTATCTAAATCAATTTCCGCAGCATTGCCCAAGAAGATTCGGCGCCACCAATGTGCGTCCATTGGCAATTGCGCAACCCGAGCCCGAAATGCTTCCCACTCGGGTCTGGGAAATAACAATAAACACCCGTCGGGGTGCTTGGTTAGCGTGACGCGACCTTCGCCCTGCAGCAATAAGGCGTCACGATGCCTTGCCGGCACCGACATACGACCTTTTGCGTCGAGATTGAGAGCTGAAGCGCCTTGAAACAAAATTTACCCCACTTTTTCACACTTCCTCCCACTTTAGAGGAAGCTTCCTACAGGGTCAAGTATTTTTGGGTAAATTTTTAGGAAATTCTCTAGTGATTACAAATACTTAGAGAAGCTTTACAAAATAATCGTAAAATAAAATTATGACCTAAAACAAGTACTTGTAATCTATAGCTAAGATACGTCTTTAGGTATATATGGGGAATGCCCTGAAAAGCCTGTATAAAAGAACAGTAATGCTAGATTTTATAAGCGGTCGTTGTCATGATTTTGGAAATGCCGGCCATGAGCGCGGCAATGGGCCGTGGTAATTCTTGCCCACCAGCAGCCATTGCAGTTGCGCCATGCTCAATTTCATCCATCCGCATCTGCTCCACAATGGCTCGGGAACGAAGGTCGGCCTCAGGAAGCTTCTCAAGATGATCATCCAAGTGCCGCTCCACCTGCTTCTCCGTTTCCGCTACAAATCCTAAGCTCCAACGGTCGCCAGCCAACCCCGCGACCAACCCGATTCCAAAGGCTCCCGCATACCACAATGGATTCAATAGACTGGGGCGAGAGTCCAACTCTTTGAGACGCTCCTCACACCATGCCATGTGATCCATTTCTTCTTTTGCTGCCTGATCCAACAAGGCACGAGTTTCAGGAGTCTTAGCCAGTATTTTTTGAGATTGGTAGAGCGCCTGGGCACAGACCTCACCAACGTGATTGATGCGCATTAAGCCTGCTACATGGGTGCGGTCTTGGGGGTTTAAATCAAGATCTGAAGTGAGCACTTGCTCTTCATTTAATCCTTTTTGAATATTGGCCTTAGGGACCGGCCGGCTGCAATTGGCACCACCGGCAATTGCACGCAACGCAGTATCAAACTCACCAATCAAACGATCAATTGGGCTGTGATTGATAGGGTTTGAACGACTCATACTTGCACTTCAGCCTTGCAACTTTCCTTGGTTTTTAGACCAAGTTCTGCGAGCAATTGGCGATCGGCCAATGCCTCCGGATTACCAGTAGTGAGCAACTGGTCACCATAGAAAATGGAGTTCGCACCTGCCTGAAAACACATCGCTTGCACGGCTTTTCCAAGCTCTTGGCGACCTGCAGATAATCGAACTCGGGCTTGGGGCATCGTAATTCGAGCAACGGCGATGGTGCGCACAAATTCCAAGGGGTCTAATTTGGGTTGATCGGCCAACGGGGTGCCGGCTACCGGCACCAAATGATTGATAGGAACCGATTCTGGGTAAGGATTTAAATTCGCTAGACGTGCAATGAATGCCACGCGCTGCTCTCTGGATTCCCCCATCCCCACAATCCCGCCGCAACATACCGACATTCCAGCATCACGAACATGCTGCAAAGTATCCAAGCGATCCTGGTAGTTGCGGGTCTGAATCACATTCGGATAAAAATCCTCACTGGTGTCTAGATTATGGTTATAAAAATCTAGCCCTGCGTCCCGCAAAGCCTTAGCCTGACTGGCTTCTAGCATTCCAAGTGTTGCGCAAGTCTCAAGCCCTAACTCCTTAACACCCCGAATCATGGCGGCTACTTTTTCAACATCACGATCCTTGGGCTCCCGCCAGGCGGCACCCATACAAAACCGATTGGAGCCAGCCGCTTTAGCTGCCCTCGCAGCCTCTAGCACCTCGTCTAAATCCAAGAGTTTGGTTGCCTTCACGTCTGTGTGATAGCGCGCCGCTTGGGGACAATAGCCGCAATCCTCGGGGCAGCCTCCAGTCTTAATCGATAACAAGGTAGCTAACTCGACATCACCCTCTGGAAAATATTGACGATGCGTTTCTTGGGCCCTAAACATCAACTCGTGAAATGGGAGCTCAAACAATGCTGCGACCTGCTCCAGCGTCCAGTTTGGATAGACGCTAGATGAGCTTGGCTTCACCTGAACCAATGGTGAGATCGTTGGTGATGCTGACATGGTTTTATTGGGATTGGACTCTAAAACCAATAACATACCAGATATGCTGCTTGATTTTGAAATAATCCATACCTGCGCCAATGAATAAACCGGGTCATTCCTTAGATTGGGTCAGTCGAAGCCTTGCTTCGGTTTGGCAACCCTGTACCCAAATGAAAGACCACGAGGCTTATCCATTAATTGCCATTACCTCGGGAAAAGGGGGGTGGCTTTGCGACGATCAAGGACGGCGATTTATTGATGGGATTAGTTCGTGGTGGACCAATTTGTTTGGTCACGCTAATCCGCGTATCAATCAAGCAATCACCGAGCAACTCAACCGTATTGAGCATGTGATGCTCGCTGGGTTTACCCATCAACCAGTGGTGGAACTATCAGAACGTTTAAGTGCACTAACAAATGGTCAGTTAGGCCATGCCTTTTATGCCAGTGACGGTGCATCGGCCGTTGAAATTGCGCTCAAGATGAGCCATCACTTTTGGAAGATTCAGGGGAAACCCAATAAAAAAGAATTTATTTGTTTAGCAAATAGCTATCACGGAGAAACCTTAGGCGCTCTAAGTGTGACCGATGTCTCTATATTTCGCGATGCCTATGGATCACTTCTCAATCCGGTTCATATCGTCATGTCACCCGATTCTCGGGCTGCAACGGACCGAAACTCAAGTGAGGAAATTATTGATTTAGCACTCCAAAATCTTGAGGAGTGTTTAGCCAAACATCATCAAACCATTGCGGCCTTAATCATTGAGCCCCTAGTGCAATGCGCAGGCCAAATGGCGATGCACGCGCCACGATATGTGAAAAGAGCGAAGCAACTATGCGAGCAATATGACGTTCATCTAATTGCCGATGAAATCGCAGTGGGCTGTGGTCGGACAGGCACATTCTTTGCCTGTGAGCAAGCTGGCATTTGGCCAGATCTCATGACCCTATCCAAAGGAATCAGCGCGGGTTATTTGCCCCTGTCCATTTGTTTGAGCACCGATACGATTTACTCCGCCTTTTACAGCGACCGCATATCAGCGACTTTTTTGCATTCCCACTCATACACCGGCAACCCATTGGCGTGTCGAGCTGCACTCGCAGGCTTGGATATTTTTCAAGAGGATGGCGTACTGGAGAAAAATAAAGTTCGCAGTCAATCGATCCAAGAAGCATTCGCATGGGCCCGTGATCACGCATCGATTGAACATGTTCGTCAACAAGGAATGATCTTCGCGTTTGATGTCAATGCAGCTGCGATTTCAAATCCAGGCTCATTCTCGAAAATGATGTTTCAGGAGGGCTTACAAGAGGGGGTGCTGATTCGACCTATTGGTCGCACAGTCTATGTCATACCGCCTTATATTCTTTCTGCCGATGAAATCCAACAGATGGGTCGTGCAATCGAACGAACCTTGCATACTGTTTTGCAAAAGTCCTAATTCCATATTACATATGCCCTTTGCTCTCAATCAAATTGATGCGGAACTAGTAACACTCGATCGCGAGTTACTGCGTCGCTCGATTCGCTCAGTCGATACCCCATGTGGTACTGAGATTCAAATTGGAGGGAAATCATTGCTGGCATTTTGTAGCAATGATTATCTAGGTCTTGCCAATCATCCCGAATTAATTGCAGCCCTATCCGAAGGGGCTAAGCGTTTTGGCACTGGAAGTGGTGCCTCGCATTTAATTAGCGGTCATCATGCGATTCATGATGAGCTCGAAGCAAAATTAGCATTGACTCAAGCTGGCGCCATTCCACATGCCCGCGCTTTATTTTTTTCCACTGGCTATCTTGCGAACATCAGTGCAATTACTGCCCTGAGCCTGATCGGGGAAAAAACAAGTATTTATTCTGCTGCCCTTAATCACGCATCTCTGATTGATGGTATTCGCTTAGCAAAAGCACAGACATCGATCGAAGTGCATGTCTTTAATCACCATCACCTTGCAGAGCTTGAAGAGGTCTTAAGTCATGACACTGCCCCAAACAAACTCATCGTGACCGATGGGGTCTTCAGTATGGATGGTGATCTCGCTCCAGTTCAAGAGCTCTTACGTCTAGCCAATCAATACGATGCACTCCTCATGATTGATGATGCGCATGGATTTGGTGTGCTCGGCAAGCATGGGTACGGAATCTTAGAAGACCAAACGATTTGCTCGGACCGCATTATCTATATTGGCACACTAGGTAAAGCTGCTGGTCTCAATGGTGCCTTTGTCTGCGCCCATGAAAAAATCATCGCATGGCTCATTCAGAAAGCAAGGCCCTATATCTACAGCACAGCCAGCTCACCTGCATTAGCCTTTGCCGTACTGCGCAGTATTGCCCTAATCGAAGGAAATCTTGGACAAGAATTACGGGCTCGTTTACAAGCCAATATTACGCTTTGGAAAAAAGGTTCTACTTTTAACCGTTGGAACCGATTGAAATCGGATACCGCGATTCAGCCCATTGTGGTTGGCAGTAATGAGACTGCCTTACAGCTTGCACGAGCCCTAGATCAATTGGGATATTGGATACCCGCAATTCGTCCGCCCACTGTTCCTAAAGGCATGGCGCGCTTACGGATGACCTTATCAGCCGCACATACTACAGAACAGATTCAGGGGCTCTGCAAGGTGCTATCGGATCTCGAAACCTCTTTGCCAAAATCATGAGCCACTCCTACTTTGTCACCGGTACCGATACTGAGATTGGCAAAACCTTAGTCACCGCTGCGTTGGTTTACAAATTAAATGTGCTCAAGCCAGGTTCAGCATGCGCCTATAAGCCGGTGGTCGCAGGAACTTATCGCAATCATGCTGGCATATCCAGTAATGAGGATTTAGAGACCTATGTGCTAGTCCAAGATCCGGCAATTCCCCAAAGTACGATTTGTCCTTATGTATTAGATACTCCAGCTGCACCTCATCTGGTCGCTGCCGAGCATGGCAAGCACTTAGAACTCGATCGCATGGTGCAAGCTTATCAAACACTACAAACACAAATCGCCCATGTTATTGCCGAAGGTGCTGGTGGATTTCTAACGCCGATCGACGATCGCCATGATCTCTCGAAATTTGCTATGCGTATTCAAGCGCCAGTGATTCTGACCGTGGGAATGCGTTTGGGTTGCATCAATCACACATTGCTGACGGTAGAAGCCATTGAGCAACGCAGCCTCAAACTAGGCGGGTGGGTCGCCAATTGCATCGATCCTCAGATGGCCTATTTAAACGAAAACATTTCAACGCTTCAAAATCGAATCAAGGCGCCCCTATTAGGAAGCATTGCTCATTTACCGCCGAACTTACAGAAAAAAACGAATGCGCCCTATTCAATCGAAGCGATTCAATTTGCTGCTGCTGCAATCAAACTACCCTGATTGACTTTCATCACGCAAGACACGGCGCAGAATCTTACCCACATTATTCTTAGGCAAGCTCTCCCGAAACTCGATTTGTGTTGGGCGCTTGTAGTGCGTCAGCTCACGATTACACACTTCCATAATTTGTTCTTCAGTAATCGCAAGGTCTTCTCGTACTACAAATAACTTGACCGCCTCACCCATCGCACCTTGACGAATGCCAACCACCGCACATTCAAGAACCCCGGGAACTGAGGCAACTACATCTTCGACTTCATTTGGGAAGACATTAAAACCAGCCACCAAAATCATATCTTTCTTACGATCCACAATTCGAAAATAACCAGCCTCATCCATCACACCGATATCACCCGTTCGAAAAAATCCATCTGCACCGAGTACATTCTGTGTTTCGGTTTCTTGTTGCCAATAGCCACGCATGACCTGCGGGCCTCGAATATAGATTTCACCAATCTCGCCAATTGCCAAATCCTTACCCTCTTCATTCCGAATGCACATATCGGTATCGGGCAAGGGTAGGCCGATCGAACCCGTGAACTCCGTTGCCAATGGAGTGTTGCACGATGCAACCGGCGAAGTTTCAGAAAGGCCATACCCCTCGGTAATGACCGTACCGGTTAATTCTTGCCAGCGTTGCGCAACGGAGCGCTGCACTGCCATGCCACCACCAATCGTCAGTGCCCAATGCGAGAAATCTAATTGAGCAAATTTGGGATCGTTCAAAAGAGCAGCAAATAAAGTATTGACTCCCGGAAACATGTTGATCTCCGGAAACTCTTTCAAGATCCCAATTAAATTTTGTAAATCGCGCGCATTTGGGACCAACAAAATTCGGGCGCCCAGGCGCATGCCCAATAGTCCACAGCCCGTGAGGGCAAAGATGTGATACATGGGAAGTGCGCACAGAAAATGCCAAGCGGTAATCGTTTTACGTTGTTCAATCGGTTTTAACCAGGCCTCAATTTGCAATACATTGGCAATTAAATTGCGATGGGTCAATATGGCACCCTTTGAAATTCCGGTGGTTCCACCAGTGTATTGCAACAGCGCAATGTCATCGTGAGATCGATGTGGGCGCTCATAAGTGCGTCTCGCGCCCAGCTCTAAGGCGGCGGTAAATTGAATCGTGCTGACTTGCATTGGCAAGGAATAGGGAATGACCTTACGCTTAAAGGTCCGTATAAAACGATCTAACCATGGTCCTTTCCAACCCAACATCTCAGCAATACTTGTAACCACGGCGTGCTTTAATGCAATTGACCTACCCTCAAGCACAAAGGCATCTTCAAGAGTTTTTCCAAAATGCTCCAAAAGCAAAATTGCCTCAGCCCCGCAATCACTCAGTTGGGCCGCTAACTCACGCGGGGTATACAAGGGATTGATACTCACCACAATGAAACCCGCACGAAGTACGCCATATAGGGCCATCGGGTATTGCGGAATATTGGGCAGCATGATTGCAACCCGTGCACCCTTGGATAGGCCAAGGCTTTGCAAATAACTGGCCAATTGCTTCGATGCCAAATCAATGGCTTCATAAGAAAATTGTTTACCCATGCACCAATACGCGGGTCGCTCCCGATGCATTTCAAATGACTCATCCAGTAAATCCAAAAGTGAGCTGTACCGGTCATAACTCAGATGATGGGGAACGCCCGTTGGGTAGGATGAAAACCAAGGTTTATTTGTAATCATTGGTATTTATTACACTTTTTTAATCGACACGCTATCTTCACACCAAGTGTATCGCTTTGGGCTAATATTGATCTATGCGAATACTCCCCGAAATCCTCGAAGCGACTCCTAGGATTGCTGAAATCCGACGCAATATTCATGCGCATCCTGAACTGCGCTTTGAAGAAAAGCGTACCGCTGAACTCGTTACTCAAGCACTATCTAGTTGGGGTATTGCGGTCTATCAAGGCTTAGGCAAAACAGGAGTAGTAGGTCGCTTAGATGGTGAGCTAGGCCCAGGCAAGATGATTGGCTTACGCGCCGATATGGACGCCCTGCCATTACAGGAAAAAAATACGTTTGAGCACGCCTCGCAAAATCCAGGCAAGATGCACGCCTGCGGTCACGATGGTCATACTGCAATGCTCTTGGGGGCGGCGCAATATCTTGCTAATCATCGCGATTTCAAAGGAACCGTGATTTTTATCTTTCAACCCGCCGAGGAAGGTGGTGCTGGCGCCCAAGAAATGATTGAAGACGGTCTGTTTGAGCAGTTCCCATGCGATGCGGTATTCGGGATGCACAATTGGCCCGGTTTAGAAGAGGGTCATTTTGGGGTTGTAAGCGGCCCCATGATGGCATCCAGCAACGAGTTCGTGATCGATATTCAAGGAAAAGGCGGGCATGCAGCCCTCCCGCACAACAGTGCGGATCCCATTATGGCGGGCGTTCAGATTGCGCAAGCTCTACAAAGCATTATTACTCGTAATAAACGTCCGGTTGATGCTGCGGTGATCTCGATCACACAATTTCATGCCGGAGAAACCAGCAACGTCATTCCCGATACTGCGATGCTGGGCGGAACGGTACGGACATTTACGCTAGAAGTTTTGGATTTAATCGAACAGCGTATGCATGAGATTGCCAATCAAGTGGCCAGCGCCTTTGATTGCAAAGCGAATCTGACCTTCAAACGCAATTACCCACCCCTGATTAACGATGAACAGCAAACCGAGTTTGCCGCTCAGGTCATGAAAGAACTCGTGGGTAACGAACGGGTCAACACCCGAATCGATCCAACCATGGGTGCCGAGGACTTTGCCTTCATGCTTTTAAAAAAACCGGGCTGCTATGTATTTTTGGGCAACGGGGATGGCGATCACCGCGCAACAGGTCATGGCATGGGACCCTGTCATTTGCACAACCCCTCCTATGATTTCAATGATCAAATCATTCCAGTAGGAGTGAACTACTGGGTCCGCTTAGCCCAAACTTTCTTGCGTTAACGGTTCTTAAACTGCGCGGGCCGCTTTTCTAAAAAAGCAGCCATTCCCTCTTTTTGATCCTCAGTACCAAAGCAGGCATGAAATAATCGGCGCTCATACCGAATGCCCTCGCTCAAGGTTGTTTCATAAGCAGCATTCACACTTTCCTTCACCATCATGAGAGTAAGTAGTGGCATCGCGGCAATCGTTTGCGCAATTGCAATTGTTTCAGCCATCAACTGCGCTGCTGGATAAACCCGGGCAACTAAACCACTTCGCTCGGCTTCAGCAGCATCCATCATGCGACCCGTTAAACATAAATCCATCGCCTTCGATTTTGATACTGCACGGGTTAACCGTTGCGTGCCACCCGAGCCCGGAACAATCCCTAATTTGATTTCGGGTTGCGCAAATTTGGCGTTATCGGCAGCAATGATCATGTCACACATCATCGCGAGCTCACAACCACCGCCCAATGCATACCCCGATACCGCAGCAATCACTGGTTTACGAATCTTGCAAATGGTTTCCCAATTACGGCTAATAAAATTATTTCGATACGCTTCCTGAAAATCCAATTTAGCCATCTTGCCAATGTCAGCTCCGGCAGCAAATGCTTTCTCACTCCCAGTAATCACAATGCATGCAATCGTGTCATCGGCATCAAAGCCCAATAATGCAGCGCCCAACTCATCCATTAGCTCGTCATTTAAGGCATTGAGTACCTGTGGGCGATTTAAGGTAATAAGGGCAACTTTTCCCTCAGTCTGAGTCAATATTGTGTTGTATGGCATTTCAGTCCCTCTTCGGTAGCATTAACCAAACACGGCCATTTTGCTTCATTCTGCCGGCCAATTCTCCAGCTTCGTCCCCGGTGCCCCAAAAATAATCAACTCGGACCGGGCCCACAATCGCCTTTCCCGTATCTTGGGCCATCACCAAGCGTCGAATTGGCTGATTACTCAGCGGTCGTGTGGTTTCTAAAAAAACAGGGGCGCCCAATGGAATTGCCCTAGGATCAATCGCGATACTACGTTCTGGAGTCAGGGGAACTCCCAAGGCCCCAATCGGTCCAAGATCTAGATTTGCTGAGGCAGGTAGTTCTCGAAAGAAGACAAAACGTGGATTGGCATTGAGCATCTCTTGCACCTTGCCGGGATTGCGCTTGGCCCACTCCGAAATCCCCTGCATCGTTGCTTGTGCGCGAGTAATCTCTTTACGATCCAATAGCCACTGTGCACTGGATTTAAAAGGTAAATCATTCGACCCCGCAAACCCTAATCGCATAATTTGGCCATTATCCAAACGGATTTTTCCAGACCCCTGAATCTGCATCGATGCAGCCGCTACCGGATCTTCAACCCAAGCAATTTCTGAACCCTTAAGAAGACTTGAGTTCATTAGCTCAGCTCGTGTTGGCGCAGGCGATGGTTTCGCACGAACCCAGGCTTTGGGATAGGCATACAGTGGCACGGTATACCGATCGGTACGAACCCGCGAACCCGCAATAATCGGTTCGTAATAGCCAGTGACCAAACCTTCTGACTTCCCAGAAATTTGATTGCGAACTGCGTAAGCCTTGAAATTATTCTCAAAGAATACTTTCGCATCTCTGGGTTTTTGAGCATTGGCCCGATCGCAGACCGCAAGCCAATTTACGGGCCCTGGTTTACGCTTTCGCAAAGTATTGCAACTTTGTAACCACGCTTGCCAAGCCTCACTCAAATTGTCCTCATTCCAACCGGGTATCTCAGAAAAATCCACAGGTGTTAATGCGGCTGATGAACTACTATCATCGGCGACGACCGTTTCAGTCACTTTCGGAGTGCGCGGCAAGTTACTCGGGCTACTCGCCTTAGGTGTTTGAGAAACTGGCTTGGTTGGTGGCGCCGCGCACGATGCAAGAAAGAGACTGGCCACCACAACGCAGAATACAGGCTTACAAACTACAATTGGGTATCTCGAATTCCAGAAGATCATCATGCTCGCTCAGTTATTTGATGAATATCCCATGCTCTTATTTGTGCTAGAAGCATTCCTAGCTCTGGCTATTCTATTAGCAATTGTGTTTTGGACCGGCAAAGGCCGTAGAGACTAGAAAAATTAGTCAGCCAATATTTTCGAGAGAAATTCCTTGGCCCGAGGTGATCGTGCATCGGGATTGGCAAAAAACTCATCGCATGTGCAGTCCTCCACAATTCTGCCGCGATCCATAAAGATCACACGATCGCTCACTTTCTTGGCAAAACCCATTTCATGGGTGACCACGCACATGGTCATGCCTTCCTGCGCTAACTTGACCATCACATCCAAAACCTCTCCCACCATTTCAGGGTCAAGAGCCGAGGTAGGCTCATCAAACAACATCACGATTGGATCCATGCATAAGGCACGAGCAATGGCTACGCGCTGCTGCTGACCACCTGAGAGCTGGCCCGGAAACTTATCTTGTTGTTCTAATAAACCCACACGCTCTAAATATTTAAGGCCCTGCTGTTTAGCCTCCTCTGGATTACGATTGAGTACTTTCACTTGGGCAATGGTTAAGTTCTCCATCACCGATAAATGGGGAAATAGTTCAAAGTGCTGAAACACCATACCAACACGTGCACGCAGCTTTGGCAAATTCGTATTGGGATCATGTAAGTTAATCCCATCAACCGTCAACTCACCCTCCTGAAAAGGCTCTAGAGCATTGATCGTCTTAATCAGGGTCGACTTTCCCGACCCCGACGGCCCACAAATGACCACCACCTCACCCTTGTGAATCACCGTCGAGCAATTGGTGAGCACTTGAAACTGACCGTACCATTTTGAAATATGTCGAAGCTCAATCATGGCAATCTCATTTCTTAGCGAACAATTGCAACTTTTTCCTGAATGCGCTTAACAATTCGGGATAGCGTAAAACAGATTAGAAAATACGTCACGGCTGCTAACAAATAGGTTTCAATCGGTCGTCCAAAATTTTTACCGGCAATCTCAAATCCCTTTAGAAGATCGTAAGCGCCAATGGCATACACCAAAGAGGTATCTTGAAACAGGATAATGGTTTGGGTCATAAAGACAGGGATCATATTTCGGAATGCCTGGGGCAAAACCACCAAACGCATATTTTGGGAGTAGGTCATTCCCAATGCTTGGCCAGCATATACCTGTCCCTTTGGAATCGACTGAATTCCGGCTCGCACAATCTCTGAAAAATAAGCCGCCTCAAATGCAATAAAGGTAATGATGGCTGATAAATTAACGCCAATTGGTTTGCCAATCATCAAGGGAATTAACAAGAAAAACCACAAAATGACCATGACAAGAGGAATGGATCGCATGGTGTTAACGTAAGCAGTTGCAGGCAATGCAAGCCACGGTTTTCCTGAGAGGCGCATTAAAGCCAGCACCGTCCCCAGTAGAATCCCACCAATCGTCGCAATGATGGTTAACTGAACACTAAAGATCAAGCCCTTTTGGATATAACTAGTCAATAGTTCCCAGTTATAAAAGCTCAGATCAAGGTTCATGGTCTCTCGTTTGCCTTAATGCGTAGAGGGTGGATTGGCGGCAATAAAACCAGGAACGCGCGTTTTTTTCTCAATCCAGACCATGATTCGATTGACCGAGAATGCACTCACCATATAAAGCCCCGTAACGGCTAAATAAATTTCGATACCGCGCGAGGTTTCCTCCTGAGCCTGTAAAGCAAATAAAGTGAGTTCCGGTACAGACACCGCAAACGCAACGGATGAGTTCTTCACGATATTCATACACTCTGATGTAAGTGGCGGAATGATGATTCGCATACCCATCGGTAACAACACGTAGCGATAACTTTGTGTGGTGGTCATACCCAAGGCAATCGCTGCATTTCGCTGTCCTGTTGGAAGTGACTGGATCCCCGCACGCACTTGCTCGGCAATCCGCGCCGATGTAAATAAACCCAAGGCAATACTCACCAATAAATAGGATGGGAAGTCTTTCATGATGGGGAAAAACGCCGGCACTACGTGATACCAAAGAAAAACTTGAACGAGTAATGGGATATTTCGGAAGAGCTCAACCCACGCCGTTGCCCCTGCGATGCATAGTCGATTGACAAGATGCTTAGACGGTAAGGTGCGCATCGTACCAATGACGACCCCCATCACCATTGCTAACACTAGACTAAGCCCAGCGACAGCTATGGTCCAACCCCATGCAGAGATTAGCCAATCCAAATAGGTAGGATCAGCGTTAGGATCCATCCCAAATAAAAAGGAGAAGCAGCGTGGGGCTACTTCTCCAGTCAAAGTGTCTTTACAAAAGACACTCCAATCTAAGTTCATATCAAACTGAAAGGGCCTAAATTACTTCTTCTGATAATCCTCTGCAGGCTTATCGTTTGGATTGGCCCATGCTTGTTTGGTACTTTCAGACAAAGCCAAACCAACTCGTGCATTCTTAGGGGGAATGGGTTGTAAGAACCACTTATCCCAGAGCTTGGTGAGGGTGCCATCTTTCATCATGCGCTTGAGGTTATCGTCCACTGCTTTCTTAAAGCCAGGGTCATCTTTACGCATCATGATGGCAATCGGCTCAACTGCGATGACTTCACCCACAATGCGGTAATCGCCAGGATTTTTTGCATTCGCGATATTGCCGGCCAAAATGGAGCCATCCATCACAAACGCATCAGCGCGCCCCGATTCCAACAACAGGAAACTATCGGCATGGTCTTTACCGAATACTTCTTCAAAGTTCACTCCGGTAGCCTTCTCATGCTTACGCAAGAGCTGCACTGAGGTAGTGCCTGTAGTGGTTGCTACCTTTTTACCATTGAGCTGATTTAAGGAGGTAATTCCAGAGTTGGCCTTCACCGCAATCCGAATTTCCTCAACATACGTTGTTACAGCAAAAGCCACATCCTTTTGCCGGGTTGCATTATTAGTCGTTGAGCCACACTCAATGTCAACAGTTCCATTCTGTAACAAGGGAATGCGATTCTGTGAAGTGACTGGGGTGTATTTAATATCCAGTGTCTTTAAATTCAGTTGCTTTTGTATATCGCGCAATACGGTATTGCAGATTTCTACATGGAAGCCGGCATATTTGCCATCACCCAAGGTATACGAAAGAGCGCCAGATGACTCGCGAACGCCCATAGTTACCACACCGGTTGATTTCATTTTATCGAGTGTGCTTTGCTGAGCAATCGCCACTGGCGAAATTAATAAACTACTGGCAAGCAAAGCCATACTGCCTAATACGCTAGAACACGAAAAATGCTTCATAGTTAATCCTTTAATCAATTTGGGTTTTGATTTGAATCAAGCGCTTCCATCTTAACGAGAATCCCTGCCAAAACTCCCTAATAGCCCTATTCAGTGCAAGGTTCTTGGCATCACCAGGGCAAACTCTGGAATTGTTGCCTGAAAAAACTGAGCATCCTCGGTGACGCAAAAATACTCCCCGCGCATCGTGCCGGCTGGTGTGGGCAAAGTAGCCCAACTCGTGTACTCAAAATGCTCGCCGGAGCGTAAAAGTGGCTGTTGACCAACTACCCCCAAACCCTTCACCTCCTGAACCTCCCCTTCGCCATCGGTAATCAACCAATGGCGGGCAATTAGCTGAACACTGGCCGTTCCGGTATTGCGAATGGTTACGGTATAAGCAAACGCGTATTGCTGATTATCGGGATCCGATTGCTCGGGAAGATACTGGGGGCGGACGTTAACAGTAATTTCGGGTGGATTCATGAGGAGCATTCTGCGCTATCCCAACCCCGTTCGCAAGATAGAATCTAGGTATGTACATCAAAAAAGCACTCAAATGAGCCCTAATTCCGCCGTCATTGCCCCCTCGATTCTGTCAGCCGACTTTGCCAAACTGGGCGAAGAAGTGAAGGCTGTCTTGGATGCCGGGGCCGATTGGATTCATTTTGACGTGATGGATAACCACTATGTGCCTAATTTAACGGTTGGGCCCTTGGTTTGTGAGGCAATTCGTCCGCATGCGATCAAAAACGGTAAACCAGCCATGATCGATGTCCACCTCATGATTGAGCCGGTTGATCGGATTGTCCCTGATTTTGCCAAAGCAGGAGCCAATCTGATTAGCTTTCACCCCGAGGCCAGTGCGCATGTGCATCGTACCCTCTCCCTCATTAAAGATCATGGCTGCCAGTCTGGACTCGTCCTCAATCCTGCCACCCCGCTCCATCACCTAGACCACGCTCTGGATCAAATTGATTTGGTGCTCCTGATGTCAGTCAATCCAGGCTTTGGAGGTCAATCCTTCATTCCCAGCACCCTTACTAAGATCGAACAGGTCCGTAAGATGCTCGATCACTATCAAGAAACGAGTGGTCGCGCCATTCGTCTTGAGGTGGATGGTGGGATCAAGATTGACAATATTGCTAGCGTAGCTAAGGCTGGAGCCGATACTTTTGTAGCAGGCTCGGCGATTTTCGGTAAGCCAAATTACGGTGAGGTCATTCATGCCATGCGTAACGCGATTGGGTCTTAAATCATTCAAGTAGACCTGGCATGATGAACATGACTGACTTACACGAATTCGCGAAACAGGGTTACAACCGCATAGCTCTGGTTGCGGAGTCGCTTGCCGATCTCGAGACCCCGCTGTCGCTCTATTTGAAGCTGACCCAGAAGTCCGGCCAAAAAAATACCTTTCTCTTGGAGTCCGTTTATGGGGGCGAGCGCTTTGGGCGCTATTCCATTATTGGCCTACCAGCGCGCACTATTTTTAAAACCGTTGGCACACCAAGCAACCCAATCAATGAGATCGTGCACGATGGTACGGTCATTGAGCGCAATCACGAGAACCCACTTGACTTCATTGATACCTATCTCAAACGCTTTAAGGTAGCCCCTCAAGCGAACTTGCCGCGCTTTTGTGGTGGCTTGGCCGGTTACTTCGCCTACGACACAGTTCGCTATATTGAAAAGCGACTTGCGGTTCACTCCTTACCCGATGAAATCGGTGTACCTGATATTCAGCTGATGCTCACCGAGGAATTGGCTGTGGTTGACAATGTCGCAGGCAAGATCTACTTCATTGTGTATGTAGATCCCAATGACTCCAACGCTTATGAGAGCGGCACTAAACGGCTGCAAAGCTTGCAAGCAATGCTTACAGTCCCGATCCAGATACCCGAAGAACAAGCATCCAAGCCACGCCCCGAACTTATTCGCAAATTCAAGGCGAGCGATTTTGAAGATGCAGTGCGTCGCACCAAGGACTATATCCTCGCAGGTGATTGCATGCAGGTGGTCATTGGCCAGCGCATCAGCCGAACCTTCACTGAACCACCATTGCAACTCTATCGCGCATTACGCTCACTCAACCCCTCCCCTTATATGTATTTCTATGACTTTGGGGATTTGCAAATTGTGGGCTCATCCCCTGAAATCTTAGTGCGCCAAGAAAAACGTGAGGGCCGTAAGATGGTCACCATTCGGCCACTGGCCGGAACCCGTCGCCGCGGTGCGACGCCCGAAGAAGATGCACAACTTGCCAAAGAGTTGTTGGCCGATCCCAAAGAAATCGCTGAGCATGTGATGTTGATTGATCTAGCTCGTAATGATGTTGGGCGCATCGCTAAGACCGGAAGTGTCAAGGTCACCGATTCGATGGTGATTGAAAAGTATTCCCACGTGCAACATATCGTTAGCTCAGTCGAAGGCGAACTCAAGGACAATATGAGCAATATGGATGTCTTACGCGCCACCTTCCCTGCCGGCACCCTATCCGGTGCTCCCAAAATTCGGGCGATGGAAATTATTGATGAAATGGAAATTACCAAACGTGGCATCTATGGCGGTGCTGCCGGTTATCTCTCCTTCTCAGGCGATATGGATGTGGCGATTGTGATCCGCACCGGCGTGATTAAAGACGGCATGCTGCACTCGCAAGCGGGCGCAGGTGTCGTGGCCGATTCGGATCCCATCTCCGAATGGAAAGAGACCGAAGCGAAAGCAAAAGCGGTATTAGCAGCCGCTGAATTAACCGAATCCTCTAAAGGAGCATAACGATGCTCTTAATGATCGATAACTACGACTCCTTTACCTATAACTTGGTGCAATACTTTGCTGAGCTTGGCGAAGACGTGAAAGTTGTCCGTAATGATGAAATCAGTGTTGCAGATATTGCCAAAATCAATCCAGATCGGATTTGCATTTCCCCAGGACCATGCAGCCCAAAGGAAGCAGGGATCTCGGTTGATACCATCAAGACCTATGCGGGCAAGATTCCGATTCTGGGCGTCTGCCTTGGGCATCAAGCGATTGGTGAGGCTTTTGGAGGCGAGGTGATCCGCGCTAAGAAAGTGATGCACGGCAAAACCGATGAGATCACCCATACGGACGAAGGCGTCTTTAAACATCTCCCGAAATCATTTCGGGTGACGCGCTACCACTCGCTCGCCATTAATCGAGAGAATCTACCTGGTTGCTTAACCATCACCGCACAAACTGCCGATGGTGAAATCATGGGCGTGCGTCATAAGGAGTTATGCGTGGAGGGTGTTCAATTTCATCCGGAGTCAATTCTCTCTGAGAACGGTCACGCTCTCCTGAAAAACTTTTTAGCGATGAAGTAAGAAATGGCCATGACCCCATCCCAAACGCTTCAACACTTGATTGACGGGAAAGAGTTACCCGAAGCTGAAATGGTACAGATCATGCGCGCCATTATGGGTGGTGAACTGCCAGGCCCGATGGTGGCTGCCCTTTTGGTTGCCCTTCGCAGCAAAAAAGAAACGCCCACTGAAATTGCTGCGGCTGCGACCGTAATGCGGGACTTTGCCACTGCAGTAGATGTCAAAGACAAGACCCATCTGGTTGATGTGGTCGGTACCGGTGGTGATGGTGCTCATACCTTTAATATCTCGACGGCATCCATGTTTGTTGCATCTGCGGCAGGTGCCAAGATTGCGAAGCATGGCAACCGCAGTGTCAGTAGCAAATCAGGAAGCGCCGATGTTTTGGAGGCGCTTGGGGTCAAACTAAATCTGAGTGCTGCGGCGGTGAGTCAATGTATTGAGCAACTTGGTATTGGCTTTATGTTTGCCCCTAACCATCACCCTGCCATGAAAAACGTGGTTCCGGTCCGCAAGGACCTGGGGGTGCGCACCATCTTTAATATTTTGGGGCCCCTCACCAATCCCGCCAAAGCACCCAATATTCTGATGGGCGTATTTCATCCGGAGCTAGTGGCTACTCAAGCAAAAGTCTTGCAACTGATGGGGGCTGAGCATGCCTTAGTGGTCCACGGCAACGATGGTTTAGATGAAATCACGCTCTCGGGCCCCACCATGGTCGCTGAACTGCGCAACGGGCAAATCAATGAGTATGAGATTACGCCCAGTGACTTTGGGATCGCTATTACCTCAATGGAAACTCTGAAGGTCGCCGATGCGCAAGAATCTAAAGCCATCATTTTGAACCTCATGAACAATCAATCGGGGCCTGCGCGTGATGTTGTGTGCCTCAATGCAGGCGCCACCCTCTATGCTGCTAATGTCTCTCCATCGATTGCCGAGGGCATTGCGCTGGCTAACAGCACAATTGCTTCGGGTAAGGCTAAACAGAAACTCGAAGCATTTGTTACCTTAACGCAAAGTCTTGCCTCATGAGCGATATTCTGAGTCGTATTCTGGAGACGAAGCGACATGAGATTGTGGCAGCACAACGCTTGATCTCGAGTGGAGAAATATTAAAAAAGGCCCTCCAAGCCAATTCCGATCCAAATACGAAGGTGCGTGGCTTTGCCCAAGCATTAATGGGCTCCGTTAGTAATCACAAACCGGGCATCATTGCTGAAATCAAAAAAGCGAGTCCTAGTAAGGGGATACTTCGTGAGCACTTTGTGCCACATGATATTGCCCAAAGCTATGCCGCGCATGGCGCGACCTGCTTATCAGTTCTCACCGATCGGGATTACTTCATGGGTTCACCACAATATCTCAAAGAAGCCCGAGCTGCATGCTCTTTGCCAGTGATTCGTAAGGACTTCATCATTGACCCTTATCAGGTCTATGAAGCACGCGCGATGGGTGCTGATGCAATACTTTTAATTGTCGCGGCACTTGAGTTATCGCAAATGCAAGAGCTCGAAGCATGTGCGATCGAGAACCGGCTCGATGTACTGGTGGAAGTTCATGATGGCGCGGAATTAGAAGCGGCTCTTGAACTTCAAACACCTCTACTGGGCATCAATAACCGTAATCTCAAGACCTTTGAGGTGAGCTTACAAACCACCCTCGATCTACTACCAGCCATTCCCAAAAACAAACTCGTCATTACAGAGTCCGGGATTCTTAATGCCAACGATGTCAAGCGGATGCAAGAAGCTGGGGTCAATGCATTTTTAATTGGTGAAGCCTTTATGCGCGCTGAGCACCCGGGCAAGGCACTCGCAGCATTATTTGCTTGACTTAGACGTTAAATAAAAAGTTCAAGACATCGCCATCCTTGACGATGTATTCCTTACCTTCGGCACGCATCTTGCCTGCTTCCTTCGCACCCTGCTCACCTTTGTATTGAATGTAATCATCGTAAGCAATCGTTTGTGCTCGAATAAAGCCGCGCTCGAAATCCGTATGAATCACTCCTGCAGCCTGGGGCGCGGTGTCGCCAATATGAATCGTCCAAGCACGCACCTCTTTCACACCAGCTGTGAAGTAGGTTTGTAAGCCCAATAAGCTATAGCCCGCCCGAATCACCCGATTTAGCCCTGGCTCACTCATTCCAAGATCAGCCAAGAACTCGGCCTTATCGGCATCCTCTAAATCAGCAATCTCAGCTTCAATGGCTGCGCATACCGCAACGACCGGGGCATTCTCTTTGGCAGCATGCTGCTTGACCGCCTCAAGATGGGGGTTGTTCTCAAACCCATCTTCTTTTACGTTCGCCACATACATCGCTGGTTTTGCCGTAATTAAACAAAAGGGCTTAAGCAGGACCAACTCTTCCTTACTGAGACTCATGGCGCGTACCGGCAAGGCTTGATCCAGTTGTGCCTGAACCTTGGTGAGCACCGCAACCAAGGCTGCTGCCTCTTTATCGTTCCCCGATTTAGCCGCCTTCGAGTATCGCTGCAGGGCTTTCTCAACCGTACCTAAATCAGCTAAAGCGAGTTCAGTATCAATCACCCCAATATCCGCAATCGGGTCGACCTTACCACTGACATGGACCACATTAGCATCTTCAAAGCAACGCACGACGTGGGTAATCGCGTCGGTCTCCCGAATATTGGCCAAAAATTGATTTCCAAGCCCCTCGCCTTTGGAGGCGCCGGCTACCAATCCAGCAATATCGACAAACTCGACCGTAGCGGGCACGATTCGCTCAGGACTCACAATCTGCGCTAAGGCAACCAAACGGGGATCCGGGACCTCGACCATGCCCACATTGGGCTCAATCGTACAAAACGGATAATTTTCGGCTGCAATACCTGCCTTAGTGAGGGCATTAAACAGGGTGGATTTACCTACATTCGGTAGGCCAACGATTCCGCATTTGAGTGACATGCCCCCATTGTAAATGCGCTTGATTCGCTATCATCTTGGTATGCGTTCCCAAAGCACCTCCAATTCTGCCCATCACACCAATACCCAATACGACTTTGCGGTCGTTGGGGGCGGCATTGTGGGTAAGGCAAGCGCACTTGCCATGGCGCAACTGGGCTACTCGGTAATTCAAATTGCACCCGATTTGCATCAGACAATTGCGCTTGAGCCTTCCTTTGGGCAGAGAATCTATGCCCTCTCACCGAGCACCAAACGTCTTTTATCCGAACTAAACATTTGGGATGGCTTAGACCAGAATCGCATTCAAGCAGTGCGCGATATGCGAATCTATGGTGATCGTGGGCAACAGCATGATCAACTGCATTTCTCGGCCTTTGAAGCCGGTCGACCGGAACTTGCCTGGATTGCTGAATCTGATTTGATTGAAGCCACGCTAACCCAAGCGATGCGGTTCAGCAAGAACCTGCAAAGCATCGAGGCTAGCGTTGACGAGGTTCGGTTTGAGCCCAATGCATCACCAAAGCTTTCATTGAGTAATGGTCAAACCATGCAAGCCAAACTGGTGATCGCAGCCGATGGTGCGAACTCCCCTCTACGTCAGTCAGTTGGAATTGAAATCGATCAACATTCTTATGATCAGCATGCAGTGGTTGCCAACTTTACCTGCTCGATTGCCCATCGTGAGACCGCCTACCAATGGTTCTTACCCAGTGGCGACATCCTAGCCATGCTTCCATTACCGCAGCAACAGGTTTCGATGGTGTGGTCAACACAAAACGAGAATGCCAAGCATTTACTGCAACTGGATAGCCAGGCATGGTCAAACCAATTTGGTCAAGAAGTTCATGATCAACTCGGTGAGCTACAACTGCAATCCACACCAGCAAGCTTTCCTCTGCGACGCATCAAGGCGCATCGCCTGATTGGCCCAGACTACGATCCTAAATTAATCTTGGTTGGTGATTCTGCGCACGTCATGCACCCACTAGCCGGTCAGGGGCTCAATCTGGGCTTACGGGATGTGGCAAGTCTGCTCCACATCATAAAGAACAAAGAGTCCTATCGCGAAGTGGATGATCGCATTCTGCTGCGTCGCTATGAGCGCGAGCGTGAAGGGGACACCACCTCACTTTTATGGCTAACTGATCGCTTAAAGAGACTATTTGCGGCACAAAGCCCGATTGAAAAAGGCTTACGCAACTGGGGTTTAGGTATGGTTAATCGAAGTCATATGATTAAGCGCCAACTGATTGAGCGCGCACTAGGAGAACAGTTGCATGGGTAGATTGATTCAGTATTTAGGTCTGGCGATCGTCTTGGTCGGCTTTTTTGGTTCGGTCGATGCCATGTCAGAAAGACAAGTTCGTGCCGAGTTGCAAAAACGCCTAGGCACCTCGGCGAATGTGCGTAACATTACGCCATCGCCTATTCCAGGCTTATTTGAGGTCCAGATCAATCAAGAGATTTTCTATACCGATAGCAATGCCAAGTATTTGATACAAGGGGAGATGATTGAGCTTGCATCGGGCACCAACTTAACCGCCAAGCGTCAAGAGGATATCAATCGAATCAAGTGGTCAGAGCTCCCGCAAGCCAACGCAATCAAAATCGTACGCGGTAATGGTAGCCGCCAAATTGCCGTGTTCTCTGATCCCAATTGTGGTTATTGCAAACGTTTAGAAAAAACTCTGCAACAACTTGATAACGTCACCGTCTACAACTACCTGATTCCCATCTTATCGGCTGACTCGGCCCTGAAGTCTAAACAGATTTGGTGCGCCTCCGATCCACAAAAAGCGTGGAACGATTGGATGCTGAGTAACATCACACCCAGCGGCAAATCGGATTGCGCCAATCCAATTGATAAAAACATGGCTATTGCCAAGACCTATGGAATCAATGGCACACCCACCATTTTCTTTACCGATGGCAGTCGCTTTCCAGGAGCTGTGCAGCTCTCTGATATCGAGAAGAAGCTCGCCTCTTTGAAATAATTCATGATGGCTTTTGATTCCACACCTGCAGTTCAGTACACGGTATGGCCTGATGATCTACATGGTCATCGCTTTACCGTTTCGCTCGTGATTCACCATCCAAATCCTCAAGGGCAAGTTGTGCATATGCCCGCATGGATTCCAGGTAGTTATTTAATTCGGGACTTTAGTAAGCATATTGAGTCCATCACCGCCTTTACTCTCCCCAGAAATCAGACCGAGGTAAAGAAAAAAATTACCTTGGAACGTCTGGACAATGATCGCTGGCGTATCCCCAAAGGAACTGGATCTTGCGAGATTGTCGCTACAGTATATGCCTTTGATCAATCGGTACGCACGGCTTATCTCGATCAAGAACGAGGTTTCTTTAACCCCACTAGTCTATGTCTCGCCGTTGAGGGTCAGGCCCACTTACCCTGTTCACTCGCTATTGCACCACCACGTGATCAGACCAACAAGCAATGGCAAGTGCAAACCACATTACGTCAGGTCAAGACCGATGCAAGCAGTTTTGGATTTTATATGGCCAAAGACTATGCAGATCTGATTGATCATCCGGTCGCGCTCGGACAGTTCGAGACGATTGAGTGGCAATCCTTTGGCACCCCTCACCGCATGGTCATTCAAGGGCTAACAAGTGAGCAATCCGAACTACTTGATAAAAAACAGCTTGCTGATGATCTCCAACGGATCTGTGATGCCACGATTCGCTTATTTGAGCCACGCAAACCTAAAGCCCCCTTCAAACAATACCTATTCATCGTCAATGCGGCTCTCGATGGCTATGGTGGACTTGAGCATCGCGACAGCACGGCGCTCTTGTGTAAACGTGATCAATTACCCTACGGCGATCATAGTTCTCAAAGGCCTAAAAAATCCTATGAAGAGTTTTTAGGACTCTGTAGTCATGAGTATTTCCATGCCTGGCTCGTCAAACGAATTCAGGCGAAGGCCTTTCAACCCTATCGCTTAAATGAACGCAACCACACCCGACTGTTGTGGCTCTTTGAAGGATTTACCAGTTACTACGATGAGCTACAACTCATACGTAGTGGGTGCATCAAGATGGAGCGCTACTTGGAGCTAGTGGCCAATAATTGGAATGGAGTATTGCGCAATCCTGGTAGAACCAAACAAAGCGTAGCCGATAGCTCCTTTGATGCTTGGACCAAGTATTACCAGATGGATGAGAACACTCCCAATGCAGTAGTGAGTTATTACGCCAAGGGATCATTGATTGCTTTGGGTCTGGACCTACAAATTCGGCAATACTCAAGCAATCGGCAATCGCTGGATGATGTCATGCGCTTTTTATGGAAAGAACATGGCAAAACTGGAATTGGGATTAATCAATACGCACTGGATCTGGCTATTAACTCAACGATTGGGATTGGCTTTAATAAAACGTGGCAGCGCCTTAAGCGCGACTATATTGATGGCACACAGGACCTTCCCTTGCAGATTTGGTTACCTCAGATTGCCAATATCGAAGTCGCTCAAAAGCAAGCGAACTTTACTGAATCCATCAAACTAGCGCTTGGGATGCGCTATACCGATAGTGCCGGCTGGATCAAGGTAACGCATGTGCTTGATGGTGGCATTGCCCAGCAAGCAGGGCTGGCCCCAAACGATCTAATTGGCAGCATCAATCAGCAACGGATCACCACCACAAGGATTGATCAGGTACTCGGAAGTCTTGTGAACAGCAAGAAAATCACTCTCCATTACTTCCGACAAGATAAAGAGCATCAAGCAAGCATTACCTTAAAGCTCGACTGTCCAGCTCAATATGAGCTCAAGCAATCTAAAAAGTAGTCTTGCTCCATCAGCATGGATCTAAAGCAGTTCATCCCTGATGATTGGCAATCTCTTCTCAGTAATTATCTACAATCAAGTGATTGGCACTCCCTATCTGAAACGTTTGCTAAAGAGTATCAACAATACGGCGATGCGATTCGACCGGATCGAGAGTGGATCTTCAATGCCTTGCATCTCACACCAGTCAATCAAGTAAAGGTGATCGTTTTGGGACAGGATCCCTATCACTCTCCAGGGCTGGCGCAAGGCTTGGCATTCTCAGTCCCCAAGGATATTCCGCTGCAATCCAAACAATTTCCAAGCTCACTACGCAATATCAATAAAGCATTAGCCCTTGAAGGGTTTGGATCCCTCAAAAGTGGCGATTTAACTCACTGGGCTAATCAAGGGGTATTGTTATTAAACACCGCCCTCTCCGTTCGACTGGGTGAGGCAAACTCGCATGCGCTGTTGGGATGGAAATCCCTTGTGACTGAGATCATTCAAAAGCTCTCACAACAACCCAATCTCGTTTGGATGCTTTGGGGTGGCCACGCGCAGTCCATGGAGGAATATATTCATAATCCCGATCAACACCTCATCCTAAAATCCTCGCACCCCTCAGGCCTTGGAGTCTATAAAACAGAACAGCCATTTATTTACCCAGGTGACCAAAAAAGTTGCGGGCACTTTACGAAGGCAAATGCGTATTTAATAACTCATCAGAAAAGTCCAATTGCTTGGACAAAGTTCGGTCAACAAGAGTTCAAATTAAGCTCGCATGGACAATAGGTAGACTTGGGGCAATAAAAATCCCCCCACAATCGCACTGCCCCACTCGAGCATTTGCCCAGCAGTAAATAGCCCCGCAGCTTGGCCTCCAAAACTTGCAAAGGCAGTCCCAAGAATCCCAAGAAACATGCTCCAGAGGTAGGTTGCTTTAGTCCGCTTGGCTCGTTTAGCGCCCTTATTTCTAGGGGAAACCCCAGGAAAATAATGGGCAGCAGCCCAGCCCATCAGGCTTCCGAGTAGTAAATAAGCCAAAAACCCCATTCAAAACGCCCCTATTAGCCCCAAGAAACCTATAATTATCAATATGAAGCTGTTGACTTTGGGCATTAACCATCACACAGCGCCAGTTGCCGTTCGGGAAAAAGTGGCTTTTGATCCCGAGGGTCTGCTTGACGCATTATCCGACCTACGCTCCCATTTGGGTGGCGTTAATCGTGGCGGCATGCCTGAGGCAACCATTCTGTCGACCTGCAATCGTACCGAACTCTATTGCGCGGCTAATGATCCCGCCTCTGAGGGTGAGTTTCATGAGGCAACGTTTGATTGGTTAGCCAAAAGCCAAAATTTGGCACCGAGCGTTTTACAACCCCATATCTATACCCTACCCCAATCCGATGCAGTTCGTCATGCGTTTCGGGTTGCTTGTGGCTTAGATTCGATGGTGATTGGCGAGACCCAAATCTTAGGTCAAATGAAAGATGCAGTTCGCACCGCCAATGAGGCTGGTGCCCTAGGAACCTATCTCAATCAACTCTTTCAGAAAACCTTCTCCGTTGCTAAAGAAGTTCGTGGCTCAACTGAAATCGGTGCCCATTCCATTTCGATGGCTGCCGCATCGGTTCGCTTGGCCGAGCGCATCTTTGCATCGATTGGCGAACAGAAAATTCTGTTTATTGGTGCCGGTGAAATGATCACCCTCTGCGCCACCCACTTCGTCGCTCGCAAACCCCGTGGTGCAGCGATTGCAAATCGTACCGTGGAACGTGGTCAAGAACTGGCCGACTCGATCTCAGCCCAAAACATTGAAGCGGAGTCCTTTCGTCTGAACGACCTCCCAACACGCCTACATGAGTTTGACATCATTGTCTCGTCTACCGCTAGCCCGCTACCCATCATTGGCTTAGGGATGGTGGAAAGTGCCCTAAAACTTAGGCGTCGCAGGCCCATGGTCATGATTGATCTAGCAGTGCCACGGGACTTTGAGCCCGAGATTGCCCGATTAAACGATGTATATCTCTACACGGTGGATGACTTAGGCGCCATGGCCCAAGCTGGTGCCAATCTGCGGCAAGCCGCAGTAAGCCAAGCCGAGATCATTATTGAAGAACGTGTGAGTAATTTCATGCATTGGTTGCAGGGTCGCAATGCCGTACCGCTAATTCAAGACATTCAACAACAGGGCGATCGCTTACGGCAAATTGAGCTTGAGCGCGCTCTTAAACGCTTAGTTCGTGGCGAGGACCCGCAAGAGGTTCTCAATGCCATGGCCCAGGGCCTCACTAACAAGTTTTTGCATGGCTCCTTACACGCCCTACAGCACGCTAGCGGTTCTGAGCGTGACGCTTTACTGAAATTACTGCCCAAGTTATTTGCCACTCACTCCAGCGATAAAAATAATCCTTCCGATAGCCATTAGATGAAATCCAGCATGCGTGCCAAGCTGGAGCATTTGGATGCCCGTTTGGCTGAACTCAATACCATTTTGATGCAAGAAGACTCCGCCAAGGATATGGATGTCTATCGCAAACTCACTCGTGAGCACGCCGATATTTCCACGGTGGTGGAGCAGTTTGGGCTTTACAAAAAAGCAGAGGCCGATGCGAAGGCTGCTAGCGAAATGCGCCTTGATCCTGAAATGAAGGATTTTGCAGACGAAGAGGAAAAAGATGCACAAGCACGGATGGCCGACCTTGAGAAAAGACTGCAAACCCTTTTGCTACCCAAAGACGAAGACGATGGACGTAATATCTTTTTAGAGATCCGAGCAGGCACTGGCGGTGATGAAAGCGCTTTGTTTGCAGCTGATCTACTACGCATGTATACCCGCTATGCGGAGCGTCAGGGCTGGAAAACGGAGATTGTCAGTCAAGCTGAGTCTGATCTCGGGGGCTATAAAGAGGTGATCGTGCGCTTAGCTGGCAATGACGTCTATGCCAAGATGAAGTTTGAGTCCGGTGGTCATCGGGTACAGCGCGTCCCGCAAACTGAGACTCAAGGACGGATTCATACATCGGCCTGTACGGTTGCGGTGATGCCCGAAGTGGATGAGATTGAGAGCGTCAAAATTAATCCGGCCGAGATTCGGATTGATACCTTCCGAGCCTCGGGTGCCGGTGGACAACATATTAACAAAACGGACTCAGCGGTACGGATCACTCACCTTCCTACTGGAATAGTGGTGGAGTGCCAAGACGATCGCAGCCAACATCGCAATAAAGATCAAGCCATGAAGGTCTTGGTCTCGCGCATCATGGATGCCCAACGATATGCGCAGCAGCAAGAACAAGCCCAAACCCGTAAATCCTTAGTGGGTAGTGGCGATCGCAGTGACCGGATTCGTACCTACAACTTTCCCCAGGGCCGAATCACCGATCACCGTATCAACCTAACCCTCTACAAAATTGACGCCATGATGGATGGTGATATTGGCGATCTGTTGAACGCTCTAGCAGCAGAGCATCAAGCTGAACTCTTAGCCGCCATGGGCGATGCGTAATCCGCATCATGTCCAACACGATTGCCGCTCTCCTGGAAAGCACACCACTCAATAAAACGGATGCCAAGGCCTTGCTGGGGCATTTACTGGATAAGCATCTGGGTTGGCCGCGCTCAGCTCTGATTTCTAGAGATCAAGAACCTCTCCCTAATGAACTTCTCATCGCCTGGAAATCCCTAGAATCCCAGCGTATATCTGGGGTGCCCGTGGCTTACCTCACAGGAGTGAAGGGTTTTCATGGGATTGAGCTTAAGGTCAATGAGGCGGTATTGATCCCCCGCCCAGAGACCGAGCTCTTGGTCGATCTTGCACTAGAAGAAATGAAGCGTATTCATGCGAAAGTTCCTAATCAAGTCATTCAGATTCTGGATTTGGGAACCGGCTCTGGAGCGATTGCTCTAGCGATTGCCCATGAATGCGCCATCAGTAAAGCGCTGATCAATCTTCGTATTCTGGGAGTTGATCAATCGACTGCTGCAATTGAACTTGCGCGCGAGAACGCCAAAGCCTTGGGGCTTAATCATATGGTCGAGTTTTTACAAAGTAATTGGTATGCAGCAATACCCGATCAATTCCAAACCGCATTTGATGTGATTGTCAGCAACCCTCCTTATATCCAAAAGGATGATCCCCATTTGTTAGATAGCGATCTACGCTTTGAGCCCAGAGCAGCGCTCACTGATGATGGCGATGGCCTGTCGTGCATTCGGGAGATTGTGAATCACGCCCAGCATTACTTAAAGCCTGGTGGACTGATTGCCGTCGAGCATGGCTATGATCAGGCGGCTGCGGTTGCTGCGCTCCTAGAAAAGCGCGCATTTCATGACATTAGCGACCTTGCTGACCTAGCAGGGCATTTACGAGTCACGCAGGCCAGAAAATAAAACCCTACTCTTTAATCGGTCATAAAATAGCTATCAAGTAAAAATTGAAGCAAAAACCAGTTCGTTTATGAAAGGATTTCATCACCATGAGTGATACCCAAGCTAAGATCAAAGAAATTGTGACCAGCCATCCCGTGGTTCTATTTATGAAGGGTACCGCACAGTTCCCACAATGCGGCTTCTCGGGTAATGCCGTGAATATCTTGCGTGCCTGTGGCCTAGAGACCTTGCATACCGTCAATGTCTTTGATGATGAAGCCATTCGTCAGGGCATTAAAGAGTATGCAAACTGGCCCACTATTCCTCAGCTCTATGTCAATGGTGAGTTTATTGGTGGTTCAGACATCATGACTGAGATGTACCAAAGCGGCGAACTCAAAAAACTCCTCGGTCTTTGATCGCAAGCCCCCTCCTCAAAAGCTCACTCGGTGGGCTTGGTCTGCAGTAGACTAAGCCCATGACAGACCTTCCTACCCTGATTACCATTGTTGCCCTTGGCATTTCCATCGGGCTTGGAATGTATGTTGCCATTCTTCGATCCAATCAGAACCAACAACAAGGCGCTATTGCTGAGTTAACCACCCAGTTGGAGCAAATTAGGCTTGAGCGTGACCAAGCCCTCCAGCGCGCCATTCGCCTAGAAGCTGAGTTGGATTCAGAGCGTAAGCAAGTTCAACATCGGATTGATTCATTAAACGAGGCCAAGGAGGCGCTCACCAACCAGTTTAAGAATCTCGCCAATGAGATTTTGGAAGATAAAACCAAGAAGTTCACGGAGCAAAATGCCCAGCAGCTCGATATTTTGCTAAAGCCCCTACAAACCAAGCTCACTGAGTTCAAGGAACAAGTGAGCAACTCTTACGAAAAAGAATCTAGGGAACGCTTTGCACTTAAGCACGAAATTGAGCGTCTAGCTAATCTCAACCTCAAGATGTCGGATGAGGCACGCTCGCTTACCAATGCGCTAAAGGGCGACTCTAAGGCCCAAGGGAACTGGGGTGAACTGGTTCTGGAATCCATCCTAGAGTCCTCGGGCTTACGTAAAGGCGAAGAGTATCTGGTTCAAGATAGTCATACGCAGGCGGATGGTAGTCGCTTACAGCCTGATGTCATTATTAAGTTACCTGAAGGTCGCCACCTCGTAATCGATAGCAAGGTATCCATTACAGCTTATGCCAGACATACAGAGGCAGCCACTATTGATGAAGCCGATAAGGAACTGCTTGCCCACATTCAATCGATTCGGCAACATATTCAAGGTTTATCTGGTAAGAACTATGCCGGGATTGCGGATATTGCGAGCGTTGACTTTGTCTTGATGTTTATTCCTATTGAACCTGCCTTCTTAAGTGCCCTCAAGTCTGCTCCCAATCTCTACCAAGAGGCACTCAGTAAAAACATTGTCTTGGTATGCCCAAGCACCCTAATGGCCACCTTGCGAACCGTTGCCCACTTATGGAGACAGGATCAGCAGAATAAAAATGCCATGGAGATTGCCCGTCAGTGCGCCAACCTCTATGACAAGTTTGTAGGCTTTGTGGAAGACCTTGAACAAATTGGTAAGCGCCTAGATCAAGCGCAATCGAGTTATCACGATGCCTTCAATAAACTCAGAACGGGTAAAGGCAATCTAATTAAGACTGCTGAGAGAGTAAAAGAATTAGGTGTGAAGCCCAATAAGATGATTGCGAGCAATCTGCTCACGCAAGATGATGACTCTGCATAAATAAAAACCCGCTCACTCGGAGCGGGTCTTCATCAACAACGAATTACCAATTAAGCAGCTTTACGAGCCTTTGCAGGAGCAGCTGCTTTTTTCACTTGAGCCAATTGGCCTTGGAATGCTTCAAATGCTTGGTCAGCTGATTTCTCAACAGTAGCCAATGCATCCTTGCTGGCCTCACGGAACTGCTCAATACCTTGCATAACGGAGTTCATCGAGGTTTTGAATGCAGATACAAACACATCCGAACCAGCAGGTGCGTTTGCTGCCAAGGTATTTACCCAGTCTTGCATACCAGCTTGAGCTTGCTCAATGCTAGCTTCTACGACATCAGCAAACTCTTTGCCGCTCTCACGCAATACTTTGGTTACTTTACGCTGATGAGCAATGGCTTGGTTACCAACGTCTTGCAAAGTATCGGCTTGCAAAAGTTCGGTTACTTGCTTGGGATCTTTTGCACTCAATACTTGCTGAATGTTTTCTTGAGCATTTGACAACGCAGCTTTAGAAGCGTCGTAGTTCAGTTCAACGAGTTTCTGAGCATTCGCAAGAGCAGCTTCGCTCAATGAAAATACAGTCTCGAGGTTCTTGCTCTGGATTTGCGACAATTTTGCTGCGACTTGATCTTGATTCATGGTGTACTCTCCAATTAGTTAATTTGTTCAATATTGCACTGCACCATGAAACTATACCCAATTATTTGCTGCCATGCAATAAATATATGTGCAATGCAACAAAATACTCAGGTATTCAATAAAATACTCAATTAAATCAATTATTTATAGTAAATTTCCTGTGCCAAATCCCCCACAAACCAAGCATTCTTACCCAAAAATCGCTACTGCTGCCTGTTTTGGCACCTTTCTAGAGTGGTACGACTTCCTCACCTTTGCGACCTTAGCGGTCGCCTTTGCCCCCCTCTTTTTTCCAAGCTCAGACCCCATGACGGGTCTCTTAGCCAGTCTTGCAACCTTTGGCGCTGGGATGGTGGTTAGACCTCTGGGTGCAGCATTCTTTGGCTCTCTCGGTGATCGCATTGGGCGTCGGCCAGTCTTTCTGATCACCATCACATTAATGGGAGGTGCCACCTTTGCCGTGGGATTTTTACCCACCTATGAGCAAATTGGGATTTGGGCACCCATTTGCTTGGTAACCCTTAGACTTCTTCAAGGCCTATCTGCCGGCGGAGAAATTGGTGGGAGCGCGGTCTACTTAACTGAGCATGCAGGGAGCGCCAACCGGGGGCTTAAAACAAGTGTTTTACAACTCATGGGGCCACTTGGCATGCTGGCCTCGATCCTGCAATTGGTGTTACTCAATCACTATTTAGATCCAGAGAGTTTTAAAGAATGGGGCTGGCGTGTGCCCTTCTGGTTCTCCATTGTTCTTCTATTGCTTGCTCTAAAGGTTCGGATGACCCTCGAAGAAACGCCGATCTTTAAAGCGATGCTAGCTAAAGGTGGGCTTGCCAAATCGCCCCTGCGCGATAACTTTAAAGATAGAGAAACGCGTAAACAAATGTTTCTGTTGTTTTTCTGTATCTCAGCCGGTGGATCCGTGCTCTTTTTCTGTGTGCAGGTCTACACCGGCATCTTCATGAAATCTGCCCTGCAAATGAGTGCGCAGATTGTTGATACCCTCACCATCACCGCAACGCTCGTTCTCTTTCCGATGGTGATTATTGCGGGAGCACTCTCGGACAAAATTGGTCGACGTCCAGTCGTAATTAGTGGGCTATTGCTCGGAACAATCCTGATTCAACCTGCCTATCAATTTCTGCAAAGCCTATCCATGCAAAGCGCCCCTGATTATTTTCTAATGAGCGCCACTCTAATTGCACTCGCAATACCCCTTGCATTAGTTGTCGGGCCTCAAACGGCCCTCCTAGCAGAGCTATTTCCTGCGAGAACACGCAATAGTGCAGCAACCTTGCCACACAACCTAGCGGCTGGATGGATTGGGGGGCTGCTGCCGTTGATTGTGACCTGGCTGAATAAAGAGTTTGCAAGTCAGCTTGCGGGGCTTTGGTATCCGACTTTGTTCTTAGCGATTGCAGCAACTTTGGCAATACTGTATCTGCCAGAGACAAGGAAAGTGGATCTGAATCAATGAAGATAGGATCAAGAGGGTGATTGGTGCCCCATGTCCGACTCGAACAGACCACCTACTGATTACAAATCAGTTGCTCTACCAGATGAGCTAATGGGGCATTGACCTTTTAAAACTGGATTTTAACTTACTTCACAATCTTCAAAGCGGGGCGTTCGCTCTTAATCTTGGTGGCTTCTTGATTACCAAGCCCCTTATCTACTGGACCCTTGGTCACGGGATCAAAGGGGAATGACATGCCTTGGCCATTTTCTCGGGCGTAAATTGCCAACACATGTGAGACCGGCACTAATACCTTCTTCGGCACACCCCCAAACCTCGCCTGAAAACTGATCCAATCGTTCTCAATATGCAATTGATGGCAAGCTTCTGAAGAAATGTTGAGAACAATCTCGTTGTTCTTTACGAACTCCATGGGCACTTCAACTCGTTCATCAACAAAAACTGCTAAGAACGGTGTAAAACCAAAATCCGTACACCACTGATGCAGTGCACGGATGAGATAGGGTTTGGTGCTTGGGGTTTCGCTAGCCATATTGCTATTTTAAGCTAGCGACACAGATGCTTCGATTAACGACGCATGACCTTTTCAGAAGGGGTCAAGGCCTCAATATAAGCAGGACGACTGAAGATTCGTTCGGCATATTTCAGGAGTGGAGCAGCGTTTCTGGAAAGATCGATGCCATAGTGCTCTAAGCGCCACAACAGAGGAGCGATTGCCACATCCAACATCGAGAACTCATCGCCCAACATATATTTGTTCTTCACAAAAACAGGGGCCAATTGGGTCAAACGATCCCGAATCGCTATACGTGCTTTCTCATGGAGTTTCTCAGCACTTTTACCCTTTTCGTTCTCAAGTGCGCTCACATGCACAAAGAGCTCTTTCTCAAAATTAAACAGAAATAAACGGGCACGGGCACGAGCTACTGGATCGGGCGGCATTAACTGCGGATGAGGAAAACGCTCATCAATGTACTCATTAATGATGTTGGACTCATACAAAATCAGATCCCGTTCAACCAAAATAGGAACTTGGCCATAGGGGTTCATAACCGAGATATCTTCAGGTTTATTGAAGAGATCGACATCACGAATCTCAAAGTCCATGCCCTTCTCAAAGAGAACTAGGCGGCAGCGTTGTGAGAATGGGCAATTAGTACCCGAGTACAACACCATCATAAGCAAATATCCTTCAAATCAAATAATCAAAATACGCTAAGCCTTCACTTAGCGAATGTCTTTCCAATACGCCTTATTCAGACGCCATGCAATCAAGGTAAAGATAGCAAGGAACAGAAGGACAACGACACCGATCCGCTTACGTTGTAACTGAGTGGGCTCAGCCATCCAGGACATAAATGAAACGAGGTCCGCAATATTATCATCATATTCTTGGGGTTTCATTAATCCTGGAGTAACTTGCTCAAAACCTTTAAACACCTTAGCCGTTTTGCTTGGATCGTGAGCATCCTTCACACTCTCAAACTTCGCAATACGCTCCCCCTGCAGTTGCCACAACACATGGGGCATACCGACATTGGGATAAACCAAATTATTCCAACCCGTTGGGCGCTCTTCGTCTTTGTAGTAAGTACGGAAATAGGTATAGAGCCAATCGGTACCGCGCGCACGCGCTTCCACCGATAGATCAGGTGGTACCTTACCAAACCACGCTTTTGCATCCTTAGGTGACATAGCAATCGTCATCAGATCGCCCACCTTTTGATCGCCCAAAAGTAGATTGTCCTTAATTTGCTGATCGCTCAGACCGATATCACGTAAACGGTTGTAACGTAAATTAACGGCTGAATGACACCCCATGCAATAGTTCACAAAAATCTTGGCACCATTTTGCAAGGAGGCATTGTTATTGACGCGATTGGGTGCGGTATCTAAGGGGAAGTCACCGCCCGCAGCAAATGCCGCTCCGATCATGAAGCTGCCTATACCTGCAGTCACAAATTTCTTAAGTGCACCGATCGTATAAAGAGAATGGTTCATCTGGATTCCTAATATCTTCTATTGTTCTGATGGATTAGTGCGCCTCAAAAGTCACGCGATCGGGCACGGGCTTGAATTTGCCCATCTTGCTC
Source organism: Polynucleobacter sp. HIN5 (assembly GCF_030297555.1). Taxonomy (NCBI): domain Bacteria; kingdom Pseudomonadati; phylum Pseudomonadota; class Betaproteobacteria; order Burkholderiales; family Burkholderiaceae; genus Polynucleobacter; species Polynucleobacter sp. HIN5. The sequence continues at coordinate 109,942 of NZ_AP028136.1, read as the reverse complement.
CACCAGGGCATAGCAAAGAAGAATGCCAGGTAGTAAATCGTGCAAATCTGTGAGATCTTCTCAAAGAGTGGTGAGGGTGGCTTGATACCCAGATAGCCCAAAATCACAAAGCTCACTACGAAAATACCGTAAATGTATTTATGAAAGTCAGGGCGATACCGAATCGAGCGCACTGGGGATTGATCGAGCCAAGGCAAGAAGAACAGAATCACGACCGTGCCACCCATAATGACCACACCCCAAAACTTGGCATCTAATGCATAAAAACCAAGAGCAAGAGCTGCCAAAATACAAGCGCACACACCTTTAACCCGAATGTCTTTGTTGGTCTTGATAACCATCCCCAAAATCACTGCGCATAGAATCCACAATGGGATCAGGAACGGGGTCGTCGTCGCTCGCAGCATCGAGTAGAAGGGCGTGAAATACCACACCGGCGCAATATGCGAAGGCGTTTGCAAGGGATCAGCCGGAATGAAGTTATTCGCTTCTAAGAAGTAGCCACCCATCTCAGGTGCAAAGAACACAATAGCGGCAAAGATCATGAGGAACACACCGAGACCCATGATGTCATGCACTGAGTAGTAAGGATGAAATGGAATGCCGTCCACTGGCTTACCAGAGGCGTCTAAGTTGTTCTTGATATCAATCCCGTCTGGGTTGTTTGATCCCACTTCATGCAAGGCAATGATGTGGGCAGCGACTAAACCGACCAAGACCAATGGCAAGGCGATCACGTGTAAGGAGAAAAAGCGGTTTAAGGTGGCATCACCCACGACATAATCACCACGTAGCCACAGAGCAAGATCTGGGCCAATCAAAGGGATGGCGGCAAAGAGATTAATAATCACCTGGGCACCCCAGTAAGACATTTGCCCCCAGGGCAAGAGATAGCCCAAGAAGGCTTCGGCCATGAGCAATAAGAAGATGGTGCAACCAAAGATCCAAATGAGCTCACGCGGTTTTTGATAGGAACCGTAGATCAAACCGCGGAACATATGCAGGTACACCACCACGAAGAACATCGAGGCGCCCGTCGAGTGCATGTAGCGAATCAACCAACCCCAGGGCACCTCGCGCATGATGTACTCCACCGAGTCAAATGCTTTGATGGCGTCGGGTTTGTAGTTCATCACCAAGAAAATACCGGTCACAATCTGGATTGCCAACACCACAATGGCTAAAGATCCAAAGAAGTACCAGAAGTTAAAGTTCTTCGGAGCGTAGTACTCGCTCATATGCTCTTTAAAGAGCTTACTCAATGGAAAGCGCGAATCCACCCAGGCCAGGCCCTTTTGGGCAACAGAAGCGTTATCAGGGACTTTAATTTCTTGGAATGCCATAGTTAGTTTCCTAAATCAGTAACTAATAATTAAATAAATTAAGACTTCTTGTCCTCACCAATCAAAATCTTGGTGTCGCTCAAATACATATGAGGAGGTACTTCTAAGTTATCTGGTGCTGGCTTGTTCTTGTAGACGCGGCCTGCCAAATCAAAGGTGGAGCCATGGCAAGGGCACAAAAAGCCGCCTGGCCAATCATTGGGTAAGGATGGCTGTGGGCCAGCTTGCAACTTTGCGGTCGGCGAGCAACCTAAATGGGAACAAATACCCACTGCCACTAAGTACTCCGGCTTGATCGAGCGGTGGTCATTACGGGCATAAGGGGGGGTTAAGGCTGCGGGATCACGCAAGGATTTGGGATCGGCCAGCTCACCATCCAACTTCGGTAGCGCTGCCACTTGCTCCGGGGTGCGACGCAAAACCCAAACTGGCTTACCGCGCCACTCAACCGTACGAATCTCATCGGGCTTCATGCCGGAGATGTCCACCTCAACTGGGGCACCAGCTGCCTTAGCGCGCTCCGAGGGCTGAAAACTATCTAGAAATGGGTATGCAACTGCAGCCGCACCGCAACCACCAACAGCGGTTGTGGCAATCAGCCAAGTCCGGCGGTCTTTATCCATTTTTGGGGTATCACTCATGTACGATCTATCCTTGTGCCTAAGTAAATAAGGGTTCTGAAGGGTGTATTGCAATAACCCTCCATTTTAAGGTAAAAAGCCAAATACTCGCTTAATTTGGGTCAAAAATGACCTAACCCACAGAAAAACCAGGAGAAGACCGTGGCATCCAAAATGATGAAAGAATTTAGGGCCTTTGCGGTTCGCGGCAACGTCGTTGATCTGGCGGTAGGCGTCATTATTGGCGGGGCTTTTGGAAAAATCGTCGACTCCCTGGTCAATGACATCGTCATGCCCCTAATTTCTACCCTATTAGGGGGCAGAATCGACTTTACTAACCTATTTATAGTGCTTGGCACCGTCCCTGAGAACGTACCTCGCACCTTTGATGCCCTCAAAAAAGCCGGCATTCCTATTTTTGCCTATGGTAATTTCATCACTATTTCCATCAACTTTATCTTGCTCGCTTTTGTCATCTTCCAGATGGTCAAGATCATCAACAAAATTAGAGATGAAGAGCCAAAACCTACGCCACCAACGCCTGAGGATATTGTGTTGTTGAGAGAAATTCGGGATAGTTTGAAGAAGTGAGTTGAATAACGACTCATTTTTGATATGCAGGCAGGGTAACCGCGCTTTGTATTTTTAAGAAAATTAGCACAAACTTGTGAATCAAAATCCACCTCCATTTATTATTCAACTCTTTGAGCTGGTTAAATCAAATGAGCTTGCAAATAATCAGAAATTTTTATTGGAGGAAATCTCAAAAAAAGAAGGGCTATCTTATGTTTTTGAATTAGGCCTCCTTTGTGCAAACAATGAAAAAATAAATGATGCATTGCTTATTTTCGAGTCATTAAAAACCGAAATAGAGAATGATGAAAGAATTTTTTACAATCTAGGACTTTTATATTCGCTTCAAAATGATCCCGATACCGCAATCTCATGTTACGACTCAGCAATTCAAATAAAACCAAGTGATGTTGCAAGCATTATCAACAAAAGCCAGTTACTCATCCAGTTAAAAAAGTACGATGAGGCGAATAAATCCCTTGACGAAGCAATAAGTATTGATCCCAGCTTTCCTGAGGCATGGTCAAACAAAGGAATTGCCCTCAATCATTTAGGTCGATATGCGGACGCATTAAAAGCGTTTGATGAGGCAATAAAACTAAATCCTTTATATAGCGAGGCTTACGCGAACAAATCGAATTCTCTAATCAAGCTTAAACGGCACTTTGAAGCGATTAATGCATGCGAACAGTCAATTCAAATACAACCTAATTTTGATGCTCTATTAAATAAAAGCATCGCACTAAATGAGCTAAAAAAATATGAGTCAGCAATCTTATCGTTTGATGACACATTAAAAATTGACTCTCGGTCTGCTGTTGCTTTCTTTGGCAAAGGTATTGCATTCACTGGCTTAGATAAGGATGAACATGCAATCCGTGAATTTGATAACGCCCTACTCATTGATCCCAATTATTTTGAGGCATTATTAGCAAAAGCATTTACTCTTAATAAGATAAAAAAATTTGCAAACGCAATTAGTGGTTTTGATGCAGCTTTATTAATTGATGATACCTCTTCGAAAGCTTACTACGGCAAGGGTGCTGCGCACGTTGGCTTAGCACAAAATGATAAGGCTCAATTATTTTTTGATCTTGCCCTAAGGCACGATCCGAATTTTAGGTTGGCGCAGTGGTCAAAAGTATTTGCCATCATTCCCTCTATTTTGGGTCCGAAAAATGATGTCAATTCAATTAGAGAAATTTTCACCACTGAATTTATAAAACTCAAAAACAGCTTGTTAAGTGACGTAAATCTTAAGTCAAATGAAATCATTGAGATTGTTGCGTCAACTCAACCTTTTTACCTCGCTTATCACAATTTCAATAACAAGAATATCCTGTCTGAATATGGAGATCTCTGCTCAAAATTGATGGGTAAAGCAGTTTCTATTCAGTCAAGCCCCGAACAAAACACTCCCAGGTTAAAAATTAGGCTTGGAATCGTCAGCAGTCATTTCAGAAATCATTCTGTTTGGCATGCACTCACTAAGGGAATGATTAAAAATTTAAATAGAGAGGCCTTTGAGATTCATCTCTTTAGCACCAACCCCTATTGTGATAAGGAAACAAATTTTGCTAGAGAAAATTCAGATTCTTTCACCATTTATTCTCAAGACATAAATGCTTTTGTCCAAGAAATTGTGAACAAAAGAATTGATTTTTTGTTCTATCCCGAAATTGGCATGGATCAGCTAACTACTCAACTTGCAAGTTTGAGGCTCTCTCCTATACAGCTGGTTGGCTGGGGACATCCGGAGTCAAGCGGCTTACCCACAATTGATTACTATGTGTCCTCTGAGCTTTTTGAGCCCCCAAATGCCACTAATTATTATTCTGAAAAGCTAGTTCAATTACCGAATCTTGGCACTTACTACGTTGACCCAGTTAATATTCAATCTACAAAGGATCAGCCACTGTCCCAATTCCCCTCCGATATCCCAGTCCTCATCTGTCCAGGAACGCCCTATAAATATCAACCAGATAGCGATTGGATTTTTGCAAATATAGCGAAACGGTTGGGTGTTTGTAAATTTGTGTTTTTTAACCTTGAAGACCCGCTGGCCAGTGTTTTGAGCAATCGTCTTGAAAATGAATTCAGCAAACATGGTCTTGATTCTAAAGAGTTTATTTCATTCATGCCATGGCTAGACGCGCGTGAGTTTCATGGTTTATTGAAGTCTTCGACGGCGATGCTTGATACCCTTCATTTCTCTGGATTTAATACTGCTATCCAAGCTATCGGATGCAATCTGCCAGTAGTTAGCCATGATGGTAATTTCTTGCGCGGCAGGCTTGGGAGTGGGATATTGAAACGCATTGGACTTACAGAACTGGTAGCAAAAGATTCAGCAGAATATATTCAGTTAGCAGTAAGGCTGTGCCAAGATTATTCGTTCCGTAAAAATGTTAAAGATAAAATAATTGAACGAAAGTCAACTCTCTATGAGGATATTGAGCCAATTAAAGCGTTTGAGGCTTTCATGATTAACCATTCTCTTAGTGTCAAGTAATCCATTAAATAGTGAGTTTCCCTTGTTAAATTCTTATCAGAATATCTACTATAAATTTTCATGATGAATCCTCAAGTTCACTTCCTTTTAAACAAAGCACTTGAGTCACTTGGAAACTCAAATTTGGATTCTGCGGAACTTTATTTGAATCAGGCATCAAAATTACAAGTTAATAATCCACATGTTTTAGGACTCTTGGGCATCGTTTATGCACAGCGGGGCAACTATCCAGATGCACTCAAATTCCTAAATGATTCTCTTCGAATCCTGCCAAAAAATCCCTTAACCCTGAGTAGTCTCGGCAATACATATCTTGGACTTAAAGATTATGAGAATGCTCTTAATGCGTATAAAAGAGCAATTAAATTTGAACCTAATTTCTTTGAGGCTTGGTCTAATGCAGGTAATGCCCTACAGGAACTCAAACGTTTTGATGAAGCGATTGTTCATTACGATAAGGCACTTAGTTTAAAACCAGACTACGCAGAAGCTTGGTCTAATAAAGGTAACGCATTACAGGAACTCAAACGTTTTGATGAAGCGATTGTTCATTACGATAAGGCACTTAGTTTAAAACCAGACTACGCAGAAGCTTGGTCTAATAAAGGTAACGCATTACAGGAACTCAAACGTTTTGATGAAGCGATTGTTCATTACGATAAGGCACTTAATCTGAAGCCGGAGTATGCAAAGGGTTATGCTAACAAGGGGAATGCTTTAATCGAGATTAAACGATTTAAAGAGGCTATTAAAAATTATGAAATTGCGCTTAACTTTAATCCTAATTATGCTGAGGCGCACTCTGGCATAGGCAATGTTTTATATGAGCTAAAGGAGTTTGATGCGGCTCTTCTTCATCATAACAAAGCAATTGAGCTAAAACCTGAATATGCGGCTGGCTGGATTAATAAAGGGGTTACCCTAAACGAACTGAAGAGATTTAACGATGTGGTTTCTTGTTATGGTAAGGCACTCAATTTATGCCCAGATATCTATTGGGCATATGGCTCTTTCATTTATTTCAAAATGAAAATAGCCAGTTGGTCAGGTTTATCAGACACATTGGAGGATATTTCTAGAAAAGTTAAAAACAATCAGAAGGTGGCCGATCCCTTTGTATTGCTATCTTTGATTGACGACCCGCTGTTGCATATGCAAGCAGCCAAAATTTATACCCAACATTTCTTCTCTGCAAATTTAGTATTGAGTCCTTTGCCTAAATATTCAAAAAGGGAGAGGATTCGTATTGCATATTTTTCCCCCGATTTTCGAAGTCACCCTGTTTCCTACTTAACTAGTGAACTATTTGAACTACATGATCGTAGCAAATTTGAGGTGCTGGCCTTTTCGCTACAAAAAGCTCCTCATGATGATCAAATGAATTCAAAACTTAAAAATACATTTGATGAATTTATCGAAGTTGACTATTTATCAGATATTGAAGTTGCCCAGTTGGTGCGAAATCATGAGATTGATATTGCTGTTGATTTATCTGGTCACACTAAACACTCTCGAGCAGGAATATTTTCGTATCGCGCCGCACCCATTCAAGTCAACTGGCTTGGCTACCCAGGAACAAGCGGTAGTGAATTTATAGACTATATTATTGGTGATAAAACTATTATTCCGATCTCAAATCAACTCTTATATTCTGAAAAGGTTGCATATTTACCAAATAGCTATATCGTTGATGACTCTAAGCGCATTCCTTCCGAAAAGATATTTTCATTGCAAGAGTTTGGACTACCAACAAATAGTTTTATTTTTTGTTGCTTTAATAATGACTTTAAATTTAACCCCTGTGTATTAGATCGCTGGTCAAAAATTCTTTTTGCAGTCCAGAATAGTGTATTGTGGATTTCAGAAAATAATAAAGATTTTAAGAAAAATATTATGGTCGAATTTGAGAAGCGTAATATTGAGTCATCAAGAATTATTTTTGCTGGGCAGATTGATTCAATGAGTGATTACTTGGCCAGATATAAATTGGCCGATTTGTTCCTCGATACACATCCTTATGGTGCTCATACGACTGCCGTTGACTCTCTTAAAGCGGGAGTACCGGTGCTGACTTTTATGGGCAAGTCCTTTGCAAGTCGTGTCGCAGCTAGTTTACTAAATGCGATTGGATTGCAGGAGCTTATTGCATCCAGTCCAGAGGAATATGAGGAGATAGCTATTGCCTTGGCTATTGAACCGAAAAAATTAGAAACTATAAAGATTAAATTAGCCCATAACCTAAAAACAATGTCTTTGTTTAATACATCTTTGTTTACAGAAAATCTTGAATCAATTTATTTGAAAATGTATGAGAGATATCAGTTAGATTTGGAACCAAATCATATTTCTTTTGACTAAATAAATTACTTTGTTGTTGGAGCATAAATCCAACTAACTAATAACTGTTAACCTTTTCTCCACATTAAAGACAATCGTTTTTTCGCACGGCTTAAGACGATTTTAATTAAGTAGAATTAAAACTAATAATCTGTTCATCTACATATGTGAATAAGTAGTTGCGTCGAAAGCAATTGGAATAATTGATTGGTCTATAAAAAACCCACTGTGTTGCCACAGTGGGTTTATTTGCTACAACTAATCTTCAACTAGCCAGAGCTAGCATCAAATTAGAAAGTGTGACGTACACCAACAGCGTAGTTGTTGGAATTGGCGCTGGTTGCACGTGCAGCGGTGCTAGCAGCAGAGCTGGTGATGATCAACGCATTGCCCGAAGTTTGGGATGTGTTGGTTGCACCAAAGATTGCGTACAAATTAGTACGCTTGCTCAACCAGTAGTTGGAACCAATCTGATAGCCAGTGAAGTCAGCAGTTGGGTTGGCATAACCGAAGGCGCTGTAACGGCCCATACCAGCAGAACCCCAAAGTTCAACTGTCTTGGTAACGTTTCCACGCACACCAATCTGCTGAGCAGTGCGCTTCTCGTAGGCATTGCCGTCCAGACCAGAACTGACCTTACGGTTGATGTACTGAGCATAGGCCTTCAAGATACCAAAGTCATAAGTTGCACCAGCGTACCACTGGTTATCGTTGCGGTTGGTCAAAATACCAGTTTGGGCTGCTGAACTACGTGTAATGGCAGCATCGGTAGTTGAGGCACCACCTACAGCAACTAAATTAGTCTGTTGAGTCCAGTTATTCTCGGTCTTAAACGACTGATAGTTCGCAGAGATCAAGAACTTTTGAATAGCAAAGTCTAAGCCAAGGCCCCAACCGGTGCTGTTGGTATTGCCACCCGTGTAACCTAAACCATTTGTGTAACGTGATGTACCCGACGTTGAGCCACCAGTAGCAGCGTAGGTTGTTTGGTTCTCGTTTCTGCTGTTTGCAACGTAAAATGCCTTGCCTTTTAGACCAGAAAAGCTCTCGGTTTCAAAACGAATCATGTTGTTGGCACGAACTGTATAACCTGCGTTGGCGTTGCTTGCGCTACCATCGCGGTTGGTCAAACCAGTGTTCTGAGGATAAATTACATCGCCTACCAAGTTATTTTGTTGGTTAGCGCCTGTTGCTGCAACGGCCTCATGGATTGGGGTGTATTGAGTACCGATGCGTGCGTTACCCATACCTTTTTGACCCAAACCAACGAATGCTTGACGGTTATTGAATGGCGATAGGGTGCTTTGATTTGGCTGAAGACCAGTTTCAAAGGTGAAGAATGCGGTTGTACCACCACCTAGATCTTCGGTACCACGGAAACCCAAACGGCTGGTTTGTTGGGCAGATTGACCAATCAGGCTTACAGTTTCAGCTACGTTAACTTGACCACCAGTTGAATTGACAGTAGTTGCCTTGGCATTACCACCCACATATCCCACATCCAAAATACCGTATACGGTCACGCTGGACTGGGCTTGAGCAGCACCAGCAAACGCGCCGACTGCGGCGAGTGCAAATAGTGATTTTTTCATTGTTTAAATCTCCATAAATTAAGAAATGCCCGAATTCCTTCGAGACCATTGAATTATCCCGTTTTTGTATGTAAATACAGCCTTTTGAGGCTTTTTTATGGGTATTCGTTGTATTGGTGCAACAGGGATTTCTCGCTGATTTAGTCTATATAAATCAATAAGTTACAGAATTATTCTGATTTTTCTTCTTCAGATTGAGTTTTGGGTAGGTAGAAACGAGCAATTAAAAGCCCAAGTTCGTAGAGAAGGCACATGGGAATGGCTAATAAAAGCTGAGAGAGCACGTCAGGCGGGGTCACAATGGCAGCGATGACAAATGCTCCAACGATTACATAAGGCCGGATCTCTCTTAGCTTTTCGATGTTAACGATCCCCATTTTGACCAGCACGACCACCACAACAGGTACCTCAAAGGTAATGCCAAAGGCCAAAAAAGTCGACATGGCAAAACTCAAGTACTTATCAATATCGGTCGACATATCCGCACCCAAGGGGGCGTTGTAGCTCGCCATGAACTGAAATACGGTTGGAAACACTAGAAAGTAGGCAAACGACATACCCACCAAAAATAGTGAGTAACTACTTACTACCAACGGGAGGACTAATTTTCTCTCATGCGTATAGAGCCCTGGGGCAATAAAGGCCCACATTTGGTAAAGAACAACTGGTAGTGCAATTAAGAATGCCACCAGCATGGTGACCTTCATCGGTACAAAAAAGGACCCGGTCACGTCGGTCACGATCATCTTCCCCCCGGCTGGAAGCGAGTCCAAAAGTGGCTTGGCAAATAGATGAAAAATATCCGGAGCCCAATAGACCAGGGAAACAAACACAATAATGACCGCAATCGCCGATTTAACCACCCGATCGCGCAACTCAAAAAGATGCGACATGAAGGTTTCTTGAAAACCCTCGCCCCCTTTTGCAGTCTCTTCGCTTTGACCTGGTTTGGTATCGGACATCGTATTTGTTCTTGGTTCTTAATTCGTGATCGGATCTATTGATTAGTGATGCTTTTACTTGCTCATTGCCGGACGTTTAAATCGCTTAACCCTTGCTGCGCCCGATTGCACCCGAGTACGCACACCTGCTGAATGTTTATACCAAAGGGGTCTCGCGGTGCGCTTCACACCCCAACTGTCACGGCCTTGACGGAGTGCATCCCGATATACCTTCCTCACGTCGGGCGAGGATTCTAGAATGGCGCTTGCGTAATCGTCCTTGGGCTCGGCCTGATCACTCAGGTTCACATTCGCCTCTTGCATGGTGGCATTGAGAGTGCCTTCCATTTCTTTCATGGCATCCGCACTTGCCTCACGCAGTTTCTTGAACTCGTCAAGTTCAATCTGGCGGTTCACCTCAGAGCGCACTTCAGCCATATAACGCTGCGCACGACCAAATAAATTACCCGCCATGCGAGCCACTTTGGGTAAACGTTCGGGGCCCACCACAATCAAAGCCACCACTGCAATCAGTGCGAGCTTTGATACACCAAGATCAATCATCGATGCATCGCTGATATTAAGTTTGTGTGTTTAGTTAGATCAGGTCTTACGACTTGTTCACGTCCTTGGCTTGCACATCAACAGTCTTTTCTGCTGTAGCAGGAGTTTGCGACTGAATCTGTTCGGTCTTGGCTTCTTCATTCGTCTTCATGCCATCTTTAAAGCCTTTGACCGCACCGCCTAAGTCCGAACCAATGTTACGTAGTTTCTTGGTACCAAAGACCAACAAAATAATGACCAGTACGATTAACCAGTGCCAAATACTAAATGAGCCCATCTCAATTTCTCCTCGGATTATTTTTTCCAGGGGCGCGGTCCGCCCATCACATGCAAATGCAAGTGATAAACCTCCTGACCCCCATCCGCGCCATTGTTCACCATCACCCGAAATCCCCCCTCTTTACCAGGGCGACATCCTTCTTGGGAAGCTAAACGCGGGGCTAATTCCAACATTCTACCCAGCAATGGCGCATCGTGGGCAGTCGCTGACTCCAACATTGGTATGTGTTTCTTGGGAATCAGCAATAAATGGACTGGGGCAGCCGGATTAATGTCCTTAAACGCCAGGATTTCATCATCCTCGTAGACCTTTTGGCAAGGAATTTCCCCTGCAACAATCTTGCAAAAAATGCAGTTTAGGTCATAACTTGGGTGTTTCATAGGCTGGCATCTTACCCGAATTAGCCCCAAAAACGGGCAAATTGGGGGTAAGCACTACGTTTTGCGACTGGCCTTCTCGGCAATGCCCGAAGTGCCCTCGCGACGCTTAAGTTCGGCTAGTACATCTTCGGGACGCAAATTGAATCGGGAGAGCGCCACCAGGCAATGAAACCACAAATCAGCCATCTCGCCGACCAATAACTGTTGGTATTTGGGATCGAGCTGATTCTGGCGCGAGTCCTTGGCCGCCATCACCGTTTCTGTGGCCTCCTCCCCAATCTTCTTCAAAATCGCATCGTCACCCTTGGTAAATAGCTGGGCAATGTATGAACTTCCGGCATCGATCTTGCCACTTGCTAAATCAGCACGACGGCTATCAACCACATCGGCTAGGTGCGCCAAGATGGAATCGAGGTTGGGTGTTTGGTTCGGTTGATTCGAGCTACTCATGGCTTCATTGTATCGACCCAATTGCTCGCTACGGAATCCCACTCGTTAAAAAAGCAACTGTGTCTACCCGTATGGCAAGCAATTCCGTCTTTTTGATCCACAATTAACAAAAGGGTATCGCCATCGCAATCCAACCGAATCTCTCGCACGGTTTGCGTATGACCCGATTCTTCACCCTTATGCCACAACTTGTTACGCGAGCGCGACCAATACACCGCCTCACCCTTTTGCAAGGTTTGCATTAGAGACGCTTGATTCATCCAAGCCATCATCAACACAACACCCGATGAAGCCTCTTGAGCAATCACGGGCACCAAACCTTGCTCGTTCCAAACAATGCGCTCAAGCCATGGGCCTGGTTCCAAACCCGATATCTTTGTAAATTTAGCGTTGGTCATGATGATTAGAGTCTAATCGCAATTCCCTGTTTGGCCATATAGTGCTTAGCCTCTTGCACACTATGCTGTCCGTAATGAAAGATACTTGCGGCAAGCACCGCATCGGCTCTCCCAATCTGAATCCCATCGACTAGATCTTGCAAGCCGCCCACACCACCAGACGCAATCACAGGCACAGGTACTGCTCTACTTACCGCAGCCGTGAGTTCCAGATCAAAACCATCCTTGGTGCCATCGCGATCCATGCTGGTGAGCAGGATCTCACCGGCGCCACGCTTAGCAACTTCCTTAGCCCACTCGATGGCATCGATACCCGTGCCTTTACGACCGCCGTGCGTGAACACCTCCCAACGCTTGGGAGCGATTTGCTTGGCATCAATCGCCACCACGATGCATTGCGAGCCATAATGCGCAGACGCATCCGAGACCAAGTCCGGATTGGCAACCGCTGAGGAGTTCATGCTCACCTTATCTGCGCCAGCATTGAGTAAGCGACGCACATCCTGGGTTGCACGCACCCCACCGCCGACCGTCAAGGGAATAAATACCTGCGACGCCACCGCCTCAATGATGGGCAAAATCAGATCACGACCATCCGATGTTGCGGTGATGTCTAGAAAGGTAAGTTCATCAGCGCCTTGCTCGTTATAACGCTCTGCAACCTCCACTGGATCACCCGCGTCTTGCAAGCCAACAAAATTAATTCCTTTAACGACCCTGCCTGCAGTCACATCGAGGCAAGGAATAATCCGTTTCGTAAGCATCGATTGCCTATTTGGCTTTGCTGAGTTGATCAGCGTACTGTTGTGCCTCAGTTAGATCAATATCACCGGTGTAAATAGAGCGCCCAGCGATCACGCCCATCACGCCCTCGTCCTCAACCGCACACAAGGCTTCAATATCTTTCTTGCTCGAGAGACCGCCACTGGCGATCACCGGGATACGAACCGACTGTGCAAGTTTGACGGTTGCCTCTAAATTAATACCCTTGAGCATGCCATCACGCCCGATATCGGTATAGATAATGGCCTCAGCGCCATAGTCCTCAAACTTCTTGGCAAGATCAATCACCTCATGGCCGGTTAATTTGCTCCAACCGTCGGTAGCGACCTTACCATCCTTGGCATCCAAACCCACCATGATGTGCCCCGCAAATGCAGTGCACGCATCTTGTAAAAATCCTGGGTTCTTCACCGCAGCGGTGCCAATGATGATGGTGCTGATGCCATCATCGAGTAAGCGCTCGATGGTTTCTAGATCGCGGATACCGCCGCCCAATTGCACAGGAATATCGCTACCCACTGCTTTCAGAATCGATTTAATTGCAGCCTCATTCTTGGGCTTGCCCGCAAAGGCGCCGTTGAGATCAACCAAATGCAAACGGCGCGCGCCTTTACTCAACCAATGCTTGGCCATCGCCGCAGGATCTTCGGAGAACACGGTGCTACGGTTCATATCACCTTGCTCAAGACGTACACAGTGTCCGTCTTTAATATCAATGGCAGGTATTAACAACATAAGATCATCTTATTGAAATCAATCAGGGTCGCCAAGCGACAAAGTTTTGATAGAGCTTAAGTCCGTATTGAGCACTTTTCTCGGGATGGAACTGCGTAGCAAAAATAGTATCGCGAGCCACGGCCGATGTAAACCACCCGCCGTAATTCGTTGATCCTACAGTATCTTCCGGGTTACCTACCTCCACATAATAACTGTGCACGAAGTAAAAACTCGTCATGTCGGGGATGCCATACCACATCGGGTGATCACGATCTTGGCGAACCTGGTTCCATCCCATGTGCGGGATCTTAAACTCTGAACCATCCTCTTGCATACCCGACAAATGAAAGCGCTTGACTTTCCCCGGCATTAAGGCAAGGCATGCGGTATTGGTTGTTACTCCGGGTTTGCGCTCTTCGCTCTCTTCAAAAAGCATTTGCTCGCCCACACAGATACCAAAAAGTGGCTTCTCACGCACCGACTGCTTCACCGCATCCATGAGACCTGAAGAACGTAACTGCTTCATGCAATCGGGCATTGCGCCCTGTCCGGGCAACACCACACGATCTGAGCGCAAAATTTCAGCTGGATCGCTGGCAATCGTAATCTTGCACTCTGGAGCCACGTGCTGCAGAGCCTGCGATACCGAGCGCAAATTACCCATTCCATAATCAACAATAGCGATGTGCATCGCGATCTCAATAATCTGTTGGTAAAAGAAGTGTGTCTTACAAACTTCCCTTAGTGGATGGCACCGCATGGGGTGAGCGTGGATCGATGCTCAAGGCCATACGCAATGCACGCCCAAAAGCCTTAAATACGGTCTCAATCTGGTGATGCGCATTCACACCGCGAATGTTATCGATGTGCAAGGTTACGCCGGCGTGGTTTACAAAACCACGGAAGAACTCGATGCTCAAATCCACATCAAAGTCACCCACCCGCGCACGGGTAAAGGGTACGTTGAACTCTAAGCCTGGCCGACCGGAGAAATCTATCACAACGCGCGACAAGGTCTCATCGAGTGGTACATAGGAGTGGCCATAACGTGTAATACCCGCTTTATCGCCAACCGCTTTCGCAATCGCTTGGCCCAAAGTAATACCAACATCTTCCACGGTGTGGTGATCGTCAATATGAGTATCACCCTGGGCATGCACCTTGAGATCGATCATGCCGTGACGGGCAATTTGATCGAGCATATGATCTAAAAACGGCACCCCGGAGTTCAAATCCGCTTTGCCGGTACCATCCAAGTTCAACGTAATTTGGATCTTGGTCTCTGAGGTATTACGACTGACATCTGCTTGGCGCATGGTGTGTGAATAAAAATAAACTCTTAAGCGTTCATAATATCATTTGTCATTCAAAATCAATCACTTCACCTGTTTTTTATCGTTACTCTTTGGACCCCATTGCGATGAGCCTCTTTTGGAACCCCGATCTACACAACTTAAGCCCGTATGTCCCAGGGGAGCAGCCCAAACACGAGAAGCTTGTCAAACTCAATACCAATGAGAGCCCCTATGGACCCTCACCCAAAGCCCTAGCAGCGATTGCTGCACGGAACCACGAGGGCCTGCGGCTGTATCCCGATCCGGATGCTAAAGCCCTCAAAGAGGCCATCGCAAAACACTATGGCTTAGAACCCAATCAGGTGTTTGTCGGGAATGGCTCGGATGAAGTCCTCGCTCATTTGTTCTTAGGGCTTCTCAAACACCCCAAGCCCCTCCTCTTTCCCGATATCACCTACAGCTTCTACCCCGTCTATTGCCAACTCTTTGGAATTGACTACCAAACGATTGCGCTCGATAGTCAGTTTGCCATTCACTTGGATGACTACATTCAGAAAACAAATCAGTTAGGCGGTAATGGTGGGGTCATCTTCCCGAACCCAAATGCGCCCACCGGTCGCGCTCTACCGCGCGCAGCAATTGAAGGGTTTCTAAAAATAAATACCCAAAGCGTGGTGGTGGTTGATGAGGCCTACGTGGATTATGGCACCGAATCGTGTGTACCACTCTTACAAAAACACTATCCCAATCTTCTGATCACCCATACGCTCTCAAAATCGAGGGCCTTGGCAGGACTGCGAGTTGGTTACGCTTTAGGTCACCCCGACTTAATTACGGGACTAGAACGCGTGAAGAATAGTTTTAACTCCTACCCCTTAGGTCAATTAGCGCAAGCCGGTGCGATTGCCGCGATTGAGGACCAGGCGCATCTTGATGCGATTACTCAAAAGGTCATTAAGACCCGAGAACCCTGCATTGAAAGTCTAAATAATCTGGGCTTTGAGACGCTTCCATCAAGTGCTAACTTTGTCTTTACCCAGCATCCAAAACACGATAGCGAGAAATTGTTTTTAGCCTTACGAGAGCGCGGCATCATCGTGCGCCACTTCAAAACACCACGGATTAAGAACTACCTTCGCATTACGATTGGCACGAATGAGCAAATGAACATCCTCATCGATGCCTTGCGCGACATCGTCTCGTAATTTTTTGTAGTGGGGCTGGGTTAATTATTTTTTCGTGAGCCGCATCTCGGCTGCACGCGCGTGCGCCTGTAAACCTTCACCATGCGCTAAGGTACTGGCGATAGGGCCTAAGGTTTGTGCACCCGCCTCACTCACCTCAATGAGGCTCGAGCGCTTGATAAAGTCATAAACACCCAAGGGCGAAGAAAACCGCGCTGTCCGCGCCGTGGGTAAAACGTGATTCGGTCCAGCGCAGTAGTCACCCAATGACTCACTGGTGTAGGAGCCCATAAAAATTGCTCCTGCATGCCGAATTTGCTCGGCCCATTGATCAGCATTATTTGCGCAAATCTCCAGGTGCTCAGCCGCAATCAGATTGGCAATCTGGCAAGCCTGCGCCATATCGTCCACCTCAATCAAGAGTGCCCGATTTTGCAAGGATGCTCGGATCACTTTCTCTCTAGGCATCTGCGGCAATAGCTTCTGAATACTCGCATCGACTCGATCAATGAACTCTTTGTCAGGACAGAGCAAAATCGATTGAGCGAGCTCATCGTGCTCGGCCTGCGAAAACAAATCCATCGCAATCCAGTCTGGATCGGTAGAACCATCGCACAATACCAAGATCTCGGAGGGGCCTGCAATCATATCGATCCCCACTCGACCAAATACTCTGCGCTTGGCCGCTGCGACGTAGGCATTACCAGGACCCACGATCTTGTCGACCGCTGGTACCGTTTGGGTTCCATACGCCAATGCGGCAACCGCTTGTGCACCACCAATCGTAAAGACCCGATCCACTCCTGCTAAATGAGCGGCTGCCAATACCAAGGGATTGCGGGCACCATCGGGTGTAGGTACCACCATCACAATCTCACCAACCCCAGCAACCTTGGCAGGAATGGCATTCATCAGCACAGAGGATGGATAGGCGGCCTTACCACCGGGCACATAAATACCAACGCGATCCAAGGGCGTAATTTTTTGACCTAAGCGCGTGCCATTGCTCTCGGTGTACTCCCACGAATGGCAACCGGTTTCTATCTTCTGGCGCTCGTGATAGGCGCGTACTCGCTCGGCCGCAGCGCGCAAGGCGCTTGCTTGCTCTTGCGCTAGAGCTTGATAAGCCGCGGCAAGATCAGCAGAGGTGACCTCAAGATTGCTAACCTGATTAACTGCTAAGCGATCAAACTGCTGGGTGTATTGCAACAGTGCCGCATCGCCCTCGCGCTCAATGCGCTCCAAAATCCCAAGCACAATCTGATCAATGGCTTGATCGTCGGCCGATGGAATCGACAAGCTCGATAGCAAGGTCCTCTCAAAACCAGGATCGTGGCTGGTCAGGCGTCGAATCTTGACACTCATGGCTGCCAAATACTCAGGATCTTTTGCAATTGAGCACGCTTACGCTTAAACGATGCTTGGTTCATAATTAAACGTGCACTGATATCGGTAATCGACTCGACCTCGACTAAGTTATTGGCGCGCAAGGTGTTGCCAGTGGACACCAAATCCACAATCGCATCGGCTAAGCCCACCAAGGGAGCGAGCTCCATCGATCCATATAAATGAATCGTATCAATGTGCACACCCTTGTTGGCAAAGTGCTCGCGCGCGCAGTTCACATACTTAGTGGCTACTCGCAAACGCGAGCCCTGGCGTACCGCCGCCGCATAGTCAAAGCCGTTTTTGACGGCCACTGCCATTCGACAGCGCGCGATTCCCAAATCAATCGGGATGTATAAGCCATCGCTGCCTTTTTCTAACAGAACGTCTTGGCCCGCCACACCAAAATCCGCTGCGCCAAATTGCACATAGGTGGGCACATCTGATGCACGCACAATGATGATTTGCACCTCTGGATTGGAGGTCGGAATAATTAACTTACGGGATTGCTCAGGATCTTCAAGCGGACGAATACCCACCTTTGCTAAAACAGGGGCGGTTTCTTCAAAGATGCGTCCTTTGGACAAAGCTAAAGTCAACATAATGGCCCATTATTTCATGCGGCGGATGTTTGCGCCAAGTTGGGTCAATTTCTGCTCCATACGATCGTAGCCGCGATCGAGGTGATAAATTCGATCCACCTGGGTCTCACCTTGAGCCGCTAAGCCAGCAATCACGAGACTTGCAGAGGCACGCAGATCGGTCGCCATCACTGTTGCACCCGAGAGCTTCTCAACGCCCTCAACAATCGCGGTATTGCCCTCAATCGAGATATCAGCTCCCAAGCGATTGAGCTCTTGTACATGCATAAAGCGGTTCTCAAAAATGGTCTCGGTGATGCGTGAACTACCCCCGGCAATGGCATTGAGCGCCATAAACTGCGCTTGCATATCGGTTGGAAAAGCCGGGTACTCGGAGGTCCGAAAGCTCACCGGTTTTGGACGACCATTCATCGATGCAGAAATCCAATCGGCACCCTTTTTCATTTTGAGACCCGCCTCTTTAAGCTTTACTAAAACAGCATCTAAAGTATCAGGTCTGCAGTTCTTAAGAATAATCTCACCACCGGTGGCTGCTACTGCACATAAGAAGGTACCGGTCTCAATACGATCCGCAATCACATGATGGCTTGCTCCGTGTAGGGCGGGAACCCCCTCGATCACGAGGCGATCACTACCAATGCCACTGATCTTTGCACCCATCTTGACCAAAAGCTCAGCCAAATCACCGACCTCGGGTTCACGCGCCGCGTTTTCTAAAATCGTTGTTCCTTCTGCAAGGCAAGCCGCCATTAAAAGATTTTCTGTGCCGGTCACGGTAATCATGTCGGTCAGGATCGCATTACCCTGTAACCGGGTATTGGGCTCTGCAATCTTCGCAACAATAAAACCTTTGCGAATCTGAATACTCGCCCCCATCGCCTTCAAACCTTTGATGTGCTGATCTACGGGTCGTGCGCCAATTGCACAGCCCCCGGGTAGCGATACGGTTGCACGTCCCATCCGCGCCAAGAGAGGGCCCAATACCAAAATCGATGCCCGCATGGTTTTTACTAACTCATAGGGTGCCTCAGGACTTGAAATCATACCGGCTTGCAAAATCAAATGGCTGCGATCGTTCGGATTCGGAAACTCTAAAGTGACGCCCATTTGTTGCAAGAGCTTTAACATCGTGCGCACATCTTGCAAATCAGGCACATTAAAGAGCTCGACCGGGTCAGCCGTTAATAAGCTGGCACACAAAATGGGTAGAGCGGCATTCTTAGCACCCGCAATATTGATCTCGCCCTTAAGGGGGGCTCCTCCTGTCATCACTAATTTATCCATACGCTGATCTCAGATAATTTATTGAGCCGTAAACTCATCAGGCGTAAAGGCTTTAATCGAGAGCGCATGGATCTCCGCCTTCATTCGATCACCCAATGCTGCATAGACCAACTGATGGCGCTGCACCAAACGCTTCCCAGCAAAATCGGGGCTCACAATGGTGGCATAAAAATGTTGCCCATCACCCTCGACCTCTAAATGCGTACAAGGGAGCTTCTCGCTGATATAGCTTTTCACTTGTTCAGGGGTAGGAAACATCGCAATCCTTCATTAATGGCGTAATTTATAACCCGATTGTAGTAAACGCAGAGCCAACCCTGAGACGACCAAGAAAAACGAAGTGACAATGGTCAGGCTTAGCCAGGGCGAAACATCCGAGACCCCAAAAAATCCATAGCGAAAGCCATCAATCATGTAAAAGAATGGGTTCAGGTGTGAAATGAATTGCCAAATCTCTGGTAAGGAATGAATCGAATAAAACACACCTGAGAGCATGGTGGCGGGCATGATCAAAAAGTTCTGAAAGGCAGCTAACTGATCAAACTTATCGGCCCAAATACCCGCAATCAATCCCAAGCCACCCAAGATCGCGGCCCCCATGAATGCAAACAAGATAATCCAAAAAGGGTTATGCATAGCCGGCACATCAAATAAGAGGGTAATGATTAAAACACCCAGACCCACCACAACCCCCCGAAATACTGCAGCCAGCACATAGGCTGAATAAAACTCCAAATGCGTGAGTGGTGCCAACAAAACAAACACTAAGTTACCGGTAATTTTGGATTGAATTAATGAGGAAGAAGTATTGGCAAATGCATTTTGTAACACGCTCATCATGACCAACCCCGGAATTAAAAATGCCGTGTAGGTTAACTTGTCATACACCACCAAACGACCTTCTAAAACATGCCCAAAAATCATGAGGTACAGCACGGCGGTCAAGACAGGTGCAGCAACTGTTTGAAAGGCAACCTTATAAAAACGCTTAATCTCTTTGCGTAGCAGAGTGGGAAAACCACTACCGTATTCAAATGGAATGGGCATTTCGACTACTCTCCTGCCATGATTTGAATAAACACATCCTCAAGATCAACCTCTTGACCTGCTTGTGTTTTGTGCGCTCCATAGCGTGCGAGGAGATTTTGAGTAGTATCCAGAGCCACGACTTGACCAGACTTGAGCATCGCAATCCGACCACATAAACATTCAGCCTCTTCTAAATAGTGCGTGGTCAGCAAAATGGTATGGCCATCTTGATTAAGCCGACTAATAAATTTCCAGAGGGACTGGCGCAGCTCGACATCCACCCCAGCGGTTGGCTCATCCAACACAATCACAGGCGGACGGTGAACTAAAGCTTGCGCTACCAAAACGCGCCGCTTCATGCCCCCAGAGAGCGAGCGCATATTACTGTTCGCTTTACTGGTTAAATCGAGGTGCGTCATGATCTCATCGATCCAATCGTCATTGTTCCGAATCCCAAAGTAACCCGACTGAAACCGCAAGGTCTCGCGCACTGTAAAAAAAGGATCAAATACCAGCTCTTGAGGAACCACACCCAATAAACGGCGCGCCTCAATAAAGTTGGTTTGCACATTCGTGCCCATAATGAATGCGCGACCAGAATCAGGACGGCACAAACCAGCCAAAATAGAAATGAGGGTGGTCTTACCGGCACCGTTGGGGCCGAGTAATCCAAAAAACTCGCCCTCTTTGATATCTAAGGAAACATCCTTGAGGGCTTGTAATGATCCGTAGGATTTACTTAAATGCTCGACTAAAACTGCGGACTGCATAAATTATTGAAGTCCTAAAATATCAGTCACTCCATATACACCAGCCAGGACTTTTAACTTCGCAGGAGGATTTAAAACGATCAAGGATTGATTGCGCTCTTGTAACTGACGGCGCCATGCGAGCAAAACCGCTAGAACGCTTGAATCAAAATCGGAGAGAGCAGAACAATCTACCCGACCAGTCTGTGCTAAAGCAAGACCACCCTGCTTAGTAATTTCCCCGGCATTCGCCTGGGTCACTTGCTGAGGCAAAGCAAAACTCATACTTACTTCTTACCTGCCAACATCGCATTGCGCTCTTGCAAGAACTTGATCAGGCCTTCGACACCGTTTTGGCTAATTTGATTGGTAAATTGATTGCGGTATGCCTCGATTAACCAAGCGCCCATGATGTTGATGTCATAGACTTTCCAGCCATCATTGGTTTTCTCAAGGCGATAGTCCAAGGGAATGGGATCCGATTTACCAATGACGACAGTGCGCACAATCACATCCGTATCGCTCGGATTGGCACGAAAGGGTTTGTATTGAACCGTTTGATCGCGTAACTGACTCAGCGCTCCTGAATAGGTCCGAATCAATAAGGACTTGAACTCGGCAATCAGTTGGGTTTGCTGCTCAGGGCTTGCCTTGCTCCAATTTCGACCCATGGCCAATTGCGTGGTTCTGCGCATATCCGTGTAGGGAACAATTTTCTTTTCGACTAAATCCACGACGCGTGGAATATTGCCTTTCTGGATTTCAGGATCGGCTTTCACGGAGGCCATGACATCAGCCACAATCATTTTGATGAGACCATCGGGTGTATTAGGATCGGGGACACTTTGCGCATTAGCAAAGCCCAGCATGCCGGATAACAAAAGGGCGCAGAAAGATAAAAGGGGTGTTTTCACGATGAACCGGTCGAAAAATAAAAATTAATTTTAGTCTCTTTGAACCATTTACTCGTAGGGGTTCTCATAGACCGGGGCAGGAGGCTCCTTGCCCTCTTTGGCCTGATCAATTTGATACTGGCGCCTCTGAATATACGCATCGCGCGTAAAGGTGTACTTATCAATCGCTGCACCCTCGAGAAGATCGCCTGCCTCGTAGTAGTTATTACGAGCATTGACAATCCGCAGCCCCGTCAAACTATTACGCAACGCTACATCGGGTAAGAGACGGAAAAGGTAATCGGTCTCTAAATCCACTGCGGTACCAAAGGTATCGCGCACATTACTGGGGCCAAAGATTGGTAAAACCACATAAGGGCCTGCAGGTACACCCCAAACACCGAAGGTTTGCCCAAAATCCGCTTTATGTTTTTCTAGGCCGCCCGGGGTGGCCATATCAATAAAGCCACCTAATCCAAAAATCGTATTGACGACCACCCGCATTAGATCGCTAAAAGCCATGCTGACATTACCTTGCAATAAATTATTCACTGAGGTGTAGATATCGCGGTAGTTACCAAAAAAGTTATCAATCCCTTGCTGCGCTGGCTTTGGCAGAATGAAGCGATAGCCTTTGGTGATGGGCTTTAATAAATAATCGTCCAATCCTTCATTAAAGGAAAAAACCGAGCGATTAAAAGACTCCCATGGATCATGCGGCGATGGCTCGCTGCCCGCCGGGATACTTGCACAACCGATGATGCACAGGCTCAGGAAGGTAATGCACAGGCGCTTTAACACAATCACAGTCGGTCTTATTTCTTAAATATGAGGTTATTTGGTACCCGACTTGGTATCGCCTTTGTCCTGCCCCGTATCCGCTGCCTTGTTATACAAGAACTGACTAATCAGATTTTCTAAAACGATGGCTGATTGGGTTTGAGTAATCTTGCCCCCATCGGCGAGCATTTGCTCATCACCGCCTGCTTCAAGGCCAATGTATTGCTCGCCTAACAAACCTGAGGTTAAGATCTTTGCCGACGAATCTTTGGGGAACTGATAGGCCTTTTCAATCGTCATCGTCACCGTGGCTTGATAGGTTGTGTCATCAAACTGGATGCTTGAAATACGACCAACCACAACGCCTGCGCTTTTTACCGGTGCGCGGGGCTTTAGGCCGCCAATATTGTCAAAGCGGGCCGAAACCGTATACGTTGGTGCAAATGACACAGCGCTCATATTGCCCACCTTAAGTGCCAGAAAAAGCATGGCTAACATGCCGATCGTTACGAATAACCCGACCCAAATATCAATTGCACTTTTTTTCATAAGAATCCTAGTTTATTCCGATCTTGGCCTGCGCTTTAGTTGGAGAACATCATGGCGGTCAATAAAAAGTCCAATGCCAACACTGCTAAAGACGAGAGCACCACAGTCCTCGTAGTCGCTTGCGACACTCCCTCCGGAGTGGGCTTTGACTCATACCCCTGATAGAGAGCAATAAATGTCACAGCCACACCAAAGACAACGCTTTTAATAAAGCCATTGGCAATATCATCAAATAGGTCGACCCCACCCTGCATTTGGGACCAGAATGCGCCGCTATCGACCCCAATCAGTGGCACGCCCACTAGGTACCCACCCAAAACACCAACCGCAGTAAAGATGGTGGCCAAAATTGGCATCGCAATAATCCCGGCCCATAAACGCGGCGCGATTACCCGACGTAATGGATCTACTGCCATCATCTCCATGGCGGATAACTGCTCTCCCGCTTTCATAAGACCAATCTCCGCTGTGAGCGAAGTGCCGGCACGACCCGCAAACAATAAAGCAGTAATCACGGGACCCAGTTCACGCGTTAGTGACAAAGCAACCAATAAGCCGAGAGCCTGCTCGGAACCATAACGCGTTAAGGTGTAATAGCCTTGCAACCCTAATACAAAACCAACAAATAAGCCCGATACGGTAATGATCACAAACGAATAGTTACCGACAAACAAAATTTGATCCGATACCAGGCGCGGTCGTTTAAGTAACCCGCCAGAACGCATCAGCACCAAGACAAACATCCGGGCAGCATATCCAAGGCCTGTAATATTTTTACGAATAAAAAATCCGAGATCACCCAACGCGTTCGTGATTGGATTTGATTTGGAGCTTGGTTCGAGATTCATCGAGGGTGTAATCCAAAGTCAGTTGCTAAATCCGGGCCTGGATAATTAAACGGCACCGGGCCCTCAGGCGAAGCGTCTAAAAATTGGCGCACAAAAGGATCGGCTGAGCGATTGAGTTCATCGGGCGTCCCTTGTGCTCCAATCTTGCCATTGGCAATAAAGTACACGTAGTCTGCAATCTCGAAGGTCTCCTCAACATCATGCGTTACTAGAATGCTGGTTGCGCCCAAGGCATCATTGAGATTGCGGATCAATCGCGCCGTAATGCCGAGTCCAATCGGATCAAGTCCTGCAAATGGCTCATCGTACATGATGAGAGGCGGGTCTAAAATAATCGCGCGTGCCAAGGCAACTCGCCTTGCCATCCCCCCTGAAATCTGCGATGGCATTAAATCGCGAGCACCACGTAAACCCACCGCGTTTAATTTCATCAGCACCAAATCACGAATCAGCTCTTCGCTTAGGTTCGTGTGCTCACGCAGTGGAAAAGCGACGTTCTCAAACACGCTCAAATCAGTAAACAAGGCACCGAACTGAAATAGCATGCCCATACGACGGCGAGCCTGCATCAGCTCATCACTATTCATCGCAGAAATCTCACGGCCCTCAAACTCCACCGAGCCCGTTTGAGCGGTCACCTGTCCGCCGATCAATCGCAATACTGTGGTCTTACCGCAACCCGAACCACCCATCACCGCAACCACTTGGCCGCGGCGGAATTCCATATGAAGCCCACCGAGAATTTGGCGCTCACCCGGGGCATACGAAAAATCTACCCCCCGAATCGAAACAACCGGCGAATCGATCGCGCGTGCGGCGGGAGTAGAGGGCATTCTTGGATTATCGCGGTAAAACCGACGATCCCATTAAATACTCATCGACCGAGCGTGCGCATTGACGACCCTCTCGAATCGCCCAAACCACCAAAGATTGGCCACGCCGCATATCGCCTGCCGCAAACACCTTGGGAACATTGGTGTGATAGGCATGATGACCATCCGTTGAAGCCTTTGCATTGCCGCGCGGATCTTTCTCGACACCAAAGGCATTTAAGATTTGCTGTGCTGGGGAAACAAAACCCATAGCAAGCAAAACCAAATCAGCCTTGATCTCAAACTCTGAATTGGGGACCTCACTCATCTTGCCGTCTTTCCATTCCAAACGCACCCCAATGAGTTTTTCTACTTTGCCGTTTTTGCCTTCAAACCGCTTAGTAGCAACCGACCAGTCGCGCTCGCAACCCTCTTCATGCGAAGATGAAGTACGAAGTTTAGTGGGCCAATAGGGCCAGACTAAGGGTTTGTTTTCTTCTTCGGGTGGCTGAGGCAATAACTCAAATTGCGTAACATGCTTAGCACCATGCCGATTAGATGTGCCCACGCAATCAGAACCCGTATCACCACCACCAATCACAACCACATGCTTATCGGTTGCCCGAATCTCATTTTTGAGATCGCCAGCCACTTCCTTGTTTTGTGGAATTAAAAATTCCAAAGCAAAATGAATTCCACTTAACTCACGACCAGGGACTGGTAAATCGCGCGGTTGTTCGGCGCCACCACTGATAATGACCGCATCAAAGCTCTTGAGTAATTCATCCGGGCTTACCGTTTTTTGAGCATAGTTCTTCACTTCCTTACCAAGCGTTTCTTTGCCGACAAAAACCCCGGTTGCAAAAGTAACGCCTTCGGCTTGCATTTGCTCAACCCGTCGGTCAATCAACCACTTCTCCATCTTGAAGTCGGGAATGCCATAACGCAATAAACCACCGACCCGATCATTCTTTTCATAAACGGTCACATCATGACCAACTCGCGCTAACTGTTGAGCTGCTGCCATCCCGGCAGGGCCAGAACCAACCACGGCGACCTTCTTGCCAGTCTTGGTTTTAGGTGGTTGAGGCTTTACCCAATCATTGGCCCACGCTTTATCGATAATGGCATGCTCAATTGACTTGATACCAACCGGCAACTGATTGATCCCGAGCGTACATGCAGCCTCACAAGGTGCTGGGCAAATACGGCCGGTGAACTCCGGAAAGTTATTGGTGGAATGCAAAACCTCAATCGCATTTTTCCAATCGCCTTGATACACCAAATCATTAAAGTCAGGAATGATGTTGTTTACGGGGCAACCATTGTTGCAAAACGGAATCCCACAATCCATGCAACGTGCGCCCTGCACCTTCGCATCGGCATCCGATAGTGCAGCCACAAATTCTTTGTAATGATGAATTCGTTTGACCGGTGCTTCATAGGTCTCTTCGACCCGCTCAAATTCCATAAATCCAGTGACTTTACCCATACCTACTCCAAAGATTCTTCATTAATCAATTCACGTGATCAAGCCATCACAGGCTTGGTTTGATCTTGCCCTTGAGCACGCTCCCACAATTCACCGAGAGCCCGCTTATATTCAGTAGGCAATACCTTCACAAAACGCGCGCGCGACTTGTCCCAATCAGCTAGCAATGCCTTGGCACGCTCTGATCCGGTGTACCGGAAATGGCGCTCAATCAGTGTCTTTAGGATTTGCTCATCGGTTTGACGCTCGCCACCCTCTTTGACATTGACTGGTGCATGCCACGTGGATTTAGGCATATTTGCGATTTGCTCTGATGTTGGCAATACCTTCTCCAAAGTTGCCATCGTGGTATTGCAACGCTTCTCAAAGAGTCCGTCTTCGTCAAAGACATAAGCAACACCACCGCTCATACCTGCGGCAAAGTTACGGCCGGTTTTCCCAAGAACGACAACTGTGCCACCCGTCATGTACTCGCAACCATGGTCACCGGTGCCCTCGACAACCGCAATCGAGCCGGAGTTACGCACTGCAAAACGCTCGCCGGCGACGCCATTGAAAAATGCCTCGCCTTCAATAGCGCCATACAACACCGTGTTACCCACAATAATATTTTGAGAAGCATCACCCCGGAACTCATGGGGTGCACGCACCACAACGCGACCACCCGATAATCCCTTACCGACATAGTCGTTGGCATCGCCCACGAGATCTAAGGTAATGCCGCGCGCCAAGAATGCTGCAAAACTTTGTCCAGCCGTACCGTTTAACTGAATATGGATGGTGTCATCGGGTAAGCCCAAATGGCCATAGCGTTTTGCCAACTCACCAGAGAGCATCGCACCCACTGTTCGATTGACGTTGCGGATCGGCACAATGAAAGAAACCTTCTCGCCACGCTCTAAGGCCGGCTCACTCTTTTCGATCAAGGTATGGTCAAGCGCAGCACCTAAGCCATGATCTTGAGTGAGCGTTTGGTGACGAGGCTCGTCATGTGACACATTGGGTAGAGCAAAGACTTTACTGAAATCCAAGCCCTGTGCCTTCCAATGATCAACGCCCTTACGCGTATCCAAGAGATCAACGCGACCAATCAGTTCATCAAATGTCCGAATTCCCAACTGCGCCATAATCTCGCGCACTTCTTCGGCAATAAAGAAAAAGAAATTAACAACATGCTCGGGTTTGCCTGAAAACTTCTTGCGCAACTCAGGATCTTGGGTCGCAACACCCACTGGGCAGGTATTGAGATGGCATTTACGCATCATGATGCAACCCTCAACCACTAAAGGTGCAGTGGCAAAACCAAACTCATCTGCACCTAATAGAGCGCCGATCACCACATCTCGGCCAGTTTTCATTTGGCCATCGGCTTGTACACGAATCCGACTTCGCAGTTGATTGAGTACGAGTGTTTGCTGGGTCTCTGCAAGACCCAGCTCCCACGGTGTACCAGCATGCTTAATCGATGACAAGGGGGATGCACCTGTACCACCGTCATGACCAGCAATCACGACGTGATCGGACTTTGCTTTAGCAACGCCCGCGGCCACCGTACCAACACCGACCTCTGAGACAAGCTTTACTGAAACATCAGCTTGCGGATTAACATTCTTTAAGTCATGAATGAGTTGCGCCAAATCCTCAATCGAATAAATGTCGTGATGCGGTGGCGGCGAAATGAGACCCACACCTGGCACCGAGAAGCGTAAACGTCCGATATAGTCGGAGACCTTACCACCGGGTAATTGACCGCCCTCGCCTGGCTTTGCGCCTTGCGCCATCTTAATTTGAATCTGATCGGCTGAACGCAAATACTCAGTGGTCACGCCAAAACGTCCAGAGGCGACTTGCTTAATTTTCGAACGCAATGAGTCGCCGTCTTGTAATGGAATATCTGCCTCAACGACATCCTTGCCTAAGATGCTGGCAAGCGTCTCACCCTTCTTAATCGGAATCCCTTTGAGTTCATTGACATAGCGATTTGGATCTTCGCCGCCCTCACCCGTATTGGATTTACCACCAATGCGATTCATTGCGATTGCTAAAGTTGCATGGGCCTCGGTCGAAATTGAACCTAAGGACATCGCACCCGTTGCAAAGCGTTTCACAATCTCCTTGGCAGGCTCGACTTCATCGAGCGGAATGGCTTTATTCGGATCGATCTTGAACTCAAATAATCCTCGTAAAGTCATCAAACGCTTACTCTGATCATTAATCAGATTGGCGTACTCTTTATAGGTTTGATAACCCTTCTCTGGCCCAGTGCGAGTCGCATGTTGTAGCTTTGCAATCGAATCGGGTGTCCACATATGTTTCTCACCACGTACCCGATACGCGTACTCTCCACCCGCATCCAACATATCAGCCAATACAGGATCATCACCAAACGCGGCATGGTGCATCCGTAAGGCTTCTTCAGCAACTTCGAACACACCAATTCCGCCTACGTTCGAAGAGGTCCCTTTGAAATACTTATCAATGAGCTCATGATTAAGACCAATCGCCTCAAAGATTTGCGATCCGGTATAGGACATATAAGTAGAAATACCCATCTTCGACATCACCTTTTGCAAGCCCTTACCAATGGCCTTGACAAAGTTCTTAATCGCCTTCTCAGGCGATAGGTCACCCGATAGACCTTTGGCCATTTCAGCCAAGGTCTCCATCGCCAAATAGGGATGAATCGCTTCGGCACCATACCCAGCAAGTAATGCAAAGTGATGAACCTCGCGAGCGCTGCCAGTCTCCACGACTAGACCAGTGCTAGTCCGCAAACCACGCTCCACCAAGTGCTGATGAATGGCCGAAGTTGCCAAGAGCGCTGGAATCGCCATATGGTCTCGATCCACTTGGCGATCGCTCACAATTAATATATTGAATCCACTGCGCACTGCATCGGTTGCCTCAGCACACAACGAAGCCAAACGTGCCTCGATCCCCTCCTTGCCCCAGGCAACTGGATAACAAATATCTAATTCATACGAACGGAACTTACCACCGGTGTAATGTTCAATATGACGCACCTTGGTCATGTCATCCAAGTCCAAGACCGGCTGACTGATCTCCAAACGCATCGGGGGATTGATATTGTTGGTATCTAATAGGTTGGGCTTTGGTCCAACAAAGGACACCAAAGACATCACCAGATTCTCACGAATCGGATCAATTGGAGGATTGGTAACCTGAGCAAATAATTGCTTAAAGTAGTTGTAGAGCGACTTGCTGCGATCCGATAAAACTGCAAGCGGACTGTCATTGCCCATCGACCCAATTGCCTCTTCCGCATTTTGTGCCATGGGTGCCATTAGGTATTTGAGATCCTCCTGGCTATAACCAAATGCCTGCTGACGATCGAGTAACTTTGCAGCAGGGCGAATATGTTTAGCATCGTCTTGGGTGTCTTTTTTGCTGACATCCAACTCATCAAGCTTCACACGCACCGCATCAATCCAGCTCTTATATGGCTTGGCTTTGGAGACCGAGTTCTTCAGCTCTACGTCGTCGATGATGCGACCTTGATCCATGTCGATCATAAACATCTTGCCAGGCTGTAAGCGCCACTTTTGCACAATCTTATTTTCTGAAATTGGCAACACACCGGCCTCAGAGGCCATGATGACCAAATCATCATCGGTCACGTAATAGCGCGCAGGTCGTAAGCCGTTACGATCCAGGGTAGCGCCAATCTGACGCCCATCGGTAAAGGCCATGGCGGCGGGGCCATCCCATGGCTCCATCATGGCAGCGTGGTACTCATAAAAGGCGCGGCGGTTTTCATCCATGAGGGTATGCTGTTCCCATGCTTCAGGAATCATCATCATCATGGCTTGCGCAAGCGGATAACCGGCCATCACCAAGAGCTCAAGGCAGTTGTCAAAGGATGCGGTATCGGATTGACCTGGATAAATTAGTGGCCACAGCTTTTGCAAATCATCGCCTAGTACAGGTGAGCTAATTGCGCCCGTGCGTGCATTGATCCAGTTCACATTCCCCTTCACCGTATTAATCTCACCATTGTGAGCAAGCAAGCGGTATGGGTGAGCTAGTTCCCACGCTGGGAAGGTATTGGTTGAGAAGCGCTGATGCACCAATGCCAGAGCTGACACTGCTTTGGGATCTTTAAGATCGCAATAATAGGCGCCCACTTGACTGGCCAATAAGAGGCCTTTGTACACCACAGTCCGCGCAGACATCGATGCCACGAAATATTCTTTACCGTGTTTGAGGTGCAAATCTTGAATCGCATGACTTGCCGTTTTACGAATCACATAGAGTTTGCGCTCGAGTGCGTCGGTGGTCATGATGTCACGACCACGCCCAATAAATATTTGACGAATAATTGGTTCGGTTTTTTTCACGGTTGGCGACATCGGCATCGCACGATCGATCGGCACATCGCGCCAACCCAATACAATTTGTCCTTCTTGACGTACGGTGCGCTCTAACTCTTGCTCGCACGCTAATCGTGACGCGTTCTCTTTAGGCAAAAAGATCATGCCAACGCCATATTCGCCAACGGGTGGCAACTCGACCCCCTGCTTTTTCATCTCGCTGCGATACAGCTCATCAGGAATTTGAATCAATATTCCGGCGCCGTCACCCATGAGTGGGTCAGCACCCACAGCGCCCCGGTGATCGAGGTTTTCCAGGATCTTTAATCCTTGAGTGATGATGTCATGGGATTTTTTGCCCTTGATGTGCGCCACAAAACCAACGCCACAGGCATCGTGTTCATTTTGAGGGTCGTAGAGACCTTGAGCGGACGGACGTAACTCGAGATGATTCATATTTAATCCAAATTGGTCATGCGGCCGGCAATCCCCATGGATTGCTTCAAATAAAGGCCGGGAGGGTAAATATAGGGGAATCCACTAAGGGATGCAATAGAAATTTAATGACTCTGTCCCATTTAAATAATGGGGGAAGAATAGAAATTAAATTAAATAGGGACAGACTTAAAGTTTTTTTGGTCTGCCACGCGGCTTGACCTGCCATTGATTCAGGCTCATCTTAGGATTTTGCTTGATAAATTCAGGGCTTACCCAGGGTCTTGAGCGGATTAAATGCTCAGTAATTGCCCGATCCTCATGATGCGGCGCCCCCTCCCTCACAAAAGCCGCCCAGGCCAGCTGCCTCTCAAAAGGGGTGTTGCCTAAACCCCAAAAGCTTGGGTGATCGGTTAGCCAAGTCTCACCTTTGCCCCCAATGTGGCTTTGGTAGCTGGTATTTTTACAGTCCTCAGCGCGAGACTCCAGTCCGGCGCGCACAGGGTTAAGTTCAATGTAGCGCTGGACTCGTAAGGCATACATTGGATCAATCAGGGAAGAACAAAAGCGACCCTCCCAAATCGTGCCCGAGGTACCTTGTTGTCGATTGATGTATTGCGCGTAGCGTCGCCCCAAGGATTGCATTGTTTTGGATAAGGAATATTCAAAACGAGGGGTGGCTAATACGTGTGCATGGTTGGGCATCAAGGCATAAGCATGGACGGCACATCCAAACTCTTTGGCAGCATCGCGTAACCAGTCAAGATAAATTCGGCAATCCGCATCATGGCTAAATATGGTTTGACGATTGTGGCCACGAACCAAAAGATGCATTGCTTGTCCAGCAATGACCAAGCGTGCTTTACGGGCCATCTCTACTTAATTAATTTGGCGAACGCCGCCCAAGGGAGCGAACTCAGGAATAATCCAATCGCCATCGTACTCAGAAACTCCCGGCGGAGGGGTGCGGTTTATCTCGGGGACGCCTCGCAAGGCCACCGACATAAAGTTAATCCAAACTGGCAATGCTAAGCCGCCACCTGTCTCACGGTCGCCTAGGCTTCTTGGGTTATCAAAACCAATCCAAGCCACTGCCGCAACCCGAGGGTTGTAACCAGCAAACCATGCATCGTGCGAATCATTCGTTGTACCCGTTTTTCCAGCGATATCGTTACGACCTAGCGCAGGCCTGGCACGCGCTGCGGTTCCCGTCTTAGTAATTTCTTGCAACATGCTATCCATTACAAAGGTTGTTCGCTCATCCAAGACACGAATCGCATTTTTTCCAACACGCACTGGGTTCGCCTCAAACAAGGTTTGACCTTTTGCATCCGTGACCTTATCAATCAAATAGGGGTTAACAAAATAGCCGCCATTCGCAAACACGCTGTAAGCACTGGCCATTTGCAATGGCGTGACCGAACCTGCGCCAAGGGCCATCGTGAGATACGGAGGATGCTTGTCAGGCTCAAAACCAAAGCGCTGAATAAATTCTTGGGTATACGATGGGCCTATCTTGCGAATGACACGAACCGATACTAAATTTTTAGACTTCGACAATGCAGTCCGCAGCCGCATCATCCCATCAAACTTGCCATCGTAGTTCTTAGGTTGCCATACTTGGCTGCCGGTCTCCAAAGCCCCAATCGACAATGGTGCGTCATTGACCATGGTTGAAGGGCTCAAACCCTTTTCAAGAGCTGCAGCATAAACAAAGGGTTTAAATGCCGAGCCTGGCTGACGAAAGGCTTGCGTGACGTGATTAAATTTATTACGACGAAAATCAAATCCGCCCACCAGGGCCAAAATTGCCCCATCATTTGGATCAAGAGCTACGAACGCAGCCTCGACTTGAGGTAATTGAGCTAACTTCCAAACCCCATCATCGTTAAGCAGTCGAACGACCGCCCCCGGACGAATCCGTCGTTTAGGTTGTGCAGATTCCGATAATGAGGCGCTCGCCAGCTTTAAAGCATCTCCTTTAATTGTGATTTGTTCTCCGGTTGCAATCATGACCTTTAATTCTTTAGGGCTTGCCTCCAATACCACTCCGGATTGCAATTCATCCAGCGCTGGATAATCAAGCAAGGCATCGTCGATCGTGCGTTGGCGCTTTACAGGGTCTTGGGGTAACTCAATAAAACCCTCTGGTCCCCGATATGCATGCCGCAAATCGTAGTCAAAGATACCTTTGCGAACTGCAGCATAGGCAGCGTCTTGATCTGCCTTTAAGACGGTGGTGTAAACATTAATGCCCTGCGAATAAATAATATCGCCGTACTGAGAAAAGAGCAACTGTCTGGCCATCTCCGCAACGAAATCACCGCGAGTATCAAACTCTTTTCCTAGGCCACGGATCTTGATGGTCTCCGCCATTGCCTTGTCATAATCGGCCGGCGTAATGTACGAGAGGTCACGCATGCGCTGCAAAATATACTCTTGACGAATCTTGGCGCGCTTATAGTTACTCACGGGGTTATAGGCAGAAGGCGCCTTTGGTAGACCTGCTAGCATCGCTGCCTCAGCAACGCTGATATCTTTGAGTTCTTTACCAAAATAAATTTTGGAGGCGCTCGCAAATCCATAGGCGCGCTGACCCAAATAAATTTGATTCATGTAAATCTCAAGAATCTTATCCTTGGTTAATTGGGCTTCGATCTCCCAAGCAAGGAGTACCTCATAAAGCTTACGACTGAAGGTCTTCTCATTGCTTAAGAAAAAATTACGCGCCACCTGCATGGTGATGGTCGACGCCCCTTGGGAGAGGCTTCCTCTTAAATTGGCTAAAGTTGCTCGCAATACACCCCAGTAATCAACGCCGCCATGACTATAGAAACGATCATCTTCAATCGCAATTACTGCATACTTTAAATAGACAGGAATTTCATTGAGAGGGACAACGCTTCGCCGTTCCTCTCCAAACTCACCTATTAATACCTTATCGGCGGTATAGATCCGCAGCGGCTCTTTGGGGTTGTAATCCACTAGCGCTGAAATATTCGGTAAGTTTGGCTTCGCAATAATGAATGCGTAGGCGACTAACATGGTAAATAACAAGCCAAGCACCACCATCAAAATCAATAGGGCTTTAATGAGCGGGCTGGCACCTGACTTCTCAGAAAAACGAGTACCCGAACCCCGTTGGAAGGGCGGTTTTTTGCTCGGTAGATTAGCCATCTCCAAATTATATGGTCCTACAGCATTTGTAAGAATGACCGATCAATTAATCCGGGTTTGCTGATTTCAATAACTAGCGCCCACCAACACAATAGGGCATGGTCTATCGCAATATCAAACGAGAGGATTTTGACGAAACCTTGCAAAGTCTAGGCGACGATCCTGCCATTTTGGAACATGAAACCCAGGCTGATCATTTACAAAGCAAGCAACAGGCAGCAAGGCACAATCAAATGAGCCAATCCTGGCCAGGCCTTAACGCCTTCAAAGAATTGCCCCTAGCATCGCTTCACCCAGGAATGCTCATTGCTGGAATTAGTTTTGTAGCGATGCTTATAACTTTGGTTTATTTGACCATCCAGGTTCGGGAACTTGCCGAACTTGGCCAGGGTGAGCCAAACCAAACAGCTATGAAGAAAGAGTTGATGACAATTCAAAGCCAAATTGACGAACTTCATAGCCAGGCTGACGAAAATCTAGAGCAGATGATGGAGTTTCTGGAGGAGATCCAAGCAAAGCGACACATTTCTGTCAAAGAAACGAAGCGATCAGTTATCCCCGATCCCGATGAGGTCGATTTAAAGAAATGGCGTCATTTGGGTATTAGCAAGAATAAGGATGGCGCCTTCGTGATGCTTCATGATGGCCAACAAAGTCGACTCTTTGCAAAACATGGGTTTGCTAAACCTTCCTGGCAGATCACCCACTTTGACGAGTCCCAGGTCACCTTACAGGGTCCCGGAGGAAAGCAAGTGGTGCTGATTTCGCCATGAAGCATGTGATATTTCGATACTGTTGGATTTGGCTTTTACTTGGCCCACAAAACACATTTGCATACCACGCGGCCAGTGGTAATGCTGCACTGAGTACTCCAATTAGTATTTCAGCAAAAGAGATGCCACTAGTGGATTTGCTCCATGTATTGGGGCAACTTGGCAATACGCATTTTGTATTAAGTCCTAGTATTCAAGGAAGTATTGATGTTCAGCTTGTCGATGTTCCATGGCAAACTGCGTTATCAACGATCTTGGCAAGCCGAGGCTTGCGGTTCATACGCAATCAGGGGGTCTATTGGATTGCACCGCATCAAGAAATCAACGCTTTCCAAAAACAACGTCGGGATGACTCAGCACTCCCCTTTGGGGGCGATCATCATGGCACACCCCGGCAAATTTTGATTGAGGCGCGGATTGTTGAAGCTGACCATCGCTTTGCACGTAATCTTGGCGCCAAGCTTGGCTTGCGATCGCAAGCAAAGAATCTCCCCGAAGGGAGCGATCGGGTTCAGGGTTCGTTTGAACTAGGATCACCACTTGGGGCTGGCGGCCTTAGTGGATTTGAGCCAGTGACTGCCGCGGCGACCCTTCTTAGTAAAAATGCCACCCGTCTTCTCGATGTGGAATTAAGCGCCTTAGAGAGCGATGGGCAGGGCAAGATATTGTCCAATCCCCGCATCATGACCGCCGATATGGTGAAAGCAACTATAGAACAAGGCACTGAACTACCGTACCAAACCTCCTCTTCAAATGGAGGTAACAAAATTCAATTCCGTAAAGCGAACTTGCGTCTCGAGGTGATTCCCAAGATTCATCATGACGGCAAAGTCTCTTTATTGGTTGCCATTAATAAAGATAGTGTAGGTATGAAGACAGAACAAGGCTACGCCATCGATACTAAGAATCTGAGCTCCGAAGTCAGCGTTGAGAATGGCGGGACGGTCATCTTGGGTGGTATTTATCAAACGACGGAGCGTGATGACACCGTCAAAATCCCACTCTTGGGTGATATTCCCTTGATCGGGCATCTGTTTAAACATCAATCAACTTTGCGAGATAAAACAGAACTTCTCGTCTTTCTAACACCCACTATCTTAGATAAACCCGAATAGAATGATGCTATGGACATTGAAAATTCCAATATCTTTCTGATTGGGCTGATGGGAGCTGGCAAATCAACGGTCGGGAAATTAATTGCCCGCAAACTCGAGCGACGCTTTATCGATTCTGACCACGCACTTGAAGAGCGCTGCGGGGTCAAGATACCAACCATTTTTGAGATGGAAGGTGAAGCAGGTTTTCGTAAACGCGAGGCACAAATTATTGACGAGTTAACCCGCGAGCAATCGATTGTGCTCGCTACCGGTGGTGGCGCAGTACTGCTCCCAGAGAACCGTAAGGTGCTAGCTGAACGTGGTACGGTCATTTACCTGCATGCCAACCCGATTGAACTTTGGCATCGCACTAAAGGAGGTGAGGGTCGCCCCCTGTTGCAACATGGTGACTCAAAAGCAATCTTAGAAAACTTATACGCCATTCGCGATCCACTCTATCGCGAAATCGCAGACTTTATTATTGAGACTGGTAAACCAAGCGTCAATCAACTCGCAAGCTCTTTACTCATGCAACTTGAATTAGCACCATGAAAACTCTGAATGTATCCCTCGGTGAGCGCAGCTATCCCATTTACATTGGCTCAGGGCTTCTCAAAAAGCCAGAGCTATTTAAGCCTTGGATTGCCGGCAAATCGGTATTCGTGGTCACCAACACAACCGTGGGGCCCCTCTATAGCAAGACGTTGATCCAAACCATTTCAGGCGACGCGAAGTCGGTTCATGAGATTGTTCTACCCGACGGGGAGTCTTACAAAGACTGGGCTACTCTACAGAAAATTTTCGATGCCTTATTAACCCATGGGGCTGACCGCAAATCAGTACTAATCGCTCTCGGTGGTGGCGTGATTGGTGATATGGTGGGGTTTGCAGCGGCTAGCTTTATGCGCGGCATTCAATTTGTTCAAGTACCCACGACTTTATTAGCTCAGGTTGATTCTTCAGTAGGCGGTAAGACTGGGATTAATCACCCGCTTGGTAAAAATATGATTGGCGCCTTTCATCAGCCGGTTGCGGTTATTGCTGACCTTGATACCCTCAAATCACTCCCGCCAAGAGAACTATCAGCCGGCTTGGCGGAGGTCATCAAACACGGCGCAATTGCAGACGCTGAATTTTTTAATTGGATTGAAGCGCACCGTCAAGAACTATTAAATTGCGATAGTGGCGCCATGAGTCATGCGGTCGAGCGTTCTTGCGAAATTAAATCGGCAGTAGTGGCCGCCGACGAGAAGGAATCTGGGATTCGTGCCATCTTAAATTTTGGTCATACTTTTGGCCATGCCATTGAATCTGGCTTAGGCTATGGAGAATGGCTGCATGGTGAGGCCGTGGGATGTGGAATGGTGATGGCGGCTGATTTATCTTCTCGTCTGGGTTATTTAAAAACCGAGGAAGTAAGTCGTATCAAAAAACTCGTTATGGCAATGGGTTTGCCCAATTGTGCGCCAAAACTTGGAAACAGCCGTTTCTTTGATTTAATGCGCATCGATAAAAAATCCGAGGGCGGTGAAATTCGCTACATCACCCTTGAGAAAATTGGCAAAGCAAAAATTGAAGCGGTTGATGATGCGATTGTTGAGCAGGTCTTAACGACTAATCAAGTAAGTTAATTTCAACTGTCTGCCCCGCCTGGTCGCTCACAAAGCGGGATAAATCGGCGAGCAGCTCATTACCAGTTTTTGTATCAAGCCAGAGTGGCTGGTTAATCACTCCGGCCCAACGGTAGTGAAAGCCTCCGGCTTTACAAGCCACCCAAATTTCATGCAGGGGCGGCTGGGTATTGACTACGACCACGCTACGATCCCGAAAAACAATATTAATCACATTGCCCCCTTGACGAGCAATATCAAGGTCGAGATCTAAACGCTCATCAGCGTTTTCTAGCGACAGTTCAATCGATTGCAACAGGTGGCTAGCCAGTTGATGAAATTGCTTATCATCAATTTTGTCAATCTGGGATGAAGGGGTGTTCTGCATGCTATATTCAAATTCCGGTGATTAAACAGATGATATTGATTGTAGTTAAGATTCCAGTTTACGTTGCGTTGCTGTCCCTACTTGGATGTGGGGTTAGAGGACCTTTGTTTTTACCCAATCCACCGCCCGCTCCACCAGCGCCCACCCAACCGGAGCCCAAAGGTACTCTGTACCCTCCTAAAGAATCAGGCATATCCACCCCCACTAATACGAGCTCGCCAAAGTAATGACGCATTCCATTCCATCATTAACTGGCTTTACTGAACACCATGGAGAGTGGTTTGCTGAAGGTGTTTCGCTATCTGCTTTAGCGAATCAATATGGCACCCCTCTATATGTTTACAGTAAGCATGCAATTTGTACGGCATACCGCGCCTATGATGTTGCCTGTATCCGTGCAAACGGCAGTCGCCGCGCCAGAATTCATTATGCCGTCAAGGCTAATAGTAATCTCGCTGTTTTAGATGAGCTCAAACAATTAGGTGCTGGATTTGATCTGGTCAGCGGCGGCGAACTCGCTCGAGCCCTTCACGTTGGAGCCGATCCAAAAAGTATGGTTTTTGCTGGAGTCGGCAAATCCGCTGATGAAATTAAATTTGCCCTCTCGGTTGGCGTCAAATGCATCAACGTCGAGTCCATCCCTGAACTGCAGCGTATTAATTCCATTGCTAAGAGTTTGGGTCTTCGCGCCCCAGTTTCATTGCGCGTGAACCCTGATGTAGATGCGCAAACCCATCCGTATATTTCGACGGGTCTCAAAGATAACAAATTTGGGATTGCCTATTTTGAAGTTCTAAAAACGTATCGCGAGGCCGCACTCCTGCCCCATATTGATATTGTTGGCATCGATTGCCATATTGGTTCACAAATTACCAATGTATCGCCCTATCTCGATGCCCTTGATAAGGTACTTGATCTTATCGATCAACTCAAACGTGAAGGTATTCTCATTCATCATCTCGATCTAGGCGGCGGTCTTGGAATTGACTATGGCTCGGATGCACCACCCGATATCACAGAGTTTACGAACACCCTACTCAATCGCATCGATGAGCGTGGCTTTGGACATATGGATGTCATTTTAGAACCCGGTCGCTCCTTAGTTGGAAATGCGGGATTGCTCTTGACCCAAGTTGAATATCTCAAAACTGGTGCAGATAAAAACTTCTGCATTGTGAACGCCGCTATGAATGATTTAATGCGTCCAGCCCTCTACGATGCCTATCATGCAATCGTTCCAATCAAAGCATCTACCGGTAAAGCAATTTCCTATGATGTCGTTGGGCCTGTTTGTGAATCAGGCGACTGGTTAGGCAAAGATCGCGCCTTAACAGTTCAAGAAGGTGATGTGCTGGCTATTTTGTCGGCAGGTGCTTATGGATTTGTGATGGCCTCAAACTACAACACCCGAGGACGGCCAGCAGAAGTGATGGTAGATGGCAATCAAGCACACCTAGTCAGAGAACGGGAGGCTGTAAATAGCCTCTTTGCTAATGAGCGAACGCTTGGGTCGAGCTAACTTACCGAAGTAATTAGCTTAGCGCAACCCAGCCATGTAATCAGACACCGCTTTCATTTCAACGTCTGACATCTTGGCAGCAATCGTGCTCATTTGCACACTATTCTTGCGCGTACCCTCTCTGAACGCAATTAATTGGGAGGTCGAGTAATCGGCCCATTGACCACTTAAACGGGGGTACTGGGCTGGAATACCAGCGCCATTGGGACTATGGCATCCTGAGCATGCTGGAATACCTTTCTCAGCAATACCTGAACGATAAATACGTTGGCCAAGAGCAATCGTGTCTTTATTCTGGGCTACACCCAATTTTGGCTCTTGCTTGTTTACATAAGCCGCTAGGTTGGCCATGTCTTGCTCGGTTAACGTTGCCACCATTCCCATCATGACGGGATTCATACGAGTACCATCTTTGTAATTTTTAAGTTGCTTGACCGTGTAGGAAATGTGCTGAGCAGATAACTTTGGCCAAGTTGCGACTCCACTATTTCCGTTTGGTCCATGGCAGCCAACACAGGCAACGACGCCTCGCTTTGGGTCGCCATTGTTATAGAGGGCATCGCCAGCAGCAGCATCCGCCTTAATCACTGCCGGAGTTGGGGCGCTGGTGGTCATCGCGGGAGCTGCTGCTTTTGCAGGCTCAGCCGCGTAAGAGAACGATATAAAACCACCAACTAAAACAGCCATGAGGGCAGAGATATTTAATTTTGAGAATTTGCTGCTATAGCGCATTATGGGTACCTAGCCTACTTTGAAATGTTCAAACGAAATTCATGTGATTTTACAATAGCTTCCAGTCATGTCTAAACTGCACCAAGCCCGCTTTTTTACCACGGTCAATGAGCTACAAACCCTTCCCCAGGGCGACCTGCCTGAGATCGCCTTTGCGGGTCGCTCCAATGCCGGAAAATCCAGTGCAATCAATATCTTATGCAATCAAAAGCGCCTGGCTTTTGCAAGCAAAACTCCGGGCCGAACCCAGCACATTAACTATTTTGGGATCTATGCCAAAGATGAGCTGCTCGCGTATTTAGTCGACCTGCCAGGCTATGGCTATGCCGCAGTTGGTGAGGCAACCCGCTCGCACTGGAACGAGATCTTGAGCCGCTACCTCCAAACCCGCAAAAATTTGGTTGGTTTGATCTTAATTGTGGATGCACGACGGGGTTTAACAGAACTTGATGAACAAATGATTGCCTGGTTTAGTGTGACCCAAAAACCTATCCATATTTTGCTAAGTAAGTCAGACAAACAAACTTTCTCCGAAAACCGCGC
This sequence comes from Polynucleobacter sp. HIN5, assembly GCF_030297555.1. Lineage (NCBI taxonomy): Bacteria > Pseudomonadati > Pseudomonadota > Betaproteobacteria > Burkholderiales > Burkholderiaceae > Polynucleobacter > Polynucleobacter sp. HIN5. The sequence continues at coordinate 68,944 of NZ_AP028136.1, read as the reverse complement.
CCTGTTGCAAGCCATCTCAGAACAAATTAAGCAATTTGCCCCTGCCCAGATTACAGCTCAACTGTTCTCCAGCACAAAACGGGTCGGTCTTTCGGAAAGCGATACACTTATTCAACAATGGCTTTTTCCAGAGCGCAACATCGCCTAACCCTATCCTGATTAGAGAGTATTTGCATGTCTCAATATCCTGCCTATCGCCCCCGTCGGATGCGCCGTGATGATTGGTCACGTCGTCTCGTTCAAGAAAATCATCTAAGGGTTGACGATCTAATCTATCCCGTTTTCTTACTACCTGGAAGTAATCAAACCCAGGCGGTCAACTCAATGCCGGGTATTGAGCGCATGTCGCTTGATCGCCTCTTTCATGTGGCTGAAGAATGCGTAACGCTTGGTATTCCGGTCATGGCTCTCTTCCCTGTAATCGATGCATCACTAAAGAGCAACGACGGTGCTGAAGCATTTAATCCAAAGGGCCTTGTTCCAAGCGCAGTGATGGAGCTCAAAAAACGTTTCCCCACCCTTGGCATCATGACCGATATCGCGCTCGATCCTTATACGAGCCATGGTCAAGATGGCGTACTCGATGAACAGCAACGGATTTTGAATGATGAAACCGTCGCGATCCTCATGAAACAGGCACTCTGCCATGCCCAAGCAGGTGTGGACATGGTTGCCCCATCGGACATGATGGATGGCCGAATTGGGGCGATTCGTACCGCCCTTGAAAATCAAGGATTAATTCATACGCGCATCATGGCTTATGCCGCCAAATACGCTTCGTCGTTTTATGGCCCCTTCCGAGATGCAGTTGGATCATCACGCAATCTTGGCAAGGCGGACAAAAAAACCTATCAAATGGATCCCGCTAATGGCGATGAGGCCATCCGTGAAGTTGGCTTAGATATTAGCGAGGGTGCTGATTTAGTGATGGTTAAGCCTGGTATGCCCTACCTCGACATCGTATATCGTATCAAAGAGGCCTTCGGTTACCCAACCTATGCCTATCAGGTGAGTGGCGAATTCGCCATGATTAAGGCTGCCGCCCAAAATGGCTGGCTTGATCATGATGCGGTCATGATGGAGTCACTGCTCGGATTTAAACGTGCCGGAGCAGATGGTATCTTGACCTATTTTGCGCTTGAGGCCGCTCGCTCACTCAAGCGCTAAAATCATTTAGCACCTAGCTCTTGCAAGCGCTCTAGAAAACGACTGGGGGCCATAAAACCCACTACCCGCAACGATTTTTGTTCTTCACCAGCACCATTGAAAAACAAAATTGCGGGCGGGCCGAATAAACCAAATTGCCTCAATAATGCTTGGCTTTGTTGATTGTTAATGGTGACATCAACTTGTACTAATACAAAACGGCTCAACGCATTAGCAACCTCAGAATTGGTGAAGGTAATGGCCTCCATCTCTTTGCAAGAGATACACCAATCGGCGTAGTAATCGAGCATGACGGGTTTATTGTCAGCCTTTGCCTTTTGCAAAATACGCTCGAGCTCTTCACTCGAACGCACAATCTGAAATACCAAATCCGGTGGAATTCGTTTTTCAGTACGAGTACTTGTTTGAGTTTGATTACCAGTTACGACGGACATTGCTGGCCACACAATCCAAATGGCTAAAGCAACCAACACCAAACCAAGACTGCGCTGCAACCACATCATCCAGGCGCCTGTTTGCGGTAAGAAACTTCTAGCACCCAATGCGATGAGCAATAACGGCAATCCCATTCCTAAAGCCATCACAAATAGTAGGCCTCCACCAAGCGCCATCGATCCGGTTTGTGCCACAAACCCTAAAACACTTGCTAAGGGTGCTGTAATGCAAGGACTTGCAACCAGAGTCGAAATTGCGCCAAGACTAAAAGCGCCGGCAATACTTCCGCCCTTTTGTCGTCCCGCCAATTGATCCACTTTGCTCTGCCACGTTTGGGGCACCTTTAGCTCATATAAACCAAATAAGCTACCAGCCAAAAACAATAGAAGGAGGGCAAACAAAATAAGGGCAATAGGGCTTTGTAAGGCGCGCTGCACGCCGCTTCCCAATGCGGCCGTAAGAATCCCCGCTAACGCATACAACAAGGCCATACCCAAAATGTAAGCCAAGGCAAGATAAGCCGATCGGGTCTTGCTAATTGGGCTTCCATCTTGGCGACCCAAAACAATGCTGCTCAAAATCGGGAGCATCGGTAATACGCAAGGCGTAAATGCTAGGGCAATCCCAAGAATAAAAAATCCGATCAATAGATAAAACGGCTTGGCATTCTCCAAATAGCTTTTAATCGATGTGACATCATCGCGCCCGCTCCATAAATCACTGAGGCCAAATGGTTCTGAATGTGTATCCGCAACCCGTATTGGTGCTGCGTCACCCTCGGGGATAGGTGCCACTCGAACGCCTGGAGCTGCAATAAAGTATTGATAGGTCATTGGTGGGTAGCAAATGCCGCCATCAGCACAACCCTGCAAATCAATCTCTAAACGAATACCGCTTTGTGTGGCTTGAGCCAACCCAAGAAGAACTTCGAATGGTTTTGGAAAAATCTCCATTTTTTTTCCAAAGGTCTCATCAAACTTTTCAACCCCTTTAGGAATTTGAATGCTCTTGGGAGCGCTTGGCTTGTCATTGATGAACAGCCGATACTGCAAGGACTCATGGTAAATGTAATAACCCGAAACCGGTCGATACTCAATGGCAATTTTATTGGCATTGGCAATCCATGTCGCCTCCACAATAAATGCCTTTTCGGGAGGTAGAAATTCCTTGGCATTTACTGAACCAAGGAGTGCGACACTCGATAGTAGAAATAGCAAGAGTTGAACCAAGCCATATTGAATTCGCCTCATGACTTTGTTTCCTCATTCACCCAGCGCCCATATGCCTGGGAGTATTCAACTGGTTTTAAAGCGATGATCTCTGGCAACTGATAAGGGTGATGGGCCTTAATAAATGCCTCAATGCCCTTCCATTGAGTTGTTGCTGTTTTAGCACTTAATAGAACTTCGGTGTCATTGCAAACCTTTCCATCCCATCGATAGATCGATTGCACGCCCTCCTGAATTTGTACACAGGCTGCAAAACGCTCATCGATTAATTGCTGACCTAGTAATCTAGCCGCATCCATCGTGGGCAAAGTCGTGGTTACGATCAGTATCGAATCCATACAAAAGATGGCTCAAGCAGTGGGTTAAATGAAAAAGCCAGACCGAAGCCTGGCTTTAACTATACCTGATGCTAATTTATACTGCTGCAGGCTCTTGTTGAGGCGCCTCTTCAACTTCAGGGCGATCAACCAACTCAACCAGTGCCATTGGGGCATTGTCACCGTGCCGAAAACCAAATTTCAGAATACGAAGATAACCACCTGGTCGAGTTGCATAACGTGGGCCGAGCTCAGTAAACAATTTGCTTACCATTTCACGATCGCGCAAACGATTGAATGCCAAACGGCGGTTCGCTAAATTATCTTTCTTACCCAAAGTAATCAAAGGCTCAACCACCATCCGCAATTCTTTTGCCTTTGGCAGGGTTGTCTTAATAACTTCGTGCTCGATCAGTGAGTTCGACATATTGCGCAACATCGCCAAACGATGCGATAAAGTGCGATTTAGTTTGCGTAAGCCATTACCATGACGCATGATGCTTCCTTTCTAATTATTGCCCGAGAGTCGCTGGTGGCCAGCTGTCGAGCTTCATCCCAAGACTTAAACCACGGGCTGCCAATACGTCCTTGATTTCATTCAAAGACTTGCGACCCAAATTAGGCGTCTTGAGTAATTCATTTTCAGTACGCTGAATCAAATCACCGATGTAGTAAATGTTCTCAGCCTTTAGGCAGTTTGCAGAACGAACGGTCAACTCTAAATCATCAACCGGTCTCATCAACAACGGATCAACCATGGTTGAGCGACTTGGAGCCAACTCACCGCTCACTTGACTGCTCTCTAAGGCGGCAAATACGACCAACTGGTCAACCAAAATACTGGCGGCCTGGCGAATTGATTCTTCAGGAGAGATCACACCATTGGTTTCAATAGTCATCACCAAACGATCTAAATCAGTACGTTGCTCAACACGAGCAGACTCAACCGCATAGCTAACACGATTAATTGGACTAAATGATGCATCTAACACAATGCGGCCGATCAGCTTGGTTGCTTCATCTTGATACTGACGCATATTGCCTGGTACATATCCACGGCCCTTTTCAACCTTGATTTGCATATCGAGCTTACCGCCAGCTGCTAAGTGTGCAATGACATGCTCTGGATTAATGATTTCTACGTCATGGGGAAGATCAATATCCTTAGCGTAAACAACGCCAGGACCTTCTTTACGCAAATTGATCGTCACTTCATCCCGGGACTGTAACTTGAAAACAACTCCCTTTAGATTAAGCAGCAAGTTCACAACATCTTCCTGAACACCGTCCAAGGTGGAGTACTCGTGAACAACACCAGCAATCGCTACTTCGGTTGGAGCAAAACCAACCATGGAAGACAACAAAACACGACGTAATGCATTACCAAGCGTGTGGCCATAGCCACGCTCAAATGGCTCCATCACAACCTTAGCCTGGTTTGCACCGAGTGCTTCAACAGAAATGATTTTTGGTTTAAGCAAATTTGTTTGCATAGATATCTTTTCCTTAAGAGGTGCAGTATTAGCGTGAATACAATTCGACGATCAAACTTTCGTTGATATCACCACTGATTTCATCGCGATCTGGTACTTGTTTAAACGTTCCCTCGAGCTTACTTGCATCAACGCTGACCCAATTAATTGCGCCAACTTGGGAAGCAAGATTTAGAGCTTCTTGAATACGGGTTTGCTTCTTTGCCTTCTCACGAATAGCAATAACATCGCCAGGACGAACTTGCATGGACGGAATATTGACCACTTGGCCATTCACCGTAATTGCTGCATGCGATACCAACTGACGTGCTTCAGCACGGGTTGAACCAAAGCCCATGCGATAAACCACATTATCCAAACGGGACTCAAGCAGCTGCAATAAGGTCTCGCCAGTATTGCCTTTACGGCGCTCGGCTTCAGCAAAGTAGCGACGGAACTGACGCTCGAGTACGCCATAAATCCGCTTCACCTTTTGCTTTTCACGCAACTGATTACCGAAGTCAGAAGTACGAGCACCTGAGGTACGACCGTGCTGTCCTGGTTTGCTGTCTAGTTTGCACTTGTCCGATAAAGCACGGCGAGCGCTCTTTAAAAATAAGTCGGTACCTTCCCGACGAGATAGTTTGGCTTTAGGGCCTAAATAACGTGCCACGATTTTTTCCTTTCTATGCCTCGATGGTTACCGAGGTGAGTTCGCTGTAACTACCAACGAACGGTGGGCTTATTAAACAATTGCTGGCAAAGCCAGCGGCTTGGTACTGCAAAAATTAGATACGGCGGCGCTTTGGAGGGCGGCAACCATTGTGTGGGACCGGAGTCACATCTTGGATCTCAACAATCTTGATCCCTAACGAGTTCAATGCGCGAACTGCAGACTCACGACCAGGGCCTGGGCCCTTGATTTGGACCTCTAAATTCTTAATCCCACACTCAATTGCTGCCTTACCAGCCACTTCCGCAGCAACCTGAGCTGCAAATGGCGTTGACTTGCGCGAACCCTTAAATCCTTGACCGCCTGAAGTTGCCCATGACAAGGCGTTTCCTTGACGATCGGTAATGGTCACAATGGTATTGTTAAACGATGCATGCACGTGGGCAATGCCATCAGCGACGTTCTTTTTAACCTTTTTGCGAGCGCGTTGTGCACTTGCGTTTGCGGCGGTTTGTTGTGCTTTTGCCATATCAGTTCCTAATTATTTCTTGAGTGCAACGCCAGCCTTACGGGGGCCTTTGCGGGTACGAGCATTGGTCTTCGTTCTCTGGCCACGCACTGGCAAGCCCTTGCGATGACGAATGCCGCGATAGCAAGCCAAGTCCATTAAACGCTTAATGTTCATGGTGACTTCACGACGCAAATCACCCTCTGTGGTGCGCTTACCCACTTCATCACGAAGCTTTTCTAGCTCAGCATCGGTAAGATCTTTAACTTTCTTATCGATTGCAACACCTGTGTTCTCACAGATCTTGAGAGCTTGTGCCTTACCAATACCGTAGATGGCGGTTAAACCAATCACAGTATGTTGATGATTTGGGATATTTACCCCAGCGATACGTGCCATATAAATTCCTCTACTTAACCGAATTAACCTTGACGCTGCTTATGACGTGGATCGGACGAGCAGATCACACGCACCACGCGCTTACGCTTGATGATTTTGCAATTGCGGCAAATACATTTAACGGATGCCAATACTTTCATCATTCACCTCTTTAATAATCCTTACTTCGCACGGAAGATAATTCTTGCGCGCGTCAAATCGTATGGGGTCATTTCCACAGTTACCTTATCTCCTGGCAGGATTCGGATGTAATGCATCCGCATCTTCCCAGAAATATGACCTAATACCACATGCCCATTCTCTAACTTCACCCTAAACATAGCGTTGGGGAGGTTTTCAACAATTTCCCCTGCCATCTGAATTACATCGTCTTTAGGCATCTTAGAGAGTGGGTCCCATCTTAAAGTTGGCTTTCTTCATCAGAGAGCCGTACTGCTGCTGCATCACAAATGATTGCACTTGAGCCATAAAGTCCATCGCAACCACCACAATAATTAACAACGATGTTCCACCGAAATAGAAAGGAACGTTGTATTTCAAAACCAAAAACTCGGGCAATAAGCACACTAAAACCATATAAATTGCACCAGCCAACGTCAAACGAACCAAAATCTTATCGATGTAGCGGGCAGTTTGATCACCTGGACGAATACCTGGAACAAACGCACCGCTCTTTTTCAAGTTATCGGCCGTATCGCGACTATTAAAAACCAAGGCAGTATAGAAAAAGCAAAAGAAAATAATGGCAGTCGCGTACAAAATGATGTAAACCGGTTGGCCAGGGGCCAAGGTTGCCGCCAAATCTTTCACAATACGACTCAGCATATTGGTTGGTTCGCCTGCAGTAAACCAACCGGCAATGGTGGCCGGGAACAAAATAATCGATGAAGCAAAAATAGGAGGAATAACACCGGCCATATTCAGCTTTAGAGGCAGGTGGGAAGACTGACCGCCATAAATCTTATTACCCACCTGACGTTTAGCGTAGTTCACCAGAATACGGCGCTGACCACGCTCTACGAAAACAACAAAATATGTCACTGCAATGACAATCAATACGATAAAAATCGCTGAGAGAATGCTCATGGAGCCAGTGCGAACCAACTCTAAAAGACTAGCCAATGCGCTTGGCAAGCCAGAAACAATCCCGGCAAAAATAATGATGGAAATACCGTTGCCCAAGCCGCGTTCAGTAATTTGCTCACCGAGCCACATTAAAAACATTGTGCCGGTGACAAGGGTTACAACCGTATTGAACTGAAACATGAGGCCAGGATCAACAACAAGACCGGGTTGAGACTCAAGCGCAACGGAAATCCCAATTGCTTGGAAGGTTGCCAAAAAGACGGTTGCATAACGAGTGTATTGGGTAATCTTGCGTTGACCAGCTTGGCCTTCCTTCTTCATCGCCTCAAGCGAAGGAAGCACAATGGTCATCAATTGCATGATGATCGACGCAGAGATATAGGGCATGATGCCCAAAGCGAACACCGTAAAGCGAGACAAAGCCCCGCCTGAAAACAAATTGAACATTCCCAAAATACCGTCTTTTTGCTCACTAAACAGTTTTGATAACTGATCAGGATCAATACCGGGCACTGGAATGTGAGCACCAATACGGTAGACAACCAACGCCAATACCAAGAAAATCAAGCGGCGACGTAAGTCACCATACTTGTTTCCAGATGGTGTCAAACTAGAGACGTTAGAGGAACCGAGCGCCATAAATTGCTTTAAACCTCAGCGAGCACCTTACCGCCAGCAGCCTCAATAGCGGCTTTTGCACCTGCACTTGCAGTCAATCCCTTTAAGGTAACCGCGCGCTTAATTTCACCAGTCTTAATCACTTTGACAGCATTCGTTTGCTCGCCAGCAAGGCCATGCTGCTTGAGGGCAACTAGATCTACTTCGGCCAAACCGATGCGTTCTAAATCTGCGAGGGTTACTTGACCAACAAAACGACGTGTTAAAGAAATGAAACCGCGCTTGGGTAAGCGACGATACATGGGCATTTGGCCGCCCTCAAAACCAACTTTATGAAAACCGCCGGAACGCGACTTTTGGCCTTTATGACCACGACCAGCAGTCTTACCAAGACCCGAACCAATACCACGGCCGACACGGCGACGTGGGCGTTTAGCACCTTCGGCGGGTTTAATCGTATTTAATTGCATTGCTTTACCCGATCACTTTCACAAGGTATGAAACCTTATTAATCATTCCCCGGACCGCCGGGGTATCTTGTAACTCTGAAACCGAGTTCAGGCGACCAAGGCCCAAACCACGAACCGTGGCACGGTGACTCTCGCGCGTACCGATCAAGCTACGTACTAGCTGAAGTTTGACCTTTGAATTTGATTGTGTATTTGCCATCTTTTACTTTCGATTACAGGCTATTAACCCAAAATTTCTTCAACCGACTTTCCGCGCTTCGCAGCAATTTCTGCAGGCGTGCTCATCTTGCTCAAACCATCCAATGTGGCACGAACCATGTTGTAGGGATTGGTTGAACCAAGCGACTTTGCAACCACATTGGTCACACCCATTACATCAAAAATCGCACGCATTGGACCGCCTGCGATTACACCGGTACCTTCTTTGGCAGGAGAAATCAGAACACGCGAGGCACCATGCTGACCAATCACAGAATGCTGCAATGTTCCCTTACGAAGGGGAACCTTAATCATTTTGCGACGTGCTTCATCCATTGCTTTTTGAACAGCAACGGGAACTTCCTTCGATTTACCTTTGCCCATTCCAATTCGTCCATCACCATCACCAACGACCGTCAAGGCAGCAAAGCCAAGAATACGGCCGCCCTTCACTACTTTGGTTACGCGATTAACAGCAATCATCTTCTCGCGTAGACCGTCATCGCGCTCTTCTGACTGAATTTTGGTTTGCATTTTTGCCATAATTTTTTCCTAAACCGTTTCTTAGAACTTCAAGCCAGCTTCACGCGCAGCTTCAGCAAGGGCCTTAATACGGCCGTGATAACGATGTCCCGCACGATCAAACGCGACGCTCTCAACGCCAGCCTTCTTTGCACGTTCGGCGATTAATTTGCCAATCGCTTGTGCCGCTTGGCTGTTACCGCCATTTTTTACCGAAGTACGCAAATCCTTTTCCATGGTCGAGGCCGCGGCAACCACCTTGCTACCGCATGGGCTATAGACCTGGGCGGAGATATGGCAATTGCTCCGAATCACCGTCAAGCGATGAGCTAATAGTTCAGCAATCTTGATGCGGGTTTGACGTGCACGTCTTTGTCTTGTTTCGTTTTTGTTCATATCGAATCTCGGCTTTACTTAATTACTTCTTCTTGGTTTCTTTAAGGTGAACCACTTCGTCGACATAACGCACACCCTTACCCTTGTAGGGCTCTGGGGAGCGATAGGCACGAACTTCCGCAGCAACTTGACCAACTTGTTGCTTATTGGCGCCTTTGATAATGATTTCAGTTTGCGACGGGGTTTCCGCTTTCACACCAGCAGGGAGTGGATAGTTAATTTCATGCGAGAAGCCCAATTGCAATTTCAAAGAATTGCCTTGTGCCTGTGCACGATAACCCACTCCAACAAGACTTAGCTTGCGCTCAAATCCCTGGGTCACACCAACGACCATGTTATTAACCAATGCACGAGTCGTTCCAGACAATGCATTTGCTTCAGGCGAGTTATCTTTGATGGCAACTGTAATGACACCATCTTTATGTTCAAGACCAACACTAGGATGCACGGTGTGGGTGAGAGTTCCCAATGGGCCCTTCACAGTTAACAACGCGTTTGCGATACTGATCTCAGCGCCTTTTGGCACTGTAATGGGAGATTTACCAACTCGAGACATCGTTCTCTCCTTAAGCCACGTAGCAAATGACTTCGCCGCCAACGCCGGATGCGCGTGCTTTGCGATCGGTCATCAAACCTTGCGGTGTTGAAATAATGGCAACGCCCAAACCATTCATGACCTCAGGAATGTCATGGCGTCCCTTGTAAATACGCAAACTGGGAGTAGAAACTCGCTCAATTCGTTCAATTACAGGACGGCCAGCATAGTATTTGAGATCAATCTTCAATACAGGCTTAGCTGCTTCACCGGTGATTTCAAAACTATCGATATAGCCTTCGTCTTTCAAGACCTTGGCGATAGCTACTTTTAATTTGGACGACGGCATGGTAACCAAGGTTTTCTGCACCGCTTGCGCGTTGCGAATTCTGGTCAACATATCGGCGATTGGATCACTAATGCTCATGGGTTCTCCTAAATTCTTTCGCCGCTTACCAGCTGGCCTTGGTTAAACCGGGGATCTCGCCACGGAAAGCAATCTCACGGATCTTGCCGCGCGCTAAACCAAATTTGCGGAAGGTGCCACGTGGACGACCGGTTAATGAACAACGATTACGTTGACGAATAGGGCTCGCATTGCGCGGCAATGATTGCAGCTTTAAACGAGCCTCATAGCGCTCCTCGTCACTGCGGCTTGTGTCGTTAATGATCGACTTCAGCTCAGCGCGCTTATGCGTGAATTTTGCAACCAACTTAGCGCGTTTTTTCTCACGCTCAATTAAAGATAGTTTTGCCACGTTTGCCTCTTAATTGCGAAATGGAAATTTAAACGCCGCTAACAATGCCTTAGCTTCCTCATCGGTTTTAGCGGTGGTCGTAATACTGATATTGAGACCACGTAATGCATCAATTTTGTCGTACTCAATTTCAGGGAAAATAATTTGTTCTTTAACGCCAATGTTGTAATTACCACGGCCATCAAACGCTTTACCTGAGATTCCGCGGAAATCGCGTACACGTGGCAAAGAAACCGTAATAAAGCGATCCAAAAATTCATACATGCGAGTACCTCGCAGAGTAACCATCGCACCGATGGGATAGCCTTGGCGAATCTTAAATCCTGCAATCGCCTTACGCGCCTTGGTGACAACCGGTTTTTGACCAGCAACTTTGGTTAAATCACCAACTGCATGCTCAATCACTTTTTTATCACTCACGGCCTCACCTAAACCCATATTGAGGGTGATTTTGGTAATGCGCGGGACTTCCATCACAGACTTATAGCCAAACTGCTGCATCAAGTTTGCAATGACTGTATTTTTGTAATGCTCTTGTAAACGGGTGCTCATAATTTCTCCGAACCTTAAGCGCTAAGCGTCGCGCCAGTGGTTTTTAAATAACGCACTTTTTTACCATCCACTAACTTAATGCCGACGCGGGATGGTTTGCCATTCGCATCAACTAATGCGATATTGGAAGCGGCAATGGGCATGGTCTTATCAACGGTTCCGCCAGTGGTTCCATCATTAGGATTGGGCTTTACATTCTTTTTATAAATGTTCACGCCCTCAACCACAAATTTGTTTTCAAGAATTCCGGTAACCGTGCCTTTTTTACCCTTATCACGCCCAGTAAGAACAATCACGGAGTCGCCTTTACGAATCTTTTTCATAGTGACCTCTTTAAATAACTTCTGGGGCAAGAGAAACAATTTTCATGAAACGCTCGGTGCGTAGCTCACGCGTAACTGGTCCAAAAATACGGGTACCAATCGGCTCAAGCTTTGCATTTAGCAAAACAGCAGCGTTCTCATCAAATTTAATTAAGGATCCGTCAGGACGACGAACGCCTTTCGCAGTCCGAACAACTACTGCGTTATAAATGTCACCTTTTTTAACTCGACCACGAGGAGCGGCAGCTTTTACGCTCACCTTAATGACATCACCAATATTGGCATAACGGCGCTTTGAGCCACCCAATACCTTGATGCACAAAACTTCGCTCGCGCCAGTGTTATCGGCGACTTGCAACCTGCTTTCAGTCTGAATCATTTTGTCTAATCCCCAACTTGTACGCCAATGGCGTCAGTCTTGGTTCCGTCTATGAGCCCATTGCATTGCTACAAAATGGCTCGGATTTAATAAAAATTACTTATAAATCAACAGCTTAATAAAACTATATGTTTCCGTCATTTGATCTATTTAATAACGGAAAGCTTTTGATTCTACTACAAAAAACTGTATCTTGACAATCTCTTGTCAAAATTTCAACTTAAATTCCTTTGGAAGCCTCAACCAGGCGGGTTACCACCCAAGCCTTCGTTTTGGCCATTGGTTTGCCCTCAGTAATTTCCACGGTGTCGCCCATCTTGTATTGATTGGTCTCATCGTGTGCGTGATACTTTTTTGACTTACCAACGTATTTGCCAATTACAGGATGCTTCACCTGACGCTCAACTTGAACAGTCACGGTTTTTTGCATCTTGTCGCTAACGACACGACCAACGAGGGTGCGGCGCAAGGGTTTGGAGATTTCTGTCATATCTCGATCCTAATTATTTCTGAATAGTCTTTTGGGTGATAAAGGTTTTAACGCGAGCAATATCACGCTTCACCTGTCCCAACTGACTGGTATTTTGAAGTTGCTGAGTTGCTTTTTGCATCCGCAGCTTGAAGTGGGTTTTTAGCAACTCAGACAGCTCTTGGTTAAGAGCGCCTAAATCTTTGCTTTGCAGTTCTTTGCTTTTCATGATGGGTTCCTGATTAAGCGCCGATTTGACGAATCACAAACGTGGTTTGAATAGGTAACTTGGATGCGGCCAGACGGAATGCCTCTCTTGCAAGAGTTTCATCAACTCCGTCCATTTCATACAAAACCTTACCTGGCTGAATCTCGGCTACATAGTATTCAGGGTTCCCTTTTCCGTTACCCATACGCACTTCAGCAGGCTTTTGTGAAATTGGCTTGTCTGGGAAAATACGGATCCAGATTCTTCCACCGCGTTTGATGTGACGGGTCATTGCACGTCGTGCAGACTCAATTTGACGTGCCGTTAAACGACCGCGACCAACCGCCTTCAAACCAAAATCTCCGAAGGCAACCGAACTGCCGCGTGTTGCGACACCGGTATTGCGACCTTTTTGTTCTTTACGATATTTGCGACGCTTTGGTTGCAGCATGCTTACTCTCCTGCCTTCTTCGTTTCTGTGCTGGCGATGGCTTTACGAACCCGCTTTACAGTGGGCTTCACCGCTGGCTTCTCTTCACCGGGCTTCGCTGACGAATCAGCGCCGGCTACACGCCGCACAGTCTTAGCAGGTGCGCGACGTGGTTTTTTCTCCTCGGCTACCGGGGCCTCTGGTGCTGCATTTTGAGTCAATTGCGCATCTGCGCCACGACCCAAGGTGTCGCCCTTATAAACCCAAACCTTGACGCCAATAATGCCGTATGTTGTTTCTGCCTCTGATGTGGCGTAATCAATGTCCGCCTTCAAAGTGTGGAGTGGAACGCGGCCCTCGCGATACCATTCGCGGCGCGCAATTTCAGCACCATTCAAACGACCAGAGGACATAATCTTGATGCCCTGAGCACCAAGACGCATGGCACTTTGCATCGCACGCTTCATGGCACGACGGAACATAATGCGTTTTTCAAGCTGCTGAGTAATTGAATCCGCAATCAACTGGGCATCGACTTCGGGCTTACGAATCTCTTCAATGTTGACATGGACAGGTACACCCATCCGTTTTTGCAATTCTTTACGGAGAACTTCAATGTCCTCGCCCTTCTTACCAATTACGACACCAGGACGCGAACTAAAAATAGTGATTCGTGCATTTTTAGCAGGACGTTCAATTAAAACCTTGCTAACAGAAGCATTCTTTAGCTTCTTCTTCAAGTAATTACGAACCTCAACATCCTCTTTGAGCATGTTGGCAAAGTCATTACTATTGGCATACCAGCGGGATGTCCAGTTACGGCTTACCGATAGACGAAATCCATTTGGATTAATTTTTTGGCCCATGTCTTTCCTTAATTACTCAAGGTCACGCTAATGTGACAACTTTGTTTCTCAATACGGTTACCACGGCCTTTGGCGCGAGCAGTAAAACGCTTTAATGATGTTGCTTTGTCAACAATTACAGCGGACACTTTGAGTTCATCAATGTCGGCACCTTTATTGTGCTCAGCATTAGCGATGGCAGACTCAACCACCTTCTTCATGATGAAAGCAGCTTTTTTGGGGCTGAAATTCAAAATGTTCATAGCGCGTGAAATCGGCAAACCACGAATTTGATCTGCCACTAAACGTGTTTTTTGGGCAGAAATTCGTGCACCGCGGTGAATAGCTTTAACTTCCATCATCATCCCCTTACTTCTTCACAACTTTCTTGTCGGCAGAGTGTCCTTTGAACGTGCGCGTCAAAGCAAACTCACCAAGCTTGTGTCCAACCATGTTTTCAGAAACATAGACCGGAACGTGCTGTTTACCGTTGTGAACAGCAATTGTTAATCCAATGAAGTCAGGAAGAATGGTCGAACGACGTGACCATGTCTTAATTGGCTTCTTATCTTTATTGGCCTGAGCGGTCTCAACCTTTTTCACAAGGCTGGCATCGCAGAAAGGACCTTTTTTCGCAGAACGAGTCATTTATCTATTCCTTATCCATTAACGCTTTTGACGACGCTGAACAATCATGGTCGTTGTACGTTTATTGCGACGGGTACGATAGCCCTTCGTTGGGGTTCCCCATGGAGAGACGGGTACACGACCTTCGCCAGTTCGTCCTTCGCCACCACCATGTGGGTGGTCGATTGGGTTCATGGCTACACCGCGAACTGTTGGGCGAATACCGCGCCAACGGGTTGCACCTGCTTTACCAATCTGACGCAAGCTATGCTCTTCATTGCCAACTTCACCAATGGTGGCACGGCAATCGATCAAAATACGACGTACCTCGCCGGAGCGCAAACGAACCTGGCCATACACGCCTTCGCGTGCCAACAAAACCGCCGAACTACCAGCGGAGCGAGCGATTTGCGCACCCTTTCCAGGCAACATCTCAACACAATGGATCGTGCTACCAATTGGAATGTTACGAATCGGTAAATTGTTTCCTGCTTTGATCGGAGCCTCAGCACCGTTCATTACCTGCTGTCCAACCGTCATCCCCTTGGAAGCAATGATGTAACGACGCTCACCGTCCGCAAAGACTAGGAGAGCAATATTTGCACTACGGTTTGGATCGTATTCTAGGCGCTCAACCTTGGCAGAAATACCATCTTTGTCGTTGCGCTTAAAGTCAACCATGCGGTAGTGATGCTTGTGACCACCGCCTTTGTGGCGCGTCGTAATGTGGCCATTATTGTTACGACCAGCTTTTTGGAACTGTGGCTCAACCAAGGCTGCAAAAGGCTTACCTTTATGCAGGTCAGGATTGACTACCTTGACCATTGAACGACGACCTGGTGAGGTCGGTTTGGTTTTCATGAGCGGCATAATTAATTTGCCTCCGCTTCAAAGTTAATTTCTTGACCAGGCTTCAGATTGACATAGGCCTTCTTGGCGTGATCGCGTCGACCCTCAAATCGGCCAAAGCGCTTTGGCTTACCTTTTTGATTAACGATTTGCACAGACTCCACTTGAACTTTGAAAAGCAATTCAACGGCTTGCTTCACATCGAGCTTATTTGCATCGCGCGCAACTTGGAAAATCACTTGCTCATTCTTTTCGGCGACCATGGTTGCTTTTTCAGAAACAATGGGTCCAAGCAAAATTTGCATGAGACGATGATCGTTTTTACGTGTTTGGCTCATTTCAGCAACTCCTCCATCTTGGCGATCGCTGCTTTGCTCACCAATACTTTTTGAAACTGAACTAATGACAAGGGGTCTGCATGCTGAGGTTCAACCACAGCAACTTTGTGCAAATTGCGCGATGCAAGATAAAGATTCTCGCTAACCTCATCCAAAATAATTAATACCGACTCAAGACCCATACCCTTGACTTTCTCAGCCAACAACTTGGTCTTGGGCGCATCCAAATTAAATTGGTCGACCACATTTAAACGACCTTCGCGTGCCAACTGAGAAAGGATCGAGCGCATACCAGCGCGATACATTTTCTTGTTGACCTTGTGCGAAAAATTTTCTTCTGGAGAGTTCGGGAATATCCGACCGCCTCCACGCCACAATGGCGAAGAGCTCATACCAGCACGAGCACGGCCGGTACCTTTTTGGCGCCATGGTTTTTTTGTGCTGTGCTTTACTTGCTCACGATCTTTTTGTGCACGATTACCACTACGTGCATTTGCTTGATACGCAACCACGATCTGATGAACAAGTGCTTCGTTGTACTCACGCTCAAATACTTCGGGTGAAGCTTGTACACCAGCACCTAGCTGGCCGTTGTCTTGGAGAAGTTTCAGTTCCATGTCCTCTCCTTATTTCTTAGCTACAGCTTTAACAGCTGGAGTAACAAGTACTTTTCCACCAGGAGCGCCGGGAATAGCGCCCTTGACCATAATGAGATTGCGCTCCGCATCAATGCGAGCAATCACCAGATTCTGAACGGTACGGGTTACATCACCCAAATGACCGGTCATGCGCTTACCAGGAAAAACACGGCCTGGATCTTGCGCCATACCAATAGAGCCTGGAACATTGTGTGAACGGGAGTTACCGTGACTCGCGCGACCAGACGCAAAGTGATAGCGCTTAATTGTTCCAGCGTAGCCCTTACCAATCGTAACGCCTTGTACGTCTACCTTTTGGCCAGCTGCAAAAACATCAACGCCAACGATTTGGCCAGGCTTCATCTCGGCCAATTTTTCAGCATCCACATGAAATTCATTTAAGGCATTGCCAGCCATCACACCTGCTTTTGCAAAGTGTCCGGCCATCGCCTTGGTTACGCGGCTAGCGCGGCGTGTTCCGTGAGCCAACTGAACGGCATCATAGCCATCCGTTGCCTGGGTTTTCACTTGAGCAACCCGGTTATCGCTCACATCAATCACGGTGACAGGAATTGCTTCCCCTTCATCCGTAAACAGACGGGTCATGCCGACCTTACGGCCGATCAAGCCTAAGCTCATATTCTTACTCCAATGCTGACTTCGATTGGTCAGCGGAAATTTAATTTAACCTGTTTTAAATAAAAATGTTTATATAAAACAAGCACTTACAATTTATATACTACAAAATATACTCTTCAAAACTACGAAAAGCCTTCAATTCTAGCCTAAAAAGGCAAAACTAACAAACTTTTATGCAATCTAGCTTACTGCAGCTTGATTTCAACATCCACGCCAGCAGGCAAATCCAACTTCATCAGGGCGTCTACCGTTTTCTCGGTAGGATCGACAATATCCATCAAACGGAGGTGCGTACGGATCTCCATCTGATCCCGTGAAGTCTTGTTCACATGGGGAGAACGTAACAAATCAAAACGCTCAATGCGAGTTGGCAAAGGAATTGGGCCCTTGACAACGGCGCCAGTGCGCTTCGCAGTATCGACAATCTCGGCAGCGGATTGGTCGATCAATCGATAATCAAATGCCTTCAAACGAATTCTAATTTTCTGGTTTTGCATAGTTATTCCAAAGAGCAGTGCGGTGCTGCCGCGTTAATCATCCAACTAAAGAACAAGGGAATATCTGCAGCACAAATATTCCCAATCGTGCAAAACAATTAAGCCAAAATCTTCGCAACCACACCCGCACCGACGGTACGACCGCCTTCACGGATTGCAAAGCGCAAGCCCTCTTCCATCGCGATGGGGGCAATGAGCTTTACGGTGATGGTGACGTTATCGCCAGGCATCACCATCTCCTTGTCCTTTGGCAACTCAATCGAGCCAGTGACATCGGTGGTACGGAAGTAAAACTGAGGACGGTAGTTGTTAAAGAAGGGGGTATGACGACCGCCCTCATCTTTGGACAATACATAAACCTCAGCGGTAAAGTGGGTGTGGGGGGTAATCGAGCCGGGCTTAGCTAATACTTGGCCACGCTCCACTTCCTCACGCTTGGTACCGCGTAAGAGGATACCGACGTTATCACCGGCTTGACCTTGATCGAGCAGTTTACGGAACATCTCGACGCCAGTGCAGGTGGTCTTCAGCGTTGGCTTAATACCGACGATCTCAATCTCTTCACCGACTTTCACAATGCCGCGCTCGACACGACCGGTCACCACCGTGCCACGACCGGAGATCGAGAACACGTCTTCGACTGGCATCAAGAATGCGCCATCAATCGCCCGCTCGGGATTGGGGATATAACTATCTAAGGCTTCGGCAAGCTTCATGATGGCGCCCTCACCGAGCTCACCCTTGTCGCCTTCTAAGGCGAGCTTGGCAGAGCCCTTGACGATGGGGGTATCGTCGCCTGGGAACTCGTACTTGGAGAGCAGCTCACGTACTTCCATCTCCACGAGCTCTAAGAGTTCAGCGTCATCCACCATATCGCATTTGTTCATAAACACGATGATGTAAGGCACGCCCACTTGGCGGGCCAAGAGGATGTGCTCACGGGTTTGGGGCATGGGGCCGTCAGCGGCCGAGACCACCAAAATGGCGCCGTCCATCTGCGCTGCACCGGTAATCATGTTCTTCACGTAGTCGGCGTGGCCTGGGCAATCGACGTGCGCGTAGTGACGATTCTTGGTCTCATACTCGACGTGGGCGGTATTGATCGTAATACCACGGGCCTTCTCTTCAGGGGCCGCATCGATCTGATCGTAGGCTTTGGCTTCACCACCAAAGAGCTTGGAGAGCACGGTGGTAATTGCTGCAGTTAAGGTGGTCTTACCGTGGTCGACGTGACCAATGGTGCCAACGTTCACATGGGGTTTAGTCCGTTCAAATTTTTCTTTTGCCATTTTGGGTGCCTTTTATTTAGCTAATCAATGTTCAAAAAATTACTTTGCTTTTGCTGCAATGACAGCATCAGCGACGTTCTTAGGTGCTTCTGAATAATGCTTAAATTCCATGGTGTAAGTTGCGCGGCCTTGCGTTAATGAGCGCAAACCGGTTGAGTATCCAAACATTTCTGCAAGGGGGACCTCAGCGCGCACAATCTTGCCGCCACCAGGGATGTCATCCATGCCTTGCATGATGCCGCGGCGAGACGATAAATCGCCCATCACGTTACCCATGAAATCTTCAGGCGTCTCAACCTCTACCGCCATCATTGGCTCAAGCAGAACCGGAGTCGCTTTACGCATCCCGTCTTTAAACGCCATCGACGCCGCCATCTTGAATGCATTCTCATTCGAGTCAACATCGTGGTAGGAACCAAAGAACAAAGTTGCCTTAACGTCCACCACTGGATATCCAGCAAGAACGCCGGCGTTCAGGGTTTCAACAATACCCTTTTCAACAGCAGGTATGTATTCACGTGGCACGACGCCGCCTTTGATTGCATCGACAAACTCAAAGCCCTTGCCCGGATCTTGTGGCTCAAGTTTCAATACCACGTGACCATACTGGCCACGGCCACCAGATTGCTTAACAAACTTGCCTTCGATTTCGTCGCAAACTTTACGAATGGTTTCACGATAAGCAACTTGTGGTTTACCAACCGTTGCCTCAACGCCGAACTCGCGCTTCATGCGATCCACAATAATTTCAAGGTGTAGCTCGCCCATTCCAGAAATAATCGTCTGACCAGATTCTTCGTCGGTCTTCACGCGGAATGATGGATCTTCTTGTGCAAGGCGATTGAGCGCTAAGCCCATCTTCTCTTGGTCAGCCTTCGTTTTTGGCTCAACAGCCTGAGAGATCACGGGCTCTGGGAACACCATGCGCTCTAAAATCAAAATATTATCTGGGTCGCAAAGAGTTTCGCCAGTGGTGGCTTCTTTTAAACCAACTGCAGCGGCGATATCGCCAGCACGAACTTCTTTAATTTCTTCGCGTTGATTAGCGTGCATCTGTAAAAGACGACCAATCCGCTCTTTCTTGCCCTTAATGGGGTTATAGATGGTGTCACCAGAATTCACAACACCAGAGTAGACGCGGAAGAAAATTAACTGACCCACAAATGGATCGGTCATGATCTTAAATGCGAGTGCCGAGAACTTTTCATCATCACTGGCTTTACGACTGGTTTCGCTTCCGTCTTCTTTTTCGCCTTTGACCGGAGGAATATCAACGGGTGACGGCAAGAAATCAACTACTGCGTCCAGCATGGCTTGAACGCCTTTATTTTTAAAAGCGCTGCCACAAAGCATGGGAACGATTTCACCTGCAATGGTCCGTTGACGGAGTGCCTTCTTAATGTCTTCTTCTGTCAGAGTTTCGCCGCCAAGGTATTTGTCCATCATTTCCTCAGAGCTCTCAGCCGCAGCCTCGAGCATTTTCTCGCGCCACTCTTCAGCGGCTTCTTTCAATTCAGCAGGGATGTCACCGTAAGTAAATTTGGTCCCTTGGGAGGCATCATCCCAAATGATGGCTTTCATTTTGATCAAATCGATCACGCCCTGGAAATTTTCCTCAGCGCCAATTGGAACCTGGATCGGAATTGGGTTCGCCTTAAGCCGAGCTTTCATTTGGTCGTAGACCTTAAAGAAATTCGCGCCGGTACGATCCATTTTGTTTACAAAGGCCAATCGAGGAACTCTGTATTTGTTTGCTTGACGCCAAACGGTTTCGGATTGTGGCTGAACTCCGCCCACCGCACAGTAAACCATGCAGGCACCATCCAATACGCGCATTGAGCGCTCCACTTCAATCGTGAAGTCAACGTGTCCTGGTGTATCAATGATGTTGATGCGATGCTCCGGATAATTACCAGCCATACCTTTCCAGAAGGCGGTGGTAGCAGCTGAAGTGATGGTAATTCCACGCTCTTGCTCTTGCTCCATCCAGTCCATCGTGGCAGCGCCATCATGAACTTCGCCGATTTTGTGATTTACGCCGGTATAAAACAACACACGCTCGGTTGTGGTTGTTTTGCCAGCATCGATGTGTGCAGAGATACCAATATTTCGATAGCGCTCAATGGGGGTTTTACGTGCCACTTTTTCCTCTTTCGGTTAGAGCGTTAGAAACGGAAATGCGAGAAGGCTTTGTTGGCTTCAGCCATACGGTGTACCTCTTCACGCTTCTTCATTGCGCCGCCACGACCTTCGGCAGCTTCTAGTAATTCGTTTGCCAAACGCTGTGCCATGGATTTCTCACCACGTTTCTTGGCAGCCTCTCTTAGCCAGCGCATTGCCAACGCGGATCGACGCGATGGACGAACTTCAACAGGTACCTGATAGTTGGCACCGCCAACCCGGCGACTTTTAACCTCAACCATGGGTTTAACATTTCCCATGGCAGTCGAAAAAATCTCAAGTGGTTCTTTATTGGCTTTTTTCTCAATGTGTTCAAAGGCACCATAGACGATGCGCTCTGCAACAGACTTTTTGCCGTCAAGCATTAAGACGTTCATGAACTTAGCAACTTCCACATTCCCAAATTTTGGGTCAGGAAGAATTTCCCGTTTCGGGACTTCGCGACGACGCGGCATAACAACTCCTATCTATTCAGTTAGGGAACATTCCCTTAGTTACTTAACAACTTTAAAAAAAGCGAAGTAACCACTTACTTGCCAAAATGGCCTTTACATCAAAACTACTACCTCAAATTACGCTTTCTTAGCGCGCTTTGCACCATACTTGGAACGCGCCTGCTTACGGTCTTTAACACCCTGTAAGTCAAGAGATCCGCGAACAATGTGATAACGCACACCAGGCAAATCCTTCACACGACCGCCACGAATCAGCACAACCGAGTGCTCCTGGAGGTTATGGCCTTCACCGCCAATGTATGAGATCACCTCAAACCCGTTGGTTAAGCGCACCTTTGCCACTTTACGCAATGCCGAATTTGGCTTTTTTGGCGTCGTCGTGTAAACACGGGTGCAAACACCGCGGCGCTGGGGGCTATTCTGCAACGCTGGGCTTTTGCTCTTGATCACTAGTCGTGAGCGCGGCTTACGCAGCAGCTGATTAATTGTTGGCATAAATTTATACTCGCTTATTACTTTTATCTTTAAAATCAATAACTTATGAAATTAGCCTGCTATTCTCTTAAGTAATTGATTTTCTTATGAATCAGTAGAACTCAGCATTCTAGCTTGACCAGCCCTTCCCGTCAACTTCTTGGGCAAAGACTGGTCAATATGCTGAATACAACCCTTAACTTTGCTCGGCCCCACCTTCAGGCGTCGCTGCAGCCTCAACTTGCTCCGCTACATCACCGGCCTCCAAAGCTAAAGCCTCCTCGGCAGCAATCATCTGAGCACGATCGCGTTCAAATTGCTCACGTACTTTTCTCGCCCGACGATAAGCCAATCCAGTTCCAGCAGGAATCAGACGCCCAATAATGACGTTTTCCTTAAGGCCCCTTAAGGTATCAACTTTGCCCATAATGGCTGCCTCAGTTAATACACGAGTGGTCTCTTGGAAGGATGCCGCCGAAATAAAGCTGTCGGTTGACAAGGATGCCTTGGTAATTCCGAGCAGAATGTTCTCGAACTGAGCTGGTTGTTTCCCTTCTGCGATGACTCGATCATTCTCGTCATACAGCTTGGAGCGCTCCACTTGCTCACCGGTGATGAAGTTCGTATCGCCAGGATTGGTGATCTGAACACGACGCAACATCTGACGCACGATTACCTCAATGTGCTTGTCATTGATCTTTACGCCCTGCAGTCGATAAACGTCTTGTACCTCATCAACAATGTAGATCGCTAACTCTTCAATTCCTTTGAGATGCAAAATATCGTGGGGATCGGCTGGACCCTCCACAATCATTTCGCCCTTGTTCACCACTTGACCATCATGAACTAAGACCTGCTTCTCTTTTGGAATGAGGAATTCGCTGCTCTCACCATCCATATCAGTAATCACCAAGCGCTGCTTACCTTTAGTTTCCTTACCGAACGAAACGGTTCCGGTCACCTTGGCCAAAATGGCAGCATCTTTCGGTGACCGAGCTTCAAAGAGTTCAGCAACCCGTGGCAAGCCGCCAGTAATATCACGCGTCTTTTGTGACTCAATTGGAATACGTGCCAATACCTCACCAACCTCGATCTTCTGGCCATCTTTTACGGTAATCAATGCACCGACTTGAAGACCGATCGTTACGGGATGATCAGTTCCAGTAATCTTGGTTTGATTTCCCTGATCATCGAGCAACTGAATGACCGGACGCAAACCTTTGCTAGCTGCAGAACGGCGCTTACCATCGATCACCACCAAGGTTGATAAGCCAGTGACTTCATCAACTTGCTTGGCAACCGTTACGCCCTCTTCAACATTCTCAAAGCGTGCGATACCTGCATACTCAGAAATAATCGGACGGGTTAATGGATCCCACGTTGCAATGCTGGTTCCAGCTTTTACGCTTGCGCCCTCTTTCACCAGCAAGGTCGCTCCATACGGAATCTTATGACGCTCGCGCTCGCGACCGTTGTCATCCAAGACTAAGGCCTCGCCCGAACGAGAAATCACCACTTGCTCGCCCTTGGCGTTGGTTACAAAACGCATGGTGGAAGAGAACTTCAAAGAACCATTCGACTTCACTTCGACGTTACTTGCAACCAGGGCGCGTGATGCGGCTCCACCAATGTGGAAAGTACGCATCGTTAACTGGGTGCCAGGCTCGCCAATCGACTGAGCGGCGATTACACCAACCGCTTCACCCACGTTGACGAGGCCGCCACGACCTAGATCGCGTCCATAACACTTGGCGCATAGACCATAACGCGTTTCGCAGGTAAGTACCGTACGTACCTTGACTTCATCAATACCCAAATCAACGATTCGATCAACATGATCTTCTTCGAGCAAGGTATCGTGGGGAACAATGACCTCTTGAGTGTCTGGATGCAAGACATCGCCAATGCACACGCGGCCTAAAATACGATCGCGCAGGGCTTCAATAATTTCACCGCCCTCCACCAAGGCGCGCATCGTTACACCATTACTTGCGCCGCAATCCTCTTCAACCACAACCAGATCTTGCGTCACATCGCACAAACGACGCGTCAAGTAGCCGGAGTTTGCAGTCTTCAAAGCGGTATCCGCAAGACCCTTACGAGCGCCGTGCGTAGAAATGAAGTACTGCAATACATTCAAGCCTTCACGGAAGTTCGCTGTAATCGGTGTTTCAATGATTGAGCCATCGGGCTTCGCCATCAAGCCTCGCATACCAGCAAGCTGACGAATCTGCGCTGCTGAGCCACGCGCTCCAGAATCAGCCATCATATAAATCGAATTAAAGGACTCCTGACGTACTGACTTGCCGTTGCGATCCGTAACATCGACATGGGATAACTCATCCATCATCGCCTTGCCAACCTGATCACCAGCAGCACCCCAAATATCGACGACGTTGTTGTAACGCTCTTGGTTGGTTACCAAGCCTGACATAAATTGCTTGTCATACTCTTTTACTTTGCCGGCGGCTTCGTTAATGATCCCGTCTTTCGAGCTTGGAATCAACATGTCGTCAATCGCAATCGAGATACCTGCCTTGGTTGCCAAACGGAAACCTGCCTGCAACAAGCGATCGGCAAAAATAACGGTTTCACGTAAGCCGCACTTACGGAAGGAGGTATTAATCAGCCGTGAGATTTCTTTTTTCTTGAGAGGCTTGTTAATTTCCGCAAATGCCATACCTTTTGGCAAAATCTCAGACAAAATTGCACGGCCCACGGACGTATGCTGAACCGATGTCTTGGCAGCAAAACGCTCATCGCCCTCAGCGTTTTTGTTCACGACT
Source organism: Polynucleobacter sp. HIN5 (assembly GCF_030297555.1). Lineage (NCBI taxonomy): Bacteria > Pseudomonadati > Pseudomonadota > Betaproteobacteria > Burkholderiales > Burkholderiaceae > Polynucleobacter > Polynucleobacter sp. HIN5. The sequence continues at coordinate 44,182 of NZ_AP028136.1, read as the reverse complement.
TCATATTCAGTGACACGTACTGCAATCCGCGATGCAAGCTCAACGGTTCCAGCCTCATACGCCCGAATCACTTCAGGGATATCAGCAAATACCATGCCCTCACCCTTGCCGTTAATCTTGTCGCGCGTCGCGTAATACAAACCTAGCACCACGTCTTGTGACGGGACAATTGATGGCTCGCCGTTAGCGGGGAACAATACGTTGTTCGATGCCAACATTAAGGTGCGGGCCTCCATTTGCGCCTCGAGTGAGAGCGGAACGTGAACAGCCATTTGGTCGCCGTCAAAGTCGGCATTAAACGCAGCGCAAACTAAGGGGTGCAACTGAATCGCTTTACCCTCAATTAACATCGGCTCAAACGCCTGAATACCAAGACGATGCAAAGTCGGGGCACGATTTAACAGAATCGGATGCTCCCGGATCACCTCTTCCAAAATATCCCAAACGATTGGGGTTTGGCTTTCCACTTCTTTCTTGGCGGCCTTGATGGTGGTTGCAATACCAAGTGTCTCGAGCTTATTAAAAATGAATGGCTTGAATAGCTCCAATGCCATCAACTTTGGCAAACCGCACTGATGCAACTTAAGCGTTGGGCCCACTACGATCACAGAACGACCCGAGTAGTCAACGCGCTTACCTAACAAGTTCTGACGGAAACGGCCACTCTTACCTTTAATCATTTCAGCAAGTGACTTCAACGGACGCTTATTCGCACCCGTCATTGCCTTACCACGACGACCGTTATCCAATAATGAATCAACTGCTTCTTGCAACATGCGTTTTTCATTACGAACAATAATCTCGGGGGCGCGGAGTTCTAACAGGCGGCGCAGACGATTATTACGATTGATGACGCGACGATAAAGGTCGTTCAAATCCGAGGTTGCAAAACGACCACCATCTAATGGAACCAAAGGACGCAGCTCAGGAGGCAATACTGGTAGAACCTCCATGATCATCCAGTCAGGCTTGATGCCCGAGCTTTGGAAAGCCTCTAGAACTTTGAGACGCTTAGCGTATTTTTTAATCTTGGCATCACTACCAGTAGCCTTCAACTCTGAACGAATCGACTCTACTTCGCGATCGATATTAATTGTGCGCAATAACTCCCGAATGCCTTCAGCGCCCATAATGGCCGTAAAGGCACCCTCGCCAAACTCTTCCACCTTAGCGTTGTACTCATCCTCGGACATAATTTGACCGCGCTTCATCGCGCCCTCAGGCGTTAAGCCAGGATCAACAACGACGTATGCTTCAAAGTACAGAACGCGCTCAATATCACGCAAGGTCATGTCCAATACCATTCCCAGGCGGGATGGCAGAGACTTTAGAAACCAAATATGCGCAACGGGAGCGGCGAGTTCAATATGTCCCATGCGCTCACGACGCACTTTGGCTAAAGTGACCTCAACGCCGCACTTTTCACAAATAACACCGCGGAACTTGAGGCGCTTGTACTTACCGCACAAGCACTCATAGTCTTTAATCGGTCCAAAGATCTTGGCACAAAAGAGGCCGTCTCTCTCGGGTTTGAATGTGCGGTAATTAATCGTCTCAGGCTTACGAACTTCACCAAACGACCACGAACGAATCTTCTCAGGGGAAGCTAGGCCAATTTTGATGGCATCGAACTGCTCCTCGCCGGAGGTTTGCTTAAATAGATCGAGTAACGCTTTCATATCAGTTGCGCTCCATGTCAATGTCAATACCCAACGAACGGATTTCCTTCACCAGAACGTTGAACGATTCGGGCATGCCAGCATCAATCGTGTGCTCACCCTTGACGATGTTTTCATAAACTTTGGTTCGACCAGTGACGTCATCAGACTTCACCGTGAGCATCTCTTGTAAGACATAAGAGGCGCCATATGCCTCTAAGGCCCAAACTTCCATCTCACCAAAGCGCTGTCCACCAAACTGGGCTTTTCCACCTAAAGGTTGCTGCGTGACCAAAGAGTATGGTCCAGTTGAGCGAGCATGCATCTTGTCATCAACCAAATGATGCAATTTCAAGACGTGCATTACACCAACGGTGACTGGGCGCTCAAATGCATCGCCAGTACGTCCGTCATACAGGGTAATTTGTTGACGCGACGGGGTCATATGCAAGCTCTTGGCCTGATCATCGGGATAAGCAAACTCCAGCATCTTGCCAATCTCGTTCTCGGTAGCTCCATCAAAAACAGGAGTTGCAAATGGCAAGCCATTCTTCAGATTGCTCGCAAGCTCCAGAATCTGCTCATCGCCAAACTCATCAATGTTTTCTTGACGACCCGTTTCGTTATAAAGCGTCTTGAAGAACTTTCTAAGATCAGCTATCTTGGCTTGCTCTTTGAGCATGGCATCAATACGTTTGCCTATGCCCTGCGCAGCCCAACCCAAATGGGTCTCTAGAATTTGGCCAACGTTCATCCGTGATGGGACACCCAAGGGATTCAGCACAATATCAACAGAACGACCATCGGCCATGTAGGGCATATCTTCCACTGGAACAATCTTGGATACGACGCCTTTGTTACCGTGACGTCCTGCCATCTTGTCACCAGGCTGCAAGCGGCGCTTCACCGCCAAGTACACCTTGACCATCTTGGTAACGCCTGGAGGCAACTCATCGCCTTGGGTCAGCTTCTTACGCTTTTCCTCAAACGCTGCATCAAATTGCTTACGCTTTGCCTCAATCGAAGCTTTAATCGCCTCAACCTGTGTAGCGATCTCTTCATCCGCCGGACGAATATCAAACCAGTGATAACGATCCAATTCCGACAAATACTCTTTCGTAATCTTGCTGCCTTTAGCTAATTTCTTAGGTCCGCCATTCGCAGTTTTGTTCAAGAGTAATTTTTGTAGACGATCAAATGCATCGCCCTCAACAATACGCAACTGGTCATTCAGATCTAAACGATAGCGTTGGAGCTCTTCGGCAATAATCGATTGAGCACGTGCATCTCGTTCAATACCCTCACGCGTAAACACTTGAACATCGATGACAGTTCCGCTCATACCCGATGGCACACGCAAGGAAGTATCTTTAACATCAGAGGCTTTTTCACCAAAGATTGCGCGCAATAGCTTCTCTTCTGGGGTCAGAGTGGTCTCACCTTTTGGTGTTACCTTACCGACCAACACATCGCCTGCCTCAACCTCGGCACCGATGTACACAATACCGCTTTCATCAAGGCGCGCCAATTGGGATTCGGCCAAATTGGAAATGTCCCTTGAGATCTCTTCCGAGCCTAACTTGGTATCTCGCGCTACAACTGACAACTCCTCAATATGAATCGAGGTATAGCGATCATCCGCTACAACCTTCTCAGAAATCAAAATAGAGTCTTCGAAGTTGTAGCCGTTCCAAGGCATAAAGGCGACGGTCATATTTTGACCCAAAGCCAATTCACCTAAATCGGTTGAGGCGCCGTCTGCAACCACATCGCCACGCTTGACATGATCACCCACTTGAACGATTGGGCGTTGGTTAATGTTGGTATTTTGATTCGAACGAGTGTATTTCGTGAGGTTATAAATATCCACGCCTACCTCACCAGCTGCGGTCTCATCATCATTCACACGAATCACGATACGGTTTGCATCGACGTAATCAACCACACCACCACGCGTTGCCATCACCACAGTTCCAGAGTCGAGCGCCACAATACGCTCAAGGCCCGTACCAACCAATGGCTTGTCAGGACGTAAACAAGGCACGGCTTGACGCTGCATGTTTGCGCCCATCAATGCGCGGTTTGCATCGTCATGCTCCAAGAACGGCACAAGGGAAGCTGCCGCAGAAACAATTTGACTTGGCGCGACATCAATGTAATCAATCCGCTCTGGACCAACCATCATGGTCTCGCCCGCTTGACGAGCCGACACTAATTCGTCTGCCAACTTACCATTTTTATCAATGGTCGCATTCGCCTGAGCAATCGTGTACTTTGCCTCTTCAATCGCCGACAAATACTCAACCTGATCGGTTACCTTGCCATTACTTACCTTACGGTATGGTGTCTCAAGAAAACCGTGCTCATTTAGTCGGGCAAATAAGGCGAGTGAGTTAATCAAACCAATGTTTGGTCCTTCTGGTGTTTCAATTGGGCAAACACGGCCATAATGGGTTGGATGCACGTCGCGTACCTCAAAGCCGGCACGCTCACGCGTTAGTCCACCAGGTCCCAATGCTGAGATACGCCGCTTATGGGTAATCTCAGACAATGGATTAGTTTGATCCATAAATTGCGATAGCTGCGATGAGCCAAAGAACTCACGAATCGCCGAAGAAATCGGCTTGCTATTGATTAAATCATGGGGCATTAAATTCTCAGTCTCGGCTTGACCAAGGCGCTCTTTAACAGCGCGCTCGACACGCGATAAACCAGCACGAAACTGGTTTTCTGCTAACTCACCAACGCACCGCACGCGACGATTGCCGAGGTGATCGATATCGTCAACCTCGCCTTTACCATTGCGCAAATCAACCAAAATTTTGATGGTATCCATGATGTCTTCGTTAGAGAGCACCATGGGGCCTTCCATCTCACTGCGCCCCAAACGACTATTGACCTTCATGCGACCAACGCGCGATAAGTCATAAGAATCTTCGCTATAAAACAGGCGCTGGAACAAAGCCTCAACCGCATCTTCAGTGGGTGGCTCACCAGGACGCATCATGCGATAAATAGCGATGCGAGCAGCCGTTTGATCAACTGTCTCATCCATACGCAAGGTCTGCGAAATATAAGCACCGCAATCTAAGTCATTGGTGTAGATGGTTTCAAATTGCTTAATGCCGCTTTCACGGAGTTTGGCTAAAAGCTCTTCGGTAATCTCATCGTTCGCACTTGCCAATACTTCACCAGAGTCCGGATCAACAATATTTTTAGCGATTACGCGACCGATTAAAGAATCATCCGGGACGGCGATAATTTTGGTTTTGGCAGCCTCAAGCTCACGAATATGCTTTGCATTGATGCGCTTGTCTTTTTGAACAACGACAACGCCGTTCTTATCAACAATATCAAATCGAGCAACTTCACCACGCAAACGCTCTGGAACAAATTCCATCGATGCACCGGATTGCGAGAGTGTGAAATGGTCAAAATTGAAGAAGTTCGCCAAAATTTGCTCATTGTTTAAGCCAATCGCTTTGAGCAAAATAGTGACAGGCATCTTGCGACGACGGTCTACCCGGAAGTACAAAATATCTTTAGGATCAAACTCGAAATCCAGCCACGAGCCACGGTAAGGAATAATGCGAGCAGAGAACAAAAGCTTCCCTGAACTATGGGTTTTGCCTTTGTCATGCTCAAAAAATACACCGGGTGAACGATGCAGCTGAGAAACAATCACACGCTCGGTGCCATTGATCACAAATGAGCCGGTATCGGTCATCAAAGGGATTTCACCCATGTAGACTTCTTGCTCCTTAACCTCTTTTACTTTTTGGGGCGCCTCGCGATCATTAATGATCAAGCGGACTTTGGCGCGCAAGGCGGAGTGGTAGGTCAAGCCACGCTGTTGACACTCTTTGACATCAAATGGTGGTGGCGATAATTGATATGAAACATATTCCATGCGCGCATATCCATTGTTGGATACGATCGGGAATATCGACGTAAATGCAGACTGAAGTCCTTCATTCGCTCTTGCGGTTACAGGTTTATCAGCCTGCAAAAATTTAGCGTAGGACTCGAGCTGGGTTGTAAGCAGGTATGGAACCTGGTGATTATTGGGTCGCTTAGCAAAACTCTTACGGATGCGCTTGCGTTCGGTGAAGCTATAGTTCATTTCATCTCCGATGGCAGCGACTGAGCAAAGATTTGGCGGCTGGCCTCTACCAGCCTCTGGCGGACAGCAAAACAATATTAATTGTCATGCCCGACCAAACTTGTCTTCTGCAGTCGTATCAGAAGGCAAACCAGATTTCAGACTTACATCAGTAAATGTGAGATCTGGTTTGACCACTGAGGATCAAACCGCGGAGAGCCCGTAAGCCCTCCGGCAATCTCAAAATTACTTGAGCTCGGCTTTTGCGCCAGCGTCTTCGAGCTTTTTCTTAGCCTCTTCCGCTGTTTTCTTGTCAACGCCTTCTTTAATTGGTTTTGGTGCGCCATCAACTAAATCTTTTGCTTCTTTCAAGCCAAGGCCAGTGATTTCGCGAACTGCCTTAATCACGCCAACCTTGTTGGCACCAGCCTCAAGGAGGTTTACGGTGAACTCGGTCTTTTCTTCAGCAGCAGCCGCACCACCGCCACCACCAGCAGGTCCGGCGACAGCCATTGCAGCCGCAGAAACACCAAACTTCTCTTCGAATGCTTTAACCAAGTCATTCAAATCCATTACGGACATATTGCCAACTGCTTCAATAATTTCTTCTTTAGTAATTGCCATTTTTAGCTCCTAAACTATATTAGTTAATCCTACGCATTAAGCCGCAGGAGTTGGGTTGTCTTGCTCGGGTGTAGCACTAACTTCAGGTGCTGGCTCAGCGGCAGCTTCGGCAACTGGTGCGGCCGCTACAGCTGGCGCTCCACTTGCTTTTTGTTCTGCCACAGCACCAAGAACACGAGCCATTGCCGATACAGGCGCCTTCATCACTCCCAATAGCTTCGAGAGTAATTCTTCGCGTGACGGAATCGTCGCTAGTTCTTTAACACCGTTTACATCCAGTACTTTGCCGTTATAAAAGCCTGCCTTGATGACCAGTTGATCTTGACCTTTAGAAAACTGATGCAATACCTTTGCCGGAGCAACAGGATCAGCAGAGATTCCATAAATCAAAGGTCCAACCATTGAGTCGCCAAGTTGCTCAAACGGTGTTCCCTGCGCAGCACGACGCGCCAAAGTGTTCTTCAATACACGAAGATAAACACCTTGGGAACGTGCATTGGCACGCAAGGTGGTCAACTCGCCCACGGGAATCCCGCGATACTCGGCAAGCACCACTGTTTGAGCCGCAGCCAATTGAGCGCCGACATCAGCCACAATCGCTTTTTTGTCTTCTACATTCAAAGGCACGGTTTAACTCCTTCTCATTCCGACTGTTTCCAATCGGGGTTACACACCAGCGTCTGATTTGTCTATTACGGGGTGTGCCCGAAATATCCTTACAGGGTCGCCATCTAGGTTGGTTGTCGCTCTCGCAACAATTAAGAACTCGTCAAACAACACTTTGTTCACCAACGGTCTTTGATGTTCGAGTGCCAAGGCACTCGACCCAAAGTTTGTTTACTACAGGCTTATGCAGCCTGTAGTGAAGCTTGATCGACACGCACACCAGCGCCCATCGTACTGCTGAGTGCGATCTTTCTTAAATAAATCCCTTTTGATGCGCTTGGCTTGGCCTTATTTAAAGCCTCAAGCAAGGCCAATAAATTGGTCTTAAGGGCGGTTGGCTCAAAAGAACGGCGGCCGATCGAAGCGTGCACAATTCCGGCCTTGTCAACTCGGAACTGGACTTGACCTGCCTTCGCATTCTTAATCGCAGTGACTACGTCAGGGGTCACGGTGCCAACTTTGGGATTGGGCATCAAACCACGTGGGCCCAATACCTGTCCCAAGGTTCCAACAATCTTCATCGTGTCTGGAGATGCAATCAGCACATCAAAGTTGATGTTGCCGCCCTTGATCTGTTCGGCCAAATCTTCCATGCCTACGATTTCGGCTCCAGCCGCTTTTGCTTGCTCGGCCTTTTCGCCTTGAGCAAACACGGCAACACGTACATGCTTACCGGTACCTGCGGGCAGCACAACTGCGCCACGAACAACCTGGTCAGATTTCTTTGCGTCGATACCTAGCTGAACAGCAACATCGATTGACTCATCAAACTTCGCCGTTGCGCACTCTTTTACCAATGCTAAAGCATCATCTAATGGATAGAATTTATTACGATCAACCTTGGACTGAATCGCTTTCACGCGCTTTGATAATTTAGGCATGTTTAGACTCCTTCCACAGTAATGCCCATCGAACGGGCGCTGCCTGCCACAGTGCGTACGGCGGCATCTAAATCAGCAGCCGTTAAATCAGGCATTTTTAACTTAGCAATCTCTTCAGCCTGGGCGCGAGTAATCTTGCCAACCTTATCGGTATGAGGCCGGGGTGAACCCTTCTCAATTTTTGCTGCCTTCTTAATCAAAATGGTTGCGGGGGGAGTCTTCATCACAAATGAGAAGCTCTTGTCCGCAAAAGCAGTAATTACGACCGGAATTGGTAAACCAGGCTCCATGCTCTGAGTTTGAGCATTAAACGCTTTACAGAATTCCATAATATTGAGACCGCGCTGACCTAATGCAGGACCAACGGGTGGGGATGGATTTGCTTTACCAGCAGGAATCTGCAGCTTGATAAAGCCAATAATTTTCTTTGCCATACTTGCTCCAAAAAAGCGCGCTAACCAATTGTGTTAACCGCTGTTGAGTAAACGCTTCACCAGAATTGGCGTGTTCTAGATCCGCTCCTCGATAACTACTTGATACCTCTATAAATTACATCTTCTCCACTTGGCCAAATTCAAGCTCAACGGGAGTACCGCGACCGAAAATTGTAACAGAAACGCGGAGTTTTGACTTCTCATAGTTCACTTCTTCCACATTTCCATTGAAATCGGTAAATGGGCCCTCTTTGACACGAACCATCTCACCCACCTCAAATAGGGTCTTAGGCTTAGGTTTATCTACCCCGGCCTGCATTTGATCCATGATTTTGCTGACTTCTGCAGTTGAAATTGGGGATGGGCGATTACGAACACCGCCTACGAAACCAGTGACTTTAGGCGTATTTTTGACCAAATGCCAGGTCTCATCGGTCATTTCCATCTCAATTAATACATAACCGGGGAAAAATCGGCGCTCAGAAACGGCCTTTTGGCCTGATTTAACTTCTACCACTTCCTCCGATGGAACCAATATGCGGCCAAACTTATCGGCCATTCCGGAGCGAGCAATCCGCTCCTCAAGTCCCTTCTTTACGCTCTTTTCCATACCAGAATAGGCATGGATCACATACCAGCGCATATTTCCAGTTGCCTGAGGGTTGGAAACCATATCAGCATCAACCATATTGCCTCACTTCCAGCCTAAAAAGATTGAGAACACAAGCCATTCGACCAATTTATCAATTAGCCATAAAAAGAGCGCCATGATTAGAACGAAGCCAAACACCACAAGAGTCATACGAGTTGATTCTTGGCGGGTCGGCCAAACTACTTTTTTTACCTCTAACCAAGAGTCTTTGCTATAGGCTATAAAACGCTTACCATCGGATGAAAATGCCATCAAAATAACTGCGAGAGCAATTCCGCCCAATAATGCACCAAGACGAACCCAATAGCCTTGGTCAATCAGGGTGTAATAGAGAACCAACGCAGCGATCACAATAGCAACCGCTACAAGGCTAACCCAACCTGATTTCTGCTCCGAGCTATCTATCGTTTGTTGTGACATTTACAAATCCGCTTACTTAATGCTGGCAGGGGCGGAGGGCATCGAACCCCCAACCTTTGGTTTTGGAGACCAACGCTCTGCCAATTGAGCTACGCCCCTAATTCGTTCTTAAGCCAAAATCTTCGCAACCACACCCGCACCGACGGTACGACCGCCTTCACGGATTGCAAAGCGCAAGCCCTCTTCCATCGCGATGGGGGCAATGAGCTTTACGGTGATGGTGACGTTATCGCCAGGCATCACCATCTCCTTGTCCTTTGGCAACTCAATCGAGCCAGTGACATCGGTGGTACGGAAGTAAAACTGAGGACGGTAGTTGTTAAAGAAGGGGGTATGACGACCGCCCTCATCTTTGGACAATACATAAACCTCAGCGGTAAAGTGGGTGTGGGGGGTAATCGAGCCGGGCTTAGCTAATACTTGGCCACGCTCCACTTCCTCACGCTTGGTACCGCGTAAGAGGATACCGACGTTATCACCGGCTTGACCTTGATCGAGCAGTTTACGGAACATCTCGACGCCAGTGCAGGTGGTCTTCAGCGTTGGCTTAATACCGACGATCTCAATCTCTTCACCGACTTTCACAATGCCGCGCTCGACACGACCGGTCACCACCGTGCCACGACCGGAGATCGAGAACACGTCTTCGACTGGCATCAAGAATGCGCCATCAATCGCCCGCTCGGGATTGGGGATATAACTATCTAAGGCTTCGGCAAGCTTCATGATGGCGCCCTCACCGAGCTCACCCTTGTCGCCTTCTAAGGCGAGCTTGGCAGAGCCCTTGACGATGGGGGTATCGTCGCCTGGGAACTCGTACTTGGAGAGCAGCTCACGTACTTCCATCTCCACGAGCTCTAAGAGTTCAGCGTCATCCACCATATCGCATTTGTTCATAAACACGATGATGTAAGGCACGCCCACTTGGCGGGCCAAGAGGATGTGCTCACGGGTTTGGGGCATGGGGCCGTCAGCGGCCGAGACCACCAAAATGGCGCCGTCCATCTGCGCTGCACCGGTAATCATGTTCTTCACGTAGTCGGCGTGGCCTGGGCAATCGACGTGCGCGTAGTGACGATTCTTGGTCTCATACTCGACGTGGGCGGTATTGATCGTAATACCACGGGCCTTCTCTTCAGGGGCCGCATCGATCTGATCGTAGGCTTTGGCTTCACCACCAAAGAGCTTGGAGAGCACGGTGGTAATTGCTGCAGTTAAGGTGGTCTTACCGTGGTCGACGTGACCAATGGTGCCAACGTTCACATGGGGTTTAGTCCGTTCAAATTTTTCTTTTGCCATTTTGGGTGCCTTGTAATCTACTTAAATCAAATTGAGTCACACTAAAAAAATTAACCACAAAAACTGGTGCCCATGGGCAGGATCGAACTGCCGACCTCTCCCTTACCAAGGGAGTGCTCTACCACTGAGCCACATGGGCAGCGCTCTTACATCACACTGCATCGATACTGCACATGAACTACAAAAGCTGGAGCGGGTGAAGGGAATCGAACCCTCGTCATAAGCTTGGAAGGCTTCAGCTCTACCATTGAGCTACACCCGCAGTAAAAACTGCTTAGTTACATCCACTCATACTTCACTTATTCCGCTCTTACTTCTTTTACTACCCATTCATCTGGTGGAGAGAGTTGGATTCGAACCAACGTAGGCGTAAGCCAACAGATTTACAGTCTGCCCCCTTTAGCCGCTCGGGCATCTCTCCGAGAACCGTACATTTTCTCTTGTTCGGTCACTGCTGTCAATCTGCAAGTCCTTCTTCCACAAGTGAAAACGCCCAGACCGTAGGGGTCTGGGCGTCACACATTGGTGCCCGGCAATTACCTACTTTCACACGGGTAATCCGCACTATCATCGGCGTTGAGTCGTTTCACGGTCCTGTTCGGGATGGGAAGGGGTGGTTCCAACTCGCTATGGTCACCGGGCGTAGATGGTAGGTTGTTTCCAAAGAAACAACCCAATTTGAGCAAGCAATGTATTACTTAATATCGATAGTGACTTGAATCACGCAAACTTCAGCACAATGGTGCTGGTTATAGGATCAAGCCTAACGGGCAATTAGTATCAGTTAGCTTAACGCATTACTGCGCTTCCACACCTGACCTATCAACGTTGTGGTCTTCAACGACCCTTTATGGAGGTTAAACCTCCGGGAGATCTTATCTTCAGGCAAGTTTCCCGCTTAGATGCTTTCAGCGGTTATCTCTTCCGTACATAGCTACCCTGCGATGCTTCTGGCGAAACAACAGGTACACCAGCGGTACGTCCACTCCGGTCCTCTCGTACTAGGAGCAGCCCCCGTCAAATCTCCAACGCCCACGGCAGATAGGGACCAAACTGTCTCACGACGTTTTAAACCCAGCTCACGTACCTCTTTAAATGGCGAACAGCCATACCCTTGGGACCGGCTACAGCCCCAGGATGAGATGAGCCGACATCGAGGTGCCAAACACCGCCGTCGATATGAACTCTTGGGCGGTATCAGCCTGTTATCCCCAGAGTACCTTTTATCCGTTGAGCGATGGCCCTTCCATACAGAACCACCGGATCACTATGACCTGCTTTCGCACCTGCTCGACTTGTCGGTCTCGCAGTTAAGCACGCTTTTGCCATTGCACTTTAGGCACGATGTCCGACCGTGCCAAGCGTACCTTCGTACTCCTCCGTTACACTTTGGGAGGAGACCGCCCCAGTCAAACTGCCTACCATGCACTGTTCCCGACCCGGATAACGGGCCAAGGTTAGAACCTCAAATAAATCAGGGTGGTATTTCAAGGTTGGCTCCACCAGAACTAGCATCCTGGTTTCAAAGCCTCCCACCTATCCTACACAGACCGATTCAAAGTCCAATGCAAAGCTACAGTAAAGGTTCATGGGGTCTTTCCGTCTAGCCGCGGGTAGATTGCATCATCACAAACATTTCAACTTCGCTGAGTCTCAGGAGGAGACAGTGTGGCCATCGTTACGCCATTCGTGCAGGTCGGAACTTACCCGACAAGGAATTTCGCTACCTTAGGACCGTTATAGTTACGGCCGCCGTTTACTGGGACTTCAATCAAGAGCTTGCACCCCATCATTTAATCTTCCAGCACCGGGCAGGCGTCACACCCTATACGTCCACTTTCGTGTTTGCAGAGTGCTGTGTTTTTATTAAACAGTCGCAGCCACCATTTTATTGCAACCCTTTTGCCCTTCTGTTGTTCACAGTTAAGCTACTTGGGCGTACCTTATCCCGAAGTTACGGTACCAATTTGCCGAGTTCCTTCTCCTGAGTTCTCTCAAGCGCCTTAGAATACTCATCTCGCCCACCTGTGTCGGTTTGCGGTACGGTCTCGTTAGACTGAAGCTTAGAGGCTTTTCTTGGAACCACTTCCAATTGCTTCGTGAGCAAGCTCACTCGTCCCACACCCTTGATTTACGCTACCGGATTTACCTAATAGCCATCTCCAATGCAGGAACCGGGACATCCAACACCCGGACAACTCTCCGCGATCCGTCCCCCCATCGCATCTAACGACGGTCAAGGAATATTAACCTTGTTCCCATCAGCTACGCATCTCTGCCTCGCCTTAGGGGCCGACTCACCCTACGCCGATGAACGTTGCGTAGGAAACCTTGGGCTTACGGCGAGGGGGCTTTTCACCCCCTTTATCGCTACTCATGTCAGCATTCGCACTTCTGATACCTCCAGCATGCTTTACAACACACCTTCGCAGGCTTACAGAACGCTCTCCTACCATCACTTACGTGATTCGCAGCTTCGGTAACTGGCTTAGCCCCGTTACATCTTCCGCGCGGGACGACTCGATCAGTGAGCTATTACGCTTTCTTTAAAGGGTGGCTGCTTCTAAGCCAACCTCCTGACTGTTTTAGCCTTCCCACTTCGTTTCCCACTTAGCCAATTTTAGGGACCTTAGCTGGCGATCTGGGTTGTTTCCCTCTTGACACCGGACGTTAGCACCCGATGTCTGTCTCCCGTGCTGACACTCAAAGGTATTCGGAGTTTGCTATGGCGCGGTAATCCGCAATGGACCCCACAACCATTACAGTGCTCTACCCCCTTTGGTGATACACGAGGCACTACCTAAATAGTTTTCGGAGAGAACCAGCTATTTCCAGTTTTGTTTAGCCTTTCACCCCTATCCACAGCTCATCCCCTAACTTTTCAACGTTAGTGGGTTCGGTCCTCCAGTACGTGTTACCGCACCTTCAACCTGGCCATGGATAGATCAACTGGTTTCGGGTCTACACCCAGCAACTAACGCCCTATTCGGACTCGCTTTCGCTACGCCTTCCCTATGCGGTTAAGCTTGCTACTGAATGTAAGTCGCTGACCCATTATACAAAAGGTACGCAGTCACCCCTTACGGGGCTCCTACTGTTTGTATGCATGCGATTTCAGGATCTATTTCACTCCCCTCCCGGGGTTCTTTTCGCCTTTCCCTCACGGTACTTGTTCACTATCGGTCGATTACGAGTATTTAGCCTTGGAGGATGGTCCCCCCATATTCAGACAGGATTTCACGTGTCCCGCCCTACTTGTCTCTAGCCTAGTACCACACATCATTTTTCGCATACGGGGCTATCACCCTTTATTGCCGGACTTTCCATTCCGTTCTGCTAAATGTTGTGCTATCACTAGAAGGCTGTTCCCATTTCGCTCGCCACTACTTTGGGAATCTCGGTTGATGTCTTTTCCTCTCGCTACTTAGATGTTTCAGTTCACGAGGTTCGCTCCACACACCCTATGTATTCAGATGTGGGTGCCGCAAAAGCGGCGGGTTTCCCCATTCGGAAATCTTCGGATCAAAGCTTGTTTGCCAGCTCCCCGAAGCTTATCGCAGGCTACAACGTCCTTCATCGCCTGTAATCGCCAAGGCATCCATCACATGCACTTATTCACTTGATCCTATAACGAGCACCATTACTGATACTGGTTACAGGTTTTACTTCTGACATGTTTGCCGTAATCCAAACTTGATAAAACTCATTTGTATTACTGATGATTCAATCACTACCCATACTACTTGTTGTTTGATGCACTCTCAAAGATGCATCAAACGCATTGCTTACTCAAATTGTTAAAGAACAGCCATAAATGGCAAAACAAAACACTGCAGCAATGCTTTGTTTTGACATTTAATGATGGTGGAGGATGACGGGATCGAACCGACGACCCCCTGCTTGCAAAGCAGGTGCTCTCCCAGCTGAGCTAATCCCCCATCGACCGCAATCTGTACCGCCGCTTGATGGTGGGTCTGGTAGGACTTGAACCTACGACCCCCGCCTTATCAAGACGGTGCTCTAACCAGCTGAGCTACAGACCCGTGGCGTTTTTTGTCAACCGATAAGTGTGGGCACTAAAGTTTTAGCATCATTCTCTAGAAAGGAGGTGATCCAGCCGCACCTTCCGATACGGCTACCTTGTTACGACTTCACCCCAGTCATGAACCCTGCCGTGGCAATCGCCCTCCTTACGGTTAGGCTAACTGCTTCTGGCAAAACCCACTCCCATGGTGTGACGGGCGGTGTGTACAAGACCCGGGAACGTATTCACCGCGACATGCTGATCCGCGATTACTAGCGATTCCAGCTTCACGTAGTCGAGTTGCAGACTACGATCCGGACTACGATGCGTTTTAAGAGATTAGCTCCCCCTCGCGGGTTGGCAACCCTCTGTACGCACCATTGTATGACGTGTGAAGCCCTACCCATAAGGGCCATGAGGACTTGACGTCATCCCCACCTTCCTCCGGTTTGTCACCGGCAGTCTCTTTAGAGTGCTCTTGCGTAGCAACTAAAGACAAGGGTTGCGCTCGTTGCGGGACTTAACCCAACATCTCACGACACGAGCTGACGACAGCCATGCAGCACCTGTGTTCACTTTCCCTTACGGGCACCTAATGTATCTCTACTTCGTTAGTGACATGTCAAGGGTAGGTAAGGTTTTTCGCGTTGCATCGAATTAATCCACATCATCCACCGCTTGTGCGGGTCCCCGTCAATTCCTTTGAGTTTTAATCTTGCGACCGTACTCCCCAGGCGGCTGACTTCACGCGTTAGCTACGTTACTGAGAATGTAAATTCCCAACAACTAGTCAGCATCGTTTAGGGCGTGGACTACCAGGGTATCTAATCCTGTTTGCTCCCCACGCTTTCGTGCATGAGCGTCAGTGTTATCCCAGGGGGCTGCCTTCGCCATTGGTGTTCCTCCACATATCTACGCATTTCACTGCTACACGTGGAATTCCACCCCCCTCTGACACACTCTAGCTATACAGTCACAGACGCCATTCCCAGGTTAAGCCCGGGGATTTCACGCCTGTCTTGTATAACCGCCTGCGCACGCTTTACGCCCAGTAATTCCGATTAACGCTCGCACCCTACGTATTACCGCGGCTGCTGGCACGTAGTTAGCCGGTGCTTATTCTTCAGGTACCGTCATTCGCAGACTGTGTTAGAGCTGCTGTTTCTTCCCTGACAAAAGAGCTTTACAACCCGAAGGCCTTCTTCACTCACGCGGCATTGCTGGATCAGGGTTGCCCCCATTGTCCAAAATTCCCCACTGCTGCCTCCCGTAGGAGTCTGGGCCGTGTCTCAGTCCCAGTGTGGCTGATCGTCCTCTCAGACCAGCTACTGATCATCGCCTTGGTGAGCTTTTACCTCACCAACAAGCTAATCAGACATCGGCCGCTCTAATCGCGCGAGGCCTTACGGTCCCCCGCTTTCCCCCTCAGGGCGTATGCGGTATTAGCGCAACTTTCGCTGCGTTATCCCCCACGATAAGGTACGTTCCGATGTATTACTCACCCGTTCGCCACTCGCCACCAGGTGCAAGCACCCGTGCTGCCGTTCGACTTGCATGTGTAAGGCATGCCGCCAGCGTTCAATCTGAGCCAGGATCAAACTCTTCAGTTCAATTCCTGTGAACCTTGCGGTTCGTCGCACTCATTTAAGAAATTGACTTGGTAAAAAACCAAATCATTTTTACTGTCTATGAGTACTGTTTATATACATCTGTCCCGAAGGACTGGATGCCTCTACTCAGTACCCACAATTATCGGTTGACTAATTTTTAAAGAAGGCCGTCCCCAGAGACAATTCATGGAAATTCAGCGAAGTCCATAACTATGACATACCCTTAGAGGGATGTCAACACCTTCTTACAAATATTTTTATGCTGCCGGACCCCAAAATTAGCCCTGTAAACTTGGGCCACAATAAAATCAATAGGTTAGAAAATCTCTTTGGCCAACTCTTTGAATTTATAGAAAGCGGGGGGGCCAGATATTAGGGTAAATACTAATTATTTGGGATCAAAACACATCCAAATTCAGTTTGGGGCTGGATTGGTGTCTGGCTGCGAGGTTCTTGCCTTACCTTCTTGCTCAAGGCGCCGCTTCTCCGCTTCCGAAATAATGTCAAAAAAGGCAAATACCTGCTTCACACCGCTTACCTTGCTAACAATTTGCTTAGCCTTGTCGGCCTCTTGCTGGGTCAATATCCCCATTAAATAAACTTTGCCACTCTCAACCGAGATGTTCATGGAATTTGAGGGAATATCAGGGCTAAAAATGAGTTGGGTTTTGATAGTTGAGGCCAGATAGGTATCACTTGCCCTTTGACCCAATGAGCTATTGGGCCCGATCGCAATTTCATTGAACAAGGAGCGGACATTCTTCATCGCCTTCACATCATTGCCTGCCTGAGTCTTGATGGTCTCGTCTTTCGCCTCGCCGATTAGAAGAACTTTTTGGTTAAAAGAGACAACGACGATGTGCGCAGAATCCCCAAACTTTTTGGAGAGCTGACTATTAGCTTCAATCTCAATTCCTAAATCAATTGCCTGGACCGCGGGCGTTCTACGATCAGCCAAGATTGTTACGCCACCCACCATGCCACCAACCACTAAAACACCGCAAGCAGATAGCTGCAGTGCTAGTAGGGCCATACAAACTATTTTGACGAGTCGCTTCATTTCAATCCTCGCTAAACAAAACGTGATCCACGCCATCACAAAGGCAGTGCAACAAAAGTAAATGGGTTTCTTGAATGCGTGCAGTACGGGTTGCTGGAACACATAAATGAACATCTTTGTCGCTTAGTAATGTAGCAATTTTTCCCCCGCCATTGCCTGTCATCGCAACAATATGAATACCAATCTTTTTGGCTGCTTCAATCGCCTTGACAACATTCTTTGAGTTCCCGGATGTTGATATCGCAATCAAGACATCGCCTTGGCGCCCGATACCGCGCACCTGCTTGCTAAATACATCCTCATAACTGTAATCATTTCCGATGGCTGTCAATATGGACGAGTCGGTTGTGAGTGCGAGCGCAGCAAGCTCGCGACGCTCACGTTCAAAGCGACCCATTAGTTCAGCTGCAAAATGTTGTGCGTCTGCTGCGGATCCACCATTCCCGCAGGCCATTATTTTTCCGCCGGCTTCAATCGATTGTGTGATCAAAAGAATGGCGCGCGCAATTTCTAAAGGTAAGACTTGGGCCCCCAACTGCTTTGTCGCAATACTATCAACAAAATGCTGTTGTGCCCTGGCTTTTAGCTCATCGACTGGTTTTGTTTTCATCACAATATTATGCTCTGTTTTGCAATCCCCAAATCCTGTTCCGTGTGATTTTCGTTTCGATTCATTTACAGGGATAATTGATTCTAAAGGGGTTCTTCATGCTGGAAATACCATCACTCGACGCATTGCAAAAGCAAGACTTTCCAAGTGCCAGTTTGTATGTCGTTGCCACCCCCATCGGAAATCTGGGGGACATTACATTCAGAGCATTGCATGTGCTGAGCCTTGTCGACGGCATTGCCTGTGAGGACAAACGTCATAGCCTATTACTTCTCAAGCATTATGGAATTACCAAACCAATGGTGGCCATTCATGAGCACAACGAACTTGAGGCGGCAAAAAAACTGATGGTCCGTCTTGAAGCGGGAGAACGCTGGGCCTATCTATCAGATGCTGGTACCCCAGGAGTCTCCGATCCTGGGGCTCGTTTGGTCACCGAAATTCAAATGAACGGCTATCGAACCATTCCCATTCCAGGCGCAAGCGCACTGACTGCCATGCTTTCGGTTACGGGAGGAGCATTGCTAACAGGTCGCGGGCAATTTCAGTTTCTGGGCTTTTTGCCCACCCCCAAAAATGAGTTAGAAGAGGTGCTTCGTTTCATGATTGAAAGCCCCATTCCAACCCTGTTTTACGAGAGCCCCCATCGCTTAACTAAAACCTTAATTCGATTGAGTAAGCTTCTCGATAGTGATCGACGAATAATCATTGGGCGAGAGCTAACTAAAAAATTTGAGGGCCTTTTTTCATTAAGGCCTAACGAAATCCCAGCCTGGTTGGAAAACCCCAATCACTTAAAGGGGGAATTTGTCTTTGTCCTTGAGGGGAGGGATCGCAAAATTGTTACTGAAAGCGACGAATCTTTACGCTTAGCCCATTTGCTCAGTGAGCAATTGAGTAGCAAAGATCTTTGTGCAGTTTTGCAATCGATGTATGGCCTTCAAAAAAATGAGGCCTATGAACTTGCCCTTAAAGTAAAGAAGGGGGGCAGCTAGTTACTTTGCTGGCTCTGCTGGTGCCGGTGCGGGAGCGGGGGCCTTGGGCTCAGCAAATTTTCCACCGGCCGAATTCGCTAGGTAAACAACCGATCGAGCAATTTCATAATCGCTGACATCTGCAGGGCTTGCGCCGCCACGGGCTGGCATAGCGCCTTTGCCCTTCATGACCGATGCATAGAGGGCGTCATAGCCTTTGGCGATTCTGCCGCCCCAGGCGGATGAATCCGCATACTTTGGAGCGCCAGCAGCGCCGGAGTTATGGCAAGAAGCGCATACTGCTTTGTAAACCGCCTCGCCCGTTTGAACTTCGCGGGGAGCGCTGGCATCCTTGAAATTCAATTTACCAACCGGCTTAATCAAGGTCTCGGTGCTTTTTTCTGAGGCCACATTTTCTTTATTTTTTCCACTACTGACATAAACAATCAACAAGAAAATAATGATTAGGGGTACAAAAAAACTAGCAATTACCGCAATACTCAATTGCTTTGTATTTTTGATTAAATTACCGTGCTCTTCACTCATAATGGCTCGAAAAAGGGTGGTTAACTAAGAATGCCATGAATTATACCGAGAGCAAGCTGGTCTCAGGCACTTACAATACATACTGATTTATTTTGAATGCGCCCGTAGCTCAGTGGATAGAGTATTGGCCTCCGAAGCCAAGGGTCGCAGGTTCGATTCCTGCCGGGCGCGCCAGTTTCATCATGCTGTAATACTGAAATCCCAAAAAACCACTATGATTCAGGCATCCAAAGAAAGTTACTGTGTCAGAGTTCAATAGCGCCCTTCACTCCAATCAAGTATTGGTTAATCCGGCACCCCTAAGCCCAGATCTTCCCCTTCCTCACCGCAAGGTTATTCGGTCATGGCTAAGCCCAATGACCGAGGCAAGCACAGTCCGGGCCATTTCTCTTTTGATACTCGATTCGCTCTTGTGGATACTCAGTATTGCCGCTACCGTTTATTTTGAGAATATTCTGATCAAAATTCTATTTGGCGTGATCGCCGGCTTTGTGACTGGACGAATCTTTATCCTGGGTCACGACGCCTGTCATCAAAGTTTTACCGCCCATCGCTCCTTAAACAAAGTGCTTGGTCGCATTGCTTTTTTGCCCTCCCTTACTCCATACAGCCTTTGGGATATTGGGCACAACGTAGTCCATCATGGACAAACTAATCTCAAAGGCTTTGATTTTGTTTGGGCACCCCTTTCAAAATCAGAATATGACGCCCTTCCCAAATGGCGACAATTTCTAGAGCGGCACTATCGAAGTGGTTGGGGTCCCGTCACATACTATTTGATTGAAATTTGGTGGAACAAGATGTTCTTCCCCAATAAAAAATACCGCCCTGCGGACCGTTCTATTTTTATAAAAGATAACGTTCTGGTGAGCGCCTTTGCACTGATCTGGATTGGGCTCTTAAGCTTTTTTGCTATCAACACAGGGCAATCCGTTCTGATCGCCATACTGTGTGGCTTTGTGCTTCCTTATTTATTTTGGAACGGAATGATTGGGTTTGTGGTCTATGTACACCATACCCACCCAGCAGTTTGTTGGTACGACAATAAATCAGAGTGGTTAAGGGCGCAGCCTTTTGTATCGACCACGGTTCACTTAACCTTTGGTTTCTATTGGGGAGCCTTGATGCATCACATCATGGAACATACCGCGCATCACGTTGATATGAGCGTTCCCCTTTATAACCTTCCGGCCGCCCAAAATCGACTGGAAACCCTTCTGCCAGAGAGAATTATTGTTCAGCCGTTCTCATGGAAATGGTATTTTGATACTGCCAAAACCTGCAGACTCTATGACTTTGCGGAGAAGGCTTGGCTTGATTTTGATGGCAATAAAACTGCGAATTCCGTTCGGGTTCTACTTACCCCCTCTAACAATGGGGAAACGAGGTAAAATAATGGTTTCGAGAAGATTTATCAGATTCCGTTATGACCACGTCAACCACCCCAACCCCCACCCAAGAGACTTCTCCTAGCCTTAAGTTTTGCTCTTCATGCAGCCGGGAAAAAAGGTTAGAAGGGGGCACTTGGATTCCTACGAGCAATCGTAAACAGCGTTGGATTTGTGCGAGCTGCCTATACAACCGCACCCACCGCACAGGCTCCGCTAAAACCTAGGCGCCATCCCCAACATAGGGGTTGCTTTGTCTCTCCCGGCCAAATGTCGACATCGGGCCGTGGCCTGGAACAAAATGCACATCGTTGCCTAGCGGCCATAACTTTGTTTTGATGGCATGTATAAGATCCGCGTGATTACCTTTTGGAAAATCGGTGCGGCCAATCGATCCGGCGAATAAGACATCGCCAACAAAAGCAAGACGGGTAGGCTCGTCATAGAACACGATGTGACCCGGCGTATGTCCTGGACAATGAAACACCTTTAATTCATGCTCTCCGAGATGAACCGTATCCCCATCGAGCAACCAACGGTCCGGCTCAAACGGCTCGGCCTCCCCAAACCCAAATCGGACCGTTTGCTCAGGAAGTTGATCAAGCCAAAATTTTTCAAGAGGGTGAGGGCCCTCAATCGGAACCTGCCATTTTCTCGCAAGCTCTTTTGCTCCAGCGCAATGATCCAAATGACCATGAGTTAACAGCACCTTACTGAGTTTGACATTCAGTTTGGATAAGGCGTCTTCAATTTTTTCTAAATCTCCACCTGGGTCGACAACTGCCGCTTCTTTGGTTTTGTCACAAAACACGATTGAGCAATTTTGTTCAAACGGAGTCACAGGAACAATTGCGAGCTTTAGGGTCATGTCGATATGATCAATTCTTGATTACTGTCGTTAAAATATTCTAATGAATATATCAAACGATCTTTTATTTGCACAAACCCATGAATGGGTTAAACGTGGTGATGACGGCCAATATTGGGTTGGCATTAGTAACCATGCTCAAGAGGCGCTTGGAGATATCCTTTTTCTGAAGCTTCCTGAACTTGGGTCTTCAGTGAAACGGGGTGAGGCTTGCGCTACGATTGAATCGCTCAAAGCGGCGAGCGATATTCATGCACCAATTAGTGGGATCATCAGTGAAATTAATGCCGCTGCGGCTGAAAAACCGGAGAGCGTCAACGCACAACCCTATGATGTTTGGCTCTTTAAAATTCAAGCGAAAGATGAATCACTATCTGTTGACGAACTTGCGTTATTACAAAGCGCCGGTCAATACGAGTCTGGCGCTAGCAACTAAACAAATAATGGATCCCGCTCTATGGACCAGCGCACTTTACCCACCTTTGACAATCGTCCGACCGATTGTTGGCGTAAGTAGTTTTCAAGCTCATTAAGTAAGGCCTGAAGCGGCGCCCTATGCCGCGACTCAATTAACAGCTGCGATCGCTCCCATCCGCCTAATCGAGCGATTGATTTGGGCACCGGATCAAAGACCGTGATCCCCATTTGTAAATGAGCGGTTTTCTGCAAAAATTCTTTTGCGTGATTTAGCCACGTCAATGCTTCTTTTTTCTGCTTTGCCTCCGCATGCACTAAAGCTTGATAACTAAATGGTGGCAAGCCCGCCTCCTGACGAATAGACATTAAATGCTCCATAAACCCAGTCAGATCAAATGTTTTTATATATTGATACACAGGATCATCGGGATATCGAGTTTCAATCAATATCTGGGTAGGCTCACCACTAAACCGACCAGCTCGGCCAGCCACCTGAACGAGTTGAGCAAATAAATGTTCCGGCGCCATATAGTCATTGGAATACAGTCTTGAATCTGCATCCAGGACACAAACTAGGCCGATATTTTGATAATCGTGCCCCTTCGCCAACATTTGTGTACCAACGATGATTTGTGCCGTACCAGCGTGTATTTCTTGAAACAGCGCCTCAGTCTTTTTGCTCGTGCGGGCAGTATCGGCATCAACGCGCAATACCGTTGTCTGTGGAAACAATGTTTGCAATTGATCCTCAACTTTTTGGGTCCCCCTACCCAGCGGCTGCAAATCAACATCGCCACACCTTGGACACCCCTGAGGAATGGCTTTCACTAGGCCGCAATGATGGCAACACAGCATGGGCGTTTTAAAGTGGCCCAACTGACGATGCATCACCATGTAACTAGAGCAATGATCGCACTCGCTTAACCAATCGCACGATGAGCAACTAATCACCGGCGCCATACCCCGCCGATTGATCAATATTAGACTCTGTCGACCTTTGTGAAGATTCTGTTCAAGCGCCCGGATCATCACAGGGCTGATAGTGATTGACCGCGAGGATTTATCGGGGGCCACCAGCTCAACATTGGGCATTTGAAACCCCCCAGCTCGATTATTCAATTGAATTTCCTGATACCGACCTTCTCTTACTGCGTGCCAGGTTTGTGAGGAGGGCGTTGCCGAAACCAAAACAATTGGCAAGCGTTCATTTTTTGCACGCCACACCGCTAAGTCGCGTGCTGAATAAGCCATACCTTCTTGCTGCTTAAAGGAGCCATCGTTTTCCTCATCGACCACAATCGCAACCAATTTTGGCAAGGGGGTCATGATCGATAATCGTGTTCCTAATACAATGCGCGCCACCCCTGTCATTGCCCGATACCAAGCAATGCCGCGTTGCTTCTCCGTTAACCCACTGTGAAGTACTGCCAACGCCTCTTCGGGAAAATACTCTTGAATCCGTCTTTGTAATTGCGGAGTTAAATTAATTTCGGGCAGCATGATTAATACTTGGGCGCTGGGATCTTGCTTGAGCAGGACTTCGATAAACCTAAGATAAACAGCTGTTTTGCCACTACCGGTTACCCCGTTGAGAAGGAACGCATTAAATGTCCCTGGTTTATGACCATTTAGGATTTCAATTGCTCGTCTTTGATCAGCATTAAGCGCTTCAAGGGAAAGTCTTTTCTCCTCTGCTTTTGTTTCAGTTACACCCTTTGTTTCGAGTTTTAATTGATCAAGCGACTTACTCCAATTGCTCGCAGTACGCCACCATTTTGGTATTGCTGAAACGATCGTTTCACCAAGTCCATGAACATAGTATTGGGAGGCAAAATGCGCCAACTCCATCAAGTGGCTATCCAATGGGTTTATGGGTGCGGCCTGAAGAACTTTCTTTAATTTTGATACATTTAAATGAGAGTAAGTAGTTACTTCAATAACTAAACCTGGCAGATTGGTTCGTCCAAAAGGAACCTCAACCAACATCCCGACCTGGGGCATGGCGCGAAGCATTTCTTTATCCCAAAGGTAGTCAAAGGCCTCGGGAAGGGGCCGATCAACAACTACTTTAACAATGATTGGTGTTGATTGATTCAATGAAGTAGTGTGTTATTTAATCTGTGGATAACTTTGTGGACAACCGCTTCTTGGGCTCGTAAATAAGAAAGGGGATAGCGGATCCTAACTTCCTTGAAGCAAATGAATAGTAAGGAATATTTAATTAAATCAATAATTTGTCTTATAAACTCAAACCTTAAGGTTCGGTCTATTAACAATCTCCATGAAATCCAATGGGCCGATATCATTTGTGCATAAGTCTACCCCCAAACCCAGCAAAACAAAGGGGGGAAGCTAAATCACGCCCTACGCAAATATTCTGAATGCTCGATTACGGTCTTGGCTAAAACAGTAACGCTATCTGGATTCGTAAATTGAGAGATTCCGTGCCCTAAATTGAAAATATGGGCATCCAGGGGGTGGAGATCCGCTTTCAGAGCAGGGGCCTTGCTAAGACCATCCAAAATTTTCTTAGCCTGTGCCTCAATTTGATCTGAATTGGCAAATAAGGCTAGGGGGTCAAGATTGCCTTGGAGTGCAATGGATTTATTTTTTTCGACCAGCTGGGCTCTTGCTTTAGCTACTGACATTGTCCAGTCAAGCCCAATCACATCGGCTCCGGATTCTGCCATGTCATTGAGCCATAGACCGCCGCCCTTTGTAAAAATAATAACTGGTACCTTTTGGCCGTTTAACTCGTGAGGAAGCTGGTCAATTACCTTACGCATACTTGCCAATGAAATGTCTTGATACCAACCGTCAGGCAGCAGCCCACCCCAGGTATCAAAAATCATGAGCGCCTGAGCGCCCGATCGCAATTGCTCCGTTAAGTAGGCTGCCACAGACTGAACATTGATGTCCAGGATGTGCTTTAGCAAATCGGGGCGATTAAACATCATGGTCTTCGCATGTCGAAAATCATCTGATCCTGAGCCATCGACCATGTAACAAGCTAAGGTCCATGGACTACCCGAGAATCCAATCAGCGGAACGCGCTGCTTACCATCTTGAATCAACGACTTCCGAATTTGTGCCACCGCATCAAACACGTATTGCAGTTGATGGAGGTCTGCGGGCCTTAAGTTTTTTACAGCCTCTTCGGTTCGCAGGGGATGGGCAAAACTTGGGCCCTCGCCCGCAGCAAACTGAAGGCCCAGACCCATTGCATCTGGGATCGTCAAAATGTCAGAAAACAAAATAGCCGCATCTAAAGGGTAGCGATCTAAGGGCTGTAATGTAACCTCTGTTGCATACGCGGGATTTTTAGCAAGGCCCAAAAAACTGCCAGCTTTCGCACGGGTTGCATTGTATTCAGGTAAATATCGGCCAGCCTGACGCATGAGCCACAAAGGCGTACGATCTGTTTTTTGACCCAAACAGGCCCGTAGGAAGCGATCGTTTGCTAACAATTACGATTACTTTTTACGACGCAAGCGTGCAATAGCGGCCAACTGTGCTGCTGCCATTGCGAATTCAGACTGAGCGTAGGCAATATCAAAATCACCAGCACGATTTTGCATCGCCTCTTCTGCACGCTTTTTTGCCTCAAGCGCTTTGGCTTCATCAAGATCATGCCCACGGATTGCCGTATCCGCTAAAACCGTAACACGGTCTGGCTGAACTTCTAAATAGCCGCCGGCAACAAATACAAACTCTTCATCGCCGTCCGCCTTTTCAATCCGCACTGAGCCAGGCCGAATACGAGTAATCAGGGGGGTGTGGCCATGCAGGATTCCAAGCTCGCCGGATTCGCCCGGTAGGGCCACAAATTTAGCCTCACCGCTAAAAATTGACTGCTCTGCACTCACCACATCAACATGAATGGTTGCCATTAGAGTTTCTTCGCCTTCTCAATAGCCTCATCAATCGAACCAACCATGTAAAAAGCCTGTTCTGGCAAATGGTCAAGCTCGCCACTCACAATCATCTTAAAGCCACGAATTGTCTCTTTCAATGGAACGTATTTTCCAGGCGAGCCAGTGAAAACTTCCGCGACGTGGAAGGGCTGCGACAAGAAACGCTGGATCTTACGAGCACGGGCAACGGCTAACTTATCTTCAGGGGAGAGCTCATCCATGCCCAAAATCGCAATGATGTCCCGCAACTCTTTATAACGCTGCAAGGTCATTTGCACGCCGCGAGCAACTTCATAATGCTCGCTTCCTACCACCTGCGGATCAAGCTGCCGGCTCGTTGAGTCCAAAGGATCAACCGCAGGATAAATACCCAAAGCTGCAATGTCTCGGGATAGCACGACCGTGGAATCTAAGTGCAAGAAGGTGGTAGCTGGTGACGGATCGGTTAAGTCGTCTGCAGGAACATAAACGGCTTGAATCGATGTAATCGAGCCTGTTTTGGTTGAAGTAATTCGCTCTTGAAGCTTTCCCATCTCTTCGGCCAAGGTTGGCTGATATCCCACGGCTGATGGCATGCGGCCCAATAGAGCAGACACTTCAGTGCCCGCAAGAGTGTAGCGGTAAATGTTGTCAACGAAGAACAGGATGTCACGGCCTTCGTCACGGAATGCTTCGGCCATCGTCAAGCCGGTTAACGCAACCCGCAAACGGTTGCCTGGAGGCTCATTCATCTGACCAAAAACCATGGCCACTTTATCGATCACGTTTGACTCTTTCATTTCATGATAGAAGTCATTACCTTCACGAGTACGCTCACCGACTCCCGCAAACACTGATAAACCAGAATGCTGTTTCGCAATATTGTTGATGAGTTCCATCATGTTCACGGTTTTTCCAACACCAGCGCCCCCGAAGAGTCCGACCTTGCCGCCCTTAGCAAATGGGCAGACGAGGTCGATCACCTTAATACCAGTTTCAAGCAAATCCACCGATGGTGAGAGCTCATCAAACTTTGGTGCAGATTGATGAATTGAGCGGCGATCTTGGGTCGCAATTGGACCTGCGTCATCGATCGGACGACCTAATACATCCATGATGCGGCCTAAGGTTGCGGGACCAACCGGTACAGAAATTCCCGCGCCAGTCGCCTTCACCTCCATGCCACGACGCAGACCATCACTAGCTCCCATCGCAATCGCGCGAACCACGCCATCGCCAATTTGCTGTTGAACCTCAAAGGTCAACCCTTTTTCAGCAAATGAGGCTTCATTGCTTTCAACCAAGGTTAATGCGTCATAGATATTGGGCATTTTGTCTCGGGGGAACTGAATATCCACCACTGCACCAATACACTGAACAATATTTCCGATGCTCATCACATTTCTCCGCTATTTAATCTTTAAAAATCTTTACTTAAACCGCTGCTGCGCCGCCAACGATTTCGGAAAGCTCCTTGGTAATTGCTGCTTGACGGGTTTTGTTATAAACCAGCTGCAATTCACCGATCACATTCTTTGCGTTATCAGACGCAGCCTTCATGGCGACCATCCTTGCTGACTGCTCTGACGCCATATTTTCTGCAACTGCCTGATAAATCAGCGCCTCAATATAGCGCTTCAAAAGACCGTTTAGCACTGATTCGGCGTCAGGCTCATAGATGTAATCCCAACCATAGCCAGAATTTGACTCTTGGCTTAAGTCATCAGCCTCGAGCGGCAAAAGCTTCTCTAAAACAGGCTCTTGTTTCATGGTGTTAATAAATCGGGTATAGGCTAAATACACCGCATCCACTTCGCCACGCTCAAATGCATCGAGCTGCGCACTGATTGCCCCAATCAAGCTATCCATGTGTGGGGTATCGCCCAACAAAACAGATTGGGACAAAAGCTTTGCCTTGGTTCGATTTAAAAACTGCAAGCCCTTCGAACCAATTGCAGTGAACTCAACAGAAATATTCTTCTCGCTAAAGTCGCGCATCTGATTTGTAACTAAACGAAGGACATTGGTATTTAAACCGCCACACAATCCCTTATCGGTACTTACTAAAATTAGACCCGCCTTCTTTATCTCGCGTACCGCCATGTACACCGGACGGTATTCTGGATTTGCTTTTGAGAGATTGGCGGTGATTGTCCGAATTTTTTCAGAATAAGGTCTTGCTGAACGCATGCGCTCTTGAGCGCGCCGCATCTTGGAAGCGGCGACCATTTCCATCGCTTTAGTGATCTTGCGCGTATTTTGAACGCTCTTGATCTTGGTGCGTATTTCTTTTGTGCCGGCCATGATTGCCTATCTTAAAAAGTGCCAGCGCGTTTAAAGTCTTCAATAGCTGAGCGAAGAGCAGCCTCATCGTCTTTGCTTAAATCTTTGGTGTCCTCAATACGGCCAACCAAATCAGCATACTTTGACTTTAAATGCTCATGCAGGCCCTTTTCGAATGGCAGAACCTGTTTGATTTCTAAGTCATCAAAAAAGCCGTTATTCACCGCGTACAAAGAGGCGGCCATTTGCCATACTTGCATAGGCAAATACTGGGGCTGCTTAAGCAACTCGGTAACTCGACGACCGCGCTCTAATTGTTTACGGGTCGCTTCGTCAAGATCAGAAGCAAACTGGGCAAAAGCTGCTAATTCGCGATATTGGGCAAGGTCTGTACGAATACCGCCTGAAAGTTTTTTGATAACTTTGGTTTGTGCTGCACCGCCTACGCGCGATACTGAAATACCGGCATTAATTGCGGGTCGAATGCCTGCGTTGAACAAATCGGTTTCCAAGAAGATCTGACCGTCCGTAATCGAAATCACATTGGTTGGCACGAAAGCAGATACGTCACCAGCCTGAGTCTCGATCACGGGCAAAGCAGTTAATGATCCGGTTTTTCCTTTAACAGCACCGTTTGTAAATTTCTCTACATACTCTGCATTAACTCGAGCAGCGCGCTCTAAGAGGCGGGAGTGTAAATAGAAAACATCGCCAGGATAGGCCTCGCGACCGGGTGGACGACGTAGCAGAAGCGAAATTTGACGATAAGCAACAGCCTGTTTAGTTAAGTCGTCATAAATAATCAGGGCATCTTCACCGCGATCACGGAAATACTCACCCATGGTGCAACCAGCGTAAGCGGATAAATACTGCATCGCGGGCGATTCCGATGCGCTTGCTGCAACCACAATGGTGTATTCCATCGCACCAAGTTCGGTCAACTTGCGAACCACGTTCGCAATTGTCGATGCCTTCTGGCCGATCGCAACATAAATACAGTAAACGCCCTTACCCTTTTGATTAATGATGGCATCCACAGCAACGGCGGTTTTACCAGTTTGACGATCGCCAATAATGAGCTCGCGCTGACCGCGGCCAATCGGCACCATCGCATCAATCGCTTTTAGGCCAGTTTGCAACGGTTGACTAACTGATTGACGAGCAATCACGCCGGGAGCGACTTTTTCAATAAAGTCTGTCAGCTTAGT
This sequence comes from Polynucleobacter sp. HIN5, assembly GCF_030297555.1. Classification (NCBI taxonomy): domain Bacteria; kingdom Pseudomonadati; phylum Pseudomonadota; class Betaproteobacteria; order Burkholderiales; family Burkholderiaceae; genus Polynucleobacter; species Polynucleobacter sp. HIN5. Next base: position 14,565 of record NZ_AP028136.1, on the reverse strand, counting down.
ATTTACAGGGCCCTTGCCATCGATAGGCTGACCAAGTGCATTAACAACTCGACCGAGCAGTTCTGGTCCAACTGGAACTTCAAGAATGCGGCCGGTACATTTAACGGCGTCTCCTTCTTTAATGTGAGTGTATTCACCCAATACCACGGCACCGACGGAGTCGCGCTCTAGATTCAATGCCAAACCAATGGTGCCGCCAGGAAACTCGAGCATCTCTCCTTGCATAACTCCAGATAAACCATAAATTCGGCAAATACCGTCGGTTACCGAAATCACGGTTCCCTCATTACGAATCTTTGAATCAACGCCTAATTCGTTAATTCGGCTTTTGATCAGTTCGCTGATCTCGGAAGGGTTTAGTTGCATCAATTACTCCTAGATATAAATCGAATATTCTTAATAAGTCCCTGCGTTAAGCAATCAACCGATCGTGCAAGTGGCCAAGTTGGGCTCTTACGGAGCCATCCAAAACCTCGTCGCCCACTTGGACGCGTACCCCGCCAATTAAATTAGGATTGATCACTACCGTTGGGCGCAATTCTTTTCCACCAAAACGTTTTTTTAGGGCAACAAGTAAATCATTCAAAGCGGCGCCCTCGAGAGGGAAGGCTGAGGTAATGAGAGCCTCTGCAGCACCCTCGCTTTTATTCTTCATCGCCGTAAATTGCTTAGCAATCTCAGGCAAAATAATTAGGCGATGATTATTGGCCAAAAGCTTAATAAAGGCACTCATTGACTCATCGGGCTTTGATTTAAGAAAACTCAAAACCAACTTGGCAAGATCGTCGGCACCTAATTTTGGATTACTGACGAGCGTTGCAAGCTCGTTGTTTTCCAAATATTTGGCAAGCTCATCGAGCTGCTTTTCCCATGATGACAAATCATTTGGCTTGGCACTTGCAAACAAGGCCTCAGCATAAGGGCGGGCAATGGTGGCAATGTCAGCCATTTAAAGTTCTGCCTTTAGTTGGTCAAGCAGTGCCGCATGCGCCTTAGGATCAACCTCGCGTCGCAAAATTTGCTCCGCACCCCTGACAGCCAAACTAGCAACCTGTTGGCGCAGCTCGTCGCGAGCCTTGCCCACTTGTTGTTCTGCGTCAGCCTTAGCCTGCGCAATAATTCGTGCGGCTTCCGCTTGGGCATTTGCTTTAATTTCCTCGGCCGCCAATTGAGCGCGCTTTTCAGCTTCCGCAACACGCTGAATACTCTCTTGGCGAGCGGAACTCATTGCCTCTTCTGCCTTTTTCGTCGCACTTTCAAGATCTAATTTTCCCCGCTCAGCTGCAGCAAGACCTTCTGCCACTTTAGAGGCCCGCTCATCGAGCGCCTTCACCAATGGGGGCCACACAAATCGCGCCACGACCCACCATAAGACGAAGAAAACGATCATTTGCGCGAATAAAGTCGCGTTTAAATTCACGATATTCCTTTCAAAACTTGTTGCAGTGATGGGTCATCGACCCACAACTAAATTACTTAATAACAGCAAGTAATGGGTTGGCAAATGCGAACAGCATCGCAACACCAACGCCGATGAGGAAAGCCGCGTCAATCAGACCAGCCAATAAGAACATTTTGGTTTGAAGTTCATTCATTAACTCAGGTTGGCGTGCAGCACCCTCAATGAACTTTCCGCCCATCAATCCAATACCCAAACAAGCGCCTAATGCGCCAAGGCCAATGATCAAACCGATACCGATTGCAGTAAGGCCTTGAATGTTTGCGAGAAATTCTTGCATGTTGTTAACTCCTAAAGTTTAAGTGTGTAAAAAATAAAAATTAATGATGGCTATGTGCCTGACCGATGTAGACCAATGTCAACATCATAAAAATAAAAGCCTGCAAAAGAATGACCAAAATATGAAAGATGGCCCAGGCAGACCCAGCAATCACATGTCCAACCAAACCTAAAGCACTCAAGTCCAAACTAAACGTCCAAATACTCCCTAACAGAGCAATTAATAAGAAAATCAATTCGCCCGCGTACATGTTTCCAAACAGCCGCATCCCCAAAGATACGCCTTTTGCAATGTACTCAATAATGTTCAAAATCAAATTAAAGGGAGCCAAATACCATTTGGCTCCAAATGGGGCCGATAAAAGCTCGTGCACAAAGCCACCAACGCCTTTTATTTTGAAGCTGTAAAAGAAGACTAGAAGAAGAACGGCGAACGACATTCCTAGGGTTGCGTTTAAGTCGGTGGTTGGTACCAACTTATGATGAGGAACATGAATTCCAAAGTTTTCTAAGAAATGATTTACTCCGACAACCCAATCAACAGGAACCAAATCAAGGGTGTTGAGAAGCACAATCCAGCAAAAAACAAAGAGGGCGAGAGGAGCGATATAGCTTCGGTCACCATGCACAATGCTCTTGGATTGAGTCTCAACCATTTCAACTAACATCTCAACCAAGGCCTGAAATCGACCCGGGACACCAGGTGTAGCGCGTCTTGCTGCAATCAATAAAAAACCGACTGCCAAGAGCCCCATGATCAGGGTCCAAAAAAGTGTATCAAGATTAATTACGCTGAAGTCAATAATCGACGGCTGAGCACCACCAATATTATTAAGATTTTGCAAATGCTCAGCAATATATGCTGTGGGTGTTAAGGGTTCGCTTGAAGCCCCGTGCGCTGCGCTTGCCATCGTTTAGCAATTCCTATTGTTACTAAAAAAGCTGCTCACCGCCAAAGCCACGCAAGTAAATAGCACTTAAGTGTGACCAAGTAAGTGACCAGCAACGGTATCCACTGCAGATCTGGGATGCTCAAAGCAACCCACACAAACAAAGCAATCGTTCCGGCAATCTTTATAAACTCGCCAGAAACCACTGCCGCTAACAGACTTCCTGGACTCTGATTTCTTTGCTTCTTGCTAACGCTCAAACGGAGCGCAAACAGCGTCGCAGGGAAAAATCCAATAAATCCACCCAAAAGAGCTGAAAAAAAACAAAGTCTCGACTCTTGTGGGTTCGCAAAAACAAACCAAACCATTGCCATTGCAAGCGTTGTTGCTACTTGAAAGCCAATAATTGCCCAGGGCGACAAAGAGAAGAAGGCCTTTCGGTTCGCCCTTTTCAGAGCATCCATTTCTTCTCTGGAGTACACCTTGAAAGCATTTTCTTGCTCGTCAAGCACATCCCAAGATTGCGATGGCGCTGATTGATTTTTTTTGGGAATCAATTAAGCCTCAATATTTTAGTATTTACCCTAGAAAATATCAATTAATTTAGACACTTTTATTAGGAATGGTCGGTAATTTCCAATTTTTTTAATAGGGAATCAAGCTCATCAAAGTGACTAAAGTAAAAACGCAGCTCCCCGCCCTTCTTGTTGGTCTTAAAAACTGCTTCCAGACCAACTAAATCAGCCAAGGTTTGAGCAAGGCGCTTGTAATCTTGGTCTTGGCTAATCGGGTGCCTTGATTTTCCTTTTACGGAGGCCTTGCGAGATAGATCACCGGCCACCAGGGCCGCCGAACTCGCCAATCGCTCTGCCTCACGAACCGAGAGGCCTTGAGCAATAATTTTTTGGGCCAAGGCAACTTGACTTGCGCCTGGCAGGGTCAAAAGTGCCCTTGCATGGCCCATATCCAAATCGCCAGACAAAAGCATTGCTTGAACCGCACCTGAAAGTTGCGATAAGCGAAGCAGATTGGTAATGGCGCTCCTCGATTTGCCCACAGCCTTTGCGGCCTGCTCATGAGTAAAACTAAATTCATGGATCAGACGAGATAGTCCACGAGACTCTTCAAGCGGATTTAGGTCCTCCCGCTGCATATTCTCAATCAGAGCAATGGCGGCGGCGGCCTGATCGTCGACCTCCAAAATTCGCACGGGCACCTCATCAAGGCCCGCAAGTGTTGCGGCTCGAAAACGTCGTTCGCCCGCAATAATCTCGTAACGCCCATCATCAATTTCACGAACCAAAAGGGGCTGCATCACACCGCGCTCTCGAATGCTATCGGCCAATTCTTTAAGGGGCTCATCGGCCATGATCGTACGAGGCTGGTATTTGCCCGCTTGCAAACGCTGCAGCGGTAGCGACTGCAATACCTTATCAGCAACAAAGCCTGCTTTATCTGCTTTGCTACTGGCGCCCAATAATGCGTCGAGGCCACGCCCCAATCCCTTTTTTTTATTTACACTCATCGTTCACCTACATCGTTTTAATTCGTTGAACCATTTCACCCGCAAACTCAATATAGGCCTGTGCGCCTCGAGATGATTTGTCAAAAATTACGCCTGGCAAACCAAAGGAGGGGGCTTCAGCTAAGCGCACATTGCGCGGAATAATTGTTTTAAACACTTTGTCGCCAAAGTGCGTATTGAGCTGTTCGGAAACCTGTTGTTGTAAGGTAACTCGGGTATCAAACATGACCCTCAGAAGCCCAATGATTTTTAAGTCTGGATTTAAGTTGGCATGTACTTGTTTGATGGTATTAACCAAATCAGAAAGCCCCTCTAGAGCAAAGTATTCGCACTGCATGGGGACCACTACGCCATTCGCTGCACACAAACCATTGAGGGTTAATAAAGACAGTGCGGGAGGGCAATCGATCAATATGAAATCGTATTGATCGGCAACCTCATTTAGTGCGTTTTTTAGTCTTGCCTCGCGACCTTCCAAATCAACCAACTCAACTTCTGCACCAGCCAATTCTCGATTTGCAGGCAAAACGCTATAGCCAGATTCTGATGCGAACTGGATTGCCTCACTTGCGGAGGCAATCCCAATCAACACGTGATAAACGCCGCTTTTAATCGTCGACTTATCAATACCTGAGCCCATAGTTGCATTTCCCTGGGGGTCCAAATCCACCAAAAGCACGCGCTGTCTTTGAGCAACCAACCCGGCAGCCAAATTAACTGCGGTGGTTGTTTTTCCTACCCCGCCCTTTTGGTTTGCAATGCAGAATGTTTTGGCCATAATATTTATTGTTGATATTGAAAAACTAAGAGTCGGCGATCAAGCGCTTGCCCAGGCAAAGAGAGCTGGCACTCCTCAAGAAGCGTCCAGTCTTTGCTCGATACCTCTGAAATTTCTTCTTCGCTTTGTTGACTCTTCATCGCAAATACAAAACCGGATGATTTTAATAAAGGGGCCGATAGATCAAGCAGCCTATTAAGGCGCGTAAATGCTCTTGCAGTAATGGCATCAAAAAATGCCCGATGGGTCTGGGCGACATTCTCAACTCGACTTGACATAACCTGAAGATGACTAAGGCCCAAGCCACCACGAACATGTTGCAGAAAAGCGGCTTTTTTCTTGCTCGCCTCAATTAGACTAAAAACCCAAGCGGGCTGAAGAATGGCCAAGGGTATGCCCGGTAGACCGCCCCCCGACCCCAAATCAGCAATTTGAATCGGTGCCTCATTGACCCGCAAGGGTGTTTGCAAATACCGCCGCAAGATCGGCAAAACAACAATTGAATCAATCAGATGCAAATGAAATGCCGCCTCCGTTTCATCAATAGCGGTGAGATTATGGACCCGATTCCAGCGCAGCAGCTCAGCTAGAAAATATTGCATCGCAGCAGCCTCTTGGGGGAACAAGCCCGCTGCTTTTAGGCCCTCATCAACCTCAAGACTCATGACAATAGTTGGGTTTTTCCAATACCCTTTTTTAAGTGAACCAAAAGTAATGAGATGGCGGCGGGCGTTACCCCAGAAATGCGCGAAGCCTGGCCGAGGGTTTCAGGTTGATGCAAGTTTAGCTTTTGCCAAACCTCAACCGATAGGCCCTTAACCAAGGAATAGTCCAAATCCCCGGGCAAACGAAGGGTTTCGTAATGCTCATGGCGCTCGATTTCAATTCGTTGCCGCTCAATATAGCCCTCATATTTAATCGAAACCTCGACTTGGTCAAAAACCTGACGCTCTAGGTGAGGGTCTTCAAGACTTGGGGAGTTCTGCGTAAAAACAGGATCAACCCGAATCAGAGAGCGGTAGTCAACCTCGGGACGTCTTAAGACCTCCGCTAAGCTGCACTCGTGTGCCAAAGCTTGGCCTAGAAAAGCCTCCAGCTGTTGAGCAGTGTGATGTTTTGGGCCAACCCGGAAGGAGCGCAGGCGTAATGTTTCACGTGAAACATGCTCCTGCTTTCGTTGAAAAAACTCCCACTGCTCATCGCCCACGAGACCAAGACTCCGTCCAATTTCAGTAAGTCTTGCATCGGCATTGTCCTCGCGCAAACTTAAACGATACTCGGCGCGACTGGTGAACATTCGATAGGGCTCTTGAACGCCCCTTGTAATTAAATCGTCAACCAAAACGCCAATATATGACTCGCTTCTTTTTGGCAGCCAGGGCTCCTGGCCCCCCGCCAACAGGCTTGCATTGATCCCGGCGAGCAAACCCTGGGCCGCGGCCTCTTCATAGCCAGTTGTTCCATTAATCTGCCCAGCAAAAAATAAGCCGCCAATCGCCTTGGTTTCTAAGCTGTGCTTCAGCTGCCGCGGGTCAAAATAGTCATACTCGATGGCATACCCTGGGCGGACGATATCTGCGTTCTCAAGCCCACGAATACTGCGGACTAGAGCCATTTGAATATCAAACGGCAGACTGGTTGAAATTCCATTGGGGTAAAACTCGTTGGTTGTTAAGCCCTCCGGCTCCAGGAAGATTTGGTGACTCTCTTTGGCAGCAAAGCGATGAATCTTATCTTCAATAGAAGGGCAGTAGCGCGGGCCAACTCCCTCGATCACGCCCGTATACATCGGTGAACGATCCAATCCGGAGCGAATAATGTCGTGTGTCTGGCTATTGGTATGGGTGATCCAACACGGCACCTGGGGGGGGTGTTGTTCAGGTCTGCCCATAAATGAAAAACATGGAATGGGATCTAAGTCGCCCGCTTGTTCTTGCATGACAGAGAAATCCATAGTCCTACCATCAATGCGGGGCGGGGTACCGGTTTTTAGGCGCCCCTGAGGCAATTTCAACTCTTTTAAGCGGGCCGAAAGGGTGGTTGCGGCAGGGTCTCCGGCACGGCCTCCGCTGTGGTTCGTTAGGCCAATATGAATTTTTCCATCCAAAAAAGTTCCCGCGGTCAATACAACACTTTTTCCTTCAAACTGAAGGCCGCTCTGGGTTCTAACCCCCCGAACCTGATCGCCGACAGCAATTAAATCATCAACGGCGGCCTGAAATAGGGTGAGGTTTGCTTGGTTCTCGAGGCGCCGACGAATGGCAGCCTTATATAAAATACGATCGCCTTGCGCCCGCGTTGCACGAACCGCTGGGCCCTTGCTTGAATTCAAAATTCGGAATTGAATGCCAGCCTCATCGGTTGCGGCGGCCATGGCGCCGCCCAAGGCGTCGATTTCCTTCACTAAGTGGCCTTTACCAATACCCCCAATTGACGGGTTACAGCTCATTGCCCCCAGCGTTTCAATGCTGTGAGTTATTAAAAGGGTGTTTGATCCCCTGCGAGCAGACGCGAGCGCGGCTTCGGTACCAGCATGACCGCCGCCGACCACAATCACATCAAATTTCTTGAAATAAAGCATGGATTTACCCAATTAGGGCGTTGATCATAGCATTTTTACTGTTTCACGTGAAACAATCTGGGGGCTGGATGTGCCTTAAGAAGACAAGCTATTGATTTAATTAGAAAAAAATGCTGAATAGGCTGATCTAGCAATGAGGGCCAGCACCACAATTAAGAATATTTTCCGAACAAATTGGCTGCCATGTGCAATTGCCAACATGCTCCCCACTTGACTACCAAGAATATTGGCTACCATTAGGCTCAAACCAAGGGGCCAATCAATAAAGCCGAGGCTTGTAAGCATGATGATGGTGGCCAGATTGGTGGTGACATTAACTAATTTGGTCGCCGCAGAAGCGTGCAAAAAGTCAAAATAAAAGATTCGCACAAAAGCAAACAGAAAAAAACTTCCGGTTGCCGGGCCAAAGAACCCATCATAAAATCCTATGACCAGCCCCATCACCACCGCCTTGGGGACCTCATGACGGCCTATTTTGTTAGCAGGGCGATTCTCAAGCCCCATGCTCGGGGCAAACCAAGTGTAGGCGAGTAAGATCGCCAACATAAATGGCAAAGCCTTTCGAAGGGGCTCAGGCGGAAAAACACTAACTGCCAGTGCGCCCAATAGCGCACCAATAAATCCAGCAATGATGGCTGGGCCTAAAATGTTCCAAGGTAACCTTGCGTGGCGCAAATAACGCCTTGCTGCATTGATTGTTCCGCCAATCGAAGACACTTTGTTGGCACTCAAAAGGGTTGCCGGGTGAGCATCTGGGTAGGCGGAAAATAAGGCTGGCACCTGTATTAGCCCCCCGCCACCAGCAATTGCATCAACCAAGCCCGAGGCAAAGGCCGCCACCAGCAGCAAAAGCCACACATAAGAACTGAAATCGACTACTGTTTCCACGGTATAGCTTAAAAAAATAGATAGTTACCTAGCCTGTGACTTCCAGGCTACAAACTTGGCAAGCGACTCTTTACAAACCTCATCGAGCATATCCAGTGGGATTCGTTGCGCACCTTGGATAATCATGAGCGCATAGGGCTTTGCTAATGCACTGGCCTCTTTAGACAAAATCAGTTCGTCACCCCTAGAGGGCGACTGAGAGCGCCAATAATTGATGGCGGCCTCTAGCTCTTGAATGGAAACAAACAACATATCGACAACCGATCAATCGATGTCGAGCATCGTGCCTCGGCACTTTTTATTGCCACAATGACAGGCGTATTCCTTCAGTAACTTTTTAGTGGGCTTTTCGTCCAAATTTAACGAATAATCATAGAAAAGCTCTTCGCCAGGAAGAAGATTACGCTTTGCAAAAATAAAAACGCGGCCCTCACCATCGACCACGATTTCGTCGGCTTTGCAATTTGGTTTACAGGAATGATTAATCCAGCGAGCTGCATTACCGCCAACGTTTGCATCAATGACCCGACCATCTTCCAACGAGAAATAAAAAGTGTGGTTCGGCTGCTCTGGATCGTGAGGGTGGCGACGCAGGGCCTCTTTCCAACTAATGCGCTCTCCAATGTACTCAATAATGGCTGAACCCTTTGCAATTTCTTTTTTTACAAAAACTCCGCGTCCATGGATTTTTGAGTTTTTAACCGCAATAGATGATTTCGCCACGGTTTTCGGGGCTTTGTTTTTTTTCATGGGATTAGATATCTAAATTGCGTGCGATTAAAGCGTTCTTTTCAATAAAAGCACGTCGAGGATCAACCTCGTCGCCCATTAGGGTTGTAAAGACCTGATCGGCCATGATGGCGTCTTCGATTTGAACGCGCAACAGCCTTCTGGTGCTTGCGTCCATAGTGGTTTCCCAAAGCTGTTGGGGGTTCATTTCACCCAAGCCCTTATAACGCTGGCGACTGATGGAACGCTCAGCCTCGGAAAGCAACCACTCAAACGCCCCACGAAAATCAGCAACCACACTCTCCTTATTTGATTTCTCAGGATCTCCGCGCCGCACGCGGCTGCCTGGAGGAACTTTTCCAGAAAGTGACAAGGCGGCATTCATTAGGCTTTGATAATCATCGCTTGCGACAAAATCAGAGCTAATCACCGAAATTTTTAAATTCCCGTGAACGCGTTTGGACAACAGAAGTCGATAGCGCTCCGTTCTTTCTTCCTTTTGAACCACAATATCGGTAGGGGTCGAAAGAGGATTCGTATTTTGTGAAAACGCCTCTCGCAGGCGTTGCGCGGAATCTTTGGCTAAAGCCTCTGTATCAAAATTAAGGCTTACGCCCGCAGCCACGGCCCTAAGAGCATCTTCATCCATTGTTCTTGATAGTCGATCAACCACCGCCTGAATGTTTTGATAGTGCTTCGCAAGGCCCTCTAACTCTTGGCCGGAGATCTTTTTTCCTACCGGAGTTTCAATAAAAGCCTGCTCAAGGGCAATTTTGAACAATAACTGATTTAGTTCGGCATCGTCCTTAATGTACTGTTCGCTTTTACCAAACTTAACCTTATAGAGCGGGGGCTGAGCAATATAGACATGTCCGCGCTCAATCAATTCTGGCATTTGGCGATAAAAGAAGGTTAAGAGCAGTGTGCGGATGTGGCTGCCATCCACGTCGGCGTCGGTCATGATGATGATCCGGTGATAGCGCAATTTATCGGCTTTATATTCTTCGGCACCAATCCCGGTACCCAAAACCGTAATTAAAGTAACCACCTCTTGGCTACCCAGCATCTTGTCAAAACGCGCTTTTTCAACATTTAAGATCTTGCCCTTAAGGGGTAAGATCGCCTGAAATTTTCGGTCGCGTCCCTGTTTGGCTGAGCCGCCGGCGGAGTCACCCTCAACAATAAATAATTCTGATTTAGCGGGATCCTTTTCCTGACAATCCGCAAGCTTACCGGGGAGACCAATGCCATCGAGAGCGCCTTTGCGGCGGGTCATTTCACGAGCCTTGCGGGCAGCTTCGCGCGCTTTCGCAGCATCAACAATCTTGCCACATAAAATTTTTGCGTCTTGCGGTTTTTCGGCTAAATATTCTGCAAGCGCCTGCGCAACCACCTCTTCAACGGGGCCGCGAACCTCACTTGATACCAACTTATCTTTGGTTTGGCTTGAAAATTTTGGCTCCGGCACCTTAACGGAGAGAACGCAGGTAAGCCCCTCCCGCATATCGTCACCAGAAATTTCAACCTTTGCCTTTTTTGCAACCTCATTTTCATCAATGTATTTGTTGATGACACGGGTCATTGCCGCACGCAGGCCTGTTAGGTGAGTGCCGCCATCGCGCTGAGGGATGTTGTTTGTGAAACACAAAACTTGTTCGTTATAACCATCATTCCATTGCATCGCAACCTCAACGGTAATTTGACCGCCAAGGTCCGACGGGCGCTCAGCTAATGCATGAAAGATGTTTGGGTGTAAGACGGTTTTTGTTTGATTGATGTACTCCACAAAACCCCGCACACCGCCCGAAAAAGCGAAGTCCTCTTCCTGGCCGCTGCGTTGATCAACAAGGCGAATATGAACCCCGTTATTTAAGAACGAAAGCTCACGTATTCGCTTTACGAGAATTTCATAGTGATACTCAATGTTGCCGAAAATCTCTTCATCTGCCAGAAAATGAACCTCTGTGCCACGCAGATCCGTTTCCCCCGTGATCGAGATTGGGGAAATCTCAACCCCATTTTCTGTTTGGATGTTTCGGTTTTGAACAACGCCGCGAGCAAACTCCATGTGATGAACTCTACCGTCGCGTCGAATGGTCAAGCGTAACCATTTTGAGAGAGCGTTTACGCAACTAACTCCGACACCGTGAAGCCCGCCGGATACCTTATAAGAGTTCTGATCAAATTTGCCGCCTGCATGAAGCTCTGTCATTACGATTTCGGCAGCGCTACGCTTGGGCTCATGTTTATCATCAAATTTAATGCCGGTAGGAACGCCTCGGCCATTGTCGATGATAGAAATAGAGTTATCGGTATGAATCACAACCGATATTTCGGTACAGTAGCCCGCTAGCGCCTCATCAATCGAATTATCAAGAACCTCAAATACCAAGTGATGTAAACCGGTTCCATCGGAAGTGTCGCCAATGTACATTCCTGGTCGCTTACGTACCGCCTCCAACCCCTCCAAGATTTGAATGGATGAGGCGCCGTACTGCTCATTGGTTTGATTTTCTAAAGACATGAATTTTCTAGTTTGAACTTACAAAGACAGCAAGACTTAGATGCGCATCGGCATTACAACGTACTTAAATGCCTCCGATCCAGGTAATGTAATAACAGCGCTACTATTGGCATCCCCAAGACTAATTTGAATTTCTTCGTTTTTAATGTTGGCCAAAACATCAAGAAGGTAGCTAACGTTAAAACCGATATCGACAGCATCACCACTATATTTAGTTTCTATTTCCTCTTGAGCCTCTTCTTGTTCAGCATTTGTGGACTGTATAGTAATTTTATTGTTTGTTAATGAAAATCGAACGCCTTTGAATTTCTCGGTTGTCAAAATAGCGGCTCGCTGTAACGCGGCTTGTAAAGTTTCGCGGTTTATAGAAAGGGAGTTTTTGTGCCCTTTGGGAATCACGCGCTGATAATCCGGAAACTTGCCTTCAACTAACTTTGAAATTAATTCAATATCGCCAAAATTAAACTTGATTTGATTGTTGCTAATACTGATATCAACCAGCTCGTCCGTATCCTGCAATAAATGCTGGCACTCTAAAATTGTTTTACGAGGAATAATAACTTCTTGCTTTTGACCATTGCCGGTGGGGCTTGCATCAAGCTCAATATGACTGTAAGCCAAGCGATGACCATCGGTTGCAACCGCAATCACATCTTTCCCTTCCACAACCAAAAGCATTCCATTTAGGTAATAGCGGATATCCTGCTGAGCCATCGCAAAATAAACTTGACTAATAAGTTGGCGGAATTTTCTTTGACTCATACCCCAGCTTGAATGGACCTCAGAGTGGGATTGCATGACCGGAAACTCGTTAGCAGCTAAAGTTTGAAGAGAAAAACGACTCTTACCGCTTTGCACCACCATCTTGTTATCTTTGAGATTAAGACTGACGGGACCCTCGGGTAGGGCTCGCAGAACATCCAAAATCTTCCGAGCGCCAACCGTTGTAGTGACATCGCCATCACCAACCCCAAAATTCGCCTTGGTTGTAATTTGTATCTCAATGTCCGTAGAAACAAAAGATACCGAGGACCCTGTTTTCTTAAAGAGTAAATTTGCTAAGATCGCTAACGTGTGCCGACGCTCAACAATGCCACTGACCACCTGTAAAGGCTTTAATAATTCATCTCGGGTCGCGTTGATTAGCTGCATTATTCTTTAATTCCTTTTTATATTTATATCGTAGTAATAATAAGGGCGTCTTTTTCTGTTGATAGGTTAAATTTTATAGTGAAATCAAGCTCTTTTCGAGAAATATTGGTGTGGATAAGTGCGGTATAACCCATGAATAAATTGTGAACAAGGCTCACATTACAAAAACCGAACCACCTATTCACAAATCTATTAAACACCAATTAACACGCTTATCCCACGGGCCGTCCACAGGCTTATCCACAGCTTAGTTTTTTAAGCTTTGCTCGAGAACATGCAACTCGTGGTTAAGGTGTGAGTCGTGCTGGCGCTCCTCGGTAATTTTGCGAACCGCATGTAAAACCGTGGTGTGGTCTCTACCACCAAAGAGCTCACCAATTTCAGGCAAGCTTTTTTGGGTTAATTCCTTCGCGATAAACATTGCAATTTGCCTGGGACGGGCAATGTTGGCCGGGCGCTTTTTGGAATACATGTCGGCAACCTTGATGTTGTAAAAGTTAGCAACCGTTTTTTGGATGCTTTCAACTGAAATTTGTCGATTTTGGATCGACAAAAGATCTTTAAGCGCGCTGCGAGCCACCTCAATATTGACTTCTTTGCCGTGAAAGTGAACGTAAGCCAGGATCTTTCTTAGCGCCCCTTCGAGCTCACGAATATTGGAGCGCAAGTGTTTGGCGACAAAAAACGCAACATCTTCGCTCATTGGAATGCCCTCAATTGCCGCTTTTTTCATCAAAATAGCGACCCGCATTTCTAGTTCCGGCGGCTCAATGGCCACGGTTAGCCCAGAATCAAACCGGGAAATTAGGCGCTCATCGATGCCCTCCATCTCTTTTGGATAGGTATCGCTGGTAATAATTACTTGAGCCCCATTGCTGATAAGGGCCTCAAAGGCATAAAAGAACTCTTCTTGAGTGCGCGATTTTCCACCAAAAAATTGAATGTCATCAATTAGCAACAGGTCTAGAGAGTGGTAATAACGCTTAAACCGATCAAACGCCTTTTGTTGATAGGCCCTAACCACATCCGACACATATTGTTCAGCATGGATATACCGAATCTTGGCGTCCGGCCTCTCTTTGAGAAGATGATTACCAATCGCATGGATTAGGTGTGTTTTGCCAAGACCAACACCACCATACAAGAACATGGGGTTATAGGACGCCCCGGGGTTGTGGGCAACCTGTATGGATGCGGCGCGCGCCAACTGATTCGCTTTGCCGGTGACGAAGCTTTCAAAGGTAAGACCGGGATTCAGTTTGGAGTGTTCTCGATCAGCAAGCACGGCCCCGAGGTTGGTCTCGGGCCCTTCCTCAAACTCAACCTCTAAATTCCCTGGATTCAATGCGGGGTCTGGTGAGGAGCGGGGACCAACCTCTTCCACCAATGCTTCTGGGTTCGCGCCCGGACTGGGTGCTTTGGCAACACCTTTTGATGAATCAGCGCCGAGCGTAAATTGAAGGTTAATAGGGCTCCCATAATAAGAGGAGGCAATTTCATGAAGTCTTGAAGAGAAGGTACGCTTAATCCAATCAAGCTTAAATGGGTTTGGCGCCCCAATTAATAGTAATCGCTCACTTTCGTCATAACCCCTTATTTTAAGGGGTTGAATCCAGGTCTTGAATTGTTGTGGGGAAAGCTCCTTGGCCAGAGTTTCCAATGCCAAGTCCCAAAAACCAAGCGGATTCGGGTGTATAAGAAGGGGTGGTAGATCAGGTTTGCTCATACGAAATTTAGGATTTGATTGTAGCGAGTCTTAA